>NZ_CYGX02000228.1 GCF_900019265.1 Paraburkholderia ribeironis
CTTGAAATGGAATCGCCCCCGCAAGGTGGAAGGATGGCATAGATCGGACAGGGGGCAAAGATAGGAACGGGTTCTCACTACCGACGGCATCGGAATGTGCCAAAGTACAGTCTCGAAACGTATGACTCGAGAGGGAGAACCCCCGATGAAGCTTGCCGCGGTCGGCGTAGATGTTGCAAAACGCGTGTTTCGATTGCAGAAGCGGAAACCATCAGCTGGGGGGCGGCGCAGCCTGTAACGTCGACGGTGGACGGCTGATACCCGTGGGTTAGCTGCCCACATTACAGGGTTCCGTTTTGCGAACTGATCGATCGAGATTCCGCGCTCGAACACTGCCCATACTCATACATTTTCAAACCAGCGGCCGCGCAAGAACGAACACCTATCCGAGCACGTTATCGATGCTGCGTCTCAGTATCTGCATTGCTTCCTCGATCTGATCACCGGTCGTCACCAGCGGACAAAGACACTTTATTACCTGGCCGGAATGGCCGGATGTTTCGATGATTAGCCCCT
>NZ_CYGX02000227.1 GCF_900019265.1 Paraburkholderia ribeironis
GGCTCGCATCGAGCGCACAATGTCATGGACTTCCGGCTGATCTTCGGTGTACATCTGCAATAGCCGATGATGTTCCGGTTCGCCCGCCCGATATTCGTCGTTCAGCGGATTATCACGAAACTGCGCATCCTTGATCAGCAGCCACAACACGTCCACGCGAAATCCATCGACGCCGCGACCCAGCCAGAATCGCAACACGCCGTCCATCGCGCGGCGCACATCCTGATTGCGCCAATTCAGATCAGGCTGCTCCGGCAGGAACGCGTGATAGTAGTACTGCCCGGTAGGCTCATCCCACTCCCAGGCGGAGCCGCCCATGCGGCTCAACCAGTTGTTCGGCGGGCCGCCATCGGGTGCAGGGTCGCGCCACAGATACCAGTCACGCTTCGGATTGTCCCGCGATTTGCGGCTTTCCTCGAACCACGGATGCTGGTTCGACGAATGATTCGGTACGAAGTCGAGCAGTACCTTGAGACCGAGATGATGGGCGTGGATCACCAATTGCTCAAACTCGGGCAGGCTGCCGAACATGGGGTC
>NZ_CYGX02000226.1 GCF_900019265.1 Paraburkholderia ribeironis
AGCAGGTCGAGATAGTCGGCGGCCGTCGCCGGCTGGCCTTTGAGGATGCGCGTCAACACGCGCGGATCGTAGGCGTCCCGGTGCGCGTCGAGCAGCGGCCGGTGCCACGCGTAGGCTTCGATGGGCGAAAAGCCGAAGCGGTTGATTTCGGCAAGCCGGTCGAGCGGCGCAAAACGCACGTCGCTGACGATCGCGCCCGCCGCCTCCAGATGCTTGAGCGCGGCGTCATAAGCCTCGGCGACTTCCGGCTCGATGCCGTCCGTCACGTAATGGTTCAGCACGCCGAGCCGCGCGCCCTCGAGCGGCCGCGCAGCCGGAATGACGGGCTCCAGCCCGGCGAGGATCCGGTCGACCAGTGCGCAGCACGCGACTGTCGCGCCGATCGCGCCGAATGCATCAAGTGTCGGCGAGAGCGGTACGCCGCCCTGTTTGGGCACGCGGTCGGCCGTCGGCTTGAAGCCGGTGAGTCCGCACAGCGCGGCGGGAATGCGCAGCGAGCCGC
>NZ_CYGX02000225.1 GCF_900019265.1 Paraburkholderia ribeironis
GGTCAGGCCTTCGAGCTGGAAGTGCGGACGCAGGAAGAACTTCGCCTGGTAGTAGCCAGGGTTGCCTTCCACTTCCTCGACGAGCACCTCGGCTGCGGCGAGCGGACGACGGGCCTTGGTTTCCTGCGACGAGTTGGCCGGGTCGGCGTCAACGTAGTTCATGATCCATTCGTTGAGCCAGCGCTGCATGTCCTCACGCTCCTTGAACGCACCGATCTTGTCTCGCACGATGCACTTCAAGTAATGCGCGAAACGCGAGCAGGCGAACAGGTACGGCAGGCGCGCGGACAGGTTCGCGTTAGCGGTTGCGTCAGCATCGTGGTACTCGGCCGGCTTCTGCATCGACTGCGCACCGATGAAGGTCGCGTGGTCGGTGTTCTTGCGGTGAATGAGCGGGATGAAACCGTTCTTCGACAGCTCCGCCTCGCGGCGATCCGAGATGGCGATTTCGGTCGGACACTTCATGTCGACGCCGCCATCGTCCGTCGGGAACGTGTGGCAGGGCAGGTTTTCGACCGTGCCACCCGATTCCACGCCGCGGATCAGCGAGCACCAGCCGTACAGCTTGAACGAGCG
>NZ_CYGX02000224.1 GCF_900019265.1 Paraburkholderia ribeironis
CGCTGCAGCTCGTCACAATGCTGACCCCGAAGGGATCGACGGGCGTGACGGGCACTGGCTCCTCGCTCGCTGCGAGCCTGCCCGTTGTGCCGACCGTGCCGGTCAGCGCGATGGTGTTGATTCTCGTCATCGATCGCTTCATGTCCGAATGCAGGGCGTTGACCAACATCGTGGGCAATGGCGTGGCGACGATCCTGGTATCGGCGTGGGAAGGCGGGCTCGATCGAGTGACGCTCGCGACGACGTTGAGCAATGGCGCGCGGGACCGAGGCGATTCGTGGTCGCCGGCCGTACGCGCAACGACTGCTACCGATCCCCAAACGGTCCCATACAAATGATTCGATCCCGTGACCGTGTCGGCTCGCCGACCTCATAGAACATCACGGCGACTGCACCTGTACGGGTGCACCAAGCTTGCCCGACCCTTGCGGGGCGACTACGAGGTAGCGGCGCTTGTCACCGGCATTGCCCATTCCTGGTGTGACCAGTTGGCGAACCTGCCCGAGCGCATTGACGATCG
>NZ_CYGX02000222.1 GCF_900019265.1 Paraburkholderia ribeironis
GTATCGACCTTGCGCTCGCGCTGATCCAGGAAGACTACGGGCATGCCGTGGCGATGCAGGTGGCGCGGCGGCTGGTCGTGTTCGTCAAACGTCCGGGCGGCCAGTCGCAGTTCAGCGCGGCGCTTGCCGCGCAGACCTCGGCGGGCGGCGCGTTCGACGGCCTGCACGGCTGGATGGCGTCGAACCTGAACGGCGATCTGTCCGTCGAGCGGCTCGCCGAAGAGGCGCGCATGAGTCCGCGTAACTTCGCGCGCCGCTACGTCGACGAAGTGGGACGCACGCCGGCGAAGACGGTATCGGCGATGCGGCTGGAGGCGGCGTCGCGCGCGCTGGCCGAATCGCGCCGTCCGTTGAAGCGGATCGCGCTCGATTGCGGCTTCGGCAGCGAGCAGAACTTGCGGCGCGCCTTCGTGCGCAGTTTCGGCGTGTTGCCCCTCGATTACCGCGAGCGTTTCGCATCGGCGCTGCGCTGAACTGGCCGCGCCGATACCACAGCGGCAGCCTTATTGCGCTCGTATAATCGCCTCCTTTCGATAGCTGTTTGACGGGAGTCAAGATGAGCACGCCAATCGCCGCGCCGCTGGATCGTTCAGAAACCACGTTCCGCTTTCTCGCCGAGC
>NZ_CYGX02000221.1 GCF_900019265.1 Paraburkholderia ribeironis
CCCGAGCACTGGCTCGTCTGGATCGAACCGGGGTTATCTGCCTTCCCTCCGCCGCAGCCGAGCAAAAAAGGCGAGCTGGCAATGGCACATGCCAGCCCTTTCGAAATGGCGTACATGCTGTTGTCTCCCTGTTGGCCGGAGTTGGGGCTTTTAACGCTTACTCCGATCCGTGTTTGCCGACTGATCTAATTTGCGAGCTAATTTCGCTGCGCGATTTAAGACTGTCAATTGAACGAATCGTCTAAAAAGTCCGATTCAAACAGCCCATTTTTCGCGGAGAGTCGCATGGCGCTTCGAGGCGCGCGTTTTTAAACAAAAACGGATTATTTCGAAGTCGGACGGATTTCTTCCGACTCCGCTCATCCTTTGCTGGTGGGCGATACACTAAAGTGCTCTATCATCTGCGAACGATCGTTCGCAAAAAAATCCGGAGTTTCCCTATGCGGTAACAGATGCTCAGAATGGGAAAAGGGAAGTAGTAAATGCCAGCTTTCAGGAATGCTGGAGATAGTGAGAAAAACGAAAGGAATCGCGCGGTGTTTTAATTAATGGTTTTAAATCGCGAATTGACGAGCGCAAAAGAAAAAGCCGGCGTTTGAATGGCCGGCTTTGTGACTTATGAGGA
>NZ_CYGX02000218.1 GCF_900019265.1 Paraburkholderia ribeironis
GTCAGGCGCATGCCGCGTGGCTGCCGCTCGAACAACGCGGCACCAAACTGTTCTTCGAGTTGCTGGATCTGGCGGGCGATTGCGGAAGGCGAAATATGCAGGTTGTCGGCAGCTCGACGGATTGAACCTTCCAGCGCCACCTCGCGCACATAGTGCATCAGCGGTGACATCAGTATCGTTCTCATGGACACAATGACGGATAGAGTTTGCACTACGGTCAATCTAGCGTTCACGAGCGCTCAAGAAAATCAGTGAATTTCGCGCATTCCGTTCGAATTTTTTGCTCACCGTGATCCGTTTGCGTGCTGCTATCAGTCAATCTGTTGTCGAGAACTCAACACTGCAAAGCAACAGGGTGTTCTGAATTGGTTGCTTGTCGTATTCCCAGAACGGATCAAATAATTCCATCACAATTCGTTCGGAGATAAACGTGGATAGGAAACGCATGATGAAACTTGGCGGACTCTTCCATCCCACGGGCAACCACATTGCCGCGTGGCTGAGTCCTGATTCCCAACTCGACGCGGGAAGCAACTTCCAGCACTATGTGAAACTGGCAAAAAAGGCTGAGGCCGCGCGGTTTGACCTGCTGTTTCTTGCCGATGCCGCAGCTGTGCGAGGCGGCGATCTAGCGGCGCTCTCGCGCTGGCCCCAGTACATGGCGTATTTCGAGCCCACGAGACAGGCAGAAATCTCGTATGCCGTCTTCTGCTTGAAA
>NZ_CYGX02000216.1 GCF_900019265.1 Paraburkholderia ribeironis
ATACGGGCGGGCAGCAGCCGGTCGATCAGCAGGACGAGCACCATCGGTGCGAGCACCTCGATGGGCACGATGTAGCGATAGATGCTAAAGAGCTTCATCCACACGACGAAGCCCAGCGCGACGAACAGCACGACGAGCCGTTGCTTCGGTTCGAGACCTTCCGGCCGCTGGCCTTTGATGCGCTGCGTAATCCGCACGAGCGCCCACCAGACGAACACGATGTAGACAATCGGCCAGATGATCTGCCGGATGGGGGTCTCGCCGACCCGTCTCGAATCCGCGGCGATGATGAACGGCCACAGCAGCATCTCTATGGCATTGCGCGGCAGCCAGCGCATGTCGCCTTGCGCGCCGGACGTCGTCAGCGGATTCGGAAAGAATTTGCCGAACTGCGGATACAGCGGATTACCGAACTGCTGCCACAGATGCAGCATCCAGAACCCCGTCGTCGCGGCCATGCCGACCAGCACGCCGATGCCGAACAGGAACGCGATGCGCACCCGCGAGGCGAGCGTGCCGGGATAGCTCAGGAGGCTCAGACAGAGCGCG
>NZ_CYGX02000215.1 GCF_900019265.1 Paraburkholderia ribeironis
TCGCACAACGGGATCGACCGTGACCTGAAGCTGACAATGGCGAGTCAGCGACCCTCAATCGGAGCGCACCGCTTGAGGATGCGCTGCCAGCCATTTCGGGCTTGTACAGCCTCATCAAGAATGTCGAGATATTCGTCGTGATCCACCCGATCATCCGGTGGAAGCGAGGTTTCGGCGTGCTGCTCAAGTGCGTCCCGCCGCTGCCTGGCGCCTGTAGCCATGGCGGTGATCCGGAAGTATGCTTCACAGGCATACGCAAAGGTTTCGCGCCTTTTGTAATCGACGTTTACAAGGTATTTGCCGTGACGGCTCCCGTTTAGGCCGACCGTGGTTCGCTTGCAATTGTGGAAGACGTGGGCCGCCTCATGCACGACGAAATCTGCGAACGGATCGGTTTCTTCAAAGTAGCGCATGGAGACGTAGCAGGTGGTTTCCTCGCTGAGCCCCACGATATCGTCCGCCTGCTCAGAAAAAGCAGATACGCCCACGCTGGACAGGTAAAGGTTTGCCAGATTCCAGGCTGTCGACAGCCACCGTTGATCCATGAGGACTGCGGCAATGTTCTGGGGCGTGAGGAAAACGACGCCGCGAGCCAGTGTATCCAGAATAATGGCGCGCTCGCCAGTGCGAAACAGTCCACAAACCATGGGTGAAAGCTTGTCGCGAGCCCACGAGACTCCTGAGCATCTCGTATGCCGTCTTCTGCTTGAAAAAAAAAAAATGA
>NZ_CYGX02000208.1 GCF_900019265.1 Paraburkholderia ribeironis
ATTGTAGCCATATGGGACGGTGAGCGTCGCCATGCCGGCCGCGCGGCCGGCGAACGCGTCGTTCTGCGAATCGCCGATCGCGACGGCTGCTTTCGGCTCGACGCCCAGCGCTTCGCAGGCGGTGAGCATCGGCAGCGGATCGGGCTTTTTCGCCGCGACGCTGTCGCCGCCCAGCACCACGCCGAAGTAGCGCAGCAGACCATATCGTTCGAGCAGCTGCGTCGCGAAGCGATGCGGCTTGTTGGTCACGCACGCGAGCTTGAGCCCCGCGTCGCGCAACGCGATCAGGCCCGCCTCGACATCGGGATAGAGTCGCGTATGCAGACCGTTGATCTTCGCGTACTCCTCCTGGTAGATCGCGAGCGCCTCGTCGAAACGCGACTGCGCCAGCCCGGTCTCGAAGCGCGGCGCGAGCACGCTGCGAATCAGATGCTCGGAGCCCTTGCCGACATAATCGATCACTTCCTCGCGCGTGGTTTCTTCCGCGTCGAATTGCGCCAGCATGCCGTTCAGCGATGCCGTGAAATCGTCGGCCGTATCGACCATCGTGCCGTCGAGATCGACGATGGCGGCTTTCAGCTTGCCGGCGGCGAACGCCGGAGCGGGATAACGGGGCGTCGCGTCCATCTCAGCGCCCAACCGCTGCCAGCGCGTTGCGCATCTGGTCGATCACCGACTTGTAGTCGGGTTTGCCGAAGATCGCCGCGCCCACGAGACTCCT
>NZ_CYGX02000207.1 GCF_900019265.1 Paraburkholderia ribeironis
TCCCTCGATGGACATCCCCAAGGAGGACATCTCCGGAGGATGCGCCGAACTTAACGAGAGCACTTCACTAATGCGACCAGCAGTCGCAAGCAAGACCACGAACAGATGTAAGGTCTGTGCCAGCGACGCAAGGCCCAGCAATTGTGTAAGGTTACTGGGAGGCCATGGCGTTTTGGCAATTCTGCTATGCCGTCCATTGTTCGGCAGCTCGACCTGGAACGGGGGCACAATCTTTTGATTTTCACCATCGATCCAGTCATACGATGCGAGGAATTTCCTTACCCGATCATTACGCCGCGCTTTCGCGTTATTCCAGTCCCGTTCATCCCAGTCGGACGAGCTTTCGATTGCGACAAACGGTGTTAGCCGACTCAGACAGTCAATGAGCGCCGGCCCTAGCACGTCAACGAACCAGCACGCTCTCCACCCGACTTCACTCACAAAACGATCCGAAAGCGGACAGGTGTGATCGACATCGTTGTCCGATTGAGTCGATGCATATGCTGCCTCGGGTTCGGCGTCGTCTGGTGGAGAAGATTCGGGTTCGAAATATGAA
>NZ_CYGX02000205.1 GCF_900019265.1 Paraburkholderia ribeironis
GGCTTCCTGCGCGCTGTGGTGTCCGCCCTGGTTCGACGTGTACTGGATGCCGATGTCGAGAATGCCGTATAGCGTCACCGAACTCTGCGCGTGTGCCCCCGTAGCGATCGTTGCCGCAACAACCGCTATGGCTGGATAGACCGTCGACCTCATTCTCCCCCCTGTGTGCGTAGCCATGAGAATCGCGGAGCACCAGGCCGCCCGGCCAGCACGCTTCAATGTACGTCGGCCGTCGCGAACTCCGCGGAACGGCTAAAAAGTGCATGGCCATTATTTGACGCACAAGGCGCGTGGGCGGAACACCGTTTTCTCAAACTGGTCATCCGGGTTTTCACTGTGTGTGCAGCGATCGCGTTCACGCGGGCTTGTGAAAGACGTATCGCGCTCGCATGTCTGCGAATGGACGCGCTCAGACGCGAGGGGAAATGAACTCCGATGTGACGAACGGCAAAAAAGCGTGCCTAAGGGTTGAAGCGTTCGGCGAGAAAGTCGATGAACGAACGGACCTTGCGCGTCAGCGTTCGGTGCCGCGGAAACACCGCGTAGATATCGCGTTGCCCTCTTTCCCAATCGGGCAT
>NZ_CYGX02000203.1 GCF_900019265.1 Paraburkholderia ribeironis
CGCGTAGTCCATGCAGTAGTTCAGCGATTCATCAAGTAGACCATGCTGCTCCACGACGCGTCGCCGGAAGAACAGAGCAGGCTGGCAAATGAAGCACGTTTGCTTGAGCCGTTCGAAATCCCACGACTCGGTTGGGTAGTCCTCGAACGCATGATCGTCGATATCAATGTGATCCGCGAGACCGTACACCACATCGACCTCCGGATGCTGCTCGAAGTACGCCACCACGCGGGCGATTGCACCGGGGTAGTAGATGTCGTCGGAGTTTAGCCAGCCAATGATGTCGCCGTCGGTGGCCCGGATGCCTTTGTTGACCGCATCCGTTTGCCCTTTGTCTTTCTTCGACACCCAGCGCACGGGCGGGTTGAACGCCTTGAGGACTTCCACCGTGTTGTCGGTGCTGCCGCCATCGAAGACTACGTGCTCGATCTCCGCGCCTGTTTGCGACGCCACGCTCTGCAGCGTACGTTCAATGAATTGCCCCTGATTGTAGGAGGGCGTAACAATGCTGACTTTCATGCGGTCGTCCTTTCCGGAAACAGGTCAACACGTGACTGATTCCCATCCAAAATGCTACAGCGTTCCAGCAAGACAGTGAGTTCACGCTGGTCG
>NZ_CYGX02000202.1 GCF_900019265.1 Paraburkholderia ribeironis
GCATGATCTGGGGGGCCCGCGGTCTGGCCGGCGGGCCACCCTGATGCATCAATCGAGTTCCATCACGATCCGTCCATCCACTGTCCCTTCGCGAAGTGCGCCGAATACAGCGTTGATGTTCTCCAGCCGGTCGCGATGAACGTGGGCTCGAACGCTGCCTTGTGCCGCAAAGTCGAGCGATTCCTGTAGATCCCGCCGCGTGCCGACGATGGAGCCGCGCACCGTAATGCCGTTGAGAACCGTCGAAAAGATCGGCAGCGGAAAGTCGCCTGGCGGCAAACCGTTAAGGGAGATCGTTCCGCCGCGGCGGACCATACCGAGAGCCTGCGCAAATGCGGTGCGCGAAACTGCGGTGACCAGCACGCCATGCGCGCCGCCGATTTCCTTCTGAATGAAGTCCGCCGGGTCGGTGGTGTTCGCATTGACTGCGAGCGTGGCGCCCAGTTTGCGTGCAAGTTCGAGTTTGGTGTCGGAAATGTCGACGGCAACAACGTGCAATCCCATCGCGATTGCGTACTGCACAGCGACATGTCCGAGCCCACGAGACA
>NZ_CYGX02000201.1 GCF_900019265.1 Paraburkholderia ribeironis
GGTTGCCCGTTGGCGACTGTCCGAGCCGCCCGACGGCGAACTGCTGGTTCTGGTTGGCGACCGCGCGCTGCACGTCGGCGGCCGTGATGCCGAGCTGCGCCATGCGGTCGGGGCGCAGCCAGATGCGCATCGCGTAGTCGGGCGTGCCGAAGATGCTCGACTGGTTCGCGCCGGGGATGCGCTTCAATGCATCGAGCACGTAGACATTCGCGTAGTTCGCGATGTAGGTGGCGTCGTAGCGCTCGGTGGGCGAGTAGATCGCGATCACCATCATGAACGCCTGCGACTTCTTCTGCACCTGCACGCCCTGGTTCGTGACCGACTGCGGCAGTTGCGGCAGCGCGAGGTTCACGCGGTTCTGCACGTCGACCTGCGCGAGCTCGGGGTTGGTGCCGATCTGGAAGTAAGCGTTGATGGTCAGGTTGCCGGTGGAGGAGCTCGACGAGCTCATGTAGATCATGTTGTCGGCGCCGTTGACCTTCTGCTCGATCGGCGCCGCCACATTGTTCGCGACCACATCCGCGCTGGCCCCCGGGGAAGAGGCGGCAACCGTGATCTGCGGCGGCGTGATGTC
>NZ_CYGX02000199.1 GCF_900019265.1 Paraburkholderia ribeironis
CGGAAAATGCAAAACGGGCTCCCTTCAGCAAGGGAGCCCGTTTCGTTTGAAGCGTATTGCTTGTGAAGGCTGCGCTCGGGCGGCGGTTACTGCACCGCCCTTGCGCTCACTTCCCGATGCTTACCACTGATACGACGCACCAGCCCCGACCGTCGTGCCCTGCGCGCTGATGCCTGCGCCGAGCTTGATCTTGACGTTCTGCGTGATGCGTGCCGAAGCACCCAGCGCAGCGGCCTGATAGCCGTGGTACGAACCACCGCCGACACCGACCGCGATCGTCTTGCCCTGATCGACGTCCGGGATCATCGTCAGCGCGGTGGCTGCCGCAACGCCCGAGTAGGCGTTACGCGCCACGCTGTTGACGCCCTGCTGGACCATGTTGATCTGCTTGTCGGTGTACTGCTTCGAAGTCGTACCCGCCGGCAGGTCGCCCACAGCGGCAGCAATCGAGTCGTTAAGCTGGCCGACGTTGACGGCATCCGTCGTCGCGGTGCCCGCAGCGACGTTGGCGATCTGGCGTTCCTGACCGGCCGAGCCCACCGACACCGTGTTCGCACGATCGGCCACCGAGCCGTCACCCAGTGCGACGGCATGATCCGCCGTTGCCTTTGAGTTCGCGCCCATCGCGATCGAGCTGTTGCCGCTTGCTTGCGCGTTGTAGCCGCCTGCGATCGACTGGTTGCCGCTCGCGTTCGCGGTCGGGCCCATCGCAGTGGCGTGCGTCCCGCTGGCGTTCGCTGCTTCGGTATTGCGGTCGCCGTTGGACGTGAACATCGGATCGATTGCGTTGTTCGCGATGTTCGTCACGTTCTGAATGGCCGCGTTCAGTTGGGTGACGTTCACTGCGTCCGTGCCGTCGGTGCCGGCTGCGACGTTGTGGATCGTCGTGCCTCCAGCGACGCCGTTACCCATAGTGATGCTGCTGTAGTTGACGGTGCCGTCGGCGTTCTTGTCGTACGTGACAGCGCTCGAATTGCCGTTCGAGTCGATGACGCCGGCGGCCTTCAGCTGGGCGACGTTGACAGCGTCGGTGT
>NZ_CYGX02000181.1 GCF_900019265.1 Paraburkholderia ribeironis
CAGGCCGCGGAAATACTCGCACTGAAGTCATCGCAGCCGATAGCGAAAGCGTTGATGTAAGAAGCTCATTCGCCCCCCCCCAGGAGATCATGCGCGGCACCGATACGTTCATCGAGAGTTTGTTTTCCGTGCGCAAGCTGGACGACTTCGTTCCGAGATCGCATCCGCTGCGCTCAATCCGCGTCATGGCGAACGACGCGCTGGCGAAGATGGATCGGGTGTTTGCCGGGATGTACGAGGCGGACATCAAGGGAGGTCGGCCGAGCATCGCGCCGGAGAAGCTGCTGCGGGCGATGCTGCTGCAGGTGCTGTACAGCATCCGGTCTGAACGTCAGCTCATGGAGCAAACACAATACAACCTGCTGTTTCGGTGGTTTATTGGTCTGTCGATGGACGATTCAGTCTGGGTGCCGACGGTGTTCACGAAGAACCGCGAGCGTTTAATCCGGCACGATGCGGTGGTCGAATTCTTCAACGAGGTGCTATCCATCGCGCAGAAGAAGAACTGGTTGTCGGGCGAGCACTTCAGCGTCGATGGCACGCTGATCCAGGCGTGGGCGGGCCACAAGAGCTTTGTGCGCAAGGACGGTGACGACGGCGATAACGACGGTGGCAGCGGCAAGGGCGACTTCAAGGGCAGCAAGCGCAGCAACGAAACGCACGAGTCGAAGACCGATCCTGATGCACGGCTTTATCGCAAAGGCAAGACGGCCAGCGAATTGCGTTACATGGGCCACACGCTGACTGACAACCGCCATGGACTGGTCGTCAACGCCCGGGTGAGTTGTGCTGACGGACATGCCGAACGTGAAGCGGCCAAGGTCATGATCAACGATGCACGGCAAGCAGCGAAGGATGCGGCTGCGCAAATCACGCTGGGCGCAGACAAGGGTTACGACGCAGAGGAATTCATCGCAGCTTGCCAGCAGATGAAGGTCACGCCGCACGTGGCGCAGAACACGTCGGGTCGCCGTTCTGCCGTGCCCGATGAGATTGCGCGCAGTGCGGGGTACGCGATATCGCAGCAAAAGCGCAAGCTGATCGAACAAGGCTTTGGGTGGGCGAAGACCGTGGGGCACATGCGCCAGGTGATGGTGCGCGGATTGAAGAAAGTCGACCAGATGTTCGTGTTGAACATGGCAGCCTACAACCTCGTGCGCATGCGTTCGCTAGGACAGGTCCGCCCGTAGTGGCAGCGATTGCGGTAATGAGGCGAAAACAGGCCCCAACCCGTCGAAAAATAAGCTGGATTGGCGTTGAGATTTCGCAATGCAGTAAATTGCGCGGCGGTAGCCGCGCCGAGCGAAAGACGTTGCTTCTGGAGGGGTGTATTTCCGCGGCCTGCTAGGACTGTCTCTTATACACATCTGACGCTGCCGACGAGCGATCTAGTGTAGATCTCGGTGGTCGC
>NZ_CYGX02000090.1:0-243 GCF_900019265.1 Paraburkholderia ribeironis
TGTCTTTAGGCAAGATCCCATCGGCCTTCATTTCGCGCACCGCGCGGTGAGACGCCGCGTAACCGTCCAGCGTGATCGTAGCCGGAGCGCGCCCCTGACTTCTGATCGCCTTCGCAAAGAACGCCTTTGCCGCAGCCACATTTCGCCTGGCGCTGAGTCGAAAATCGACCGTTTTTCCCGCCCGGTCAACTGCGCGGTAAAGATAGACCCATTTGCCACGGATTTTCACATAGGTCTCGTCGA
>NZ_CYGX02000090.1:253-447 GCF_900019265.1 Paraburkholderia ribeironis
AACGCAGGTACCAGCGCACGCAAAGGACAATAACTTCGCGATCGAAGTGGCGCCCGTTGAACAATCCGTCAATGTCTTTCAGCTTACGCATTGGCTCGTGCTCGTCAAAAACTCGAGCGTAACAGACCAGCGCTTCCGAATTGCACCACTACCCAGCCCGATACCTTAACCGATTTGCCTCCGCGATATTTGCA
>NZ_CYGX02000085.1 GCF_900019265.1 Paraburkholderia ribeironis
CCGACGGTGATTTCATAATGCACCTCTGCCAGTTGAGTGTTGGAATGTTACTGCTGGAGATGCCCTGAAGTGCGTATCCAACGCTGCAGTTGCTGTTCTTTGGCGCGATCCAGCGTGATCCACCAGGGACCGCGTCCATCGAGCTTGCGGGCCTGGACAACCTGGCGCTCGATCCAGTAATACACCATGTGTGTACTGATGCCAAGCCGGTCAGCAAGTTGCTGTACTGTAAGCTCGTCGGGCCGTTTGAAGCTGGTTGCCGCAATCTCGTATCGGTAGCGTATCCATTTGACCATGGAGAGCGTGAACGATTTGCCAGTCGCGCTGCGCAAGCCTTCCTGATTGAGGTGCGCAACGATTTGCAGGTCGGACAGACGCTGCGACAGTTTGCGCACTTGCTCGACGATCGCGGCGGGATAACGCTTCGCTTCCGGAGCCGGCTTTGGCAGGTCCACGGTGATATCGGTGCATGCACTGCCCTGCCAGCGGATATGCAGCACGGCTTGTCGCGTGGCAGATCGTTTCTCGACCGTGATGTCCCGGATGAGTAGCCGCAACATGCGCTTGCGGTCCTTCGCTGAAGTCGTCGGCGCACGCCACAGGCGCGGCAGATTGCGCGCCAGCGCGAGGACCTGGGCCTTCTGGTCGGATGTGGCGACGTGTGCCTTCTGGCTCTGGAATTCGGTGGCTTGCGTCTTGATCTCATCGAGCCGAAGCATCGCGTCGTTCCAGCGCCGCTCGAGGGTACCCGCGACCAGACGGTTGGCCGGATCGCATTCCTGGTAGCGGCGTTCGGCGAGTGCGACTTCATACTCGGCGCGTTCGATGCGCATGTGCCACTGACGCATGATGGCATGATCGCGCTGCTCGAGTTCATTCAGGGCAGTGACCGCGAGCTCGAGTTCGGCAGGCTGTAGGGCGGTGAGTACTGCCTCGCCAATCGCGTTGTCGAGCTGATTGCTGCGCATGCTCATGCAATCGGTGGTCGCCAGACCCTCGCGACGACGCCTGCTGCACAGGTACAGTGGATAAAGGCCACCGTGACTCTGATACCGCACGGTCAGCGCCCGGCCACAGCGGCCGCATATCAGCATCCCCTGAAGCAGCGCCAGACCTTCTCGCGCCGCGCCGCTGAGCACGGTACCTTCGCCGTTGGTCCGGTTGCGCGCCAGCCGTACCTGGTTGCGTTCGAATTCTTCCGGGGTGATATACCCTTCGTGATGGTCGGGAAGATGGACCCGCCAGTCAGCCTTGGGTACCGGCTGCACGCGCTTATGGATCTCTCCTTGCACGGTTATGCGCTGGCGATACTGATACCGTCCAAAGACATAGTCACCCGCATAGGAAGGATTCCTGATCAGGCCGAGTACGCGTTCGTGGCTCAGGCGTCCCCAGATGAGTCGGCCTGCCCAGGCACCGCCATAGGCACGCTTCGGAAAGCGCAGGCCCTCTTCGGAAAATCGCTTGACGACGGCGTATGCGCTGCCGGTTTCCTGAAACAGACGAAACACCAGCTGCACGGCGCCGCGTACCTCGTCATCGGGATCCAGGACGATGCGACCGTCATCGTCATAGCACAAGCCAACGGGCAGTGGAAAGCGCAACTCACCTTTCTTCGCCTTGTTAAGTTTGCCGCCCTGGAGGCGCCCGCGCAAGAAATGCAGCTCCGCCTGTGCCATCGTACCTTTGAGACCCAGTATCAGACCGTCGTTGAAGTCGCCCGCGTCGTAGCAACCATCGGCATCGATCACGAGGGTATGTGTGAGCGCGCACAACTCGAGCAGGCGATGCCAGTCCAGATTCGAGCGTGCCAGGCGGGAAACCTCCAGTGCGAATACAGCACCCACGTTCCCCATCGAGACGTCCGCTACGAGGGTCTTGAAGTCCTCGCGGCCCGTCATCTGTGCCCCCGACTGACCAAGGTCGCGGTCCAGGACCCGGATCGCCGTCTGTGGCCAACCCAGTGCCAGCGCTTTGTCGCGCAACGCATACTGACGCTCGGTGCTCTCCTGATGGTGCCGTACCTGGGCGAGCGTCGATTGGCGGATGTAGATGTACGCCGGCTTGCTTTGATGTTGGGGGGTGATCTTGGTGTTCATCGACGGCCTCCTCGGTCAGCTCCAGCTCGGGCTCGGCGGTGAGCCAGGCCTCGAGCATGTTGGCGATGAGTACGCCGGCCGATTGCGGATCGATGAAGTTGGCGAGCGACAGTGGCGACTGGCTCACCGGCGCCCCTCAGAGCGCCTCGCGGCGGCGCAACAGTTCGCGGTTGATCTCGCAGATCTCCTCGATGATCTCTCGGGCCCGGTGATAGTTCGTCAAGCGTTCGCTGACGTCGGCGTATTGGGCTTGTGGGACGTAATCCATTTGCGGCCGACGGCCGGGAAAGCTCACAGACAGGTAGTACTTGGGACCATGACCGGGACCGTTGGCGCACTTGCAGCCAGGTTTGCCGCAGCGTTTGTAGCGCTCGATAAGCGAGCCGCGCAAAAGCGTCTCCAGCGCCGGCATTTGCTTCAACAATTGCGCGCGGCGTCTGCGTAAAGTGGACGACGGAATATCTTCCATTGGCGGACCACGTCAAAGACTGGTCTGATATTAGGCGAGAGAATCGCATTGATCAAGCTCCTTTCGCTCCCGACCTCTTGGAAGGAGAGGTGCCCAACTGTTCGATCAACGCGGTCAGCTCCAGCAACATGTGTCGATCGAAATAACACACGGGGCCGATGGTGTCGTCGGGGACGGACGGTGTGCCCCAGTTGGTCCATTCGCGCGCAATGCTGAAGCTGCCACGCTCTGCATCACACAGAAGCAGCGTGTCGGTACCCGAGACGCGGCGGGTCTTTAGGACAGGAAAGCGTTGGCCCTTGAGCGGATGAAAAGGATGGCGGATCTCAGCCCAACCCAAATGCTCACTGAGCGCCTGTGCAGTTCGCGTTGACCGTCCC
>NZ_CYGX02000040.1:0-24940 GCF_900019265.1 Paraburkholderia ribeironis
TGCTCATAGGATCTAGGCATAACCTGGCCGATCGGACGAGCTCAGAGCGTGCGCGAAATCAGTTAGACTCGACGGCAGCTTGCGTCTGCCCCTTCAACCGCGTTTTCTCAGTGAACGGAATTCAGGTAGTCGATGCGCTATTCGGTTGAGATAAGAAAATTCCTCTACAGCCAGTACTTCTATGGCGGCCTGCGCATCGCAGTCGGCGTATCGTTACCCGCGGTACTGTGCCTGATCGTGTTTCACAATCGCGAACTGGGCTTCACGATCGCCACCGGCGCGCTCGGCGCGTGTGTCGTCGATATGCCGGGGCCGCTCAAATACAAGCACAACGAGATGCTGGCCTGCACGGTGATCGGCTTCCTGTCGGCGCTCGCCACCGGGCTCGCCACCGTGAACCCGATCGCGCTATGGTGCACGGTCGTGCCGCTCACCTTCGTGCTGTCGCTGATCGTCGTGTACGGCAATCGCTGGCCGCAGATCAGCTTCGCGACGTTGTTCATGATGGTCGTGACGCTGGAGGAACACTTCACGCCGATAGAGGCGCTCGTCAACGCGTCGTGGATCCTGCTGGGCGGTCTCTGGTACACCTACTGGTCGACCCTCGTGAGCCGCTGGATGATGCATCGCATCGAACAGCAGGCGCTCGCCGAAAGCGTGTTCGCGTGCGCCGACTATCTGCTGGCGCGCGCCGCGTTCTACGATCTCGACAACGATCTGGACGAGTGTTATCGCGTGCTGGTCGACCGGCAGATCGCCGCGGTGGACCGTCAGGAGGCCGCACGCGACATCGTCTTGCGCAGTCTGCCGAGGCTCAAGCGCGGCAAGCTCGAACCACGCCGCGCGATGCTGTTCAATCTGTTCATCAATACCGTCGATCTGCACGAGTTGTTCGTCGGCGCGCACACCGATTACCCGATGGTGCGCACCACGTTCGGCGGCTCCGATCTGCTGGTGTTCTACCGCGACCTGATTCGCAAGGCGGCCGAGGATCTCGAGGAGATCGGGCTCGCGGTGCTGCAGAACCAGGCGCCGCGCAAGCGCGTGAACGTCAAGGCCGAATTGCGCGCGATCGAGTTCGAAATCGAGCTGATGCGCAAGCAGGAGCTCCCGGTCAAGAACCCCGAGGCCTACGCAGCGGTCTCGGCCACCTTCCGCCGCATCTGGAGCGCCACGCGGCTGATCGACAAGATGCGCAAGAGCCTGTCGAGCGAACCCAGCGCGACCGAGACCGAACTGCGTATCGACCAGGCGCTCAACCGCTTTGTGTCGAGCCGGCGCGTACCGTTCGGGCAAATCTTCTCGAATCTGACGATGGCTTCGCCGAGCTTTCGTCACGCGCTGCGCGTGACGATCGCGGTCGCCGTCGGTTTCTGGCTCGGCCGTTTGCTGCCGCTCACCAACGCGTACTGGATCGTGATGACCACCGTCATCATTCTGAAGCCCGGCTATTCGCTCACCAAGCAACGCAATGGGCAACGGATCGTCGGCACGCTGATCGGCTGCGCGGCGAGCATCGCGTTGATCATCTTCGTCAAGGAACCGCACATCCTTCTGGTGGCGATGTTCGCATCGATGGTGATGAGCTACAGCCTGCTGCTGTTCAACTACACGGCGAGCGTGGTGTTCACGTCGTCGTATGTGCTGTTGCTGTTCCATCTGCTTGCGCCGGGCAGCCTGCGCATCATCGGCGAACGCGCGATCGATACGGTGGTGGGCTGCGCGATCGCGATCGCGGCGAGCCACCTGTTCCCGTACTGGGAATACCGTTTGATGGGCAAGCTCGTCAACAACATGATCGGTGCAACGCGCCAGTATCTGGAAGCGAGCTGGTGGTGGAGCGGCAAGCCGGCCGCCGCGGTGGTGGCCACCGTGACCGAAGCCGGCGCGCGTGCTCCAGCCGCAGCGATGACCGATCCGGCGAGCGGGTTCGGCAGCCCCGCACTGACTGCCGCCGCCGGCGCGGCAAGCTCGGGAACGAGCGCCGCAGCCCGCGCGAATACCGGCACCGGAGCAGCGCCGGTTGCCGAGACGGTTATGGATGCGGGTACCAGCGCGGGCACCAGCGCGGTCAGCAACTCGACTGCGCGGCCGGCCGCGGGCGCGTCCGCTGCTGCCGCGGCCGCCGCCACCGCACTCGCTCGCGATTACCGCTACCGGCTCGCGCGCAAGAACGTTCATGTGGCGTTCGCCAATCTGGGGCAGGCGTTTCAGCGCATGATGCTCGAACCAAAATCGGCGCAGAAGTTCGTGCCGGAACTGAACGGCCTGCTGGTGGGCAGTCACGTGCTCGCGTCGCAGATTACGGCGGCCGCGCCATTGCTACGCACCTCCGCGCAGCAACGGCAGCAGGCCGAAGATGTATCGCTGCAGCCGCTGCAGCGCGCGTTGAACGTGGTGCGAGACAACCTCACCGAAGCGGAAGCCGGCAGTCCACTGCCTGCCGAACAGGCCGAGCAGATCAAACTGCTGAACCGCGAACTCGACGCGATGGTCATCGAATCGGAGAAGTCGCCAGAGTACGCTGCGGATGCCGTGCACGACATGAAACTGCTCGCTCATCAATGCAAGCAAATGCTGACGGCTGCGGCGCGGATTCGTAAGGACGCCAGCATGATTCGCCTGCCGGCGGAGTGAGATGGGAAGGTAAGACCGGACGGTGAAGCGGCAAGACAGGACATGGCGTGTCGCGTGCGGCGCGCTGCCTGGCCAGACTCTTGCCAGCGAATTTGCACTACTGCGGCACTACTGCGGCACTACTGCGCCGCGCCGCTGGCGGGCTTCAGGACGGTCGCCGCCGCGGCCACGCCCGATGAAATCAACGGCGCTGCGGACGCGCTCTGGTTTTCGAACTCGTGCTTTTCACGAATCGCGTTGTAGACGAGCGTGAAGATCACCACCAGCATCGCAACCACGATGAAGACAGCAATGCCAAAGGTCGGGTTCTTCTTGTGCGGCGGTTTGTTCATGAGGTGGGCCCGGTTCGGGAAGCGGTAGCAGATGGTGTCTGGGAAGGCGGCATTCTACGCCCACTGAGCGCCCACTGAGCTTGCACATGGCTTGCGATGAACGCGCGGCGCATCAGCCGCATTGCCTGTGCGCAGTGTCATGCAGCAAACCCCGCGCCTGCCAGCCACCGCTCACCTCCGCCCACCGCTAGGTGAGCGTCGACGAGCGCACCGGCAGCGCCGTCGAATACTTGATCTGCTCCATCGCGAAGCTCGAACTCACGTCGTACAGCGGTACGGCGGCGATCAGCAGTTTGTAGACGCGATCGTAGTCGCCGATATCGGACACCACCACGCGCAGCAGATAGTCGGTTTCGCCGCTCATCCGGTACACCTCCACCACTTCCGGAATCGCCTGCACGGCGCGCGTGAAGGTTTGCGCCCACGCCTCGGTGTGCTGGTTGGTCCGCACCGCGACAAACACTGTCGTGCCCACGCCGAGCTTGCGCGCATCGCACAGTGCGACCTGGGCGCGAATCACGCCCGCTTCTTTCAGCCGTTGCAGCCGCTTCCAGCAAGGTGTTTGCGACAGATTCACGCGCTGCGCCAGCTCGGCGATCGGCATGGTGGCGTCGTCCTGCAACAGCTCGAGCAGCTTACGGTCGATGATATCCATTCCCATCTTTACCCCCCCTCATAGGAAATTATTCTACTTTTAACGTAACAAGGGGAATTATATGGAAACTCTTTCTCCAGTCAAACAGGTATAAATATCGCCGTCCGAATTAACCAACAAGCAACGTACACGTTGCACCACGATCATGAGCCAACACCTTCGCGCGCCCTTCTTCGACCGTCTTGCCAACTATTGCCCGCCACCGGCGCAACCGGCGGTACAGGCTCAAACGCCCGGTAGCGTGGCAGCGCCCACGCCATCGCGCGACGACCGCGACACACCGCTCACGCGACTGTGCGATACGCTCGATGCGATGTTCGACGCCAGCGCGAAATTTCCCGACCCATCGCACTCGACGTTCTTCGCGCGCAGCATGCGCATCGCGCTCGCCGCAGCGGCCGCAGACCCGGCGTTGCTCACGCCGTCGCAACGCGAGGGTTCGGTCGAGAATTACCGGCGTCATCTGCTGGCCGCCGATCCGCACGGCCGTTACGCGATTGCCGCGCTCGTGTGGCAGCCGCGGCAGGCGAGCCCGGTGCATGCGCATCACACGTGGTGCGGCTACGCGGTGCTGGAGGGCACGCTGAGCGAAACCATCTTCGAATGGAACGGCGCGCAGCATTGTGCGAGCGCCACGCGCAGCCAGGCGCGCAAGCGCGGCGCGGTGTCGTTCGTGCGCGGCGGCCGTGGCGGAATTCATCGGCTGGGCAACAGCAGTGATGCACCGGCCGTTTCATTGCATATCTATGGCGTGCCGGGCGCGCAGATCGCGACGCACGTGAACGACGTCGTGCGCGCGGCCGACGCAGCGGAGTTTGTCTGAATGGGTCTGAGCCTCGCGCGTTGACTCGTGCGTGCCGCCCCTTCCGCGCAAGCACGGGTCATCTCGACGCAGCGCGATGACGTTCGCGGCGTCAGGTTTTGTGGAAACTCATTCGTCCCGGCAACACGCCGGTACACCACCAACCGCGATCATCAACTCTTTCCTCCCGCCTCCCCAGCGGTAGGAATCTGCGGCGGGACTGGCGCGGTCTGTCCGGTCGGTGGCGGTGCGGGACGCGGCTCGTGCGACACATCGCGCGCCACGCCGAGCGGCACGTGCACGTCGCGCACCGCCGCGCCCGCCCCAGCCGGCGCTTGGCCATGGGCATGCCCATGCGCAAGGAAGCCGGACATCTCGTCGTCCTGCAACGGCTGCCCTTCGCTATCCTTCGACGACGTATACAGGCGCATCTGCGGCACCGGAATCTCAATGCCCGCTTCGTCCATCTTGCGCTTGAGCCGCAGATTGAACGCCCGCGCCACGCTCCATTGCTGCAATGGCCGCGTCTTGATCTGGCCTTTCACGACCATCCAGTTCGGATCGAAACGGTCCAGCCCCCACACCTCGATCGGCCCGAGCATCTCGCGTCGGTAGCGGAAGTCGGCCATCAGATCCGCGCCGACTTCACGAATCAGTTGCGTGACCTGATCGACGTCGGCGGAGAATGCCATTCGCACTTCGAACACTGCGTAGGCAAAGTCGCGCGACAGGTTCTTGACGATCTTGATCTGCGAGAAAGGGATCGCGTGGATCGCGCCCTGTCCGTCACGCAGCCGCACCGTGCGAATCGACAGATGCTCGACCGTGCCCGCATGGCCGCCGTCGACGTCGATCCAGTCGCCCACCGTGATCGTATCTTCGATGATGATGAACAGCCCCGTGATCAGATCGGTCACGAGCGACTGCGCGCCGAAGCCGATCGCGAGACCGATCACGCCGGCGCCCGCCAGCAGCGGCGTAACGTTGATGCCGAGATTGGCCGCCGTGACGATGGCGGCGATCGTCATGATCGTCACCAGCAGCACGTTGCGCACCAGCGGCAACATCGTACGGGCGCGCATGCTCGGACTGCGCGCCTTGTTGCGCGGACTGCCTGGATTGAGCGCTTCCGTGATCCCCGTATCGACCAGAATCCACAGCAGCCACGCAATGAACACAGTGGCGATGATCGCCGTCACCGCATGCGCGATGCCGCGCGCCGCGACGTTTTCCTCGACCATCGCCACCAGCGAGACGCCCCACAGACGCGCGGCGAATTCGAAGAAAAACAGCCAGATGAACAGCGTCAGCAACGTGCCGAAAAAGCGCAGCAGGCGCGTCAGATACGGCGAACGGCGACGCGCGCGCGCACTGCGTGGACGCGTCATGCGCAGCACGATGGCCGACAGGAAAAACGCCAGCACCAGCAACAGCGCCGTAACCACCGAGATCTGCAGCACGTCTTCGCTGGAGCCCGAGCCGCCGAGCGTGGCGGCCACCGATGCCGTGGCCAGCACCAGCACGGGCACGTGCCACAGCGCGGCCAGCACCTCGAATGCGTCGGTGGCGGCCTTGTGATCGTTGCGCTGCTCGTAAGACCGGTTGCGGATCAGATGCGCGACCGGGCGGCGAAATGCGACCGCGAAATAGCCGGTCAGCACGGCCGCCGACATGTTGGCCACCGTCGAAATCAGCGCGGCGAGATTCGATCCGAGCTGTTGGGCGACATCGTAGTTGACGGCCGCGTCGCCAAGCGCGCCGCACACACCGATGAGGAACAGTACGCGCCGCGCGTGATCGATCAGCAGGCGCACCGCGACCCGCCGATGCCCTGAGCCAAACAGCGAAAACATGATCAGACAGATCGCGGAAAACACCGCGCCGGCGACGATCGCATAGGCCACCACCATGCCGAGCGTACGGCCGAGCGCATCGGGCATCGCGCGCATGAACAGGAGCGCCGCGACGAACGCGATGACCCATGGCCCGACCCGGCGCAGCGCGAAAATCAGCAGCTCGCGCGTGGTCGGATTCGGACGCAAGCCCATGACGATGCCAAAGCGCCGGTGCAAGCGATGCTGCAAATAGATCAGTGCGCCGGCGCACGCGCCCCAGCCGCTCAGCATCGCCAGCATCGAAAGCAGAATGCGGCCGAAGCTTTCCCGCCCCTGGCTGGAGATGATCGTGTACAGCTCGTTGCCGGCCGCATTGAAGCGTCCGCCCCAATAACGCACGGGCGTGCGGCCGTTGTGCACGTCGGATTCGAACGACGCGATGCCCGAGGCGATCGCGCCGAGCAGGCCGGGGCTCGGTTGCGCGGGCGCCGGCGGCCCGACCTTATGCGAGACGTCGCGCAGCTTTTTGAGCTGGGCGACCAGTGCGGTGCGCTGACGGTCGTTGTCGAGCGTGGCGATCACGCTGTCGAGCGAGTGCGCCAGTTCCGCCTGGCTCGCCGGCGACGGCGCGGACGCCGCCTCGGCGGCCGACGCGCCCGATGTGCCGGACGCGGGCGTGGCCGTCACGGTCGCGCTGTTGATCAGACTCTGCAACGCCGGGATCACCGGCGTGCTAGTGGGGGCACCGGCCGCCAACGCTTGCACGGGGAGCCCGCCGAGGCACAGTAGCAACACGGTGCACAGCGCGGCCAGCCACGCGCCGAACCGCGCCTCGAGCGGCGGATGCGGCGCGGGCGACGGATGCGGCGCGTGCACCGGGTGCGCGTTGGCGCGCGCACCCTGGCGCAGCTCGGAAGCGGTTTGATCAGAAGAAAAACGAAGAGTGGCGCGGGTCGCCGGCTGGCCGCCGCTGGACGGCGCAGCCTCGGACTCACGCCGCGATGGGCATGACTGCATGGCAATCCGTAGGAAAACGGCAGACGCCAGTGTAGCCGCAGTTTTAGCCGGCGCGATCGAACATGCGTAACCGAATGTTAGGGCGCTTGCGCGAGCTGCAAAACACGTGGACCGAAGCCGGCAGTGACTTCAACGCACGCGTGCGTCGCGTGCGTCCGTGCGCGTCAATGCATCAATGCATCAATAAGCCACCGTCGCGATCTGCCGCACGAAACGGCCCTGCTCCACTTCATCGACGAACGCGATCGCGTAATCTTCGGCGGAAATGCGGCTATTGCCTTGCGCGTCGACGAGCAGCGTATTCGCGCCCGTGCGGAACTTGCCGGTGCGCTCGCCTGGTGCAATCAGCGCGGCCGGCGCGAAGAACGTCCAGTCGAGATCGGTAACGCCACGGTAGTAGTTGAAAGCGTCGCGGTGCGCGAGCGCGATCGCCTTAAATGCGTCGGGAAAGCTGTCCGTATCGACCAGCTGCTTGCCCGGCGCGACTTCGAGCGAACCCGCGCCACCCACTACGACGACGCGCTTCACCCCCGCCGTGCGCACCCCTTCGACGAGCGCCTGGGTCGCCCGGGTAAGCGCCGCGAGGTCGTCCAGCGGCGGCGAATACGCGCTCGCCACCACGTCGTGACCGCGCGCCGCCGCGGCGACGCTCGCCGCGTCGAGCAGATCAGCCTGCGCCGCTCGCAGGTTTGCGATGCCGGCCGGCACGCGTGCCGGATTGCGCGCCAGCGCGCTCACCTGATGCCCGCGACGCGCCGCTTCGGCGGCAATCCGCGCGCCGATCATGCCGGTTGCGCCAAACAAGGCGATCTTCAGTTGCTTGCTCATTTCACGACTCCTGTGATTGGCCAATATGTAACCACATCGATTACATATGTACCGGAAAAAATAGAGGCGCGAGCCCCCGTGTGTTTTCAGGCGCGTGCTTTGCGATAGCTGAACACGCGCCTGCCCTATTGCTTCGTTGCTGCGTCACCCGTGCGAACGCCGTTTGCGTTCGCGCTGCTTCTCCGCGCGCACCACGTCGGCCGTCGCGTCGGCCAGCGTACGCGCGCCGAGCGATGCCTCCATGGCCTGCTGCGCTTCGTCGATGATACCGCGCAGCACGACCTGAATATTGCGGCCGACCATGCACGCCGGATTCGGCTCCTCGCGATGCAGCGCGAACAACTGCGTGTCGTCCACCGCGCGATACACGTCGAGCAAGCTGATCTGCCCGGGCGCTCGGGCCAGCAGCGCGCCGCCGCCCGAGCCGAGCTGCGAGGTGGTCAGGCCCGCCTCCGCCAGCATGGTCAGCAGCCGCCGGATCAACGCGGGATTCGTGTTCACGCTGCCCGCGATCATCTCCGACGACAGCGGCACGCCTTCCTGCAGCGACAGTAGCGCGAGCACATGCACAGCAAATGCAAACCGGCTGCTCGTATTCACAGCGAACCCGCCCGGCAACGACAATGTGTAACCATAGTAATTACATTTAATCCGGCTGTCAAACGACCCTCAGACGACCCTCAGAAACGACCCTCAGCTGGCCGGACCCAACCGGCCACCATCTCACTTGTCCATCTGCTTTTGCGCGTCGGCGGATTCGCCCGAGGCCGATGACGAAGCGGACGATGTCGAGTTCCGCGCCGACCACGCCTGCAATTTGCGCCCCGCTGTTTCGAGGCTTTGACCGGTTAGCGACGCCGCATTGGTGAGTTGCGCATTGGTCGCGCTCGCCGCGTTTTGCAGATTGGCCCGGGCGCTCGACGCGAGCGCGCTGGGGTCGATATTGATCGACGGCGCCGACGCGGATTGGAGGTTCTGCTGCGCAGCGGCCTTGGTCGCGTCGGCCTGCTGGCCGACGTAGCTCGCCGCCTGATCGAGTTTCTGACCGGCGAGCTGGGCGGCATCGTTGAGCTTGCCGGCAGCCTGCCCGGCCGAAGCGTCGTTCTTCTGGCACGCAGCCAGTCCACCGAGCACGACGAGCACGAACGCGGCACGGCGCAGCAACGAAGAATGAAGAGATGAATTCATGATGAATGTGAGCCGCGTCGAGCGGCTTCGCGTATACGAAAACGCGCCCATGATAACGCCGTTGTGGCTCAGGCTCGTGTCGGCGTGCAACTGGCCGTCCGTTCATCCGGCGCTGCGTCATGCGCCCGGGGCTCCTGCGGCGCTTCGGTCAGAGGTATGGCAAGCGTGTCGATTGCATGCGCCGTCGCGCTTCTGTCAAACGCGATGCGGTAGACTGGCCGAGCATCGATGATGCATCGATGAGCGTCGATGAATGTCAAGGTCCGTGCTGTGTTCCGTTGATCAACTGGAGGCATACGATGGCGGCAAAAAAGATTCTGTTCCTGACCGGCGACTTCGCCGAAGACTACGAAACCATGGTGCCGTTTCAGGCGCTGCAGGCCGTTGGCCATGTGGTCGACGCGGTCTGTCCGAACAAGAAAGCGGGCGAGCGCATCAAGACCGCGATCCACGATTTTGAAGGCGACCAGACCTACACCGAAAAGCCCGGACATCATTTCACGCTCAATGCATCGTTCGACGACGTCGATCCGCGCCAGTACGACGCGCTGGCGATCGCCGGCGGCCGCGCACCGGAGTATCTGCGGCTCAATCCCAAAGTGATCGACGTGGTGCGCCAATTCGCCGAAGCGGGCAAGCCGATCGCCGCCATCTGCCACGCGGCGCAACTGCTGGCCGCCGCCGACGTGATCCGCGGCAAGCGCATTTCTGCCTACCCGGCCTGTGCGCCCGAAGTGAAACTGGCGGGCGGCGAGTATGCCGACATCCCGGTCGACGCCGCGATCACCGACGCCAATTTCGTCACCGCGCCTGCGTGGCCGGCGCATCCTGAGTGGCTGAGCCAGTTTCTCGTGCTGCTGGGCACGCGGATCGAACACTAAGCTGCGTCCAATCCAGCGCTGAACCGACGGCGAGCGCCCTATCCTTGCGGCCCACAGGCGCTCGCCCGAACGGAACAAAAGTGGCGTGAACCGCTCGGCCAACGCAACTCACAGAGTTGGCGTGGCACAGAACGCCTGTGCGACTACGACCGGCACCCCTCCCCTTCGACCATCAGATTCACTCGTCCTTTCCCGTACGTGCCTGGGGCCGCAAGCCACATGCGACCCGCACCATTCCTAGCGCCCGCTCGCCTCCTGGTACGAGGCCGATCAGTTCGAGGTGAATCACGGTGGCCATCAGCATGACCGATAGCATCGACTCGCCGATGACCCGGGCGAATGCGATTCCAACGGCGCCGTACCGAGGCGCAAGAACGAGCGCCGCCACCAGATTGACCAGTCCTGAGCTGATGCCCACGACGGCAAGCAGACGGTCCTTCCTGCGTGGCACGAATATGTAGCCCGCCACGAAGTCGTTGAAGGCAGCGAACGGGAACATCCACGCGAAAATCTGCAGGACGTGAGCGCTCGGTTCAAAGGCGACGCCGAGTATCAGCGGCAACACGAAAGGCGACAGCGACAGCGCGCCACAGAAAATCAGCAATCCGTATCCCATCAGCAGGATCGCGCCGCGCCGGGTCGTTTCGTGCGCGCCTTGCATGTCGCCTTGTGCGAGCTGCCGCGTTATGGTGGGAATGAACACCTGCGCAGCCGGGCTCATCAGCGCGAGCGCGATCGTCGCGAAACGTTCAGCCGCGCCGAAATAGCCCACCTGATCGGGCGTCGACAATAGCGTCAACAGGTAGGTCGACGATGCAGTGAATATGACAGAACCAGATGAGTAGAGAAAAAGCATCGTCGAATTTCGCACGAGTGGAACGATGCCCGCCAGCCTCAGACGCGGCCAGCCCAGCTGATAGATCGTCAGACCGTAGGCAATGATCGACGTCGCCACACCCGCGATCAGGAGACTCGCGAGCACCCATACGGCGTCGTTGGGTCCTCTTACGAGCGTCAGAACCAGCACAAGGCTCAAAAGAAAGCCCAACACCTCGATGACGATTGGGGTTCGAAACTGATGACGTCCCTGAAACAGCCAGCCGAGATTCATGCCCGACACGATTCCCAGCAGCGTGGCAAGCACACCGATCAGAGGACTTTCGGACAGGACCGGCGAACACATCGTGGCAACGAGGCCTATACCTCCACCTACCAGACCATGCCCAATGCGCGCGCTCACATGCAGCGAGAAGATTTCGTTACATTCCGCGTCCGATTGCGCTTTCGACACGTCACGCATGCCGACAGCGCTGAAGCCGTAGTTCACCAGCATCCATATCACGTTCATCAGCGACATCGACGCCAGTACCCGGCCGTACCCAGCTACACCGAGCACCCTGCCATAAAACGGCACCACGATGATGAGGTATATGTACCTCACCAAATAGCCGCCGTAGACAAAGCTGATAATCCGAACGCTCTTTCGTCGATCCATTCTTCCTCCGTGCATGCGTGCTGGACTTCAGCGCCCAGCCACGCAACAGCGGGCCAGCGGGTTGACGATACGCCGCGCCACCCGCCCGGACAATGGCGAGTGACGGACGAGATGCAAACGCGAAGGCACCGGCGCGCCAGATCTTCTCTTGAGGCTCGAGAGGCTGCAGAATGAATTCGCGACTGTGGCGTGTTGAGAGTGCGAGACAGAGACGTGATTCATTGCTATTTCGACGCAATCCGCAGGTTTGATCGATCGAAGTTCCACGACCGTGAAGTTATCGACATGCTACAAGCATTCGAAGTGCCACGCGGCGACCATTGGGGAGGGAAATGGGGAAAAGGAAGCACACCGCGCGCTCGCGCACAGGGCTCGTCGCATCGCGCATGCCCACTCTACAGAGCCTTCCGCGATTGGGCAAAGCGGGGAGTGTCTTCGAACGAATTCAAAAACCCGACGAATCGCCGCGCCGGATTTTTCTATTCACGTTTAGGTGAAGGGTAGCCTGCAAAAAATGCGCCACATCGCCCACGGCATAAATTCGGGTGTTATTGGCCGATTACGCGGAATCCCGTTACGGGGGCGCCGGTTCCTCGGAAGGTTGGCGTAGAGCCGATGTTCCAGCGCCACGGCAAACAACCGATGCCGCGGTTCCAGACAGCGGCAAGACCCGCGCCTCGAATTCGTCGCTATAGCGCCGGCGACGTCGACGTCGACGTGTCGAGTATGCTTCTTCTTCGACAGTGTTCGCATGGCCGCTTACTCGTTACGCTTATTCGCTAAGCGGACACGATACGATAAAACGCTTCAGCAAAACTCAAGTGAGTTCCCCCGGCCGCTTATTGTCCAACCGAAAAGAGCGATTCATCTGATCGTCGACGGACTGCTCGCGCATAAGAATGCGGTCCCAAGAACTTTGTCGCCAATATGCAGCGCAAGTTGACGTTACATTGCCTGCTGAGTTACGCACCGGACCTCAATCCGGATGAATTGGTGTGGAGTCACGTCAAGCGCATCGGCGTCGTGCGACGCCCTCTTCGAAATGGCGAAAAGCTGGGCCCGAAAATTCACGGACAGCTTTCAAAATTTGGCCGCGATCCGTACCTCGTACACTCTTTTAGGCATCGGTCTGTCCGCTATATTTCTCACGTGTGAGTAAATTCGCGTAATACCGGCCGATATCGTGGAACACATGGGGAAGTTGTCGCCCGAAGAGGCGCGGCGCAGCAGTCTCATGCTGCCGTTTTTATGGGCCACCGCGTAGAATTGAGGGCACGCCCGAACATACGGACAGGCGTAGTTCACGCCCACTCAATCGCGCGGCAATCGCCTTGTGCAGAGTCGCACGAATCTCCATAATCGGCGTTGAACATGCTGCTCGTCGCGAGTGAACTGCCCCGGCAACCGTGGAAGCTGGTTCCTTTGACTGATACCGGCACGGCGCGGCGCTATTCTAGAGTTGCTGATAGTGATTGCCGCAGCTTCAGCGTCCGGCATTTAGCCGAAGGGTTCGATCCGCCGATGGTGATTGATCCGCGTCACCATTCCAGCGTAGCCAGCTCGACGGATTCGCGTGTTTTCCATGGAGCGCGCCGATGAATCAGATCAGCCTTGCACAGGCCTTTAACCAGCGAAGCAGGCCATCCATGTCACTGACGATGAAGAACATCTTCGAACATATCGACTGGAATCAGCTGTGCGACCAGATCGTTGTCTTCGCGTTTACGTCGTCACTGTACGCAGCGATCCTGTATAACTTCGGGATCAACAGCCCATTGCTGGCAGGCATTGTCGGGCTGACCCTTATCGTTGCGATCGTCGTATACGGGTATCTGTCGCATGCCAAATGGCGCACGACAATCTTGACTCTACTCTTCATCGCAATCGTACTGCTTGGCTTTGGTTACTCGCGAGAATTCAGTTACGACGGCTTGAATTACCATATCGCGACGCCTCTCATGCTGGACCACAGCCTGAACGGTGTTGCAAGTGCATCTGCGCCGGGCGGTGTTTTCTGGGCGACGCACTATCCAAAAGCATTCGAGTACTTTGCGTACACAGCCAACGTTCTGGCGACGCGTTTCAATAGCGGAAAGGCTTTTACATTGTTGCTTAGCATTCCTGCGCTTTTTTCTCTATTGAAATTGTTCCAGACAGCTGGCATAACCGGCAGAACCGCGCTGATTACAGCGACTATCTGTGTTTACAATCCGGTAGCGATCGGCCAGCTAACCACGTTTTATGTCGACGCGGCAAATTACTACTGCTGGACTATCTTCTCCGTCAATTTGCTCTTTGCGCTCAAGAGCAGGGCCTACTCGAGGGTGCAACTCGGCATCGCGCTCGTGCTGCTGATCGGATCAAAACTAACGGGACCAGTGTTAGCGGCAATCTCCATCCTGGTGTTTTTCGTGGCAGCATTCGTCGGCGGAGAAAGAAGCGGCTTTTTTCAGAAATACAAAGGCGTCATTGGACAGTTGGCGATCTGGTCGTTCGTCGCCGTCGCGATCATCGGTTATTCACCGTACGTAGAAAACGTTGTCGGCGGCAAGAACATTTTCTACCCCGTGCTTGGCAAGGATAAGGTCGATGTAATGTGGGGAAAGGCGTCAGCGCATTTTCTTGGCATGAACCCGCTGCACAGGCTTCTCCTGTCATATTCTTCGGTGCCCAGCAATTGCAGCTCGTGCGGGGAATCGGAGCCTACCTTTGTGCCGTCACTGTCACATCTGCGCGATGCGTTCATTGCGTTGCATACGGCCGATACCCGTTTCGCCGGCTTCGGTCCGTTCTTTGGAGTGATGCTCATAGCGTCTTTGGCTTCATTCTTCTGGAGGAGAAAGGACGCGGACATTGTAAAAATCTACCTGCTCGCAACGCTGGTAGTTGTTATGACTCATCCTCAATCGTGGTGGGCCCGTTATGTTCCGATGTTCTATGTCGTCCCATTTCTCATCATTGCGAGATTTTCATCCAGTCGAAGGCTACTTCACATCGTAATTGCTTTTGGCATCATGAACTCGGTTCTTGCTATAGGTAGCGTCGCCGGTTATATCATCCTGAAGCAAACTCACTATAAAAACGCAGTGGCTTCAGTACGTACTCTCTGCAATCAGCGTCAAGTCGTGCTGACGCCTTCGGAGATGAATTGGGAAGCTGACCTGCGTGACGACCGTCTCGTCGTCGCCGTAAAAAGCGAACCAGAAGCACCTGATTGCCTCATCGATTTTGACAAGATGATGATTATGAAGAAGTAGATCCTGCTTTCGACCAATGACCCGGCGTCGGCGAAACTGCTCGCTTGATGACGCCGGCCTGATGACCGCTCGCAGATGGAGACGCGCTGGCTCGACCTAAATCTTCGAGCTCCATCCTGACCGAGTGACCTGGTCTGCTCGCGGTGAAAGCAGGCCAGGCCAGTCGTCAGATGCGGACGCTCACATTCCTAGTTGTCGGGGTGGCTTGAGGTGAAGTTCGTGAATGCGGTGTAAGGAGCACTGATCGGCGAATTATTGATCATAATTCCGTAGGTATTGTTCCCGCTATCCAGCACGTAGTACATCACAGACTGGATGTTGTGCGTCTTTCTCGCCTGATAAAACTCGCCCAATTGCGTCGTAATGTAATTGGCACGGAAAGCTTCAGTTTGCTCCGGTCCCGTGTTCCATTCGGAAATGATGAAAGGCACCCCGTACCTTGCCTTGCAATATGTCGGCAGGTCAAACCTGGGACCCTGCCCGTCTGACCCAATGTTGAAAATATCGCCGTACGCATCGTAATTGTGCCAGGTCGTGATATCCCAGCGCACTTTAGGATGGCCCGTACTGCCATCGGGTTGCATGCCTTCCCACAATGCGTCTGACGCGCCAATATCCGCGACGCAGAAATTGATAGCACACTTTGCGGAAGGCTGAACCGATTTCACACCATCAATCAAGCCGCGCATGACGCCGCGCATAGCCGGCCAGTTGGCATTGTTGAAATCCATTGCCAATGTACCCGCGTAGGTGAAGTTCATCACCGTAGCGTTTTGCCGCGTGAGTTCGTTGCCGCACTCGTACATAGTCACGCCATACGGCTTCAACGCGGTAGCGATCGTCTGCGCGGCCGCATAGCTGGCCGAGTAGGCCGGCGACTCGCCAGAATAAACATTCCCGCTGGAATCGTACACACCGATATCGATGAGCACAAGAAGTGAAAGTCCGGCTGACTGGAAGGCTTGTGCAATTTGAACCACAGCGTTGATCTGCCGCGGGTCGCTAGAGCAACCAACGCGATAGAGGGTACAGCCCATGGCCTTCATGATCGAGACGAGTTGCGCAGGCGTGTACGTGTAGTCGTAGTGTCCATTCATCCCATAGAAGTTACCCGCCGCAGGCGCAACCGGGATGCGCGGATCATTGCAGGCCAGCCACTGGGCCTTGACATTTCGTACGTCGGCGTTGACGTAAAACTGTCCGCTCGTGTTGCTGCAATAGATCTTGCCGCCGTACCAGAGTACGAGCGATACGTTGTAGTTGTTGCCTGCAACAACGCCATTTGTATAGATGACACCGTTGACCAGAGTCCAGACTGCACCAGTCTTGTCGATGATGCTCGATGCGGATGGCATCGTGGTGCCGTCCGGAGAGGTCGTGCCGAGGCGCGGATCGCCGGTGGCCTCCCACACCGAACCGGTCCATTGGTAGAACTGGCCGCTCGTGTTTTCAACGTAGATGTTGCCGTTGTAGCACAACGCGAGAGTCACGTTGTAGTTGTTGCCTGCCTTTACTCCGTTGCAATAGGCCGAGCCGCCCGAAAGGGTCCAGGTGGCTCCCGTGCCATCAATCAGAGAGCTTGCCGGCGGCATTGCCGTACCGTTCGCAGAAGCGCTCTTTGCCGTAGCGCTCGCGTTCTGGGCGGTGGCGCCGGAGGTATTGCCGCTACCGTCTTCCGAGCCACCGCCGCCACAGGCGCTCAAGAGCAGGCTTCCACCCAATGCCGTCAGGGTACCAATAAATTGTCGTCTTTTTATCATTGCGGATTATTCCATAATCGGGGAAATTTCCCGAAAATATTTCGTAAATTTGTTTTCCAGATTTTCAATCAGCAAACGAGAGCAACATTTAATTCGTACTGCTTATCGATCAGGAAATCCATCTGCATTTCATGAATTATTCTGCAAGCTTTATCAAACCGATAAGAATGCCGTTCGATTGAACGCGTCAATTCAACAGACGCGCGCAGGCCAATACGACGAGCGAGCCAATTCGCGCGTCAGAAAGATCAATCAACGGTGGAGACAACATGACTACGATGCCTGTGCTGCCGAGCGGCCGACGGCACCTGAAGCGCAAAACGTTTCCTTCAACAGAAAACATTTCCCGCATCGCCCGGCAAATTTTTCGTACTGCCGTCGCGATCGGGGTAAATACTACGGTCCACATCCGGAAAAAAAAAGAACAAATAGTACTTTTCGGCCAAATAGCAGGAATTTTTCCGATATCGTCCATCGTCGCAAAAATTCCGGCCCTCTCGTATTAATCGGAGGGTTGGACACCCTCTGCTTTTGCGACTTCGACCCTATGACGATTAGGTCTTAATTGCCGCACACTTTTGCGTGCCGGTAAAAAGTCCCGCGCACGACGTATAGGTGAGCTGATGCCGAAATCGTTTTGGGGAACTTGCTGGGCGAACCGGCGAACCGGAGTACGCGTGGAATTAAATGTGCATTTGGCAGACAATCAACATTTAACGTCGTATTCCGCAGAACCGGCCAGACGAATGAAGTGGCTGATCGGCTGCTGAGTTTTAAACGGATTCACTGCACAAAACGGTTTCGCCGCACGCCAGCTGATTCGCAAAAGAATCGCCTATTAAGCGCAGCGTTTTATGTTCCGCGCGCTTCATCCTGCGTCTTTGCGGCGTGTCCGTTCACCAATCCGATGAATCGCCATATGGAAATTCAAAAAGACTGATACAGGTCGCTCAGCTGTGGCGTCGTGCCCGTTGTCCATCAACGGCTTGCTAATCCGCTCCCTGCTCTTCGCGCTCTACTGCTCGTTGATGGCGATCGGGCGAGCGAAAGTTGAATACTGACTGGACGCTCACGCAGTCCACGATACGGTGGATTCGACAGCCGTCTGACAATTCGACTTACAGCGTTCATGCGTCGCCGGGCAGACATTCGCGTGGTTCGCGCGCCGGATTTTCAGGCTCAATATGGCGCGGTATTTGTCCATCCGCACTACTGGGACGCGCGACGCAACTCCCCGACTGGACCATTGACGGCACCCTCGTTGCGACGACATCAACATAGCTGAACGGATCGTCGCGCCATTTCGTGATGGTACTTTGCAGGTGAGTTGCAATTTCCGTCATTGGACCACTTTCGCCTTGTTGCCCGGCCTTTGCGTCGGTCTGTTCAATTTGACCGTGATTGAAATGCTCCTCAAGGAACCGGAGCACGAGATTGGGGTCGCCGCCTAACCGTGCCATATGATACGGCGACCACTCCACGAGAATCGCATCGGCTCTCGCAAGCGTTCGCCTGCCACCAGCGAATACGAAAGGCTCCGCACCCTGCGTGTCGATCTTCACAAATACGGGCCCAGTCAACTCGATCGGCAGATCGTCCAGCCTTGCACAACGGACCTCTATGATCTTGCGCCCCACTTCATCCTGTTTTGCGGGCAAATCAGTTTCGATGTGCAGGCGATGATCCCCCAGATTGCCGTCCGCAATTTCGAACGGCAGCATGTCTTCTCGTTCATGCAATGCAAGCTTGTAAGTCTCTACATTGGACGCCGGGCAATTTTCGGCAATATTGCGCACCAGATTTCGATAGTTGACCGGTTCCGGTTCAAATGCATAACACTTTACATGCTCGTTGTGCTGCGCAATCGGAATCGTCGTCATTCCGATGTTTGCGCCGATGTCGAGGTAAGTTCCGCCGGAATCTGCGAAGAACAGCTTCAACCGTTTGGTCAGCTCGGGTGCCCAACGCCCGGTCTCAGCGTATTTCTTCAGTATGTTCAGATCGTTCGAACTGCTCGTCATCGTGCCGTATTGTCCGCTGGCGGAGAGCTGCACGACATTGAGCTTTCGCGCAAGACTGGAGAGATACAGATAGCCGCACTCCCTCACGAGCACACGATCCTCGAGAAGAGACTTCGCAATCATGTGCCGAAGCCTCAAAGGGAGCAGTGAAGTAACTGCGCCGGTGGCCGAAAGGATGATCTTTTTCATAGATGTAGCATACAAAAGAACGCTGCATGCGCAATAGCCTATTCGTCTCCGCACATTCGGCAATGCCATCGGCGAAATCGGCCATTCATGCGTAGACCGCAAAATCTGTGCTTCGCACGCGTGTGCAGTATGAGATCGCCGGGGATCGTGGACAGGGTATGACCGACAGATTGGCAAGCCCGTTTCTATTGAAACGGACGCCTATTGCGTCATTCACATCGCTAACTGGCAGGGTGCTAACCGTGCTTGCCTCACCAGAGGTACCCGAGGGATGGAAGCGCTAGCTATTGATGACGCGCTGTAGACGCCGATCGAACTGTGACTGCCGCCCCCAAGGCCGCGGCGCAAGACGCATCCACGCGCACAGGACCACCTCCAGCAAACACCGACTAGCGGAGCTTCACTGCACCACCGGCCTCTCTGCTGCCTTCTCCTGACACACGACAGTTTCAAAGAACTCTTCATAACGCCGGCAACACGCATTCCAGCCGAATTCTTCAATAGCCAGACCATTGCCCGCATTGCGAGCAATCGTCGGCCACGACTCGCTGACCGAACGCACAAGCTTCGGGAGATCGGCAACGTCATTGAACAGAACGACATTGTCGAACTTCTCCGCTGCCCAAATCATGAAAGGAGTCGAACTCGATATGAGCAACGGCACGCGTCCGATGGCCTCGAAAAACGCGCCGCTCACCAGCATTGAATCGGCCGCATGCGGCAGGATGAGCACGTCGCTATCGACAATGCTCTGCGCAAACTGCGCATCGGACAGAAATTTGGCATCCAGCCGTACGACATCGCGGAGTGACCGCTTATCGATAATTTGATTCAGCGTGGCGAGGTAGGCTTGCGTGCCTTGCCCGGCGATATACAACTCGCATTCGCTTGGCCAGACATCGAGCACGGCATCAATCTGCTTGTACGGGCGAATCACGCCGAGCATCGAAAATAGTGGCGTCGCCCGATCCGTCTTTGGGATGGTCAACGTCTGGCCAGGTGCATCCCAATACAGCGGATGTGGCAGATAGCGCGCGTCGTAGTCAGCCTCGAATTTTGGCGCATGAACGACACGGAAGTCCGCCAGCCGACCCACGAACGCAATGATTCGGGTCGACAATCGCCTGTTGAAGCCAACCGTGTCGTGGACCGCGTGATCGTGTATGAAGTACACGACCTTCGCCCGTCCAATCAGCATCAATGAGCAGTAAAACGCAAACAGCAGGGAGCCGGACAAGCTCAATCTCGCTCTGCCTTTTGCTCGCTTGAATGGCCGGTATTCGAGCCAATGAAAAACAAGAATATTGTTCGGCTTGAACAGTTGAACGAATCCACCTTTCAATAACCCCTTGATGGAAAGCGGAACGACGTCGTAGCCGATCGATCTATACAGATCCTTTTGGATTTCTATATAGCGATTTGTAGGGTTGTAGAATGGACATATCATCACGCGCGGCCGGCCCCCCTTTGCCTGACCGCTGGCAACTGCGGTACCTGCTTCCTTGGTGGACTGCGTCATTAGTACATCTCCGGTTGAGCTGTACGTTGCGAGACAGATGAAAGCGCACGCGGAAGACCAGCAAGGTCACGGCCTAAATTTTTTCCAAAAGTATGAAGAGAGCCAAGTGTTGATTTAATGCGCCAGTCACGCACCGTGCGTCTATTAGCTTGCAGCAAAAGCGATTTGCGCGGGCAATCAAATTCCGCCAATCAGTAGGCGTAATTCCGCAATACGGATCACTCCCCTTTTCGTTCTGCGAGTGCGCCGCTGTGCATTTCGACATCAGCGCGCACTACCGGGCAAACTACTGGGCAAACTACTGGGCAAACTACTGGGCAAGATTGACCATATCCTTGGCGGCTCTAACACCGATCTATCGACTTTTTTACTTCTGCGATTCGCTGAATCCGGTAATAGCGATCGGTGATTTCGAAAGAAGCCAATGTGCTGGCAATGAAGCAAAGCACCTTCGACTATTTTTGCCCCGACTCACCCCAAAGATCCCGCATTTGAGACTCGTCTGATAGTTCGCAGCACGGAGCTTTCCTATAGTCGCGGCTGACTTGGGAGAGTTTTTCGATGGAACTGATCGACTGGATCATCATCCTTGCCATCGCGTTGATCGCGATTGCGTTTTTCTGTGCACGCATACCGGCCAGCTGGTCACACGACAACCGCGCACGGCGTCTGACCGGCGCACGCATGTTGATTCAGGCCGCGTGTTCGTTGTGGGCGGCGTTGCTGATCGTCGCCCGTGGCGTGTTCGCGGTGAATGGTCTGGCTGGCCTGCGGCCCACGCTGGCCGAGATATTGACGGGCGCCGCCATCCTGGTTGCCTGTGGTTGTTACTGGTCGGTGCGCGGCAGCAGGCTGCTCAAGCCACGGCGACTCTTCGCTACGCATTGAGCAAGGTGCGTCGAGCCGTGCGCTGACCGCCGCGCGCCGCCTATCGCGCCGAATCGTGCTCGTTGCGCCGGCCGCGCCGGCAGTACCGGTCACGTTTAACGCGTTTGCCGCACTCATCGCGCACTTATCGCGCACTCATCGCGCACACTATTGCGCACCCTTATTGCGGACCCTTATCGCGCATTTTTACCGCGTGCTGATCCCAGGCGAGACATCGACGGAATGCGCAGCCAGGCTGCCATTCGCGCCGGCACGGTCGTGATCTTCGCGGTCCGCGCGCCGGTCCCGCGCGTCCCGAACCGCTGGAACGCCGGCCGTATCCAGCAACGCAAGCGTCCCGCGAGCCCGTTCTTCGGCCTGCGCGCTGGCTTCGGGCAGCGACAGATAGAACGTCGTGCCCACGCCTTCTTTCGACTCTGCCCAGACGCGCCCGCCGTGCCGCTCCACCATGCGGCGCACCAGCGCGAGGCCGACGCCCTCGCCGGCCGTCGCATTGCCGTGCAGCCGCTGAAACGCGTTGAACAGCCGCGGCAATGCAGTCGCAGAAATGCCGAGCCCGTTGTCGCGCACGTAGAAGATCCGCAACGAATGCACGCCCGGTGGTGCCGGCGTCGTGCCGATTTCGATGCGGCCTTCGCGCGCCGGATCGAGATAATTCACCGCGTTACCCACCAGATTCGCGAACACCTGTTCGAGCGCGGTGGGGTCGCCCCATACGGCGGGCAACTCGCCGATGCCGACGTGCGCGCGGTGCGCACGAATCGAGCCTTGCATCGCATCGGCCACGCGCTGCACGATATCGCCCACATCCACCCTCTGGCGGCGGTACTCCACGCGTCCGACCCGCGACAGCCGCAACAGCGCATCGATGATGTGCGACGCACGCAAGACCGCCGTCTGCAGGTAACGCAGGGCTTCGCCGATGTCTTCGTCGATCACCCGTTCAATGCGCTCGCGCGTTTGCGCTGCAAGCGACGACTCGCGCACCGCCGCGTGCAGTTCGTCGCAGGCGCGGGTCAGTTCTTTCGAGAAGCCTTGCAGATTCACCAGCGGCGCACGCAAATCGTGAGACACGCTGTAGATGAACATTTCGTTTTCCTGGGTCTGCTGCCGCAGAGTCTCGTTGATGCGCGCCAGTTCGTCAGCCCGGCGCGCGAGATCCGCGTGAAAGCGCGCCTGGATACGCTCGGCTTCGAGCAGCCGCCGGCTCGTCTCATGCAAGGTCAGATCGAGGCGCGCGATCTCGTCGCCGCCCGGTTCGATCGGCGCCAGCGGCCCGTTGCCGGCGAGGCGCCCGGCGTTGTCGGACAGCAGCGCGAGCCGGCCTCGCACACCGCGCGTGAACAGCCAGACGGCCAGCGCCACGAACAGCAACGAGCCGAACGCGGCCGCGACGATCAATGCCTGCTGATGTGCGCGCGCCGCGTCGGCGGCGTTCGAGCGCAGCGTGTCAAGGCGCCGCTCTTCCGTCTGGAACGCCACCAACTGCCGACGGAAGCGATCCAGCACGTCGGTCTGGCCGAGATCGCGCAAGCGCTCGAGCACATCGCGCCGCCGGCCTGAACCAAGCATGTCTTCGATGCGATCCGACCATTGGCGATAAGCCTGCACCGCCTGCCTCACCTGGACTACGCGCTCGACCTGAGCGGAGTTGTCGGCGACCAGGTCGGCCAGTTGATCGATGCGCCGGTCGACGTCCATCCAGACCGTCACCGGGGTGGCGAAGTGGGTGTCGTCGGCGAGCACCGCGCCGCGCCGCGCAGCGCCACCGATTCGCTCAACACCGGCTCGAGAATCGCGGTGCTCTGGCGCAGCACGTCTTCGCTATGGATGGCCCAACGCTCCGCCTGCGCCGCGTCGGACTGCGCCTTGACCAGGCCCGACAGCAGCGCCAGTTCGAAGACGGCCGGAATCGCGATCAGCAACAGGCCTCTAGTGGTCAGTCTCATGCGTGCCCATTGGTTCGGTGGCCGGCGGATCATGCAAGGGTCGGCACATTATGTAGGCGTTTGCACGGGAAGACAAAGATGGTGCGGCCCCGACCAGTAGCGAGGCGGCATCTATTCGAAGACTGCCGGCAGGCGCGCGCCAACCCGTCAGCATTCCGAATGCCGTTGTAATTAAAATCGAATATTTCGCCCTTATCTGGGTCATCCGGCTCGAAATGGAACGTGCATGCACTTTAATTGTGCTTTTCATGCATTTGACGGTGCAGGGTCGCGCCCCAATCCAAACCGCCGCACAGTGGGCGAATCCCATCGCGGTGCGGCATTGCACCGATTCGACGCCGTCCGGCACAACTTTGGCCCACTTCTTGCGTTCAATGCCCGCTTTTTGGCATAAGCGGGACAGATCGATGGAAAGTTTGAAAACCGGGACCGATACCCTGTTTCTTTTGCTGGGCGCCGCGATGGTGCTGGCGATGCATGCGGGCTTCGCGTTTCTCGAGCTCGGCACGGTGCGCAAAAAGAATCAGGTCAATGCGCTGGTCAAGATTCTGGTGGATTTTTCGGTGTCGACGATCGCGTATTTCTTCATCGGCTACACGATTGCATATGGCGTGCAGTTTTTCGGCAGCGCCGATTCATTGGCGGCGCACAACGGCTTCGCGCTGGTGCGCTTCTTTTTCCTGCTGACCTTCGCCGCCGCGATTCCCGCGATCGTATCGGGTGGCATCGCGGAACGCGCGAAATTCAATCCGCAGCTATTCGCGACCTTCGTGCTGGTCGGCTTCGTTTATCCGTTCTTCGAGGGGATCGCGTGGAACGAGCGGTTCGGCATCCAGGACTGGCTGGCGCAGGCGTTCGGTGCCCCGTTTCACGACTTCGCCGGCTCGGTGGTGGTGCATGCATTCGGCGGCTGGGTCGCGTTGCCGGCCGTGCTGCTGCTGGGCGCGCGCAACGGTCGCTATCATCGGGACGGCGGCATCGCCGCACACCCGCCGTCGAACATTCCGTTTCTCGCGCTCGGCGCGTGGGTGCTGACGGTCGGCTGGTTCGGCTTCAACGTGATGAGCGCACAGACGGTCGACAAGATCAGCGGCCTCGTGGCGGTCAATTCGTTGATGGCGATGGTTGGCGGCACGCTGACCGCATGGTTCGCCGGCCGCAACGACCCCGGCTTCACGTATAACGGCCCGCTGGCCGGTCTGGTGGCGGTCTGCGCCGGCTCCGACCTGATGCATCCGCTCGGCGCGCTGATCACGGGCGGCGTCGCGGGCGTGCTGTTCGTCTACATGTTCACCTGCGTGCAGAACCGCTGGCGGATCGACGACGTGCTCGGCGTGTGGCCGCTGCACGGTCTGTGCGGTGCATGGGGCGGCATTGCGGCGGGTATCTTCGGTCTGCACGCGCTCGGTGGAATGGGCGGCGTGTCGTTCGGCGCGCAACTGCTCGGTACGCTGGGCGGCATCGTGGTGGCATCGCTCGGCGGCACGATCGTGTATGGCGCGATTCGCCTGACGGTCGGTTTGCGGCTCGATCAGGAAGACGAATACAGCGGCGCGGATCTGGCGATTCACAAGATTTCGGCGACGTCGGAGTGAGTCCGTTGGCGCACGCGCTCCGTCTCGCGTAGCAGGGGTGGACGCGCGGGGTCGGCGCGGGCGGCCTGTGGCGGGTTGCTGGTTGCTGGTTG
>NZ_CYGX02000040.1:24950-123412 GCF_900019265.1 Paraburkholderia ribeironis
GGTTGCGGGTTGCGGGTCGCTGGACGCCGGTCGCTAAACACTGGTCGCGGGTCGCTGGACGCTGGACGCTGGATGCCGGTCACCGTTCGCCGGTCGCCCGGCATGGCGGTCCCGAAAGGCCCACGCGCATGAAAGCCGGCGTGCCGCCCGTGCTGGCTTCGCACCGACCTGTCCCCACATGCGCCCGCCAATGTTAGACTGCGGCGCTGGAGATGGCATTCTCCATTAACCGCCTCGAAGCTGATGATGCCTGCTTCGCCCGGATGACTGCGGACGCGGCAGCGCGTCGCCCGCACGGTCCGGTTTGTTGACACTCCGGTTTTGCCAGGCCCCTTCCCATGTATTGGTCCTTTCTCGCAGTCGCCATCGGCGGCGCGCTCGGTTCGCTGTTCCGCTGGTTTCTCGGCTTTCGTATGAATGGCCTCTTCAGCGACTTGCCGCTCGGCACGCTCGCCGCCAATGTGATTGCCGGCTACATCATCGGCGTCGCGGTGGCGGGATTTGCCCGCGCGCCGCAGATCGCCCCGGAGTGGCGACTGTTCGTCATTACCGGTTTGATGGGCGGTCTGTCCACCTTCTCCACCTTCTCGGCGGAAGTCGTGCAGCGTTTGCAGGACGGCCGGCTCGGCTGGGCAGCGGGTGAAATCGCGATTCACGTCGGCTCATCGCTGGCGATGACCATCCTCGGCATCGCGACCGTTTCGTTGTTGGTGCGCTGAGCGCGCGGGTAGATTGGCGAGGCTTGCGCGGTCGCTGGGTTGGCGGGGTCAGCGCCGAGCCCATGAACGCAACCGTCTTGGCGCCCTCTTCGCTATCGCGTCGATGTCTTTTTCCGCCACAGCAGCCGTCCATGCGTCATACCGGAACAGCAGACCCAGATGCTTCCGGCCGCTGCACCGCGAACGAAGCAGTGCTTAAATCACTATTAGATTCGCTCGGTATGTGTGGGGCAACCACCGCGCGACGTCGAAACTCGACTATGCGCTTCCTGACTCAACGCGAACCGGGTCAAGTTCCTGACCTTCCCGGTCTGACCGTTTGGAGGACTAAGCATGTTAGCCAACAACGCCGACAAGCTCCTGATCCGGCTGCCTGAAAGTTATGTCAATGCGCTGCGGAACAGGACCGTTCACTCGACAGCAAGATTTGCAGGAATTGGGCCCGGGGCTCTGGACGTACTGTTTCCGGCGCCGACCAGTCGGTTCGTCGGCGAAAGCACCGACTGGCTCGTGCTGCGGCCCGATGCTGTGGAAGACATGCATCCATGGGACCGTGCTCATAAGCAGGCACAAGCGATATTGCGCGCTGAACGAAATATCAGGCGCAACGATGTTTATGTAGAGCCTAACATCGCTTACCGGCAACCTTCGAACGACAGGAATGCCGATAAAGACAGTCATTCGGCCGTCGAGCCAACCACCGGTACGACAGAACAGGGCCCGCCGTACCCTCCCTCCGAAACGCTCAACGCGAGCTATCCACCAGCCAGTAACACGCAATTCTCGCCAGCATGGCATCTGGAACATGCGCGGTTCCCACAGGCGTGGGAAGTGACCCAGGGCGACGGCGTGCGAATCGCGCACCTGGACATTGGCTGGTGGCCCGAACACTATTCGGTGCCACTGAATATGCGCGCGCAGCAAGGTTGGAACTTCGTCGAAGACAATGACAATACTTCGGACCCCGGCGAAGGCCCCAACGCCGGACACGGTACTGCGACACTCGCCCTGCTCGCCGGGAATGAGGTTAGCTTGACTGCAAAGACCCCGGCGACGCCAGCAGGCCAGGTCTATGAAGGATTCATCGGAGGCGCGCCTCGCGCGGAAGTCGTCCCTGTAAGAATCGCTGGCGTGGATGGCTCCGTCGTGCATCTGTACGGCGAGACCATGGCCAAGGGGCTGATGTACGCCTTGAAACCGGGAAATAGTCAGCAGTGCGATGTTGTTAGCCTCAGCCACGGCGGACTACCTATGAAATCCTGGGCGCGAGCCACAAATGCGCTCTTCGAAGCTGGAGTCGTGGTCGTCGCGGCGGCCGGCGATAGTTTCTGGGCCGTCGTTACGGACATCGTCACTCACTTTACTCTTTATCCGTCTGCGTTCTACCGGGTAGTGACGGCCACCGGGGTCACCTTCGACGAAGGCCCGTACAAGCGAGACGAGCTGGGAGTCATGCAAGGTTGCTGGGGGCCTGACAAAGTCATGTTGAAGGCGACCGGTGCCTACACGCCGAACGTGCCGTCGATGACTTACAGGACGGAACATGGATGGACCATGCACGGAGGCGGTACATCCTCGAGCGCACCCCAAATAGCAGCAGCATGTGCGCTCTGGCTGGCAGGTCCAGGCAAAGCCTATCCGAAGGATTGGCGTCGTGTGATTGCATGCCGCGAAACGCTCAGACTGTCCGTTCAAGACAGGAAAGAGGATTTCAGTACGATAGGACTCGGCAGACTGGATGCGGCCGCAATGCTGGACGAGAACCTGGCGCGTGACATCAAGGCGCGGTACGACGCAAACGAGCTTCGGAAAATCAGGCCGGACGATGTTTCGTGGCCACTCTTTCGCTTGCTGGCTGGCCTCCCCCCAGTTGGAGACGGGAGCAAGGACATCGCTGGGAGCGAGGAGCTCTTTGACGGCAGCGAACCGGACACCTCCTCTGAAACAAGCGGCATCGAACAGATGTACGAGGTCGAGGCGCTGCAAGTTTTTTATCGAAGCCGCAACAAATCGTTAATCGATGCTGTTCAGAGCTTTCAGGACGGCCATGCGCCGTCAAAAAAGCAGCTAGCGGATCTCAAGACGATGTTGCTTGCCGAGGACAATATGTCGAACGCTTTGCGGGAGTACCTGTCGACCCGTCCATGCGGATGGCGCGACACCTTGATGTATCGACGCATCGTGCTCTACCACCAGCGGATGCACGATTGCGAACAGTGTCTCTGACGACAGTGCAGTGCCGCTAGCGCGCAGTAGCAGACGAATCGTGGAGATCGGATATCCCGCGTCGTGCTGGGGAGCCGGCGGCATTCTCTACGCACGCCACGGAAAAACAGCTCAGCGAAGCGAGTATCCTTACCAACGGACCGCAAGGTTAAGAGCGCATCGAACTATGCGGTAGCCGCCGCATTAGCCGCATTAGCCGCATTAGCCGCGTTAGCCGCGTTAGCCGCGTTAGCCGCGTTAGCCGCGTCAGCCGCGAATGTTTCCAGCATTAGCGAACAAAAAATACTGCGGTCCGCTTACAACACGTCCGAACAAGTGCATAGCGCCGGAGCCCGGCTCCCTGGTGCGGTCTGGAGAGATCATGAGCGCAGGCTTTCAACATCCGTTTCCTGCATCGGCAAGTAGCGTCGGAAAAGGAAAAATCGTCAGTGCGCAACAGGCCGTCAGGCTGATTCGCCCAGGCAACACCGTGGCAACCGGCGGTTTCGTTGGCATTGGCTTCGCGGAGGAAATCGCCATCGCAGTGGAGCGGCTGTTCCTCGACTCGCCAGGCAGCGAAAACGATGCGCCGCGAAATCTGACGCTAGTCTACGCAGCCGGTCAGGGCGACGGCGCGCACAAGGGCCTGAATCACTTTGCCCATCAAGGACTCGTGCGGCGAGTCGTCGGTGGTCACTGGGGACTTGTCCCGGGGCTTCAACGTCTGGCCGTGGAAGGCCAGATCGAAGCGTACAACCTTCCCCAAGGCGTGATCTCCCAGCTGTTTCGCGACATCGCGGCTCGTCGGCCTGGCCATTTGTCCACGGTCGGACTCGGTACCTTTGTCGACCCCCGCAACGGCGGCGGCAAGCTCAACTCCCGAACCACGGAGGACCTCGTCAGCCTGATATCGGTCAACGGTGCCGACTGCCTCCTGTACAAGACGTTTCCGGTTGACGTTGCCATCGTGCGCGGTACCACCGCCGATGCGAACGGCAATGTGACGATGGAAAAGGAAGCGCTCACCCTCGAATCGCTCGCCATCGCAATGGCCGCGCGCAACTCTGGCGGCATCGTGATAGTTCAGGTGGAGCGCATTGCCGAGTCTGGCACGCTCAACCCTCGACAGGTCAAAATACCTGGAACCCTGGTTGATTGTGTCGTGGTCGCAAAGCCGGAGAACCACTGGCAAACCTTCGCCGAACCGTACAACCCTGGCTTTGCGAGTGAGCTCCGTATTGCCACCGGTTCGAATCCGGTCATGGCGCTGACCGAGCGCAAAGTCATCGCGCGGCGCGCGTCGTTTGAACTGATGGCCAATAGCGTGGTGAACCTCGGGATCGGCATGCCAGAGGGAATAGCGAGCGTCGCGAACGAAGAAAAAGTTTGCGACCTCTTTACGATGACAACCGAGCCGGGCGTCATCGGAGGCGTCCCGGCAGGCGGCTTGAATTTCGGCGCGGCAATCAACACCGACGCCATCATCGACCAGCCCTACCAGTTCGACTTCTATGACGGCGGCGGCCTGGACATCGCATTTCTCGGGCTCGCGCAAGTCGACCGGGAAGGCAACCTGAACGTGAGCAAGTTCGGGCCGAAGCTTGCCGGTGCCGGTGGCTTCATCAACATCTCACAGGCCGCGAGGAAGGTCGTGTTTGTCGGGACCTTTAACGCAGGCACGCTGGACGTACGTATCAAAGACGGACGACTTCAGATTCTTAACGGTGGTGCCTCCCAGAAATTCGTGGATGCAGTCGAACATCGAACCTTTAGCGGCCGTTACGCCCGCGAGCGCGAGCAGCCCGTTCTTTACATCACCGAACGGTGCGTCTTCACCCTGACGCGTGATGGGCTCGAGCTCGTCGAAATCGCGCCCGGGGTTGACCTGCATGCAGACATCGTCTCGCAGATGGGTTTTGCTCCCATCATCAAGGCACCGCCGCGCCTCATGGATGCCCGCATCTTCGAGGACAAGCCGATGGGCTTGCGAGCCATGCTGTTGAGGCTGAAGCTCAGTGAGCGCTTCAGCTACGACGCCGATAAAAACATGTTCTTCATCAACTTCGAAGGACACAAGGTGACGACCGTTGACGACGTCGAGGCAATCCGGGTCGAGGTTGAGCGAGCGCTGTCCGGCTTTGACGTGAAGCCCCACGCTATCGTCAACTACGACAATTTCTCGATAGCTCCGGAAGTCATTGATGCCTACTCCGAGATGGTCACTCGTTTAGTTGCCCGATATTATTCGGACGTGACTCGATATACGACGAGTAGTTTCCTTCGAATGAAATTGGGAGACGCCTTGCAGCGACGCAGTGTCGCCACATATATCTATGAGAGCCCCGAAGAGGCATCGTCTCGCGAAGCCCGGTAGTCGATTCGGCAGGCTTGCGACGTCGGAGCGTCACATTTGAACTTGCTGGAAGACCGTTTCCAATTGAGACGCTCGCCGACGTGCCGGTCGTGATGAAGCACACCCGCGCGTTTCTCCCGCCGGTGCGCTCGTCCACTCTACTCACCCGCACGGACTGACTGCCTTCATGCCTTCGCAGGTCGCCCCGTCTTTACCGCCTCTACCGCCGTCACCGCGGCCAGCAGGCGTTTGGATGCCGCGGCCTCCAGCATGATCAGTCCGGCGCGCAGCAACTCGCTCTTTTTGACGGATACGCCTGCATCCAGGCACCTCTGCTTCAAGGCTGCGATTTTGTCGTAGTCAGATTTCGGCATCGTGAAACTGTCCCGCACGACCTTTTCCTTCTTCGAACGCCGGGGCTTTTCGTCAACCGGCAGCGTGGTGTCTTCTGATTTCGAAGCAGCCGCGCGCTTTGTCTTCGATGCCTTCCTGGTCGAGACGGGGTCGGCTGCCGGCGATTGTTCAGCAACTGCAACCTGCGCGTCACTATCCACTTCCTGCGTGTTCGAATTTTTGGCGAGATCGACGGCCTTCTTTGTCGGCTTATGGGAGGTCGGTGCGCTCATGGCTAGCTCCAGATTGTTATCGGTATAAACAGTATATACCGTTATTTTTTCTGGCAGGTCGAGCGCCGTGATCGACATCCGGCGGGAAATGTCGTAACAATGTGCGGGCGCATCCGCAGCACAAAAAAAAGGCGTCACGTTGCCGTGACGCCTTAAAAGTTCTAGCCATTCCGAGGGCCGTGCTAGAACCTGAGAGATCGGATTCGAAAGATTGGCTGCAGATGGCGCCCACTAAAAAGCCGTGACGGTAATCTTGGGAGAAAACCAACCGGATACGAAGGGAGTTACCAGGAGTTCAGAAGCGGCGGAAAAGACCGGGCCCCGAAACCAGCTTTCGAAATGAGGTTCCATTTTTTATGGTTATGCTGACTAAGTCAAGCAAAATCTGAACAGACTTCGTCATACTACGAAAAATATTCCGATACAATGAATCTTATGAAAAAAATGAAAAAAATTGGCCCAGCGTCCCATTCCGAGGCCTTCAGTGGCTCGCTGCGGCTCGGCTATCAGCAGTTTGCGGACAATAAACTGAAATAAAGTTCCAAGAAACCACATGAACCGACCCACACCCTCTCGACCCACCACCGCTCCGCTCAAAGACCGGGACGGCTCCGGCGATGAAGTCACCGCGCTCGCCCGTGGCCTGACCGTGCTGCGCGCGATCGCCGCCGCCGACGCGCCGCTCAGCAACCGCGAACTCACCGAGCGCACCGGCATTCCTAAACCGACCGTTTCGCGCATCACCGCGACGCTGGTCGGCGCGGGCTTTCTGTTCCGGCTGCCCGAAAGCGAGCGCTTCGTGCTGACGTCGTCCGTGCTGGAATTGAGCAGCGGCTTTTTGCGCAACTTCGACATCCGCACGCGTGCTCGGCCATTCCTGATCGAGCTTGCCGAACGCACGGCGCTGTCAGTGCATCTGGCCGTGCGCGACCGCCTCGACATGGTGGTGATCGATGCAATCCGGCCACGCTCGGCCGTGCTGGTGTCGCGCCTCGAGATTGGCTCGCGGATAAACCTGAGCCGCACCGCGGTCGGCCGCGCTTATCTCGCGGCGCTCGCGCCGCCGGAACGGGACGCGCTGCTGGCCGGCTTGCAGGTGGCGGAAGGCGTCGACTGGGGCTACGTCGGCAGCCGGCTCGAAAGCGCGCTGCAGGACACCATCGAGCGCGGCTACGCGATTTCCACCGGCGAGTGGCACGACGGCCTGAATGCCATTGCGCGCGGGTTCGTCGGACCGTCCGGTGAACGCTACGCGGTCAATTGCGGCGGCGCGGCCGACCAGTGCCCGCGCGACTGGCTGATCGCGAGCGCCGCGCCGGCGCTGCTCGAATGCATCGACAGGATCGTTGTCGAAATCGGCGGAGCGCCGGGGCGCCGGTTGCAAAACTGAGCCGAACCTGAGCCGCGGTGTTTGCCGCGCGGTCGATCTGACCACGACAACATCTGCGCAATACCGCGGCAGCACCACCGCAAACACGCAACGCCACCGCAACACCACGCGGCCAGCCCCTGCAACACCGGCTGTAACTTTCGTAATCAAACGAAAAAAACGCCGGTGGACTATTACAGACCCCGCAACGTACGATCATGCAATTCCCGCCACGGGCGCGCCCGGCGAGCCGTTATCGCCAGCGCAGACGGCCCGGCCCGGCCGGTGATGATGCCGCATTGCGTTAACATCGCTGTCCCGCGCCTCGGGTAGCATCGCGCTGAACGTGCGCGGCGCGCCCGCTGTCGAAACCGCCTGCCCTGTCGCCCGCGTGCCAGTGCGCCGATTCCCCCGTACCGGCGAAACCGCGCAAGCGTCCCACATCAAAGCCAGCCACCTGATCGAACCGATGGACGAACAACAACAGCATCCGGAAACCCAACGCCCTGCCGCTCCGCCTTCCGCGCCGTCCGCAAGCGGCGCCCCGACCGGCGCGCCGGACTATGCCGCCGGCGCGGTGAAGCGGCACCGCGGCCGCAATATCGCACTGATCATCGCGGCGCTGGTCATTCTCGGAGTCGTGGCGTGGCGCTGGCATCCGTGGGGCGGGCCCAGCGGCGACGCCAGCGGCGCGACCAGCGCCAGAAGCGCGAGCAGCGGCCGGGCGGGCCGTGGCGGGCCGGGCGCGATGGCCAACATGCCGCAACCGGTTCATGTGGCGGCTGCCACCCAGGGCGAGATGCCGGTGGTGCTGACCGCGCTCGGCACGGTCACGCCGCTCGCCACCGTCACCGTGCTGCCGCAGTTGAGCGGCGTGCTGCAGGATGTGTATTTCAAGGAAGGCCAGATGGTCAAAAAGGGCGACGTGCTGGCCCAGATCGACCCACGCCCATTTCAGATCTCGCTGGAAAACGCCCAAGGCGTGCTGGTGCGCGACGAGGCGCTGTTGCAGACCGCCCGTCTCGACCTGAAGCGTTATCAGACGCTGCTCGCGCAGGATTCGATCGCCGGCCAGCAGGTCGATACGCAGGCGTCGCTCGTGCGGCAATACGAAGGCACGGTGAAGTCCGACAAGGCGAACATCGAGAGCTTCAAGCTCGACCTCATCTATGCACGCATCACCGCGCCGGTGTCGGGGCGCGTCGGTTTGCGCCAGGTCGACCCGGGCAACTACGTGACGTCGAGCCTCTCCACGGGCATCGTCGTGATTACGCAGTTGCAGCCGATCAGCGTGATCTTCACCACCTCCGAAGACAACCTGCAGCAGATCATCCAGCACACGCGCAACGGCGAGCAGCTGTCGGCCACCGCGTATGACCGCGCCAACACCACGCCGCTCGAAGTGGGTTCGCTCAAAACGATGGACAATCAGATCGACACCACCACCGGCACGGTCCGGCTGCGCGCGATCTTCCAGAATGACGACAGCCGGCTGTTCCCGAATCAGTTCGTGAATACACGTCTGCTGGTCGATACGATCAAGGATGCGGTGATCGTGCCGACCACGGCCGTGCTCAACGGTTCGATGGGTCAGTTCGTGTACGTCGTGAAGCCGGACAATACGGTGACGGTGCGTCCGGTCAAGATCGGCCCGGTCGACGGCGAGCGCACCAGCATCAAATCCGGCTTGCAGGTTGGCGAGCGCGTCGTGACCGACGGTTCGGACCGGCTGCGCGAAGGCGCGAAGATCACGATTCCGGCCGAGCGGCCACGCGGTGCCGGTGGTGCCGGTGGTGCCGGTGGTGCGAGCGGCGCGGCCGCGGCCTCGGCCGCCTCGGGCGCTCACGCGCATCACGGCAAACACGCGGCGCAAGCCTCGCAATAAAGGCATGGCACTCACCGCATGAATCCATCCCGCGCTTTCATTCTGCGCCCCGTCGGCACCGCGCTGCTGATGGCGGCCATCATGCTGGTCGGCCTCGTCGCGCTGCGCTTCCTGCCGCTCTCCGCACTGCCCGAGGTCGACTACCCGACGATCCAGGTGCAGACCTTTTATCCGGGCGCGAGCCCGGACGTGATGACGTCGTCCGTGACCGCGCCGCTCGAGCGGCAGTTCGGGCAGATGCCGTCGTTGAATCAGATGTCGTCGCAAAGCTCGGCCGGCTCGTCGATCATCACGCTGCAATTCAGCCTCGATTTGCCGCTCGACATCGCCGAGCAGGAAGTCCAGGCCGCGATCAACGCGGCCGGCAACCTGCTGCCTGCGGATCTGCCCGCGCCGCCGATCTACGCGAAGGTCAATCCGGCCGACGCGCCGATCATGACGCTCGCGATCACCTCGAAGACACTGCCGATGACCCAGGTGCAGGACATGGCCGACACGCGTCTTGCGCAGAAAATTTCGCAGGTCGCGGGGGTGGGTCTGGTGAGCCTGTCGGGCGGCCAGCGCCCGGCCGTGCGCATCCAGGCGAACCCGCGCGCCCTGGCCGCCTACGGTCTGAACCTGGACGATCTGCGCACCACGATCTCGAACCTGAACGTCAACACGCCGAAGGGCAACTTCGACGGCCCGACGCGCAACTACACGATCAACTCGAACGATCAGCTCACCGACGCCGAGCAGTACAAGAGCGCGGTGATCGCGTACAAGAGCGGCCGCCCGGTGATGCTGACCGACGTCGCCAGCATCGTCGAGGGGCCGGAGAACACCAGGCTCGGCGCGTGGGTCGACAACACGCCGGCGATCATCCTGAACGTGCAGCGCCAGCCGGGCGCCAACGTGATTCAGGTGGTGGACAGCATCAAGACGCTGCTGCCGCAATTGCAGCGGGCGCTGCCCGCCGCGCTCGACGTGCAGATCGTCACCGACCGCACCACCACGATCCGCGCGTCGGTGCGCGACGTGCAGTTCGAACTGGCGATGTCGGTGGTGCTGGTGGTGCTGGTGATGTACCTGTTCCTCGCCAACGTCTACGCGACCATCATCCCGAGTCTGTCGGTGCCGCTGTCGCTGATCGGCACGCTCGCCGTGATGTACCTGTGCGGCTTCTCGCTGGACAACCTCTCGCTGATGGCGCTGACCATCGCGACCGGCTTCGTGGTCGACGACGCGATCGTGATGATCGAGAACATCGCGCGCTACGTCGAGGAAGGCGACTCGGCGCTCGAAGCGGCGCTGAAGGGTTCGAAACAGATCGGCTTCACGATCATTTCGCTGACGGTGTCGCTGATCGCCGTGCTGATCCCGCTGCTCTTCATGGGCAACGTGGTCGGGCGGCTGTTCCACGAATTCGCGATCACGCTCGCGGTGACCATCGTGATTTCGGCGGTCGTGTCGCTCACGCTCGTGCCGATGATGTGCGCGAAGCTGCTGCGGCACACGCCGCCGCCCGACAGCAATCGCTTCGAGGCGAAGGCGCACCGCTTCATCGACTGGGTGATCGCCCGCTACGGGGTCGCGCTCACGTGGGTGCTGAACCGCCAACGCGCCACGCTGTTCGTCGCAGTGCTCACGCTGGTGCTGACCGGCGTGCTGTATGTGTACATTCCGAAGGGCTTCTTCCCGGTGCAGGATACCGGGGTGATCCAGGCGATCACACAGGCGCCGCAATCGGTTTCGTATGCGTCGATGGCCGAGCGCCAGCAGGCACTCGCCGCGCAGATCCTGAAGAACCCGGACGTCGAAAGCCTGACGTCGTTCATCGGCGTGGACGGCACCAACATCACGCTGAACAGCGGCCGCATGCTGATCAACCTGAAGCCGCGCGACGACCGCAGCAACACCGCGAGCGAAGTGATCCGCCAGTTGCAGAAGGACGTCGCGCATATTGCCGGCGTGTCGCTGTTCATGCAGCCGGTGCAGGATCTGACGATCGATTCGACCGTGAGCCCGACGCAGTACCAGTTCATGCTGACCGATCCGAACATCAGCGAATTCACGACGTGGGTGCCGAAGCTGGTCGACCGGCTCAAGCAGTCGCCCGAACTCGCGGACGTGGCGACCGATCTGCAGGACAACGGCCGCTCGGTGTTCATCGAAATCGACCGCGCCACCGCGTCGCGCTTCGGCATCACGCCGGCCACCATCGACAGTGCGCTGTACGACGCGTTCGGCCAGCGCATCATCTCGACCATCTTCACGCAGTCGAACCAGTACCGCGTGATTCTGGAAGTGCGGCCCGACATGCAGCACTACACCGAGTCGCTGAACTCGATCTATCTGCCCTCCTCGACGTCCTCGGGCGGCCAGGTGCCGCTGTCGTCGATCGCGAAGTTCATCGAAAAACCCGCGCCGCTGCTCGTCACGCACCTGAGCCAGTTCCCGGCCACCACGGTGTCGTTCAACCTCGCGCCGGGCTCGTCGCTCGGCGCGGCCGTTCGCGCGATCGATCAGGCGGAGCAGGACGTCGGCTTGCCGGCCTCGTTCCAGACACGCTTCCAGGGCGCGGCGCTGGCGTTTCAGGCGTCGCTCGCCAACGAGCTGTTCCTGATCCTCGCCGCGATCGTCACGATGTACATCGTGCTCGGCGTGCTGTACGAGAGCTTCATCCATCCCATCACGATCCTGTCGACGCTGCCGTCGGCCGGCGTCGGCGCACTGCTCGCGCTGCTCATCACCGGGCACGATCTGGACATCATCGGCATCATCGGCATCGTGCTGCTGATCGGTATCGTGAAGAAGAACGCGATCATGATGATCGACTTCGCGCTCTACGCCGAGCGCGAGGAGAGCAAGCCGCCGCGCGAAGCGATCTACCAGGCGTGTCTGCTGCGCTTCCGGCCGATCCTGATGACCACGCTCGCGGCCCTGCTCGGCGCGCTGCCGCTGATGCTCGGCACCGGCGCTGGTTCGGAGCTGCGCCGGCCGCTCGGTATCGCGATTGCGGGCGGCCTGATCGTCAGCCAGTTGCTGACGCTGTTCACCACGCCGGTGATCTACCTCGCGTTCGATTCGCTCGGCCGCCGCGTGCGCGAGCGCTTCAATCGCGGCGGGCCGGCGAGCGGCACGACACCGCCCGCCACCGATGCAGGGAACTGAGCGATGAACCTGTCGCGTCCGTTTATCGCCCGCCCGATCGCCACCACGCTGCTGGCGATCGGCATCGCGCTGGCCGGCGCGTTCGCGTTCACCAAACTGCCGGTCGCGCCGCTGCCGCAGGTCGATTTCCCGACCATCTCGATTCAGGCCACGTTGCCGGGCGCGAGCCCGGAGACGGTCGCCACCAGCGTCGCGAGTCCGCTCGAACGGCACCTGGGCTCGATCGCCGATGTCACCGAAATGACCTCGATGAGCGCGGTGGGCTCCACGCGGATCACGATGCAGTTCGGCCTGAATCGCGACATCAACGGCGCGGCGCGCGACGTGCAGGCCGCGATCAACGCCGCGCGTGCCGATCTGCCGACCAGCCTGCGCAGCAACCCGACTTATCACAAGGTCAACCCCGCCGACGCGCCGATCCTGATTCTGGCGCTCACATCGAATACGCGGACCGCCGGCCAGTTGTACGACTCGGCGGCCACCGTGCTGCAGCAGTCGCTGTCGCAGGTGAACGGGATCGGCGAAGTGGACGTGAGCGGCTCGGCCAACCCGGCCGTGCGCGTCGAACTCGAGCCGCATGCGCTCTCGCACTACGGCATTGGTCTGGAGGACGTGCGCGCGGCGCTCGCCGCAGCCAACGCGAACAGCCCGAAAGGCTCGATCGATTTCGGCGCGAATCGCGTGCAGATCTACACCAACGACCAGGCGAGCAAGGCCTCGCAGTACAAGGATCTGGTCATCGCCTATCGCAACGGCGCGCCAGTCAAGCTCTCCGACATGGCCGAGGTGGTCGATTCCGTCGAAGATCTGCGCAACCTCGGTCTCTTCAACGGCAAGAGTTCGGTGCTGGTGATCCTGTACCGCCAGCCAGGCGCGAACATTATCGAAACGGTCGACCGCGTGAAGGCGATGCTGCCGCAACTGCACGCGTCGCTGCCCGCCGACGTCGACATCACGCCGACCGCCGACCGCTCCACCACGATCCGCGCGTCGCTGCGCGACACCCAGCACACGCTGGTGATCGCGATCGCGCTGGTGGTGATGGTGGTGTTCCTGTTCCTGCGCAACTGGCGCGCCACGCTGATTCCGAGTGTGGTCGTGCCGCTGTCGATCATCGGCACGTTCGCCGCGATGTATCTGCTGGACTTTTCGATCGACAACCTGTCGTTGATGGCGTTGACGATCGCGACCGGCTTCGTGGTCGACGACGCGATCGTGGTGCTGGAGAATATTTCCCGCCATATCGAGAACGGCGTGCCACGCATGAAGGCCGCGTTCCTCGGCGCACGCGAAGTCGGCTTCACGGTGATGTCGATCAGCATTTCGCTGGTCGCCGTGTTCCTGCCGATCCTGCTGATGGGCGGCATCGTCGGCCGGCTGTTCCGCGAGTTCGCGCTGACGCTGTCGCTGGCAATCGCCGTATCGCTGATCGTCTCCCTCACGCTCACGCCGATGATGTGTTCGCGCCTGCTGCGCGAGCCGCACGAGAAGAAGGCGGAAAGCCGCTTCGGCCGCTGGCTCGAGCGCGGCTTCACGTCGATGCAGCGCGGCTACGAACGCACGCTAGGCTGGGCACTGCTGCATCCGCGCCTGATCGTGACGATCTTGCTGCTGACCATCGGCCTGAACATCTGGCTATACATCATCGTGCCGAAGGGCTTCTTCCCACAGCAGGACACCGGGCGGATGATCGGCGGCATTCAGGCCGATCAGAGCACCTCGTTCCAGGCGATGAAGGGCAAGTTCTCGCAGATGATGGACATCGTCGGCAAGAACCCGGCGGTGGACAGCGTGGTCGGCTTCACCGGCGGCCGGCAGACCAACTCGGGCTTCATGTTCGTTTCGCTGAAACCGAAAAGCGAGCGCGGCCTGTCCGCCGATCAGGTGATGCAGCAACTGCGCGCGCCGCTCGGCGATGTGGCCGGCGCACGCACTTTCCTGCAGGCGGTGCAGGACATCCGCGTCGGCGGACGCCAATCGAATGCGCAGTACCAGTTCACGCTGCTGGCCGATTCGACGTCCGACCTGTACCTGTGGGGCCCCAAGCTGACCGAGGCGCTGCAGGCGCGCCGTGAACTGGCCGACGTGAACTCCGACCAGCAGCAAGGCGGCCTCGAAGCGATGGTGACGATCGACCGCGCCACCGCGTCGCGTCTGGGCATCCGCCCGGCGCAAATCGACAACACCTTGTACGACGCGTTCGGCCAGCGCCAGGTGTCGACCATCTATAACCCGCTGAATCAGTATCACGTCGTGATGGAAGTCGCGCCGCGCTACTGGCAGAGCCCGCAGACGTTGCGCGAGCTCTTCATCAGCACGTCGGGCGGCAGCGCGAGCGGCGCGCAGACCACCAACGCGCCGGCGGGCACGGTGACGAAGGAAACCGCGGCGACCACCAGCGCAGCGACCACCAGCGCGGCGACCGGCGGCACCGCGGGCACTACCGCATCGAGCACGGCGAGCATCGCCGCCGACTCCGCGCGCAACCAGGCGATCAATTCGATTGCGGCGAGCGGCAAGTCGAGCGCGTCGTCGGGATCGGCCGTGTCGACCTCGAAGGAAACCATGGTGCCGTTGTCGGCGATCGCGGCCTTCGGGCCGGGAACCACGCCGTTGTCGGTGAATCACCAGAGCCAGTTCGTCGCCTCGAGCATCTCGTTCAATCTGCCGCCGGGCGTGTCCTTGTCGACGGCGACCCAGGCAATCTACGACACGATGGCCCAGATCGGCATGCCGGCGACGATTCACGGCAGTTTCCAAGGCACCGCCCAGGCATTCCAGCAGTCGATGTCCGACCAGCCGATCCTGGTCCTGGCCGCGCTCGCAGCGGTGTATATCGTGCTGGGGATACTCTACGAGAGCTATATCCACCCGCTCACGATTCTCTCGACGCTGCCTTCGGCAGGCCTCGGCGCGTTGCTGGCGCTGCTGCTGTTTCGGACCGAGTTCAGCATCATCGCGCTGATCGGCGTGATCCTGCTGATCGGCATCGTGAAGAAGAACGCGATCATGATGATCGACTTCGCGATCGAAGCATCGCGGCAGGGACTGTCGTCACGCGACGCGATTTTCCAGGCGTGTCTGCTGCGCTTCCGGCCGATCATGATGACCACCTTCGCCGCGATGCTCGGCGCACTGCCGCTCGCGTTCGGACGCGGCGAAGGCGCGGAGTTGCGCGCGCCGCTGGGGATCGCGATCGTCGGCGGGCTGATCGTCAGCCAGGTGCTCACGCTCTATACGACGCCGGTGGTGTATCTGTACATGGATCGGATCCGCGTGCGGTGGGAGGCGAGGAAGGCTCGCAAGACAGGCGTGGCGCCTTCTGCGTGAGTTGTTGGCCGCGCGGCGCGTGTTGTCGTGTGTCGTGGGGCAGCGGAACGCGCCGCGAAGGCGGCGCGCAAAACGAGCGGTACGCCTACTTATGCGTATCCGCCCAATCCTTCAGCGCTTTCAACGTGTTCTCGACGTGCTTCTCCGGCGACAGGCTCGTGTACTCATAGATGATCTTGCCGTCCGGCGCGATCACGTACGACACGCGATTGGCCATCGAGTTGTGCAGCGGCATGCCGGCATCGTACGCAGGGATCACTTTCGAGTCGGCGTCCGCCGCAACCGGGAATTTGCTGCGGCATTCGCTCACTGAAAACTTCGTCAACGTGTCGATGTTGTCGTGCGACACGCCGATCACCGTTGCGCCATATTTCTTGTACTCGTCGACGGCGTCGGCGAACTCGTGAGCTTCGATCGTGCAGCCCTTGGTAAAGGCGGCCGGATAGAAGTACAGCACCACCGGCCCTTTCTTCAATTGCTCGGTCAGCGAATACGTGTAGGTCTTGCCGCCCAGCGACGCCTGCGCGGTGAACGGCGGCGCCTCGTCGCCCGGCTTGAGCGTCGCCGAGGCGCTCAGCGAATACAGCGCGAATCCGGCCGACATGACGGCGGCCAGCGTCATCGGTATGAATGCTCTCTTCATCGGTTCCTCCAGGCGTGCATGCACGCGCTTCGTCCATTGAATCGACAGCGGCGGTGTTCAGCGCAACGCCATCCGTCCCCAGACGCTATTGGAACACGTCCGCGCGAAGCCTGCCGCATGCCGCGGCAAGCACGCCCCGCCGGGCTGCGAGCCGCTTGCCCGCTCAGGCAACTGCTTCCTCGATATGCGCGCCGAACCACGCGGCCGCCGACAGATTCAGCCCGGACAACACGTCGGGTGTCAGCGCCGCGAAGCCGGCCGGCGCATCGGGGGCGGCCGCGAGCGATGCCGCGTCGCCGCCCTCGCCCGCCACTTCGGCCAGCTGCAGCAAGACGCCGAGTTCACCACGGCGCGACACGATCGCCTCGCAGATGTGCGGCGCGAGGCCGAGCTTCTCCAGCACCGCGTCTGGCGTGCTGCCGAGCACCACGTGGACCAGCGAAAAAATGCCGGTCATGAACGCGGCATCGGCGAATTCGTCGTCAGACGGACGCAGCCAGCCGGCGGCAAGCTCCATGAAGCGCGAGCGCGTGCCGGCCAGTTGCACCAGCGGATCGGCGCGCCACGGCAGATCGCCGCTGTCCGCATACAGCAGCAGTTGCGCCCAGCGCGCGATCTGCCGCGTGCCGGCAGCGATGATCGCCTCGCGCAGCGACGCAATATTGCGTCCAAGCCCAAACGCGCCCGAATTGACGAGGCGCAGCAGTTGCACCACCACGCCCGGGTTCAGCTTCAGCTCGGGTTCGAGTTCGACGATGCCGGCGTCGCGCGAGAGCAGCGCTAGCAGGCGCAGCAGGCCCGGCCGCAGCGAGCGGTTGCGCGGCGCGGCCAGCACCTGCGGCCGCGCGAAGAAATACCCCTGGAACAGCTCGAAGCCGAGCTCGCGTGCGAGCGCGAAGTCCTCACGCGTTTCGATCTTCTCCGCGAGCAGCATCTTGCCGTGCTCGCGCACGGTAGCGGCCAGTTCGGCGAGCGCGCCACGCCGGGCCTGCAGAAAGTCGACCTTGACGATGTCGGCGCATGGCAGCCTGCCGATCAGCTCGTCCGACAGTTCGCTGACGTCGTCGAGCGCGATCTGGAAACCGGCGCGGCGCAGCTCGCCTAGCCGGCGTACCAGTTGCACGTCGAAGCTGACGGTTTCGAGAATCTCGAGCACGAAGCGCTCGGGCGGCATCAGATGAACGAACTCGCTGAACAGCAGCGTACGGTCGATGTTGACGAAGCCGCGGTGCTGCCCCAGCACGGCCGGCACGCCGATCCCGCCGATCGCACGCGCCACCACCTGGGCGGACGCCTGGGCATCGTCGCCGATTTCGGCGTAGTTATGCGCGCCGGATCGAAACAGCAGCTCGTACGCGTTGACCGCGCCGTCGCGATCGAGGATCGGTTGGCGCCCCAGGTAGACGAACTGCGGGGCTCCGGTGGGATCGCCGTCGTCTGCGAATGTGTCAAGCACCTCGATGTGCCGGGTAAAGTCCCTGGCAATATGACGTTCTGACATGAATCATCGGTGCAAGGGTTCGGGAATGCTATGCAGCAGCGACGCCACGGCCGGCACTGCACAAGCGGATTTGCCGTATTAACGGACATGAAGCAGCGCCACTTTAACCGAATCGGTCCAGCGGCGGTGCCGCGGCGTGCACGCACGCTTCCTTACCAGATGTTTTTTGCAGCCGCCACTAAAGAATTCCGGACGCCGGTCGTTATCTCGTTCTGATGGGGCGGCCTGATACCTCTTGACCGCCCGAACCGGCGGCCAGCGAGCCGTTCCGCCTGCAGACGAACACAGGTTGCCAGCGATAAACATGGAAGCGAACAGGATCATCGCGCCCCGACGGGGCTCGTTGCGCACGGTCATCGACCGGCTGCGCGCGTTCGGCCGGCGCGTGGACGACACGCAGCGGATCAGCGCGAGCCGCGCTGCGCAACTGGAGCAGGTGGTCGGCGCCGTCGACCTGCTGGCGCACGTCGACGACGCGTTGCGCTTCCTGTATGTGTCCGATGCCAGCCTGCGCTTCATCGGCTACCACCGCGAGTATCTTGAGACGATCACGCTGCACGATCTCGTCGCGCCGGCCGACGTGCCGCGCCTCGACGCGCTGCTGACACAGGCCGCGATCTCCGGCAACGTCGAGAAGGCGACGCTCGACCTGATCAAGTCGCTGACCTATCCGATCACCGTCGAGCTGCGCGTGGTGCGCAGCAGCCACGACGGCATCGACGGCTATGCGATCGCCGGTTTCGACGTGTCGGCCTGGCGCGCCACCGAGGAACGTCTGACCCAGGCGCTGCATCTGGACCGCCTGACCAGCCTCGCCAACCAGTCGGCGCTGGTGCCCGCGCTGGTCGACGCGCAACAACAAGCCGACGCGCACGGCACGCCGGTCGCGCTGCTGTTGCTCGACCTCGACGATTATCAACGCGTGAACCGCGCGCTCGGCTACGACGCCGGCGATGAAATGCTGCGCGACACATCGCGGCGTCTGCTGAACATGACGAGCCCGAGCGAGACCGTGGCGCGCGTCGCCAGCGACGAGTTCGCGATTCTCGTGAAGCCCGCCGCCAGCCGCACCGACGCGGCGGCCGCCGCCGAAGCGCTGGCGCGCCGCCTCTTGACCGCGATCCAGCAGCCATACGTGTACAAGGGCCAGCAGGTGCATCTGTCGGCGAGCATCGGCATCGCGCTGTATCCCGACGTGCGTCACGTCAACGACACCGCCGGCCACGACACTCACCTGCTGCGCTGGGCCGACCATGCGTTGCTGCAAGCCAAGGCGGCCGGCGGCAACACGCTCGCGTTCTACGTGCCCGACGACAACCCGGCCGATGCCGAACGCCTGAAGCTGGAGGCCGATCTCTACGACGGCGTGCGCAACGGCGAGTTCTCGCTGCACTTCCAGCCGATCACCAGCAGCCGCACGCACGGTGTGGTCGGCGTCGAAGCGCTGATGCGCTGGTTGCATCCGGTGCATGGCCTCGTGCCGCCGTCGATGTTCATTCCGCTGGCGGAGTCGATCGGCCTGATCAACTTCCTCGGCAACTGGGTGTTGAAGGTCGCCTGCATGCAGTTGATCCAGTGGGATGCGAAGGGCATCTCGCTGCAATACGTGGCCGTCAACGTGTCGCCGCAGCAGTTCCGCGATCCGCGCTTCAAGGACTCGGTGCGCGAGGCGATCGATCTGACCGGTATCGATCCGCGCCGCGTCGTGTTCGAGATCACCGAAAGTCTGCTGATGCACGACCCGGCGCACGCGAAGGGCCTGCTCGAAGAATTGACGGCGATGGGCATACGGTTTGCCATCGACGACTTCGGCACCGGCTATTCGAGCCTCGCCTACCTGCAACGATTCCCGCTGGCCAAACTGAAGATCGACCGGAGTTTCGTCGAGAATCTGCTAACCTCGCGCAACGATCAGGCAATCGTTAGCGCGGTGGTCGGTCTGGCGCAAACGCTCGATCTCGAACTGGTGGCCGAAGGCGTCGAAACCGAGGCGCAACGCAAGCTGCTCACCGAGATGGGCTGCGATCACATTCAGGGATGGCTCGTCTGCAAGGCGTTGCCTTCCGACGAACTCGCGCGACGTTTCGAAGCGCGCACGCTTCATCTGCACAGCGCGTAGCGATGCCGGCGCGCTTACGCAGCGGAACAAGCCGGCTCGCGGCCGGCGTGGCACTCATTGGAACATGTATGGTTTTTGCGGGACTCACATGGTAAAGGCGGCGGTGCTCGACCGGCTCTGGACGCGAATGAGCGAGCGCGGCGATTTCCCCATGCTGTCGCAGTCACTGCGCACCACCATGGCGGCGATGAACAACGATGACCTCGATTTCACCGGCCTCGTGCAAGTGGTGCTGTCGGACTTCGCGTTGACGCAAAAAGTGCTGCGGCTCGCCAACTCGGCCATGTACATGGCGTTCGGCGGCAACATCACGACGGTGTCACGCGCGCTGATGGTGCTCGGCATGGATGCGGTCGGCCACCTGGTGGTCGGCCTGAAGATCGTCGATCACTTTCATCACAGCGCGCCGCGCCGCATCGACGCGAAACTCGAATTGAACCGCACGCTGCTGTCGGGCTGCGTCGCGCGTAAGCTGACCGAGCGCGGCGATCTGCGCGCCGGCGAGGAAGCGGTGGTCTGCACGCTGATGCGGCAGATCGGCAAGCTGCTGGTGGTGTTCTATCTCGACGCCGAGTGGGACCAGATTCGCCGTCATATCGACGACGGCACGCTCGAAGCGGACGCGTGCGTGCTGGTGCTCGGCGTGACGTTCGACGAAATCGGCGCCGAGGCCGCCGTGCGCTGGCGCCTGCCCGACATGATCTGCTCGGGGATGGGCGAGTTCGATCCGCAGGACACCGAGCAGCCGCGCCAGGTGCAGTGGCTGCGCGCGATCACCAATTACTCGACGGCGGTCGCCGACGTGCTGACCCAGCAGAACATGCCGGACTGGGAGCGCGAGGCGCGCATCGCCGAACTGGCGCAGGAATACAGCGGCGCGCTGAATACGGACCCCGACGTGCTGCTCGATATGAGCATCGCGCTGGCCCGCGAAGAAGGCGGCGACGGCGTGATGCGCGAGATCGTCGAGCTGCGCGCCAATGCGGATGCGATCGCACGCGAAGCGCTCGACCCCGAGGCGCGCATCGCGGTCGGGGTTAAGGATCTGCGCGAGCTGCCCGACGGCAGCCCGCTCGCGCCGGCCCTCGCGATGGCCGCTGAAACCGTGCTGGCCGGACTCGGCTTTGCGCGCACGGTGATGTTCGTCAAGCACAGCAACGGCACCTTCAAGGCGCGCCTCGGGCTCGGTCCGAAGATCGACTCGGCACTGCCGAAGCTGACCTTCAACACCGCGTTCGAGCCCGACGTGTTTCATCTCGCGATCGCGAACTCGGTGGGCATCTTCATCGAGAATGCGCGCGATCCGAAGATCATCGCGCGGCTGCCCGAATGGTTCCGCCGCTCGTTCGACGACGCTCGCGCGTTCGTGCTGCTGCCGGTAGTCGACGAGAGCGATCAGACAGTCGCGCTGTTATACGGCGACTGGTCTCACACTCAGGAGCCACGCCGCATCTCGCAGAAGGAGATGAGCGTGTTGAACGAACTGGCCAAGGAGTTAGGCCGTTTTTTCGGCCTGGGGCAGATGCGGGAAATGGAGACGACGTGAAGACGTGGCGTGATCGCTGATCACGGTGCTTCGCTCTCCTTCATTCTGGATCTGCCCTGCTTCGCTGTTGCCCGGTTTGCTTCGGGTGTTCTTCTGGCTTATTTCCGGTCCCGTTCCGGTCCTGTTCTGGCCTGCTGCAAATCTGCGCGGCACTGACCGGACCTGGCAGGGCCGTCGCTCGCCGCGGTCCCTTGCGCGAGCGTGGTCCGCGCGGCCGCGCCGCGCGTGTGCCTGCCGTCCGCGCTCAGTCCTCGATCCTCTCCAGGCCATGCGCACTGCGGTCCGCGACGCCAGCCCACGCGCCTGCCGCAAGCCCCAGCTGCGCGACCTCTTGCACCGTCAACGGCGAGAGCCGTTCGCATAGCGCGGCGATCGGCTCCCACGCGCCGTTTTCCAGTGCTTCGACCACGCTCAGCAGCAGACCCAGCACGCCCTCGCGGCGCAGGATCGCGGCCTGGATCGGACGCGACAGCGTCAGCACGTTCAATGTGTTTTCGAGCGAGCCGCCGAACACCGCATCGACGAATGAGAACACGCCGGTCAGAAACGCCGCGTCGGTTTCGTCGCGGCCGGCTTCGGGCAGGCGCTCGATCGCCAGTTCCATGAAGCGCGCGCGGGTCGCCGCGAGTTGCAGCAGCGGATCGTCTTCGAGTGCGACCTTGCGGCCGTCGGCATAAAGCAGCAGCTGCGTCCAGCGCGCGATGCGATCGGTGCCGGTTGCGTTGATCGCCTCGCGCAGCGTCGTCACCTTATAGCCGACCACCAGACCGCTCGAATTCGCGAGCTTCATCAGATGCATCACCAGCACCGGGTTCAGTTTGAGTTCGGCTTCGAGCTGCGCGACGGTCGGGTCTCCCGCCAGCAATTGCAGGAGGTTCAGCAGCGCATGGCGCGGCGCGCTGACACGGCGGCTTGCCGAGCTCTGCGGGCGCGCGAAGAAATAGCCCTGAAAGCGATCGAAGCCGAGCTCGTGCACCGCTTCGAAGTCCGCCTGCGCGTCGAGGCCCGCTGCGATCAGCAGCTTGCCCGCCGACTTCAGCACGCTCGCGAGCTTGGGCAACAGCGCACGCGGCGCGCGCTCGACGTCGATCTTGACGACGTCGGCGTAAGGCAGCAGTTTGGCGAAGGTCTCGTTGGGCTGGGTCACCTCGTCGAGCACGAAGCGATAGCGCCGCCCGTACAACTGCACGATACGCGCGATCAGTGCGTCGTCGACTTCGAGCGTCGTCGGCAGTTCGAGCATGAAGCCCTCAGCGGGCAATTGCAGAATCCCGTCGTCCAGCAACATCTCGCGGCTCACGTCGACGTATGCCGGATGTCCGGTCAGCGCGCCGCGCACATCGCTCTGAACCAGTCCACGGACGATGGCTCGCGCCACCCGTTGCGCCGGCGCGGGCGGCCGGCCCGGCAGCGCATCGCGGTTCGCCACAGGGCGCGCGTCTGCCTCGGCCATCGGCAATACCGGCGCGCGTACCTTGATTTCGTATCCGCACAGCATGCCGTCCCGGTTCAGGATCGGCTGACGTGCAAAGCTGGCAAGCAATTGCGCGTCGCCGGCCGCGCCGGTCTGGCTCTGAGTCTCGACTGCGATGGTGGTCATTCCGATCCCCGATCCGCGCCGCTGCGGCGCTCCCGCTGTATTCTGGTTCTAGCCGCACCGTGGCGTATCTTTGGGGATCAAGGTCCGAGTCCCGTGGCGCCGACGGTCTGCGCGACGATTTTAGCGCAGGCTATCGGGCCCGGACATGCTTACGACGCAATATCTCGAAATAATTGGCAAACGCTTCGCAAACGCTTCGCAAACGCTTCGCAAACGCTTCGCAAATGCTTCGGTTAACTGCAAACGGCCGCAATCGCGGCCGTTTGCATCGTGACCCGACGCGTCGTGCGACGCGCCGCGCCGCGTCTTACTTACCTTACTTCAGTACGACCTTCACGTCGAAGTACTTCGCCGCGAAGCGGTCGATCGTACCGTCCGCCTTCAGTTCCTTGAGCGCCTGGTTCAGCGCATCCTTCAACGCCTTGTCGCCCTTGCGGATGCCGAAGCCCACGCCCGCGCCGAGCAGCTTCTCGTCGGTGACGGCCGGACCCGCGAAGTCGAAGCCCGCGCCCTGCGGCTTCTTCAGAAAGCCCTTCGATGCCGCTTGCGCGTCCTGGAACGACGCATCCAGACGGCCCGACGCGAGGTCGGCGTAGATCTGATCCTGGGTCGGATACGGCACGACGTCGACGCCGGCCGGCGCCCAGCGCGCCTTCGCGTAGATTTCCTGGATCGTGCCCTGCAGCACGCCGACCCGCTTGCCCTTCAGCGATGCCGCCGTCGGCAGCAGAGCGCTGCCCTGCTTCGCGATCATCTGATTCGGGATCGTGTAGATCGGATCGGTGAAGTCGACCGCCTGGCGGCGCTGGTCGGTGATCGTCATGTCCGAGTTGATCGCGTTGAACTTGCGCGCTGCCAGCGCCGGGATCAGTCCGTCGAACGAGTTCTCGACCCACACGCATTTGGCCTTCAGCTTCGCGCACACGGCGTTGCCGACATCGATGTCGAAACCTTGCAACTCGCCCGACGGCGACTTCGATTCGAATGGCGCATACGACGCCTCGACGCCGAAGCGCACTTCCTTGATCTCGGCCGCCGACGCAGTACCTGCCGTCACCGACGCCGTCGCGAACAGCGCGAGCGCAGCCATGTTTCGCCAATTCATCTTCATTACGGGTGTTCCTCTACGGTATTGAATAAAACGGAGTCGAATCCTGGGCCGGCATGCTTGCCGCGCCCAATCGCGATTCAAACTCGTGCGGCCGTTGGGGTGCAGTCCAACAGCCGGGCGGCCGCGATTGTACAGGCTTCGCCATCCGCACCCGGCGCACGTCCGGCGACACCCGCTTCACGCGACACGACAACCTGCGCGGCGAACCTGCAGGTTCGTGTCGCGTCGAAAAGGCGACGGCAGTGCGCGGGACAGAGAGCGACAGCGAGCGACAGCGGACGCAGGCGCGACAGAATGCGCCTAGACGAGCTTCGACAACGTGTCCGCGGTGGTTTCGATCACCAGCAGACCAGCGCGCAAGCCAGGCTTGACCGTCGCGTTCGGAAACACGATGCGCTCCTCGTGGTGACGCACGGTGTAGCGATACGCGCCGTCGCGGGCGAGCAAGGTGTCTTTCGCAAACGAGGTGAAATTCGGCACGTCCGCCGCCAGCAGCAATTCGAACGCGTCGCTGTGCTTGGTGATCTGATCGATCACGGTGAACACGCGCGGCATGTTCCTGTCGGTGTCGGCGTTACCATGCGTGCCGGCCAGCAGCTGACGCACGGCCAGATCGGCGCCGGCAAAGCGCGTCAGGTCGTTCTCGCCGAACGGGCGCACCTTGCCCAGCTCCAGCGTGCATGCATCGGCGCCGCATGCATGCGCGGTGAAATGCGAGTACGTGTTGCCTTGCGTGGTGTGCAACAGCACCGCGCTGATGTGCGCGTCGCCAAGCCACTCGAACATCGCGCGTGAAAACGGCTTGCCGGTATGCGGCAGCAACGCGAACCGCTCGAACACCGATGCGCGAATCGCCGTGTGCATGTCGATATGCCAGCGCGCGCCGGGCGCCGTGGACGCCCGCGCGAAGAATTGCAGCGCCGCCTGCTCCAGCGCCGCGGCGCGCGGCGCTTCATGGCTCGCCGGCAGCTGCTGATGACGGCCGCTGAAGAGGCGGTTCAGATCGTCGTCGCGATAGCGGCACGCGTCGCGCATTGCGTCGACGTTGCCGAGAATCACCAGCAGACGGCAGGTCAGCGCCGCATTCCCTTGCGCGATATCCCGCACCAGCAGCGACAGCAGTTCGATGGGCGCAGTCTCGTCGCCGTGGATGCCGGCCGAAACCATCACGCTGCGCACGTCCGCTTCTGACGCCGCGGGCTCCATCGCCAGCACGCCGTCGTCGACCCACGACCAGCGCACGCCGCTCGCGCACACGCCTTGCGCGTCATTCGCGGCCGGCCGCATTCCCGCCAGCGTATAGGCGAGGAAATCGTCGAGCATCGGCATCGGTATCGGCGTTGGCATCGGCATCGCGGGCTCAGCGCTGGAAGTCATACAGCGAACCGAGGCCAAGAATCTGCGTGAGTTCGTCGAGCGCGGTGCGCGACTCGGCGAGCAATTGCGGATCGGTGAGATCGGCTGGCGCGAGGCGATCGCGATAATGCTTTTCGATCCACGCATCGAGACGGCCGAACAACGCGTCGTCGATCCACACGCCCCGTGCGACCGCCGCGCGCTCCGCGTCGTCGAGCACCACACGCAGACGCAGACACGCGGGTCCGCCGCCATTCTTCATGCTCTCGCGCAGGTCGAATACCAGCACGTCGTCGATCGGCCCCGTGCGCGAAGTCAGCTCGTCGAGGTAAGCCGCCACGCGCGGATTTTCGCGGCATTCCTGCGGCACGACCAATACCTGCTTGCCGTCGGGTCGCGTCAACAACTGGCTATTGAACAGATACGACGAGACCGCATCGGCCACGCTCACCTGCGCGTCCGGCACCTCGATCACGCTGAAGTCGGCGTGCAGGCCCGCGAGCTTCGCGCGCAGTTCGTCGTACACCGCGCTCTGTCCGACGAACGCGAGTTGATGACAGAACAACGTGTTGCGATTGCCGACCGCGATCACGTCGTTATGGAACACGCCCGCGTCGATTACCTCGGGGTTCTGCTGCGCATACACGGTGGCCGCTTCCTGCAGGCCATGACGATGCGCGACCGCGCGGCTCGCCTCGAAAGTCTGCCGCGCCGGATAGCGTTTCGGCTCCAACCCGCGACGATATTCGCTGCGGCCGTACACGAAGAATTCGACGCCCCGTGCACTGTATTGCTGGCAAAAGCGCGTGTGGTTCGCCGCGCCTTCGTCGCCGAGCGCCGGCGTGCCGGGCAGCGCCTCGTGCACCACGAAGCGATCGGCATCATGGAATATCGCGCCCAGGGTACGGCGCGTCGATTGATGTTCGATCGCGCGATGCAGCTTGCTGCACAGATTGGCGGGCGTGAAATGCACGCGGCCGTCGTGCGTATCGGCGGACGGGCTGACGGTCGCCGCGTTCGCGGTCCACATCGCCGACGCCGAACTGGCCGCGGCCAGCAACTCGGGTGCATGCTTCGCGACGCGTGCAATCACCGATGCGTCGTCGCCGGAAAAGCCGAGATCGCGCAACAGACGCATCGACGGACGCTCCTGCGGCGGCAGCACGCCCTGATGAAAACCGAGGTCGGCCAGTTGCTTCATCTTGCGCAGACCTTGCCGGGCCGCCGCCTTCGGATTCGCAACCGACTTCTCGTTGCTCTGCGACGCGACGTTGCCGAACGAGAGCCCCGCGTAGTTGTGGGTCGGGCCGACCAGACCGTCGAAATTGGCTTCAGTGGCTTGCATCGTCGATCCTTAGAATTGAAGGCCCGGCGAGACGCTCGCGGGCATTTGCAGTTGCGCGCTTTCGACGGACGCCATCGGGTAGGCGCAGTAGTCGGCGGCGTAGTAGGCGCTCGGCCGGTGATTGCCCGAGCGGCCCGGACCGCCGAACGGCGCGCCCGACGACGCCCCGTTGGTCGGGCGGTTCCAGTTGACGATGCCGGCGCGAATGGTGCGCTGGAAATGCGTCCACAGCGCTTCGTCGTCGGCGAGCAACCCCGCGGACAGGCCGAACGCGGTGTCGTTGGCCTGCTCCAGCGCGGCGTCGAAGCTGCCGTAGCGGACGATTTGCGCGAGCGGGCCGAAGTGCTCTTCGTCGGGCAGGTCTTTCACGTCAGTGACATCGAGAATCGCCGGCGTGACGAAGCCGAGTTGCGGATCGCGCTGCTCCATCTTCAGCAGCGCTCGCGCGCCGCCGGCAACGAGACGTTCCTGCGCGGCAACGAGCTTTGACGCGGCGCGTGCCGAAATCACCGCGCCCATGAACGGCTGCGGATCGGCGTTATATTCGCCGACGCCGATCCGCGCGGTGACCTCGGTGAAGCGCGCGATGAAGCGCTCGCCGAACGCATCGTCCGGCACGAAAATCCGGCGCGCGCACGTGCAGCGCTGGCCCGCCGACAGAAACGCCGATTGAATCGTGTGATGCACGGCGGCATCGATATCGGCCACCGGGCCGATCACGAGCGGATTGTTCCCGCCCATCTCCAGCGCCAGCACGATTTCGGGCCGGCCGCCGAACTGCTTGTGCAGCAATGTTCCGGTGTCCGAACTACCGGTAAAGAACAGGCCGTCGATCTGCCGGTGATTGGCGAGCGCGATGCCGGTGTCCTTCTCGCCCTGCACGAGATTCAGCACGCCGGCAGGCAAGCCCGCGTCGCGCCAGATCTGCACGGTGACGGCCGCCACGCCCGGCGCGAGTTCGGACGGCTTGAACACGACCGCATTGCCCGCGATCAAGGCCGGCACGATGTGCCCGTTGGGCAGATGACCCGGGAAGTTATACGGCCCGAACACGGCCACCACCCCATGCGGACGATGCCGCAACACCGCGGTGCCGTCGGCCATCGGCGAGCGCTTCTCGCCAGTGCGCTCGTTGTAGGCCTGAATCGAAATCTCGACCTTGGCGGCCATCGACGCCGCTTCGGTACGCGCTTCCCACAGCGGCTTGCCGGTTTCGCGGCCGATCGCCTCGGCCAGCGCTTCCTTGCGTTCGGTCACGAGCGCAGCGAAGCGGCGCACCACGACGCACCGCTCGTCAAGGCTCAACGCCGACCAGCTCGCGAACGCGCGCCGCGCGCTGCGCACCGCGCGATCGACATCGTCCGCCGACGCGCTGTTGCCTTGCCAAACCGTCGCGCCCGTGCCCGGGTTGTGCGACGCAAATGCGGGTCCTGTGCCGGCGGCCCATTCGCCATCGATGAAAAGCTCGCTCATGATCATCCTTGTTTGTGTTTCACCGGCAGCACGCGCACCGTGTCGCCTGCATTGACGCGCAGTGCGGCAGCCTCGGCCGCGCTCAGGCGGAACACGCCGTCGTGCGGCACGCCCGCCACCACGCCGACGCGAAAATCGCCCAGCGAAGTATTCGATATCATCGATTTCGGCTCATCGTGCGGTGCATCCGCCGGTGCACGCTCCGGTGCATCAGCAATCTCGACTTGTACGAGCACGCTCTCGCGCACCGTGCGCAAGTCGGCGATATGGCATTCGAGCACCGGACCCGCGTCGAAGATATCGACGTGATTCTCGTAGCGCAGCCCTTCCGCTTCGAGCATGCGACGCGCGGGAATCGTGTCGTTATGCGTGAGACCGACGCATTGCTGCGCCTCTTGCGGCAACAGTTCGACATACACCGGATAGCGCGGCATCAGCTCGGCGAGAAACGACTTGCGGCCATGCGAGCTCAGATAGTCCGCGGCATTGAAATCGATCTGGTAGAAATGCGAGCCGACCGCGCGCCAGAACGGCGAGGTGCCCTGCGCGTCGAAATGACCGCGCAACTCCGCGCACAGCCGCTGCGGAAAGCGCTCGCGAAACTGCGCGAGAAACATGAAGCGCGAACGCGACAGCAGCCCACCGACGCCGCTCGCGCGATAACGCGGGCTCAGGAACAGCGAGCACACTTCGGCATAACCGGTCAGGTCGTGCGAGATGTTCAGCGCGCTCATACGGGTCCAGATGCCGAGATCCTGGCTCGCATGCACCACCGTGCTCACGCGATAGTTATAGAACGGCTGCTGCAGGCCGACCGCCGTTTCGATGCCGCAGACGCCAGCCACGTCGCCGGTGTTGGTGTCTTCCATCACGAAGAAGTAGCCAGCCTCATGCGGCTCGGCCTTGTCTTCCATCGTGCGGCGAGCCCGTTCGACGCGTGCGGCCAGCGCCTCGCGATCCGGCTTGAAGGTGGTGAGGCCCGGGCCGGTTTCCTGCGCGAGCCGCATCAGCGCGTCGACATCGCCTCGTTGCACAACGCGAACGACGATCATTGCGCCTCTCCCGAATGTTCATCCCGCTGCGGCGCATGCAATGGCACGCAGCGCACCACATCGCCCTCCGTCACGCCGAGCGCGGCGCGCGCCGCGTACGACAACGACGCGCCGGCGTCCTTGCCACCCGTCAGTTCGCCGAGCACGCAGCGGAATTCGCCGTCGCCGCCGTTATGCGCGATCAGATACGTCGAGCCGTGCGCCATGGCAGACTCACGAACCACGCGCGTTTCGTTGCGCGTCACGCACGCGCTGCGATCCACCTGGGCGGTCACCACCGGGCCCGCATCGAAAATGTCGATGAAGCGATCGGTCTCGAAGCCTTCCTCGAGGTGGATCTCATACGCGAGCAGCGCCTTCGAATCCGGCTCGCCGAGCACGCGCTGCGCCGCTTCCGGCAGCAGCGGCACGTAGATCGGGTAGGTCGGCATCACTTCGGCGATGAAGGTGCGGCTGCGGCCACCTGATTCGATTTCGATGTCGGCGAAGTCGCGCCCGAAGAACTTGCGCCCCACTGCCTCCCAGAACGGCGACACGCCGTTCTCGTCGGTCACGCCGAGCAGCAGCGAGAACACCTCAGGCGTGAAGCGCTTGCGATTGGCGGCGATGTACATCATCCGCGCACGCGACATCAGATGCGCGGCGGCATCGCCGCGCAACGACGGGTCGATGTAGTAGCCGGCGAGCCGGCTCTTGCCCGTCAGTTCATGCGACATGGTCAGCGCGTGAATCTTGCGGTTCACGTGCAGCTCGCGCGACGCGTGAATCAGCGCATCGTTGCGAAACGCGTAGAACGGGTCCGCATAACCGGCCGCGGCGACGATGCTCGCGGTGCCCATCAGCTTGCCGCTTTCGCCATCTTCGAGCACGAACAGATAGAACTCCTCGCCCGGAAAATCGACTTCCGCGCGAAATGAGTCTTCCGACAACGCGACGCGCGCTTCGAGCGCGCGCCGGTCGTGCGGCAATGAATGCAGCACCGGTTGCGCGGTGCGCGCCATATGTTCGAGCGCATCGAGATCGGCGAGGCGGCCGGGACGTACGAAAAGCATCATCGTTCCTGTTGAATGTGACGCATGATTCGGTGCATGACGTGATGCATGAACTCGGTGTCGCGAATCAACGCGACACTGCTTGCGCGTTCGCGCCGACGATTTCCCCGAAGGCCTTCGTCAGACGCGCGAAGCCTTCGCTCATGTCGTCGAGCGGCATGATCAGCGACGGCACGAAACGCAGCACGTCCGGCCCCGCCATCAGCATGATCACGCCGTGCTCGCCCGCCGCGGTGACGAAATCCTTCGCGCGGCCCTTGTACGCGTCGGTCAGTTCCGCGCCGATCAGCAGTCCCTTGCCGCGCACTTGCGTGAACAGTCCGAAGCGCCCGTCGAGCTTCGCGAGGTGGCCCTTCAGTACCTCGCTGCGCGTGCGCACCCCTTCGAGCACCTTCGGGTCGCTGACCAGTTCGACCACTTTTTCCGCGATCGCCGCGCCAAGCGGATTGCCGCCGTAGGTCGTGCCGTGCACGCCGACCTTGAAATGCGCAGCCAGATCGGTGGTGGTCAGCATCGCGCCGATCGGGAAGCCGTTGCCGAGCGCCTTCGCAGTGGTCAGGATGTCCGGCGTCACGCCCGTGTCCTGATACGCGTAGAAGTGGCCGCTGCGGCCCACGCCCGTTTGCACTTCGTCGAAAATCAGCAGTGCGTTGTACTGATCGCACGCTTCACGCAGTGCCTTCAGGAAGGCCGGATCGGCCGGGATCACACCGCCCTCGCCCTGAATCGGCTCGACGATCACCGCGCAGGTTTGCGGGCCGATGGCTTTTTTCGCCGCTTCGATGTCGTTGTACGGCAAGTGGGTGATACCAGCCGGCACCGGGCCGAAGCCTTCCGAATACTTCGGCTGGCCACCGACGCTCACGGTAAAGAACGTGCGGCCATGGAACGACTGCGTAAACGAGATGATTTCGGCCTTGTCCGCGCCGTAACGCTCGAACGCAACGCGGCGCGCCAGCTTCAGCGCCGCTTCGTTGGCTTCGGCGCCCGAGTTGGCGAAGAACGCGCGGTCGGCGAAGGTCAGGTCTTCGAGACGCTTCGCGAGACGCAGCACCGGCTCGTTGGTGTAGCCATTGCCGATATGCCACAGCTTGCTGCCCTGCTCGTGCAGCACCTTGAGCAACTCGGGATGCGCGTGACCGAGCGCGGTGACGGCGATGCCGCCGGCGAAGTCGATATAGTCGCGGCCCTGCGTATCCCAAACGCGTGAGCCGAGACCGCGATCCGGTACGAAGGCGGCGGGAGCAAACACCGGCACCATGACTTCGTCGAAGGTCTGGCGTGTCACAGTCAGGTCGTTCATGGCAAATCCTCGTTACAGGTGAGAGGTAATACAGGTAGTTTAGGAAACCGCACGCAATACGTCTTGCGCATACGCGACGCTTTCTATGAGGTTCCGCGCGAATGGTGACCGGTCCTCCGGCGTCCAACCGCGCGGCCCGATCGGCGTCGGTGCCTCGTCGGTGCCCCGTTGGTGTCTTTCATTGCGCTTCGGTCCGCTTCAATCCAACTGGTCGGGCCGCTCGATCAGCGCCGCCGGCCGCGGCTCGCTGGCCGCCGCGCCGCTCGCGCCGGTCTGCCGGTCGATCCAGTTACGACGATCCTCGCGCGGTGTGACGCCAAAGCGTTCGCGATAAGCATTCGAAAAGTGCGCCGCCGACGAAAACCCGCACGCGAGGCTGATCTGCACCACCGACTTGCTGGTGCGCTGCAATTGCGTGCGCGCTTTCGACAGCCGCAACCCCAGATAGTATTTGGACGGCATCGAGCCGAGATACTGGCGAAACAGGCGCTCCAGTTGCCGCCGCGACACGCCCACGAGGCCGGCGATTTCATCGGTGGTGAGCGGGTCTTCGATATTCGCTTCCATCAGCAGCAGCGCATCGTTCAGACGCGGATGGCGCTCGCCCGGCGCGGTCACGAACGGAATGCGCTGGCGCTCCTCACCCGCGCGCAATATGCCGACGCCGAGCGTATCGGCGATGCGCTCCGCCAGCTCGGGACCATGCTCGCGGCCGATCATCGCCAGCATGAAGTCGACGGTCGCCTGACCGCCCGCGCAGGTGGCGCGATCGCGGTCGATTTCGAAAATCTGCTGGGTCACGATGGAGCGCTCGAACTGCTCGGAGAACTGCTGATAGGTCTCCCAGTTGACGCTCACGCGATAGCCGGACAACTGCCCCGCCATCGCGAGCCACCACACGCCGTGATGAATGCCCGTGACGAGCGGCGTGCGTTGACCGACGCGCGACAGGCTGGCGAGAAACAGGCGGTAGTCGGCGAATTGCTGAAACCGCTCGCTGACGATGATCAGCCAGTCGCACGCGATCGCATCGCCGAAGGCGGCGTCGGCCGGCCACTGCGCGCCGCCCGCGAGCGGCACCGCGCGGCCGTCCCACGAACACACCTGAACGCGGTACAGCGCGCGGCCGTCGATTTCATTGGCGAGATTGAGCGCGTCGACAATCGGCCCGACGCCCGACATCGACACAGGCGGCAACGCGACGATCGCGACCTGCGTGGTACGAGCCGGGCTGGACGTGCGCGCCATCTCTGATCAGTAAAACGCTTGCCGCGCGCCGCGCGTTATTTCAGGCTGCCGGACAGGAACTGCTTGAGGCGCTCGCTGCGCGGCGCGTTCAGCACGTCGGCGGGCAGGCCCTCTTCCTCGGTGCGGCCCTGATGCAGGAACATCACATGGTTCGACACGTTGCGCGCGAAACCCATTTCATGCGTGACGACGATCATTGTGCGGCCTTCTTCGGCGAGCTTCTGCATGACTTTCAACACTTCGCCGACCAGTTCGGGATCGAGCGCCGACGTGGGCTCGTCGAACAGCATCACGTCCGGGTTCATCGCGAGCGCACGCGCGATCGCCACGCGCTGCTGCTGGCCGCCCGACAGATGCGACGGATACTGCTTCTCCAGACGCGGCGCCAGACCGACCTTCTCGAGATATTCGCGGGCGCGCTCCTCCGCTTCGCGACGCGGCACGCCGAGCACGTGAATCGGCGCTTCGACGACGTTCTCGATCACGTTCATGTGCGCCCACAGGTTGAAATGCTGGAACACCATCGCGAGCTTGGTGCGGATGCGTTGCAGCTGCTTGTGATCGGCGACTTCGAGATTGCCCGCGCGGTCGGTCTTCGTCTTCACCGCTTCGCCGTCGACGACGATCTGCCCGGCGTTGGGCCGCTCGAGAAAATTGATGCAGCGCAGGAAGGTGCTCTTGCCCGAGCCGCTCGCGCCGATGATGCTGATCACGTCGCCCTTGTTCGCATTGAGCGATACGCCCTTGAGCACTTCGTTGTCGCCGTAGCGCTTGTGGATGTCCTGTACGGCGAGCTTGCAAGCTTCGGTTTGAGTGGTATGGAGCAAGATGCTCTCCCTGTGAAAATACGGATCAATCTTCGACGGCGCCCTTTCCCGACGCCCGCCCGCTGCTGGGCCACACGCTCGACGTGCGGCGCACTCAATGCGTACGCACCGCCAGATAAGCCAGCCAGTGACGCTCGGCGCGACGGAACAACGCCACCAGCGCGAACGACACGGCGAGGTAAAGCAGCGCCGCGAGGCCGAACGCGTTGAACGACTGGTAGGTGGCCGAGTTCACGTCGCGCGCCACCTTCAGGATGTCCGGCACCGTGGCCGTAAACGCGACCGTGGTGGCGTGCAGCATCAGGATCACTTCGTTACTGTACAACGGCAACGCCCGCCGCAGCGCGGACGGTATCACAATGCGCCGGTACATCGTGAACCAGCTCATCCCGTACGCGCGGGCCGCTTCGACTTCACCGTGCGATGTCGAGCGGATCGCGCCGGCGAAAATCTCGGTGGTGTACGCGCAGGTGTTCAATGCGAACGCGAGAATCGCGCAGTGAAAACCGCTGCGAAAGAACGCGTCCAGCAGATTGTGCGAACGCACGAACGCGAGGCTGTAGATGCCGGTATAGATGAGCAGCAACTGCACGTACAGCGGCGTGCCGCGAAACACATACGTGTAGACGCGCACCGGTGTCGACAGCCAGCGCTTCTTCGACACGCGCGCCACCGCCAGCGGAATCGACACGACGAAGCCGATCCCGATCGACGCCACCAGCAGCCACAGCGTCACCGCCAGACCCGACATGCGCTGGCCGTCCCAGAACAGGAACGCGCGCCAGAATTGATTGATGATGTCGATCATGATGCTCAGAGCTCCGCGTGCCGCACGCCGATCGAATAGCGCCGGCCCAGCCAGATCAGCACGAGATTCGATACCGTGGTGATCGCCAGATAGATCAGCGCGGCGATCAGAATGAAGAAGAACATGTTGAAGGTGCTCTTGCCAGCGTCCTGTGCGGCCTTGACCACGTCGGCCAGACCGATGATCGACACCAGCGCGGTCGCCTTGACCAGCACCTGCCAGTTGTTGCCGATGCCGGGCAGCGCGAAACGCATCATCTGCGGAAACAGGATGCGCGCGAACACGCGGGCGCCGCTCATGCCGTAGGCGCTGCCCGCTTCGAGCTGACCGCGCGGCACCGCCAGAAACGCACCGCGAAAAGTCTCGGTGAAGTACGCGCCGTAAATGAAGCCGAGCGTCAGCACGCCGGCCACGAACGGATCGATGTCGATCTGCTCCCAGCCGAGCAGGTCGGTCAGGTTGTTCAGCCAGATCTGGATGCTGTAGAACAGCAGCAGCATCAGCACGAGGTCGGGCACCGAGCGGATCAGCGTCGTATAGCCGGTCGCGATGGCCCGCAGCGGGCGGTTGAAGGACAGTTTCGCCGCCGCGCCCGCGAGGCCGAGCAGCACGGCGGCCGCGAGCGACAGGACGGACAGCTCGATCGTCTGGATCGTGCCGGCCAGCAACACCGGACCAAAGCCGTAAAGGAACACGCGTGTCTCCATCCAGGTTTATTGAACATCTCACGGACGGCGGCGGCCTGGGCCTGCCCAACTCATCCGGCATGGCGCGCAGTCTCGCAAGCGAAAATCAATTTCTCAAATGGAGGGCGCGGTTTTTGCTGCGCCGCACCATCGCACGAGCGGCAGAGCGTGCAGCCGGTAGCGGTTGGTTTTGCGGGGGGATATGTTCTGGCAAGGACTCGCGCGGACGACGGGCGCCGCCGCGGTTTTAGCAAGTTTCGGGTCGCTTTTTCGATAGGCCGCGCGAGCCCGGCGGCGTGCAAAATTCGCCGCGGCGCGGGCTGCAAGGACTCATGGATGCATCACGAAGGCTCGGATGCATCATGAAAGCTGGGTGCATCACGCAGGCGTCATGAAGCCGTCAGGCGATTCATCCACGCGTGGCGAGTTGCTTTCGCCGATGCGTCAATTCATTCCCAGCCGCGCCCGGATCGCCGGCAACATGTGCTCGACCGCCGCGCGTCCTTCTTCGATCGCCGGCGCCGCGCGATGAAAGTCGAAAATCCCCATCCCGCCGAGGCGCGGCTGAATCAGGATGTCGGCCGGCTCGCCGGCGAGCCGGCTGCGCGTGATCCGCACCTGCATGATGTCGATGCTTTGCGCAACCGAACTCAGCATCGACGGCACGCGTGCGCTCGGCGCGGGCGGCACGCGCACGTCGTCGCTGACGCTCGCGTCGGACGGCGCGAGCCAGCGCGGCCAGGGCTTGCCATTGCGACGCAGTGCAACCGGCGGCGGCGCGGTCGGATCGATCGCGGGCGTTTCGATCACTGCGCCGCCGAAGTCGCGGCCGTTCAGAATATCGTTGTTCAGGTCGATCGCGATCACGCAATCCGCACGCATGCCGCGCGCCACCGAGACCGGCACCGGATTGCTCAGGCCGCCGTCCACCAGCCACACGCCGTTGTGCCACACCGGCGTGAAAATGCCCGGAATCGCAATCGACGCGCGCACGCAATCGATCGTGCTGCCGTCCTGCAGCCAGATTTCGCGGCCCGTATCGAGCTCGGTGGCGACCGCGGCGAACGGCATGTTCAACTGCCCGATGGAGCAGCCGCTGAACTTGTCCGCGAATAGCTGGATCACCTTGCGCCCGCCGAGCAGACCGCCCGAAATCCGCAGATCGAGCAGCCGCACCACCGTCTGCCACGTGAGCTGCGAGACCCATTCTTCGAGCCAGTCGAGGTCGCCATTCGCATACACCGCGCCGACCAGCGCGCCGATCGACGTGCCACATACCACGTCGGGCTTGATGCCCGCCTCCTGCAATGCGCGAATCGCACCGATATGCGCCCAGCCACGTGCGGCGCCGCCTCCCAACACCAGCCCGATCCGGCTGTACCGACGTCGACGTATCATTTTTGTGCCCGTCTTCTATCGACTATCGCCCGCGTATCACGTCCGAGCGCGATGTCGTGTACACCTTCAGATTCTGGTCGAAGTGCACGTTGAAAATACCTTCTTCGGTGATGCCGCCTTCGCGCCACTTCCAGCTCCACACGGTCTCCGGCTTCAGCGGAAACACCGCGATTTCTCCCGGCTTGCCGAGCAACCGGCGTACCTCGTCCTCGCTCATGCCCATGCGGATCTTCGCGAACGTGGCGGCGGTCAGCACCTGGGTGATCGCCTGCAGTTTGCCGTCGCGGTCGATGTCGACCATGTATGTGTTCAGGCCTTGCGGGCCGCGCGGATATTCGAAGCGCTTCGAGCCGTCGGTGAAGGTGCGCTCGGTTTCCGGCTTGCCCATCTGGTCACGAATCTGCGCTTCGGTCGTGACGCCCGGCGTCATGCCTTTGAGCAGCAACGCATCGGGCTTGACGGCGTTGAAGAAGTCCTTGAGTTTTTGCACGGCGTAGTCGCTCTGTCGATCGTCGCAGCCGGCGAGCGCGACACACGCGGCCAGCATTGCGACGGTAAACGGTTTGAGGCTCACAGCAAACTCCCTGTTCGGCGCAGCGTCGCCCATGCGCGCCGCCCCGATTTGTAGTGTGTACTACAAGGATAACCGCGCACGGAGAAAACCGCGAGCGAGACGGGCGCGATACGGCGGGCACGACAAGGCGGGCACGACACGGCGCATGGCCGTCGCGCTAGCGGACGGACCGTCGGTAGAGGTGCTGAAGAAGCCCGCGCGATGCGTCGGGAAAGTGCGGCGCCGAACCTTGGGTTCGCGTGCGTTTCATCGCGTGCGGGTTGCGAAAAAACGTCGCCAGAAGCAAAAAGGCGACGCTGTCCACAGCGTCGCCAGGTCGGTTGATAGCGTCAACCGGAAGTGACAGCGGCCCACTGGCCGCCCAGGTTCGAAGCACCTCGGACGACGCGCAGCGGTCTGGTTCCGGACGAAGCGGTGAGCAACCTTGGCTACTCACCTTGCGCCATCGCCGGAATGGCAAACCGCCGCTTGTTTGGCCGCCCTGGTCCCTCGATAAGCCTTCCAAGTCGTTCTAATTTAACCGCATTGGACGCTTTAGACGAGAGCGCGTTTACACCGAATCGGCAGATGATTTGCGTTTGGGGCCGGTGCGCACGCACCGACAATACGCCGCCTTGGCCTCAACCAGCGGCGCATTCAAACGGGCACCACGGCTCGCCACATCGACGCCAAGGAAAACTGCGATCGAAACTCGCGCGCACGTCCAAATGCACACGGATCACGCATCGACTGCGGCCGCATTCAGCGCTTCGCTGAGCGGTTGCGAACCACTCAGATCACGCGGAACCCGTGCGTACCATCGCGCGAGAGTTGCGCGAGCAGCCCATACTCCCACTCCAGATACGCGTTCATCGCCTCGTGCGCGTTGTCGGTACCCTCGTACGGACGCCGGTAATGATCGATACGCGGCGACGCCATGCGCGTGTCGCCGCTCTCGACCGGCAAGCCCGCCTCGATCCACGCGGCCGTACCGCCGCTGAGCACCTGGACCGGGCGGCCGGTCGCCGCCGCCAGCTCGGGCGCAACAAAAAGCGCCAGCAGGCTGCCGCCCCCCGTCACGACATATCGCTGCGCATCCGGCAACTTGCGCAGCGCATCCTCGAGTTGGCTGCGAATCACGAACCACGCGCCCGGAATGTGCCGCCTCACATAGTTCGGACTGCTCGCGAAATCGAGCACGACCGTGCCGCGCGATTGCAGCAGCGCGACCAGTTCGGCCGGCGCGATCTCGTCGACGACAGGTGGCGCGGGCGCACGGCGCGCGGCCGGCGCCGGGCCTTTCTCGCCGAAGTCCGCAGCCGTCAGACCGTCGACCACATACGCCTCGATGTTCATCTGCGCGAGCCACGACGCACTCATGTTCGCGCGCACCCCGTCGCTGTCCGCGAGGATCACCCGCGCGCCGCGCACCGGCGCGAACATGTCGATTTCCTGCACCAGCTCGCCGCCCGGCGCGCTGCGAAAACCGGGCACGTGGCCGGCTTCGTATTCCTCCGGCGTGCGCACGTCGAAGCGATACACAGTGCGCACCGCTTCGTCGGCCCAGCGGCGTGCTTCGTCACGCGACGTGCGGCCCACGCGCGCACGATCGGCGAGCACGCGTGCAGCGTCGGCGGCCTCGAGACGGCGGGCGTCGTCGGCAACCGGTTCGACGCGGCGCGAACCGCCGTGCGCGAGCGCCTGACCCGCCAGCGTCCAACCGATCGTGCCATTGCGCAGCGCCACCACCGGATTCGGCACGCCGGCATTGATCAACGACTGCGCGCCGAGAATGCTGCGCGTGCGCCCTGCGCAATTCACGACGATCAGCGTGGCCCGATCCGGTGCGAGTTGCCGTGCGCGCAGCACCAATTCTGCGCCCGGCACGCTGATGCTGCCGGGAATGTTCATGGTCTGATATTCGTCGAAGCGGCGCGCGTCGAGCACCACCACGTCGGCTTCGCGATCGAGCAGCGCCTGCAGCTGCGGCGCGCTCACCGACGGCGTATGACGCACGCTTTGCACCAGTTCACCGAATGCCTTGCTCGGTACGTTGACATCCTTGAACAGCTCACCGCCCGCCTCGTGCCAGCCGCGCAGTCCACCTTCGAGCAAGGCGACCTCGGTATAACCCAGTTCGGTCAGGCGAAGCGCGGCGCGCGCCGCAAGCCCTTCGCCGTCGTCGAACACGACGATCGGCACCGTGCGACGCGGCAGGCGCACCGGCGCGTCCAGTTCCAGACGCGACAACGGCAGATTGGCGGCAAACAGCGGATGATTGCGTGCGTGCAGATCTTCCTCGCGCACATCGAGCAGCGCGATTTCGTCGCGATCGACCAGCGCGCGGCGCACGTCTTGAAACGATCGGATACGAAATTCGTGAGCGACGATCATGAGATTGGAGCCTCCTTCGGAACATTCCAGAGATTCGGCAACACGTCGTTCGAGTAGCCTGAAACAAAGGTCTTGCGGCCCGCGCCTGCGGTAAAAACCGATCATGTCACCGTGCCGATGTTTCCACCGTACACGTGAATGCCAATCGACGCACGATCATTAAAAGCATTGCTCGCGCGATGCACATCGCCAGGCCTCGGCGATACCATGTCCACTTCGCATGTCCACTTCGCCGCACTCGATGGGTCGTGGCGAGCCGTCTTCGATCAACCCACCGCGCGGGCCTGGACGATATTGTTGTGCAATTTCCGCGCCACGACGCACGCCGATCAAGCCCCACACCGTGTGATCGCGTACGGGTGTCGATTGCCCAGGACCTCATACGAAACTCACGACTGAAAATCGCTGCCGCGCATCCGCGTACGACAGGTATTGCCGGTAGCGCTTGGGCTCGGGCTACGCGAATGCGTCGGGCAACCAGTCGTCGTGCGTGACAAGTTCGCGCAATGCGACGGCGCTGGCTTCGAGCCGATGCGCTTTGTTGTTGGCTTTCTTGTTGGCTTTCTTGTTGGCTTTCTTGTTGGCTTTCTTGTTGGCTTTCTTGTTGGCTTTCTTGTTGGCTTTCTTGTTGGCTTTGTTGTTGGCTTTGTTGTTGGCTTCGTTGTTGGCTTCGTTGTTGGCTTCGTTGTTGGCTTCGTTGTTGGCTTTGTTGTTGGTTTTGTTGCGCGCTTTGTTGTGAGCTTCGTTGTGAGCTTCGCAGTGAGGGGCCTCGCCAGCGAGCGAGGCTTCATCGACGAGCGACGCAACCCGGCCGACGAACGCGCGCAGCCGGTCCAGCCTCGGCGCTTGAGTCATGGATCGTTCGCGACAGAGAGATCGGCAAAGCTCGGGCACGCGCCTCTGCGCTCAGCCCGCCACGCTCTCAATGCGTGTAATGCGTGTAATGCGTTCCAGCGTTGCGGGAATCAGCTCGCGGCCGCAATCGATCGTCGATACGCGCGTAGCGTTCGTCGTGCAACAGGTAATCGCATCGACGCCGACAAATCCCCTCGCTGAACGTGGACATGCGCGCGTCGTCAGCAGAAAAACCGAAGCTTTGCCACAATGCCCCATCGCGCGAAAGCGCCGCAAACAGCAAACCAACAGACAATGATCCCCTTCTCGGTCCTCGACCTCTCGCCCGTCACCGCGGGCGCCACGCCGGCGCACGCGTTCAGGAACACGCTCGGTCTCGCCCAGCACGCGGAACGCTGGAACTATCGGCGCTTCTGGCTGGCCGAGCATCACAACATGACCGGCATCGCGAGCGCGGCGACGTCGGTGGTGATCGGCTATGTCGCGGGCGGCACGAAGACGATCCGCGTCGGCTCCGGCGGCATCATGCTGCCGAATCACGCGCCGCTCGTCATCGCGGAACAGTTCGGCACGCTCGCGTCCCTCTATCCCGACCGGATCGATCTCGGCCTCGGCCGCGCGCCCGGCACCGACCAGACTACCGCCCGCGCGCTGCGCCGCGATCTGCAAAACAGCGCCGAGTCGTTCCCCGACGACGTCGTCGAGTTACAGCGCTATTTCGCCGACCCGGTCCCCGGCCAGCGGATTCGCGCGGTGCCGGGCGCGGGGCTGAACGTGCCGCTGTGGCTGCTCGGCTCGTCGCTGTTCAGCGCGCAACTGGCGGCGGCGCTCGGCCTGCCGTTCGCGTTCGCGTCGCACTTCGCGCCCGACTACATGCTCAGCGCGCTCAAGGTTTATCGCGAGCAGTTCCGGCCGTCGGCGACGCTCGCCAAACCGTATGCGATGGTTGGCGTCAATCTGTTCGCCGCCGACAGCAACGACGAAGCGCAACGTCTGTTCACGTCGCTGCAGCAGCAGTTCATCAACCTGCGACGCGGCACACCTGGCCAGTTGCAACCCCCGGTCGAGCGGCTCGAAGCGTCGGAGATGGAGTTGCACGGCGTCGCGCACTCGCTCGCCTGCACCGTGCTCGGCGATCGCAACGCAGTACGCGCAGGACTCCTGTCGATCATCGATCAGACCGGCGCGGACGAGCTGATGCTTACCGCGCAGATCTACGATCACGACGCACGGCTGCGCTCATTCGAGATCGGCGCGCAGGTGCGCGACGAGTTGACGGCCAGCCGCTAACGACCCAGGTGAAGACAGGCGGACGAAACAAGGGCGGCCCACTGCCGCCCGGCTCACGACGCCCGCAACTCACGAACCCCCTTACCTATGCGCCGCCGCAGCAGCGTGCGCAGCGTCACGCCGTCCGCGTAACCGACCTGCTCGGCGATGCGATCCACGCTAAGCTTGCTCGTCTTCAGCAGATGGACCGCGCGCTCGACCCGCAGATCCTGTATGTACTCGACGGGCGTTTTACCGAGCACTTCATTCAGACGTCGCGTCAATGTCCGCTTGCTGGTCGCCAATTCTTCAGCGGCGTCGTCGAGCGCGATGGCCGTGTCGAGGTGTTCGCGCACCCAGCGGTCGAAACGCTCGACGAGCGGGTCCGAATGGGCCAGGTGATCGGAGATCGCAAAGGCAGACTGCGACGGCCGCGAATCGAATACGAGGTACTTGCCTACCAGCGCCGCAAGCTCCGGGCTGTTGTTGCGGATCAGCCAGAGCGCCAGATCGAGATGGCTCAGGGCGGCCCCCGCCGTCACCGTGTCGCCGCTGGGAACGACGATGCGATGCACATCCAGGTGCACCTCGGGGTAACGCTGCCGGAACACCGGTGAGAGCCACCAGGTGGTCGTGGCTTCGCCCCCGTCGAGCAAGCCGCTTTCGGCCAGCACGAACGTACCCGTACAGGCGGCGCCGATATGAGCGCCGGCACTGTGCCACGAGCGCAATGCACCTAGCGCATCGATGACGTCGGCCCGACCGAGCGAAGGCAAGAGCAGGTCCGTCGTCGTCCTGTTGAGCGCCGGTACGACGACCCAATCCGGGGCGGGGGCGTCTGTCATATCGCGCACGGGCACCTGCAGCCCAAGCGCGGTGCGCACCTCGGGCCGCATCCCCACAACGGTGATGTCGAAGCCCGGTATGGCCATCCCGGTGGCGCGCGCAAGGTCGTTGGCTGTCGTCAGGGCATCGAGCACGGCGGTGAGGCCGGTGTCGAACACCCCCTCGAGCGCAAGAACAAAAATCCGCATGGCAGGATCGATACCAAAATTGTCGATTGGGACAGTATTCTCCGATGCGCTCCGTTTGTAAAGTGTGGCTCACCGGGTGAATGGATCACGCGGATATCGGAGAGCAAAGATGATCAAGAAAGCACTATTCGTACGACTTGAAGCCAGACCGGGAAAGGAGCAGGCAGTAGCAGACTTCCTTGACGCCGGCCTTGAAATGACCAATCGGGAGGCGACCACACCGATCTGGTTCGCCCTGAAGCTCTCGCCGACGACGTTCGGCGTGTTCGACGCCTTTGCGAGCGAAGAGGATCGCCAGGCACACCTCGCCGGCGACATGGCCAACTCGCTGATGGCGCGAGTCGAGCAGATGCTGGCAAGTCCGCCGTCGGTCGAGCTGATCGACGTTCTGGCTATGAAGAACAAGCTGGCCTGATTCCTGGCTATCTGTCACCGATCGATCCTCGTCCGTCAAGCGTGATTGCGTGAAACGACGGGCAACTACTGACGATTTTGGAGAGTAAAATGTTTGCACTACGAAATAAACTGGCCATTGCCGCCCTGATTGCCCTGGGCGCCACGATGGCTCACGCCGGGTCGAAGCCGGCTGCGAAAGATGTTGTGATTGTTCACGGCGCACTGGTGGATGGCTCAGGCTGGCGGGCCGTCCACGACATCCTGACCAAGGATGGTTACCATGTGGCGATCGTGCAAGAGCCGCTCACGGGCCTGGCCGAGGACGTCGATGCCGCGAGGCGCGTCATCGATCAGCAGCAGGGCCCGGTGGTGCTGGTCGGTCACAGCTACGGCGGCTCCGTGATCACGCAGGCGGGTGCGGACCCGAAGGTCAGCTCGCTCGTCTACGTGGCCGCACTCCAACCCGACGCCGGCGAAGCCAGCGGTCAGCTGTTGCAGAAGTTCGCCGCGCCCAACGATGCGATGCGAGCGACGCCGGACAAGTATTTCTTCCTCCCGCCGGCGAAATTCCGTGAGAACTTTGCAGCGGACGTCTCGCCATCGGACGCGCAATTCCTGGCGGACTCGCAGGATCAACTCGCCGAGAAAGCGTTGGGCGCGCCGGTCTCTGTGGCGGCATGGCGAACCAAGCCCAGCTATGCCATCCTGACCACCCAGGATCATATGGTGAGCCCTCAGCTTCAGCGCTGGATGTATCAACGCTCGGGGGCCAAGGTGACCGAGGTGAGCGCAAGCCACGCTGTCTTTATCTCTCAGCCGGCCGCGGTCGCGCGAGTGATTGAGGCTGCCGCAAAGTCGACGAACTGACCGGTAATCGTCTCGATGGGGCGCCTGTCGGCTTTGCGCCGACGGCCGACACCGTCGCCAGTCGGCCCGCCCCCATCGCAGATACCCACGTTGGTCGTCAAATCGCGGCCATCGCGGGTGTATGCCACTCAGCTCGGGACATAACCATAATCCTTCACGGATATCGCCATCATGCTATTACTGATCCTTGCCTACCTCGGCGGTGCACTGACCATCCTCAGTCCGTGCATCCTGCCGGTGCTGCCTTTCGTATTTTCGCGAGCAGACCGCCCGTTCGCGCGCAATGGACTGCCGATGCTGCTGGGCATGGCGCTGACCTTCGCCGTGGTCGCCACGCTGGCCGCCGTCGGCGGCGGCTGGGCCGTGCGCGCCAACCAGTACGGCCGCTTCGTCGCCTTGGCCGTGCTCGCCGTGCTTGGCCTGACCTTGCTCTCGGAGCGCGTCGCCGAATGGATCAGCCGTCCGTTTGTGGCACTTGGCAACAAGCTCACCGAGCACACCGGGAGCCAGCACGATTCGATGCTCTCGGCGGCTGGGCTGGGCGTGGCCACGGGGCTGCTGTGGGCGCCCTGCGCGGGCCCGATCCTGGGCCTGCTGCTCACGGGCGCCGCTCTCAAAGGCGCCAGCGTCCAGACGACGCTGTTGCTGCTCACCTACGCGGCAGGCGCGGCGACCTCGCTCGCGCTGGCGCTGCTGATCGGCGGACGCGTCTTCGCGTTGATGAAACGCTCGCTGGGCGCAGGCGTTTGGGTGCGCCGCGCGCTGGGCGTGCTGGTGCTGGCAGGTGTGGCCGCCATCGCGCTGGGGCTGGATACCGGGCTGTTGACACGCGTGTCGCTGGCCAGCACGGGTGGCATCGAACAGAAGCTGATCGACGCGGTGCGTCCTGCGCCTCTCGTGCAGATCGCTGTGAAGGCCGGCGACACGCTGCCGGTGGAAGGCGATCTGCCCACGCTCGATGGCGCAACTCAGTGGCTCAACAGCCCGCCGCTCACGGCGCAGTCGCTGCGCGGCAAGGTGGTGTTGGTCGATTTCTGGACCTACTCCTGCATCAACTGCATCCGCTCGCTGCCCTACGTGCGGGGCTGGGCTGACAAGTACAAGGATTACGGCCTGGTGGTGATCGGCGTGCACGCACCCGAGTTCGCGTTCGAGAAGGATCCGGGCAACGTCATCCACGCCGTGAGGGACCTGGGCGTGGACTACCCGGTCGCAATCGACAACGGTTACACCATCTGGAAGGCCTTCGACAACGAGTACTGGCCCGCGCATTACTTCATCGACCCGCAGGGGCATATTCGTCACCACCACTTTGGCGAAGGCGACTACAAGGAAAGCGAGGACGTGATCCGCCGGCTGCTCGCCGAGGCCGGCCAGAAGGACCTGCCTGGCGGCTACGTGCAACCGGACGTGCAGGGCGCGCAGGCCGCCGCCAGCTCAGGCGATGCCAATCGATCGCCGGAAACCTACGTCGGCTACGCACGCGCGCAGAACTTCGTCGGTGGACCGGTCGCGCAGGACGAGACTGCCAGCTATCACGCGCCCTCGGCCCTGACGGCCAACCAGTGGGCGCTCGACGGGCGCTGGTTGGTGGGCGACGAAAGTGCACGGCTTGACAGCCCTGACGGACGCATCGTTTATCGCTTCCGTGGTCGTGACTTGCATCTGGTGCTGGGGCCCGGCCGCGATGGCCAGCCCGTGCGCTTTCGCGTGCTGATCGACGGCAAGGCGCCCGGCGCCGACCGCGGCGCGGACATCGATGCGAATGGCAACGGAACGGTCACCGGGCAGCGTCTCTACCAGCTCGTGCGGCAAGCCAATGGCAGCGGCGAACGCACCTTCGAAATCACGTTCCTCGACCCTGGCGTGCTGGCTTACGCGTTCACGTTCGGCTGAGTCCCACCTTTGGCGCGAGAAGAGCCTCATGTCCTGCCTTCACGCTATCACCGCCTCACCAAAGGCAAACACTTCGCCGCCTGGGAGCAGCCACAAGCGCTCCCGGACGAGGTTCGCGCGAGCTTCCGGTCGCTGCGCTGATCTCAAACGTGCGGACGACGCCGTGCGAATGGCGTTCGGTGCGCGTATCGCGCCGGGTCGGTTTGCACATATATTTTCTAGTAGCGCCCTCCTCCCCAGGAGCAAGGAAGCGTGTCCGCACCGTCACTCACCATCGCCCGCAAGGCGTCCCGGAATCGCTGATTTCGACTGTCACGCAAGGAGTATGGAATGAACAGCATCGCACTCGCCTGCACCGGTGTCCTCGGCTTGCTTCTGTTCGTACTTGGACTCACCATCACGGTCGTGCGCACTCGCGTCGGCCTGCTGAGCGGCTACGCGCCTGAACCTGACCAGCTGCTAACCAAACTGGTTCGCGCTCACGGCAATACCGCCGAGTACGCGCCGTTCTTTGCGGTGCTATTTCTGTATCTCGGCTCTCACAATCCGCCTCACTGGCAGCTCTGGTGCATGGCAGGTGCAACGGCCTGCCGCTTGCTCCTGGTGGTTTCGCTACTTGCCTGGCCCACCATGTCGAAGCCCAATCCGGCCCGTGCTATCGGGGCGTTGGGAACCTACGCGTTCGGGGTGGCCCTCTGTGTCGCATTGCTCGTTGGCGGTTAGTCCTCCGGCCGTGTCGTGTCCCATCCGACCGTGAAGGTCCGCTTTTGATATTCAGCGGACACGCATTCGTGTGTGTTGGCGGACAGGCTCCGACCTCATAGCGGGAGGCTCGTCGAGCGTTTGATCTCCTTCAATGAGAAGCCCGTATACATCTCCTTGATGTTGCCGAGAGTGCGGATCCGGTGCATCGCGAGCTGATGGAATGCCTCCATATCCCGCACGACGACCTGAAGCAGATAGTCATACTTGCCGGATACATTGTGGCAAGCCACCACATTCGGCAGCGCCATCACACCCGACTCGAACACACGCATGGCTTTTTCCGAGTGACTGTCGAGCATGATGTTGATGAAAGCAAAGAGGCCAAGCCCCAGTTCCTGCTGATTCAGCGTCGCGTGATAACCCTGAATCACCTGCTTCTCCAGCCGCTTCAGTCTTTTCCAGCAGGCGGGTGCCGACAAGCCAACCTTTTCCGCAATCTCCGCGTTGGACAGTCGGCCATCGACTTGCAGCAACTCCAGGATCTTCCTGTCCGTATCGTCCAGATCTGTCATTTCCACTCCTCTCGATTGCCTCACGGCATTGCGACGGGCGCACACCGGTGCGCCGAACCCCCTTCACCCGCTGTTTTAGGACTGGCTCGTGGCGAGGCCGGTTGGTTAATTATATTCACCGCGAGCATAGAAAAGCTTATCGGTGAGAAATCCTCTTAACCAGACTATCGACGATCATTAACCAAACAAGAACGGACGAGTGAGGGCCGCGTCGCAGCTCGCGGCGTCCGCATTGCGTCTGCGATGTCTGAACGGCTTGGGCCCAGAAACGGGTTCTTGCGATCTACACAAAAGAACTGGAGGAGTCGGATGAGTTTGTTCAGAACCAAGGATCTCGCGACGATGGTTGCCGCGAGTCACGCACAGCATGGCCTGAAGAAAGTACTTGGCCCATTCGATCTGATCCTCATGGGGATCGGGGCGATCGTCGGCACCGGAATCTTCGTATTGACGGGAACCGGTGCGCTCACCGCCGGACCGGCATTGACCATATCGTTCGTCATCGCAGCCCTGGCCTGCGGATTTGCGGCGTTGTGCTATGCGGAGTTCGCGTCGTCGGTGCCGGTGGCCGGATCGATCTACACCTACAGCTATGCCACGATGGGCGAGCTGGTCGCATGGATGATCGGCTGGGACCTGATGCTCGAGTATGGGCTTGCGAGTTCCGCGGTGTCGGTGGGTTGGTCAGGCTACTTTCAGTCGCTCATCGGCGGGTTCGGCGTGCATCTGCCCGCCGCGCTATCAGCGGCGCCGGGCGCCATTCCCGGCGTCCATACATGGTTCAACCTTCCGGCGTTCCTCGTCATGCTGGTGTTGACAGCACTGCTGTCGTTCGGCGTTCGCGAATCGGCCCGGCTCAATAACGTGATGGTCGGGTTGAAGATCGGTGTCGTGTTGCTGTTCATTCTGGTCGGTGTACGTCATGTTCAACCGGTGAACTGGCAGCCGTTCACGCCCTTCGGTTATTCGGGCGTATTCAGTGCAGCGGCACTGGTGTTTTTCGCGTTCATCGGATTCGACGCGGTTACGTCCGCCGCCGAGGAAGTGAAACAACCGGCACGTGATCTGCCGATCGGCATCATCGGATCGCTGGCCGTCTGCGCGGTGTTGTACGTCACGGTATCGGCCATCATGACCGGCATCGTTCCATACCAGAAGTTCCTCGGCGTCGACCACCCGGTGTCACTTGCACTTCAATACGCGGGCGAAAACTGGGTTGCCGGCTTTGTCGATCTCGGTGCGATTCTCGGCATGACCACCGTCATTCTCGTAATGACCTACGGGCAAACGCGCATCGTCTTCGCGATGTCGCGCGACGGCCTGTTGCCGAAGAAACTGTCGAGCGTTCATTCGAGTCTCGGTACGCCGTTTTTCGCGACCTGGATCGTCGGGATCCTGTTTGGTCTGGTCGCGGCCGTGGTTCCGCTCAACGTACTGACCGAACTCATCAACATCGGGACGTTGGCGGCGTTCAGCCTGATTTCCGTCGCCGTCATCATCCTGCGAAAAACCCGCCCCGATCTGCCGCGTGCCTTCCGTTGCCCCGCCGTGCCGCTGGTGCCTCTGCTTGCGATCGCGTTCTGCATCACGCTGACCGTGTTCCTTCAAGCCACGACCTGGATCGCGTTTCTGGTCTGGCTCGCGATCGGGCTCGTCGTGTATTTCACGTACGCACGGCAACGGTCGCTCCTCAACTGACTTCGCGACATCGCCCGGGGTATGGACCCGGACAGCCTTTTAATTGAATGACTGGACGCATATGAGTTACGACTTTGATCGCCTGATTTCTCGCCGCGGCACCAATGCCCTGGCGGAGGACGGCTTCGAAAACTATCTGTTCGGCGCCGATGCGCCCGCGCTCAATGTGCCGAGAGAAGAAATGATCTCGATGTGGGTGGCGGACATGCAGTTCGCCGCGCCGGATGCGGCAATCGACGCGATCTCCGTGCGCCTCAAGCACCCGGTCTTCGGCTATACGATGAACTTCGACGATCAGCTCTACCAGGCTTTCCATGCCTGGTGTGTCGAGCGTTACGACTGGCGTTTCTCCCGGGAGGACATGCTGGTCGCGCTGGGCGTCATACCGGCGCTCTTCGGGCTCGTCGAATATGTCTGCCAGCCCGGCGACAAGGTGCTCAGCCTGACGCCGGCCTATGGATACTTCAAGCATGCGACGGTTCAGCGCGATCGCGAATTCGTAACGTCGCGCCTGCTCCCCTCCGGGGATGGCGGCTACACGATCGACTTCGACGACTTCGAGGCGAAAGTCAGCGATCCGGCCGTGAAGCTCTTTTTCCTTTGCCATCCACACAACCCGACCGGCCGGGTCTGGACGGATGACGAACTGCGCCGCATGGGTGAGCTCTGCATTGCGAACAGCGTCAAGATCGTTTCCGACGAGATCCATTGCGATCTGCTCAGAACCGGAAGCCGGCACACGCCGTTGGCCAGGCTGTTCCCGGGCAGCCGGGACATCATCACCTGCATGGCCGTCAGCAAGACCTTCAACGTGGCGGGGATGATGATCGCGACCGTGATCATCCCCGACCCCGCATTGCGCTCCGAATGGAAACGGCGGCACTACCCGTTCGTGAACCCGCTCAGCCTCGCGGCCGCCATTGGCGCGTATCGGAATGGCGCGCCGTGGCTGGACGCGTTGCGCTCGTATCTCGACGGCAACTTCGCGTGGACCCGACGATTTCTGAACGAGCACTTGCCCAAGGCCAGGTTCCGCATTCCGGATGCGACCTATCTCGCATGGGTCGACCTGCGGGCCTATTTCGACGAGTCGGTCAACCTCACCCGGTTCTTCCTTGAAAAGGCCGGCGTCATCCTCGAGGGCGGCGAGATGTTCGTCGAGAACGGCAACTGCCGAGTCCGGCTCAATCTCGCATGCCCGCAAGCACAGGTACAGCGGTCGCTGGAAAAAATACGCGATGCGATCGTTAGCTTCCACGAAGGCCGGACCATCAATAGTAATAGTCGCCCCCTCAAGCAACTTTCGTAACAGAGGAAACTCATGAACGATTGGAACGAGTATCGCGAGCAATGAGTATGGTCTATGACCCGTTCAAGCACCTCGTCGGGTGAACCGCGCCAACAGTTAAAGATGGTCAGCCATTCGTCAGCAATTGCAACGAGAGTAACAGTCCTAAAGAATCGCGGATTTTGCGCGGAAGGCCCGGTACAGTGGCTCCGCCATGTCGCATGGTGTGGCCAGGAACCTGATAGGTCACGCCGATGTGGCGGTACCAACAATGTCTTTAGGGAGAAAACCATGAACACAATTCGTGCGACGCTGCTCGCTGCCGCGCTGACAACCTTCACCAGCTCGGTCGCTTTTGCACAGACCACCCAGACGGGCGCACAGGGTTCGGCCGGCCTCGGCGTGAACGTCCAGACGCCGGTTCTCGGTGCCGGTGCGCAGGCGGGCGCCGGCGCGAACGCCGCAGGTTCGGGTGCCGGTGCGGGCAGCAACCTCGTCGGCGGCGCGGTGAACGGCGTCGGCGAAGCAGCCGGCAACGTGGTCGGCGGCGCGACGAACGCGGTGGGTTCGGCGGCGGAAGCGACCAAGGGCACTGCAAAGTCGGCAGTCCATTCGGCGAAGCAGAAAGCGAAGCACATCGCGGGCTCGGCGAAGAACCACGCGGAAGGCGCGATGTCGACGGCTGGCGACGTCGCCGGCGGTGCGAACGCGAAGGCCGGTGAAGCGCTCGACGGCACGGCTGCGGCGATGCAGGGCGGCGCGTCGGTCGGCGTGAAGGGCTCGACCTCGGCCCAAGGTTCTGCGAATTAAGCAGCGGCGATCCTGCCGGCGCGGCGCTCGACTCGAACGAGCCGTCACGCCGGCACCCGCAGAATGCATGAATAGCGAGTTATCAAATTCTGGACTACTAACATTGACATTGCAGCCGGGCATGGCGCCTGGATTGTTTATGTTCTTCTATCGGCTGCGTAAAGTCAGTGGGGCCTTGGCGAGGGATAAAGTTGCGCGAAGTACTCGCGGTTGGCTACAGACCGTAGATGGTAAATCGGTGCAACTGCACTTACGCCCCCCAACAAATACGGCCCGTGAATGCAGGACTTTCGTCGCTTGTGGTGTCACCGGATGGGCTCCGTCATGTCCTCCTCCACGAAGCGCAAGATCGCCTCTACTAGAGCCTCGCGGGGATACGCGTTCTGCGTTACGAAGAGCGCGCCTATTGTCGGATGCATTCGGGCAATGGGTACAGCCAGCGCCCAGTGGTCGGCATTCACGTAAGCGAGAAGTGTGCTGCCGGGTATGAGCTGGTCATAGAAGATCAGCTGGCTGTCGTTTCGTGGATCGACTCGCGAGAGCTTGTCGTAGCTCGACGTCAGGATGGACGAGATGTGCCCCGGGTGTGGAAACGTGACGATCGAGTAATAGCGCAGTCCGGCCGGAAGCGGGTGCTGCGCGAGCCACGCCTTGCGGATCGCCGGTCTCAGGCTCTGCACCGCGCCGCCATCACCCGATGTGCAGGTCGCGCCGGGAACATGGCGCAGCAGGTCGGCCTGGTACTGCTCGGCGTCGTCGGCAAGCGGCGATCCGCCCACCGCGCCGGCGGCGCTTACGACGGCCGCAAGACGGCTGCGGATCTCGGGATAGGCAACCAGCGCTTCAAGAACGTCGGGCGCGCCTTTCGAATAGCCAATCAGCACGATGCGCGGCGGCCCGTCAGGCGCGGGCATCGCCATGAGAGCGTCGCGAATCTGGCGTGCGTTGTTGGCGGAACTCGACAGCGCATCGACGTCGAGCAGCGATGCGTCGAAACCGAACCGGCGCAGATGCGAGATCACGGTATTCGGCGAATCCAGCCACGGCCGGAAGCAGTCGTAGCCGACGCCGGGCACGACGACTGCGAGCAGATGCAGTCGGGATTGACCCAGATCGACAGGTCTGCCCGTCGGCGCCGGCTCCTTGCCCACGCGGGTCAGCGCGTCCTCACAAGGACGGTTATCGGGCACCTCCGCGCCACGCGCTTCGAGGACCGCACAATAGATTTCCCGGAAGCGTCCCCGCTGATCCGCTATCCCGGCCTGAGTCGCGGGTGCGAGAATCAGCGGCGGCGTATCGGTCGAGTAAGGGATTAGCGGCTTCGTCGCGCATGCACCGAGCACAGCGCATGCAGTCGCCATTGCCAGTGCTGCGCGGCCTCCACGCCATGCTGTTGCGGCAGCAACGTGCCGTGGCGCCGAGACGGGTGATGGCGTTCCTTCAGGGTCACTGACGTGCATCGCCGGTTGCTCCAGATTGAAGGTTGTCGCGTCTGTCCAGATAGGGCACCCAGTCGAGAAAGTCCACATCCGACAGGCTGTGCGGACGTGTCGTGAAAAACACGACCGCGCGCAATCCGTCCGTGTAGTAGGTCGCGCCGCCGAGCGTGGTGCGGGGATGCTCGGGCGGTGCCTCGCCAACGCCGTTCGCGAATCCGAGCTTGTCGAGTCCGCTCGAATACATCAGGTCCTGGATCAGGTAGTTACGAGCCTCATCGACGTTCTCGTGCAGGGCCGGGCGTGTCTCGCCGCGTGGCGCGAAGCGTCCCCCGACAGGTCGACCGACCTGCGCGACATAGACCAGTTGCCCCTGAAAGCGGATCGGGGCGAGCCATCCGCGGATCCAGGTCGCAGTGGCACCCGCGTGGGCCTGCTTGCGCATGACGAAGTCCGGTTCACGCCCGAAGACCCGCTGCGCGAGGTCAAACTCGCGCGCATCGCGCCGATAATTGCGCCGCACCAGCGCCGCCCCGATGTCGGTGAGCTGGCCTATCCCGACGGCGTTCAGCGGATCGGCCTGCACCGTCCCCGTCGCATCGGTGGCGCAGCATGGCAGCCGTTCGATTGCGGCGCGCAGCGAGGTCAGATCAGGGCAGTCCGTGACGGCGGTTGCGGGGAACGGAAAAGGAATCTGCGCGAGGCGCGGATCTATCGTGCTGTCCGGCACGCGCAGAAAGAGCGAGAACGGAATCAGCGTATGGCTGCCGAACAGGTCGATATTGACGAGCTTGATGCCACGATCGGGATTGGTGAACAGGATGCCCGACTGGGTCGCGCCCGGCGGGATCGGGTTGCTGAAGCCGAGGTTTCTGAAATAGTCGTCCATGCTCCTGTTGGTTGAACCTCCGAGCATCGTATGCATGGACCACGCGACCTCATCGGGGGAGAAGTAGTCCGGGTCGGTTCCCGCGCGTAACAGCCATAGCGCCTGCGACGTCCCGTTATGCACTTCGATCCATAGCGGCTGGACCTTCGTGCCGTTGATGTCGGCGCCATAGATCCGTTTGCTGTCTTCGCTGCTCAGCACGGTTGCGCCCACGCGCACGTCGTGATGGGTATCGCTGACCGCACGCTCGCGCAGCGGCTTGTCGTCCTCCGCGGACGGCGCCTGCCATGTTGCGCATCCGGCCAGGGTCAGCGCGAGCAGCAGCGCGCCTGCACGCATCCGTGCGCGACGCATGGCACTCGGTGCAGTCATGGCCTGGCTCCCGGCGCGACGCGTACGACCTTGTACGGGGTGACCCACGGGAAGACTTCGATGTCTGCCAGCGATGTCGGCGTGCGGTCGAATACGAGCACGACGCGATAGCCATCCGTGAAGTACGGGTCGGTCGTCAGATTTTCGCGCGGCGTGCTTTCTGGCACGGCACCCACGCCATTCACGAGACCGATCTTCGAGAGATTCTGCGAATACGTCATGTCTTCCGTCAGCGCGGTGCGCGCTTCATCGACGTCCGGGTCGATCTTGTGCGTGGTAAACGTCGACGAGTGCCATGTGAGACGGATGCCAATATCGCGGCTGACCTGTCCAACCCAGACGGGTTTTCCGTGGTAGCGCATATTGCTGAGCCACAGACGCATGTGATTGCGCTGGTGAATGTCGCCGCGCGCTTTTTGCAGCGCGAGGTCCTGTGCGTGGCCGAACAGGTAGAGGTCGCTCACGGGTGCGTTGACATAAGGTTCGCCTGACAGCGCGGCGCTGATCATCCGCCGGATTGCGCCCGACCACTTCTGCTCCGTGACCCTCCAGCCCCGGCGAACGAGCGAGGGAAACGCATCGTCGAGGCCGCCGACGATCACGAGGTTGAGGGGATCGCCATTCTTCGAGCCGTCTTCGTTAGTCGCGCAGCATGGCAGGGCCATGAGCGCGGCGCGAAAGCTCCCGTCATCGGTGAAGTTAACGGTGGGCTCGTCAGGATCGGCAGCGCGTTGAAAGACCTGACTCCGCTTGTAGTCGGCTTCGAACCCGGGCACAGCCGCGAAGATCGAAAACGTCCGGGCGCGCCCCCGCGCGACGAGGTCGATCTGCACGAGCTTCGCACCCTCGTTGAGGTTGGTCAGAACAAACCCTGATACCGTCTCCCCGGGACGGACGGGGTTGTGGAAAGCGAGCGCACGAAAGCGGCTGTCCAGTTCTGCCTGGTGTTCACGCGAAGTGTTGCCCGCGAACGCTTCAGCCGCCTCCGACGCAGGAAAGAAGCTCGGGTCCAGGCCCGGCGAGAGAAGAAAGTAGTTGCCGTCCTCGCGATTGCGGACTTCGATCCAGACTGGCTGAATCCTCCTTTCCGCAAGTGGCACGCCATAGACGGCCGTGCTCTCCGCCGGCGAGAGCACGGCTGTCGAAACCTCCACGCCGCCCTCGACGCGTGTCACGGCACGGTTCTGATACGGGGGTACTGAGACCACGGGAAGGGGTGCAGTACAGCCCGCCAGTACGTAGCCGACGAAGATGACAGCCTGCACCGGCATCACGATGCGCTTCATCAAGACACCCTTTCGCCGTGATCGGGGGATGTAGCCGTACGCAAGGGGCGACAGTGCGCCCGCTATGCGCCGCGAAAAGTGCTGTTTGTCGCGGGCTTACGACAAAGCACGCGATGTATTGCCCAGTTTAGGTGATTGGGGGCCGCACCAGTCATGTTTAGCATGATGGCTGGCGAGGCTCGGTGACTGGTGGAACGACAGTGACCTACGGAGCATGAAAGTCCGCAATCTGCGCTGAGCAGCCGCTCCAAGGTCCGCGTGACGGCGACGGTGATCGGCGGCTATTGGCCCGACTACAGCCTGTCCGCAAGCGTCCTCCCTGGGAGTCCGCGAAGATCCATCAAGTAGCCGCCAGGCAGTCTCGCCTGGCGGTGAACGACGCAGGATCACGGTGGCAGGACAAAAAGCCGTTTGAACGCTCACCGATTCGCCGGCACCGCCGCCATCCCATCCAGCAGCGCCTGATGAAACGCTTGCGGGTCCTGCATCTGCGGCGCATGCCCCAACCCCGCGAATTCGACGAGCGTTGCATGCGGAATCGCTTTCGCGGCCGCCTTGCCCAGTTCCGGGTAATGGCCGAGCTTCGCGCGCACATCTGGTGGCGCGGCGTCCTTGCCTATTGCGGTGGTGTCCTTCTGACCAATCAGCAGGAGCGTCGGCATGCTCAACTGCCCCAGCTCGTACACCACCGGCTGCGTGTAAATCATGTCGTACAGCAGCGCGGAATTCCACGCGACGATCTGCTTGCCCGGCCCACGATACATCCCCGCCAGCATCTGCACCCACGGTTCGTAGTCCGCGCGCCACTGGCCCGCGTAGTAGGTGGACTGTTCGTAGCGGCGGATGCCGTCGGCGCTCGTCTTCAATTCGCGCTCATACCACTGGTCCACCGACAGCGACGGCACACCCTTCGCCTTCCAGTCCTCGAGACCGATCGGGTTCACCAGCACGAGTTGCTGGGTCTCGCGCGGATACATCAGCGCATAGCGGATGGCGAGCATGCCGCCGGTCGAATGGCCGATCATCGTCGCTTGCGTCACGCCGAGCGATTCGAGCAGCGCGTGAGTATTGCGCGCGAGCTGCTGGAAGCTGTACTGATAGTGCTCGGGCTTGCTCGATTTGCAAAAGCCGATCTGGTCCGGCGCGATCACGCGATCGCCTGCGTCGCTGAGCCGATGGATGGTGGCGTCCCACGTCGCCGCGCAGAAGTTCTTGCCGTGCAGCAGGACCACCGTGCGGCCGTTCGGATGCGCTGGCTTGACGTCCATGTACGCCATCTGCAGCGGCACGCCTTGCGACGTGAAGTTGAACCGCTCGACCGGCGCGGGATAGGTGAAACCCTGGAGTTCGGGTCCGTAAGCCGGGCCGCCGGCGTCGGCGGCAGCGTCGGTAGCAGCGCCGGTAACCAGGCCGGCCTGGGACTCGGCGGCATTGCCGGCGCCCGGGCTGGCCTCGCTCATGGCGGCGGCGCTCGCCGGCGTGGCGGATGAAGCAGAGGAAACGGCGGGCGCGAAGGCCCACGCACAGGCGCTCAACAGGCCAGGCAGGAGATGTCGGCGAATACTCATCGAGATTTTCTGGCAGAAAAAGAAAGACGCAGCGGCACATCGGCGAGCTGCGGGCGCCACTCGGCTGGCGCCCGATCCACCGGCGCCGGGCGCACGATTCTACGACGCGCCGCCAGACTGCGCCGCGAGCTGCGCAAGCCGATTGCTGTACGGCCGGTTTGGCATGCATATTGCCGAAGCGCGTATCGCGTTCTATGTGACTTGCCGCACGGATAACCGTCATCCAACAGCCGATTGTGCGCAAGATACGCACGCGCGGCATCCTTACAATTCAGACTACGCGTTCGCGGCCAATCAGTGATAGAAGTAGCTGACGGGCCCGCGAACACGCAAGGGCATGGAGCGGAACACGGCGGGACAAAGTGGGACAACGCGGGACACAACGGGACGAAGAGAGTGGGACAACGCGCCATACCGCATCCCGCAGCTATGCACGGCAACACCAGGCAATACCAGATACCAGGCAGCACCAGGCAATACCAGGCAGCACCAGGCAACACGCAGCGCCTGGCAGCACGAACCATCAATGGCGAGCAAACGACCAGATCATCCGGGGCATACGGACAGCAACCATCTTGCATGGGACCAGTAGGTGCTTTGCATGGGACCAGAGTAAGTGCTGAAGCGCTAACTCTGGCCAACAGCTAAAGCGTCAACTCTGGTCGACCGCTGAGGGACTGGAGTAAGTGCTTTGCATGGGACCAGAGTAAACGCTAAAGCGCTAGCTCTGGTCGACCGCTGAGGGACTGGAGTAAGCGCTAAAGCGCTAACTCCAGCCAAACCTCAGCATGGGACCAGAGTAAGTGCTAAAGCACTAACTCTGGTCGACAAAGGAGACAGACATGGCCACTCCGGCACGGCTGAACGACTTACAGCGCACTACCCTCGCCATCGTCCTCGCAGGCGGACGGGGCACGCGGCTCGGGCCGCTCACCAACAAACGCGTCAAGCCGGCCGTGCACTTCGGCGGCAAATACCGGATCATCGACTTCGCGCTCTCCAACTGCCTGAACTCCGGCATCCGCCGCATCGCCGTGGTCACGCAGTACAAGGCGCATTCGCTGCTGCGTCACCTGCAGCGCGGCTGGAGTTTCCTGCGCGGCGAGATGGGCGAGTTCATCGATCTGTGGCCGGCGCAACAGCGCGTGGAAGGCGCGCACTGGTATCGCGGCACCGCCGACGCGGTGTTCCAGAACCTCGACATCATCCGCTCGATCCGGCCGAAATATGTGGTGGTGCTGGCGGGCGACCATGTCTACAAGATGGACTACACGCGCATGATCGCCGATCACGCGGATAGCGGCGCGGATTGCACGGTCGGCTGCATCGAGGTGCCGCGCATGGACGCGGTCGCGTTCGGCGTGATGGCCGTGGATGAGAACCGCCGCGTGACCGGCTTCGTCGAAAAGCCCGCCGACCCGCCCGCGATGCCCGGGCGCCCGGATACGGCGCTCGCCAGCATGGGCATCTATGTGTTCAATGCCGACTATCTGTATTCGCTGCTCGAAGAGAACATCGCCGCCCTCGAAACCGATCACGACTTCGGCAAGGACATCCTGCCACGCGTGGTCACGCAAGGCTCGGCGATCGCGCACCCGTTCAGCATGTCGTGCGTGTCGTCGGACCCGAGCGTGGAGCCGTACTGGCGCGACGTCGGCACGATCGACGCCTACTGGGCCGCCAACCTCGACCTCGCGTCCACCATCCCGACCCTCGACCTGTACGACCGCAGCTGGCCGATCTGGACGTATCAGGAACAGTTGCCGCCCGCCAAGTTCGTGCGCGACCTGAAGGGCCTGCAGGGCACGGGCAACAACCTGATCGTGTGCGGCGGCTGCGTGATCTCGGGCTCGCAGATTTCGCGCTCGGTGCTTTCGTCGAACGTCAAGGTGAGTTCGTTCTGTAACATCAATGAGGCAGTCTTGTTGCCGCAGGTGACGGTCGGCGCGAGCTGCCGGCTGCAGAAGGTGGTGATCGACCGGGGCTGCGCGATACCGGACGGCACCGTGATCGGCGAAGACCCAGTGAAGGACGCCGAGCGCTTCTACCGGACCGAGGACGGCGTCGTGCTGGTCACGGCCGAAGCGTTGCGGCAGAAACAGACCATCGAGTGATCGAGTGATCAAGTGACGCAGGCACAGGCGGCCGGCTGGCGTCGGCTGCCCGCACATTGCCCGCGCCTTGCCCGCACATTGCACGCACCTGGCCCGGCTCAGGCCGGACAACCCACAGCAACGAGATCTGGCCTATGACGATTCGCGCGCTGCACGTCGCAAGCGAGCTGTATCCCCTCCTCAAAACGGGCGGTCTCGCCGACGTCGCGGGCGCGTTGCCACCTGCGCTGATCGAGCGCGGCGCCGATGTGCGGGTGCTGCTGCCCGGTTTCCCGGCGGTGCTCGCCGGCGTGAGCGAGCTGCGCACGGTCGCGCAGCTGGGGCGCCGTTTCGACACGCCCGGGGTCACGCTCGAACGGGGCACGCTGGAGTCGAATGGTCTGATCGTCTATGTGATCCGCGCCGCGTCGCTCTACGACCGGCCCGGCAATCCGTATCTGGACGACCAGCACGTGCCGTACGGCGATAACGCGCAGCGCTTTGCGCTGCTCGGCTGGGTCGCCGCGCAACTGGCGCAGCAGCTGGACCCGGCGTGGTTGCCGCAGATCGTCCACGCGCATGACTGGCATGCGGGGCTCGCGCCCGCCTACCTGAAGGCGGCCGAACGCCAGCATGGCCGGGCGCTGGCACGCAGCGTATTCACGGTGCACAACCTCGCGTATCAAGGCATCTTTCCGGCGCATCAGTTTGGCCAGCTCGCGCTGCCGGACGATTTTTTCAGCGTGCACGGCGTCGAGTTCTACGGTCAGCTGTCGTTTCTGAAGGCGGGCCTCTACTACAGCGACCGCATCACGACCGTCAGCCCGACCTACGCCCGCGAAATCCAGACGCTCGCCCAGGGCGGCGGGCTCGACGGGCTGTTGCGGCAGCGCGCGCACGATCTGAGCGGCATCCTGAACGGCGTCGACTATGCAATCTGGAATCCGGCCGCCGACCCGTTGCTCGCCACTCACTACACCGCCACCCGCCTCGCCGGCAAAGTCGCGTGCAAGGAGGCGCTGCAAAAGCGCTTCGGCCTCGCGCAGAAAAGCGACACCTTGCTGTTCGGCGTGGTGAGCCGCCTGACTGAACAGAAAGGCCTCGATCTGCTGCTCGGGGCGGTGCCGGAGATCGTCAAACGCGGCGGGCAACTGGTGGTGTTCGGCACCGGCGATCCGGCGCTGGAGAACGGCTTGAAACGCGTCGCGCACGCGCACCCGGAGTCGCTCGCGGTGGAGCTCGGCTTCGACGAAGCGCTTGCGCATACCATCGTCGCGGGCAGCGATGTGATCGCGGTGCCGTCGCGCTTCGAGCCATGCGGGCTCACCCAGCTGTATGCGTTGGCGTATGGATCGCTGCCGCTGGTGCACGGCGTGGGCGGCCTCGCGGACACGGTGCTGGACGCGTCGCTGGAGAATCTCGCCGACGATCTGGCCACCGGCTTCGTCTTTGAACGATTCGAACCCGCGGGCCTCGTTGCCGCGATTCGCCGCGCGTTCGCGCTGTACGGCCGCCGCACCGAATGGAAGGCGACGCAGCGGCGGGCAATGCGCCAGGACTTCGGCTGGGGAGCGTCGGCGGAGCGTTATCTGGCGTTGTATCGGGAGCTGGTCTGAGTGGCCCCGGGCGGTTGGATCTGCAACGGCTGAGCCTGGACGGCTGCAACGATCGAGCCGCCGGAGCTGCGCGAGTTGCCTGAACCGCCTGCCCCGACCCGCCTGCCCTTACCTGCCCGCCCTTTCCCGCCCGCCCTTACCGCGTCGATCTGCGCCAACCGCTCGCTCGCCGTTCCCTACGTCTGATGGTTCGACGCAACAACGCGGGGACGGATCGACTCGCACGCGGCAAACTCATGTATTGTTTGCTAAACATGCAAAGCGCGCATTTTTCTTGCACCATCTGAAGAACTCCTGCCGCACGCGTCGACTGGCCGACCTCTGATCGACAGCGCGGCGCACCATTCCGGCTCTCCTTGATCGCGCATCACCGGTTGCGCGGGCTACACCATGACGAAAAACGTTCTGAGCATCCAGTCACATGTCGTCTTCGGGCACGCCGGCAACAGTGCGGCCGTGTTTCCGATGCGCCGGCTCGGCGTCAATGTCTGGCCGCTCAATACCGTGCAGTTCTCGAACCACACGCAATACGGCCATTGGACCGGCAGCGCGATCAATGCGTCGCAACTGGAAGAACTCGTCGACGGCATCGGCGCGATCGGCATGCTGCCGCGCTGCGACGCCGTGCTCTCCGGTTACCTGGGCACGCCCGAGCAGGCGCAGGCGGTGCTGGAGATCGTCAAGGCGGTGAAGGCCGCCAATCCACGCGCCTGGTACTTCTGCGATCCCGTGATGGGCGCGGCGAGCGGCTGCAAGGTCGAACCGGGGATCCAGGAGTTCCTCGTGCGCACCATGCCGGAAGCGGCCGACGCAATGGCGCCGAACCATACCGAACTGCAGCGGCTGGTGGGCCGCGAGATCGAGACGCTCGAAGAAGCCGTGACGGCATGCCGCGAAGTCATCGCGCGTGGGCCGAAGCTCGTGCTGGTCAAGCATCTGCTCGATCGCGACAGTCCCGCCGACCGCTTCAACATGCTGGTCGTCACCGAACACGAGGCATGGATGGGGCAACGTCCGTTCTATCCATTCGCACGGCAGCCGGTGGGCGTCGGCGATCTGACGAGCGCGGTGTTCGTCGCGCGCACGCTGCTCGGCGATTCGATTCGCGCGGCATTCGAGCACACGCTGGCCGCCGTGAATGGCGTGGTCAGAACCACCTGGCAAGCCGGACGTTACGAACTCGAACTGGTGGCCGCGCAGAACGAAATCGCCCAGCCGCGCGAGTGGTTCGACGCGTGGGTGGCGGAGACCGCCTAAGGTCTGTTGACGTATGCAACGTGCATGCGTTGCCCCGGGAGCCTGTGCGCCGTTCGCCGCGACGCCCGCCGCGCCTGTCAGCGAGGCGTCCTATAATGCCTGCCGCGTGGACGAGGCCCGGCCCGTCCACAGTGCGTTTTTCAGGCATCCGGCATTCAGCAGACGAGGCATCGATGGACGGTTACATCCGCAGCGAGCAGGAAGAATATTTTGAGCAGTTGTGCATCAGCGTCGACGCCGACGAAGTGCACGAACAGGAAGCGATCGAGTACTTCGAGAACCAGTTCGACCAGGCCGACTTCGATCCTGCACAATGGCTCGACATCGCGCTTTACTACTCGCCGGCCGTGGCGCGCGGCATCATCGACATGGTGACGGCCGACGACAAGGCGCGCAGCAACATCGCCGAAGTGATCGCCGACAACCTCGACATCTCGTACGGCGAGGACGAATGCGAGCAGTTCGCGCAGACCATCGAATTCGCGCTGAACAACGGCGTGCCGGTGGACCTCGACCTGGTGCTCGACGGCTGCCAGCGCGCGATCGACGATCTCGACACCTGGGCCGACGAGGACACCAAGGCGCCGCTGCTGCGCCTGCGTGAGGAGTTGTCGCGCCAGCAGGGCGAGCGTTAAGGGCGCCGGGTCGACGCGTTGACTCGGCGCGCGTTGGTTCGGCGCGCCGCTTGCGATAGTTTTGCCACCCACTCGCATGGACTCGTGGCGCGACCGCGCCAACGGACCGTGCCACCAGACTGCCACCACAATCAGTTCACTCCCGTAGCCGGCGCGCTCGCGCCGGTTTCTTAAGCATGTGCCGCAATCGGCACCCCACCCGCCGCCACCAACGGCCCGCCCGTCCACGCGCCGCGCGAGCTGTGCCGAAATGCTCATCCAAAGCGCCTCGAATTACCAAGACGGCGGCAAATTGGCTTTCTATATTCGCGCCAGATTGACTCGCTTCTGAATCGCACGCGAACTCGACTGCGCGTATTCCAGCATTGTTAGTAGCGACCGATCATTCGTAATCTCTCATGCGCGCGCAGCGAAGCCGCGGCTCGCGAGTCGATCCAGCGTTAGTGCCTTGCCGTTTTCACACTTGAACTGTCGATGGAAGGAGAAACCATGAGTCTTCGCAACACGCTGAAACCGCTTGCCATCTTCATCGGCGCCGTCTGTGCAATCGCGCCGCTGACCAGTCGCGCCGACGATCTGCCAGTGAAGATCGGCTTTGCCGCGCCGCTCACGGGCGCCAACGCCGGTTACGGCAAGGATCTGGAAAACGGCGTCCGGCTCGCGATCGAAGAAGCCAATGCGCAGAAGATCAGGATCGGCGACAAGGTGGCGCAGTTCGAAATCGTCTCGCAGGACGACCAGGCAGACCCGCGCATCGGCGTGCAGGCCGCGCAGAAGCTGGTCGACTCGGGTGTGTCGGTGGTGGTGGGCCACTTCAATTCCGGCACGACGATTCCCGCGTCGCAGGTGTATGAGCACGCCGGCATTCCGGTGCTCGACCCGGCCGCCACCAATCCGGTCATCACCGGCCGCGGTTTTGCCAACACCTTCATGGTGATTTCCACCGATGCGCAGAACGCCGGCAACGCGGGCGCGTACGCGGTGGACGTGACCAAGGCCAAGCGCATTGCGATCATCGACGACCGCACCGCGTTCGGCCAGGGCGAGGCCGACGAGTTCGAGAAGGCGGTGAAGGCGCGCGGCGGCAACATCGTGGCGCGCGAGTACACCGACAATCACGCGGTGGACTTCAGCACGCAGATCACCAGGATCAAAGGCGCGAATGCGGATCTGATCTTCTTCGGCGGCCTGGACAACCAGGCGGCGGGCTTCGCGAGACGCATGAAGCAACTCGGGTTGAACGCGCAACTGGTGGGCGGCGGCGGCGTGATGGACCCGGATTTCATCAAGCTCGCGGGCGACGCGGCCGACGGCGTGATGGCATGGGAATACGGCCGTCCGCTCGCGCAGCTGCCAGGCGGCAAGGATTTCTCCGCGAAGTTCAAGAAGCGTTTCGGCGTCGACATCCTGTCGTATGCGCCGTTCGGCTATGACGGCGCATGGGTTGCGATCAAGGCGATGCAGCAGGCCAAGTCCACCTCGCCGGCGACGTATCGTCCCGTGTTGAAGGCGGTCGATTACGATGGCGTGACCGGCAAGATCTCGTTCGATAACACCGGCGCGTTGAAGAGCGGCGCATCCACGCTCTACCAGGTCAAGAACGGCGCCTGGGTGCCGATCGTAACGAAGAGCGGCACTTGAGCCGCGGGCAGCCCGGACCAGACGACGGGCCGGGCTGCAACGATCAGGCGGAGCGAACCGGTCGGATGATCTTCCGGCAGAACCCTCGCTACTTCGCGCTCGCCGCCTTGACCACCAGCTCGGCATCGAGATCGCGCTCGATGCGCACGAGGTCATCCTTCATGTCGGTGAACTCACTGGCAGAACACATCTGATGTGCGAAGGCGGCGCGCAGGTGCCGCCTGACCTGCAGCGTTCGCGTCGCGGGATCGAATACGTAGCGCGAATAAAACGCCAGCGAGCGGTCCTGCAGCGCCGTGTCGGACGGCAAGTCCGTCACGCGGACAAAGCGCGGCAGGGTCATCTCCAGCGTCTCGTCGAACTCGCCGCCGATGCAGGCCCACGGCTGGGTGCGGACCGGCTCGGCGAGCCATGTCCGCACCTGCGAACCCATCCCGCCGGACAGACTCGTCAGCGCCGGCACCGCCGTAGTGCCGTCCTGCCACACGAAGTGCGCGACGCTGCCTTGCATCGACGTAGCGAAGGGTCCATCGGTCGCGGCGACGTCGTCCGTGCGCATCTGCGCCGTGCCGTGCAAGCCCGTCAGCAGCAGACGGTTCGCCGCGATCTGCTGAGTGCGCTGCCGCGTCGCCCGGCGCAGCACATTGCGCTCCACCTCCGCGGTATAACCCGCATCCTCCACGCGGTACGCATAGTTCGCCGCGCCGTTTTCGGCGACGTCGATCTGCAGGCGCGCCGTGCGCTCGCGTGGCTGGATGGCCGGCGTGCGCGAGAACACGCCCTCGTCGACCAGCAGCACGGGCCGGTCCATCACGCCCAGCGGCAGATAGCCGAAGGCCGTGCCGCCCGCCGTGGTATCCGCGAACAATGACAATTCAGGAATCCATATAATTGCGTGATTGATCGTGCTCGCGCCGTAACCCGCCACGTCCGGCAAGCTATAGTACGGACCGGTATTGAGCAGCACCGCCTCGCTGCGAATGCCGACTGCGGCCAGCAGCGCGCTGAACAATGCGACGTGATCCTTGCAGTCGCCATAACGGTTGCGCAGGATGTCGATCGCCTTGTGCGGGATCGTCGCCGTCTCGCCGAGAAACAGCGCGACGTAGCGAATGTTGAAACGCATCCAGTCGTACAGTATCCGGGCCTTCGCACGCGGCTCGGCGACGCCGGCCGTCAGGCCTTGCGCGAGCGCCACGATGGCGGGGTCGCGCATCGTCGCGTCGACGGCGGCCTCGCGATAACGCGCGGCCAGGCTCGCGAAGTCCGGCAGCGTGGAGACCATCAGGCGGTCGCCCCAATTCGCGTAGCCGACCGCGCCCGCTTCGAGCGGCGCATAGGGACCGTGCCGGTAGTCGAATTCATAGCGGGTCCGGCCGTTCAGCGTGACCGGCGGCACGGCGACATAGCCACGCGCGTCGGTATGCAGCGGCACGTCGGCGGGCAAATCGAAGATCAGCCGTTGCAGTTCGACGGGCTCGCGCGTCGGCTCGACCAGGTACGCGAAGCTGCCCGTCCGCAACGGCTTCGTGCGGGTCTTGCGAAACGCCAGATGCACACGCGCGCCGGGCTCCACGCCCGGGAAGATCACCGTGCGCAGCACGCCGTCCTCGAAACTCGGCGCGCCGGCCGAACGCGGCTCCTGCACGTCGCGGATCGCCTCGGGACCGACCGGATGCGCGACGCCGTTCCGGTCGATCGTCTCCGCCGCCAGCAACTGCACCTGTTCGATGTCCTTGTTGAACCACACGTAGCGTTGCGCGATGTCGTCGACGCCGCTCGTCGTGTTGGCCCGCAACACGGTGTCGTCATGCTCCTCGAGCGAGCCGTCTTGCTGGATCGTGAAGAGGTGGACGTCGAGCTCGATCGTCGAAGGCGTGCGATCGTCGCTCGCGGTGGCGGACGCGTTGTCGTCGGCAGCGCAGGCGAAGGCGGCGTACGCGGCGAGCACTGCAGCAGCGGCCAGCCTCGCGAACATGCGACGCCGCGTCATGGGCGACGCGCGCTGCCCTGCGCGGGCCACGCACGCGGGCTCACGGCAAACTCGGCACGAAACGCGTGATTGAAATTCGACAGGTCGTTGAAGCCGCAATCGAACGCTATATCGACGATCTTCGCGCCACCGTCCTGAAGGCGCAGCGCCGCCGCCCGCAGACGCGTGCGCAACAGGTATTGATGCGGCGTCACGCCGGTCACGCGCTGGAAGGTACGCAGAAAGTAGAACTCGCTGAGGTTCGCGGCGGCGGCGAGGCTCGTCAACGTGTGCGGCTCGCCAGGGGTGTCGTCGATCAGCCGCACGATCTGCGCGACGCGCGCGTTGGCCGTGGCGCTGACAGGCGCTGCGGCGCGCGTCGCGACGCCGGCCGCGCGCAGCGTCGCGGCGGCCAGCTCGACGGCCAGTTCGTCCCACACCGCGTCGCACGCTGCGTCAGCATCGGTGCCTGGATTGACGCGTGCATCGGTGCCTGTGTTGACGCGCGCATCGATGCCTGCAATGACGCTAGCGTCTGCGCAAGCCCGCGCGATCAACGGCGAAAACGCACGCTGCGACGCTACGCGCGCCCGCGGGAAGTTCAACCGGCCGCTGCCGACGCCCGCATCCGCGGCAAGCCGCTCGAAGTAGCCCGGCGCATAGTGAAACGCAATGCAGCGATCGCCCACCCCATGCCGATGGCCGCACTCGAAACACTCGCCCGGATTGCCGAGCAGCAACGCGCCCGGCGTCAGCAACTCGCGGCCCGGCGCGGCGCGATAGTCGAACGAGCCGGCCACCACCATCGCGATGCACACGCCGGTGTGCTGTTCCTCGAATGGCTGGTCGCACGGACCGAGCGTGCAAAGCCGGTCCGAGACCTGCCAGCCCGCGCCCTGCGCCAGCACGCGCGAGGTCGTGCCGCGACGCGCGCCGTCCCGGTCGCGCCGCGCGAGCGCCTGCTGCAACGTGACGGCAATTTTCCCCAAGATGCACCTCGGCCAGGTCCGTATCGTGGTTTTAGCACATCGGCGGGCCACGCGGTTCATTGGGTTCCGGCGATGTCGATCCGACGACGAATCCACGGAGAACGTAGCATGAGCAGACTGGAAAACGGCCTCGAAGAAAGCTTTCACGCCGCGTTGAGCGCATCCGCACGCGCCGCCGATATCGACGCGGCAGACGATCTGTACGGCTGGCTGATCGGCAGTTGGGACATGAACGTGGTGCACTACCGCGTCGACTTGCGCGACGCGCCCCGGCGTGGTGAGATTCATTTTGGCTGGGTGCTGGAAGGACGCGCGGTGCAGGATGTGTGGATCATGCCGCCGCGAAGCGAGCGTGGCGAGCGTGACGACGGGCATGCCACCGGCAACGCCGGCCAACCGGGGGAAACCCGCAACGCCGCCGAGCCTGTCCTCGCCATGTATGGCACCACGCTGCGCATCTGGGACCCGGCGCGGCGCGTGTGGCGCGTGACTTACGTCAACCCGCAGACCGGCCAGCGCGACGAGTTGATCGGCCGGCGCATCGGCAACGATCTCGTGCAGATCGGCACGCACGCCGACGGCACGCCGATTCGCTGGAATTTCACCGACATCACCCGCGATTCGTTCCGTTGGACCGGCGTGGCGCTCGCACCGGACGGCGTGACGTGGACGCTCGAGGCCCAGTTTCACGCGCGGCGCCGGGGCGCGTGATCCGCGCCGATCGTGTCGATCGTGTCGATCGTGTCGATCGTGTCAGTCGTGTCAGTCGTGTCAGTCGGGTCAGTCGGGTCAGTCGGGTCAGTCGGGTCAGTCGGGTCAGTCGCGTCAATCGCATCAATCGCCGTCGCCGAGTTGTCCCAGTAAGGCCTGCAAGCGCTCCACATGCCGGAGCAGCAATTCGCGATGCTTCTCGATCTGCTCGAGCCGGCCAGCGAGGTCGGCCTGGATCGGGTCGTAGAGATCGGCGGCGGCGATCACCTCCTCCACCTTCGCGCGCATCGACGACAACTCCACCGGCGCGTGACTCAGATGCCGCTCGAAACGCCGCACGTCCTGAAGCGCCAGATCGCGGACCTTGCGAAAGTACGCGTGACGTCGATGCGCTTCGGCGTCGAGCGTTTCGTCCTCGACGCGTCTGGCCGGCGCCGGCTGACCGAAAATCGGCTCGGGCCGCAGCACTGTCTTCTTTCGCACCGGATGCGCGGTGCCGCGAAACCGCGCGAGCGGCTGTTCGTTGTCAATTGCCTCGCGGGCGTTGGGCGGTATGTCGTGTTCGGTGTGCGGCACGTTCATCCAGCGATTCGGCAAACCCGTGACCGCTTCGACGCCGCGCACGAATTCCTCGCTGAATTCGCGCTGACCGGACAACATCAATTTCAGGTAGCTCGCGGAGAAGGTCATCATGCGCGCGAGGCGGGTCGCCGCGCCGACCTCGCGGGTCAGCAGCACCAGGTTCGCTCGCCAGACCGGGAGCAGCAATTCGTCGGAATCTTCCATCGCTGGGTCTTCCATCTTTTGCCCGATGTCGTGACGACGCGCTCGCGCACGTCACCGTTTTGAAAGGGTAGCCGTTTCATCGCACGACGCGCAATCCCGTTGTGTCCGCTTGCGATCCTTTTGCAATCAGTTTGCGCGCTCGCGAGCGGTTGCAACGTGCCACGTGTTGCATTGACACACGCATTCGTGCCGCGTTCCTACGCTCGACGTGCGCAATGTGGCATGCTTGCAACCCGGCGCGGCACGTCCCGCGCTGCGCCGGCCGCTCCACCATATTGACCCAAAGGTTTTGTAATGAAGAAAATCGTTCTCGCCATGGCCGCGGCCGTCGTCGCCTTGAGCGCAATCGCCCCCGCGCAAGCGTATGAGCATCATCACGAGTGCCACAAGGTGCACATCCACCATCACTGGGAAAAGCGCTGCCATTAATGGTAGTGATGCCGCGGCCTGACGGACGCGGCACGCATCGCCAAGCCCCGCCTAGGCGGGGTTTTTTTGCACCGCGGTTTTCGCTCGACGGTTCAGGCGCGTCGGCGCCGACGCTTCATACGTACCGCGTGAACACGTCGGCACGCAATTACGGACACATGCTGTTACATCTTCGCTTGAGGCGGCTGATGGTTGGCCGACGCGGACAGGGTCGTGCGCGATCGCGCAGCACCGTGAACCGCGTGGTGAAGGGGTGAGTGGCTTGCGGCGATAATCGTGGCTTGGTGCCTTTGTGGCTTGCTGCCTTTGCTGCCTTCGGTGCTTTGCTGCTTTTTTGCTGCCCTTGCATACCTTCCCGCGACGTCCTCACGCCACCTCGACACGCTCCAACGCCGCCGTCACCAGCGCTTCCAGCAGAGGCTGAACCTGCGCGGCCAGCGTTTCATCATACGCATACGGCATCTGCTCCTGCATATACGTGACCTGCGATAGTTCGAGTTGCACCGCATGCACGCCCTGCGCGGGCTGTCCGTATTGCCGCGTGATATAGCCGCCCTTGAAGCGTCCATTGGCGACCGCCGTATATCCGCCGTGCCGCTCGACCATGGCGGTCAATTCATCGGCTATGCCCGCCACCGCGCTCGCGCCGTTCGACGTACCGAAGTTGAAATCCGGCAGACGTCCTGCGAAGAAACGCGGCACATGCGAGCGGATCGAATGCGCTTCCCACAGCAGCACATTGCCGTGCTTCGCCTTGAGCGCCGCCAGTTCGCCAGCCAGCGCCGCGTGATAGGGCTTCCAGTACGCTTCGCGGCGACGCGCGACTTCGGCCTCGCCGGGCAGATGCCCATCGAGATACAACGGCTCCTTGTCGAACGTATCGACCGGCAGCAGACCGGTCGTGTCCTGCCCGGGATAGAGGTTCGCACCGTCGGGCGGGCGGTTCAGATCGATCACGTAGCGTGCGTAGGTCGGCGCGAGAATCGACGCGCCGAGCCGTTTCGCGAAGCCATAGAGACGATCCAGATGCCAGTCGCAATCGTCGGTGCGTTGCGCGACCGGTGTCATCGTTGCGGCGATGTCAGCGGGGATTTGCGTGCCCAGATGAGGGATCGAGATCAGCAGCGGCAAGCTTCCCTGATGCAGCGAGAAAACCGGCGAAGTATTCAATGCGGTCATGTCAGTCCGGAATCGATGTAATCGAAGGATCGGTTCAGCAAGCAACGCGAGCAGCCCGATGTGCGGCACTCATTCGCGCAACGCATTTGCGCTACCCGCTCGATCAGCTCATCTGAAGCAAACTCATCTGAAGCAACTCATTTGACCAATTCAGCCAGCGCCGCGCGATAGCGCACATAAGCGCCCTCTTCGTCGCGATGCCGGCGGTTCTCGACGACCTTGTCGCCGCCCGCGTAGACGTCGCGAATCGGCGTCTCGCCGTGCTCGCAGAATACAACGCCCGACAACCACGCGTGCGGCGCGTGCTCGGCGATGCTCGCATGATCGGCGTCGAGCACGAGCCAGTCCGCGCGGTGGCCGGGCTGCAATGCGCCAACCGCGCGGCCCGTCGCGTGCGCGCCGCCGTCGAGCGCGGCGCTGAACAAACGGTCCGCGACATGCGTGGCCTGCGCCGACGCCAGCACATTGCGCTGCCGGCGCATCAGGCGCTGGCCATATTCGAGCAGACGCAATTCGGCGCGCCAGTCGACCGCGATATGGCTATCCGAGCCCACACCGATGCGCCCTTGCGCGTCGAGGTACGGCTGCGCCGGAAAGATGCCGTCACCGAGATTGGCTTCGGTGGTCAGGCACAGGCCGGCCACCGCCCCGCTTTTCGCGAGTGCAAGCGTTTCGTTCGCGTCGACATGGGTGGCATGCACGAGGCACCAGCGACTATCCACGTCAAAACGATCGAGCAGCCATTGCACCGGACGCGCGCCCTCCATTTCGACACACGCGTCGACCTCGGCGGTCTGTTCGGCGATATGGATATGGACAGGCGTATCGGCATCGATGCCGCCAAGCAGCGTACGCAACGATTCCTGCGAGACCGCGCGCAGCGAATGCGGCGCCACGCCATAACGCAGCGTGGCGTTTTCCGGACGCGCCGCGCGCAACGTGCCGAGCAGGTCGAGCAGGCCTTCCGGCGTGTTGATGAAACGCCGCTGATCGTCGCGCGGCGCACGCGCACCGAAGCCGCTGTACTGATACAGCACCGGCAGCATCGTCATGCCAATTCCGCTCGTCGACGCGGCCTCCACGACACGTTGCGCAAGCTCCGCCTGATTCGCGTACCGGCTGCCATCCGCTGTGTGATGCACGTAATGGAACTCGCACACCGACGTATAACCCGCCTTCAGCATTTCGATGTACAGCCAGTGCGCGATGCTCGCGAGACCTTCCGGCGTGATGCGCGCGGCGAACCGATACATCAGATCGCGCCAGCTCCAGAAGTTGTCGGTGGCGCCTGTGCCAGACGCGGCGCGATACTCGGTGAGACCGGCCATCGCGCGCTGGAACGCGTGCGAATGAAGGTTAGGCATGCCAGGTATAAGCGGGCCCGCCGCCTTCGGCACACCGGCAGGCGCGCCGGAATGATCCGCCGTAACGGCACTCAGCGTGCCGTTTGCGTCCCATTCCAGCAGCACGTTACGGCGCCAGCCATCCGGCAGGTACGCGTCAGCGGCGAACAGCGATTGATTGGATTGCGTCATCTCTCAGGTTCTAGTTCAGTTCACGCCGCATATAAACGGTTTCGCCCGCGCGCACCACTCGCGCGCACAGCGGACGCCCGATCCAGTAAGCCAGCTCGGCGAGCGAATCAACCGACCACACCGCGAAATCGGCCGCACGCCCCACCTGCAACGCGCCGTGCGTATCCGCCTTGCCGAGCGCGTGCGCCGCGTGCAGCGTCACGCCTTGCAGCACCTCGGGCACGGTCATGCGGAACAACGTACACGCCATGTTCATCATCAGCAGCAGCGACGTGGCGGGCGACGTGCCCGGGTTGCTGTCGGTCGAAATCGCGATCGGCACCTCGTAACGCCGCAACAGGTCCAGCGGCGGCAACTGCGTCTCGCGGATGAAGTAGTACGCGCCCGGCAGCAGCACCGCCACGGTGCCCGCCTCTTTCATCGCGGCGACGCCTGCTTCATCGAGGAATTCGAGGTGATCCGCGGACAGCGCGCGATGGCGCGCCGCAAGCGCTGCACCGCCGCCATTCGACAACTGCTCGGCATGCATCTTGACCGGCAGGCCGTGGCGCGCGGCCGCGTTGAACACGCGCTCGCTTTGCTCCAGCGAAAAACCGATGCGTTCGCAGAACACGTCGACCGCATCGACCAGGCCTTCGTCGGCCAGCGCGGGCAGCATCGTGTTGCAGACTTCGTCGATATACGCGTCAGCGCGGCCGGCAAATTCGGGCGGCAATGCGTGCGCGCCGAGAAAGGTCGTGTAGACCGTAACCGGATAGCGCTCGCCCAGTTGCCGCGCGACGCGCAGCATCTTGCGCTCGCTCGCGAGATCGAGCCCGTAGCCGGATTTGATTTCGACCGCCGTCACGCCTTCGGCCAGCAACGGTTCGAGTCGCGCGGCCGCTTGCCGCAACAGCATGGCTTCGTCCGCGGCACGCGTCGCGCGCACCGTCGACACGATACCGCCGCCCTGCCGTGCGATCTCCTCATAGCTGACGCCGGCAAGGCGCTGCGCGAATTCGTCCGCGCGCTGCCCGCCGTACACGAGGTGCGTATGACAGTCGATCAGGCCCGGCGTCACCCATGCGCCGCGCAGATCTTCGCGCGGCCACGCAGCGTATTGCGCGGGCAATTCGCAAGCCGCGCCGAGCCACGCGATACGCCCGTCTTCGACGGCGATCGCGGCATCGGCGAGCGTGTGGCGAGGATCGCCTTGCGAACACAGTTTCAGTTGATGCCAGACGGTTTGCTTCATCGCGTGCTCTTTGCAGCTCGTTGCAGTCTGTTGCGTGTCTGTGATGATCCGGATGCGTGCGCCGCCAAGCCGTTAGGCGTGCATGCAAGGCGGGGGTGGCGCAAGATCATCGTCGCGTGTAGCAGATGCTGATCGCAAGCAGCGCGCCCTCGCCTTCGAGCGCGCAACGCAGCGCGTTCGGCCCGTCGATGCGCAGCGTGTCGCCGGTGTCGAGCTGCAGTGCTTGCGCAGCGCCTGGCGTGAGCGTGACCGGACCGCTGGCGCAAAACAGCAGCACCACGTCGCCCGAAACGGTGCGCGGCGCGTCCGGTTGCGTGCCGGCGCGCCACACTTCCAGTTCGCCGCACGCCAGCTCGCGGCGCACCATCAGGTTGAAGTCGCGCGTCGCACCATCGACGAGCCGCGCGTCGATACGCGTCTCGCCGTTAAAGCGTGCGATGTCGAGCGTCTGCGTCAACGCATGCGACTTCACCACGGTCGCGCCATCCATCTCATCGAGCAGCATGCCCGCGCCGGACAACAGCACCAACGTGCGATCGACGCCGTCGAAACGCGAGAACGGGCCGGCCTGCGCGACATCGGCGACGCTCACGCGCCACACGAAGTCGCCGGGCGCCGCGCCTTGCTCGCGCTCGGGAAACGCAGCCACTTCGCGCGTCACGCCGCCGCCGTTTTTCCACGGCGTCGCCACTAGATCGACGCCGCGAATCAGCGTGAGGGCTGCCGTGTTGTCGGCTACCGCCACGATCAACGGCCCAGCATCGGCAGATTGAGGTCCGCTTCGCGTGCGGTCTGCTGCGCCAGTTCATAGCCCGCATCCGCATGACGCATCACGCCGGTGGCCGGATCGTTGAACAGCACGCGGCCGATGCGCTCGCGCGCCGCGTCCGTGCCGTCCGCGACGATCACGACGCCCGAATGCTGGCTGAAGCCCATGCCGACTCCGCCGCCGTGATGCAAGGACACCCACGACGCACCGCCCGCCGTATTCAGCAGCGCGTTGAGCAGCGGCCAGTCGCTGACCGCGTCCGAGCCATCCTTCATCGATTCGGTTTCGCGATTCGGGCTCGCCACCGAACCGGTGTCGAGGTGATCGCGGCCGATCACGATCGGCGCCTTCAGCTCGCCGTTCCTGACCATTTCGTTGAACGCCTGGCCGAGGCGATAGCGATCCTTCACGCCGACCCAGCAGATCCGCGCGGGCAGCCCCTGAAAAGCGATACGTTCGCGCGCCATGTCGAGCCAGTTGTGCAGATGTGGATCGTCGGGAATCAGTTCCTTGACCTTCGCATCGGTCTTGTAGATATCCTCAGGATCGCCCGACAGCGCGACCCAGCGGAACGGGCCCTTGCCTTCGCAGAACAGCGGACGGATATACGCGGGCACGAAGCCCGGGAAATCGAACGCGTTTTCCACGCCCATTTCCAGCGCCATCTGACGGATGTTGTTGCCGTAGTCGAGCGTGGCCGCGCCGCGCTCCTGCAGCGTCAGCATCGCCTGCACCTGCCGCGCCATCGACTGCTTGGCCGGCATAACGATGCTCTCCGGCGCGGTGTTCTGACGCTCACGCCAGTCCTCCACGGTCCAGCCTTGCGGCAGGTAGCCGTGAATCGGATCGTGCGCGCTGGTCTGGTCGGTCACGCAATCCGGCGTGATGCCGCGCGCCACGCAGTCGGCGAATACATCGGCGGCATTGCCCAGCAAGCCGATCGACACCGGTTTGCCGGACTGCTTCGCTGCGTCGAGCATCGCGAGCGCTTCGTCGAGCGTCTTCGCTTTCCTGTCGACGTAGCGCGTCTTCAGACGGAAGTCGATGCGCGTCTCGTCGCATTCCACCGCGATCATCGAGAAGCCGGCCATCGTCGCCGCGAGCGGTTGCGCGCCGCCCATGCCGCCGAGACCGCCGGTCAGAATCCAACGGCCCTTCGGGTCGCCGTTGAAATGCTGGTTCGCCACCGCGAAGAAGGTCTCGTAGGTGCCCTGCACGATGCCCTGGCTGCCGATGTAGATCCAGCTGCCTGCGGTCATCTGCCCGTACATCATCAGCCCCTTGCGATCGAGTTCGTGGAAGTGTTCCCACGTCGCCCAATGCGGCACCAGGTTCGAATTGGCGAGCAGCACGCGCGGTGCGTCCGCATGCGTGCGAAACACGCCGACCGGCTTGCCCGACTGGATCAGCAGCGTTTCGTCTTCGTTCAGGTTGCGCAGCGACGCGAGGATCTGATCGAAGCAATCCCAGTTGCGTGCGGCGCGGCCAATGCCGCCATATACGACGAGCGCATGCGGATGCTCAGCCACTTCGGGGTCCAGATTATTCTGGATCATCCGGTACGCGGCTTCCGCAATCCACGTCTTGCAGGTCTTTTCCGAGCCGCGCGGTGCGCGGATCGTGCGGGTGGGATCGAGTCGCGGATCGATGTGTTTCGGGTTGTTCATTGGGGCCCTCGGAATATCGGAAGATGCTCGGAAATCAGGCGAAAAAAATGCAATCAGAAATGACCGGTGAAGCGGTAGCGGTTACCGGGATGCCATAGATTCGCGATCGACGCGACCTGGCTTTGCGACCAGGTGCGCCGATGCAGCACGAGGCAAGGCTCGAGTTCGTCCATCGTCAGCAATTCGCGCGTATCGGCGTCCGCCGCCAGCGCTTCGATCCGGTACTCGACCCGCTGTAGCGGCGCCACGCGCACGAGATACTGGTTCGGCGTGGTGTTCGTGAAGTCCTGCAGCGCGTACTCCGGCGCGACCGCCGGATTGACCCAGCGCTCTTCGAGCTGCACCGGCTCGTCGTTTTCGAAATGCAGCACGCGCGAATGAAACACCGGACTGCCCTCGCTCACCTGCATCTCTTCGGCGAGCGCCTCGTCGGCGATGCTCGCGCCGATGTGCAGCACCTTCGCCTGATAGCGATGACCGCGTGCGACGATTTCGTCGGAGATGCTGCGGATCGCCACCAGCGTCGATTCGTACTTCGGACGCGCCACGAACGTGCCCGAGCCCTGCACCCGCGTGAGCACCTGCTCCGAGGTCAGTTCGCGCAGCGCGCGATTGACCGTCATGCGCGCCACGTTGAACTCGCGTGCGAGTTCGTTTTCGGATGGCACCTGGTCGCCTTCAGCCCAATCGCCCGCATGAATGCGCGCGAGGATGAAGTCCTTGATGCCCTGGTAGGCCGGAGCGTTCATTGGCGTGGTCCGCGTGATCGACGATTTACTGTTCGGAAGCGAACGAGAACGGGCTCAGCTTCGCGATCGCGCCGTTCTGCACGAGGCGCGTGACCGCCGCGATGTCCGGTGCGAAATAGTGATCGAGCTCGTAATGCGCGACGTCCTTGCGCACCACGTCCATCACCTTCTGCAGACTCGGGCTGGTCTTGTGCGGCGCGCGCAGATCGACGCCTTGCGCGGCGGCGAGCAGTTCGATCGACAGGATGTTCGCGGTGTTGTCCGCGATGTCGCCGAGCTTGCGCGCGGCGAACGTCGCCATCGACACGTGGTCTTCCTGGTTCGCGGACGTCGGCAGCGAATCGACCGACGCGGGATGTGCGAGCGTCTTGTTCTCCGACGCGAGCGCCGCGGCCGTCACGTGAGCGATCATGAAACCGGAATTCACCCCACCGTCCTTCACGAGGAACGGCGGCAGACCCGACAGCGTCGCGTCGATCAGCAGTGCGATGCGACGCTCGGCCAGCGCGCCGATTTCGGCGGCGGCCAGCGCGAGGTTGTCGGCGGCGAACGCGACCGGTTCGGCGTGGAAGTTACCGCCCGACAGCACTTCGCCGGTGTCCGGGAAAATCAGCGGATTGTCGGAGACCGCGTTCGCTTCCAGCAGCAGCAGGTCCGCGGCGTGCCGCATCTGGTCCAGACACGCGCCCATCACTTGCGGTTGGCAGCGCAGGCTGTACGGGTCCTGCACCTTGTCGCAATCGGCGTGCGAGACGTTGATGCCCGAGCCTTGCAACAGCGACCGGTAAGACGCCGCGGCATCCATCTGACCTTGATGGCCGCGCAGTTCGTGAATGCGCGCATCGAACGGCTTGACCGAACCCGCCGCCGCGTCCACCGACAACGCGCCCGCCACCAGCGCCGTACGGTACAGGTCTTCGATTGCGAACATGTTGTACAGCGCGAGCGCGGTCGATGCCTGGGTGCCGTTGAGCAGCGCGAGACCTTCCTTGGCTTGCAGCGTGAGCGGCTTGAGGCCGACCAGCGCGAGGCCTTCGGTGGCCGGCATGCGCTCGCCTTTGGCGAACACTTCGCCGACACCGAGCAGCACCGCCGACATATGCGCGAGCGGCGCGAGGTCGCCGGATGCGCCGACCGACCCTTTGACCGGGATCACCGGCAGCACGTCGGCGTTGTACAGCGTGATCAGCGCTTCCATCACTTCGCGGCGGATGCCGGAGTGGCCACGGCCGAGGCTCGACAGCTTCAGCGCGATCAACAGACGCACGACCGGCGGCGACATCGGCTCGCCCACGCCGACCGCATGCGAGAGCACCAGATTGCGTTGCAACAGTTCGAGCTGGTCGTGCGGGATATGCGTGCTGGCGAGCCGCCCGAAACCCGTATTGATGCCATAGGCGGGCTTGCCCTTCGCGGCGATGTCGGCGACGGTCCTGGCACACGCGTCGATGGCGGCGTGGCTGGCGGGATCGAGTTGCAACGTGACGTGTTCACGGGCGATCTGGCGCAGTTGCGGGAGGCTCAGGTAGCCGGGCTTCAGAATCATGGTGTCATCCTGTCTATACAAGTTGAGAGAAGTCTAGCTGCGCAGTCTTGTATATACAACTTGTTTTTCGCACTTCTGACCTAGGGATTTCCATTAGGTGAAAGCGAGACAGGCTTATTTTCCGTATTCAGCGAGGCGGCACGAGGCCACTTGGCCGGCGCGCCGTGCGATGCTTTACGCTCCCGATTTGTCTATACACATTGGCTCCGCGCGGCGCCGCGAGGACGAGAGCATTCCGCCCGCCGAGCTGGTCCGGGTCTCGTCGAGAACGGCGAAGCGTCGCCTTCAGGGCGCCCCCCAAGAGGACTTCCTCAGGTGTGCCCCCAAGGGGGGCTTCCTCCGGGGCGCCCCCCAAGAGGACTTCCTCCGGTGCGCCCCCCAAGAGGACTTCCTCCGGCGCGCCCCCAAGGGGGCTTCCTTCGGGGCGTAATCTGTGTAAGCGCTGGCGTTGCAAATCCGTAAGCTCATATCGATAAAATCGCCCGACCTGATCTTGCGATGCGACCCACCAGGTCGCACATGAGCCCGGATTTGAACAATGAACTTGGCGCTGAACTTCTACTGGCTGACCAACCTGCTGGCGATTCTGTTCGTCGTGGCGTGCCTGTACGACGCACGCTACGACGAATACGGCGTGTTGACGCTGAGCGCGGCCGCCATGGGCCTCATCGTGATGGCGATCGAGCTTTTCCTCAAGCCCGCTTTCGATATGGCGCTTTGAGGCGCGGCGCGCGTGACGCCGCGCGCCCCGCCACCGGCAGCGACGTCGCCGCGAACATAAGCGCCAACCTATGCGCCGTCATATGCCGACATATGCGCGTGAGACCACCCCGCGCGGCTCATGAACCACGAGCTGCTCAACCGCCCCGCGCCCCATCTTCATAGCGATCGTGATGCCTGACCCAATCGGTCAGATTGCTCGCCTCGTTGCGTCCTTTCGGCGTGACGTCCAGATGCGCGTACGTGTTGATGAAGCGTTCGTCGCCGCGTCCGTAGCAGGAATATGTGTGATACACATCGCCGTGCTCATCCTTATAGAACACGCTGTGGCCGTGCTGCTCGTCGATGCCGACGTCCTGCTCGGTGAAGTTGTAGAAAGCTTTTTTGCTGGCTAGCTGCTCGGGCGTGAACGACACGTGATAGTCGAAATTGAAATCGCTTCCGCTCGACGACACCCACGGAAAGGTCCATCCCATGCGCTTTTTGAAGGCCTCGATCTTCGCGAGCGGCGCGTGCGACACCGTCACGTACGATACATCGTGATGCTCCAGATGCGTGACGATGCCGGTCATGTGATCCGACAGGAACGAACAGCCGACACAGCCCTCGTTCCAGTCTGAGCCCAGCATGAAGTGATAAATGATCAGCTGGCTGCGGCCGTCGAACAGGTCGGCGAGCGTCTTGCGGCCTTGCGGCGTCTCGAACACATAGCTCTTGTCGACCTTGACCCACGGCAGCTCGCGGCGTTTGCGGGCGAGTTCGTCACCGGCGCGCATGTGTGCTTTCTCCTCGGCCAGCAGCGCCCTGCTCGCGGCCAGCCATTGCTCTCTAGTGCCAATGCGGTGTTGCGGTTCCATCTGCGTCTCCTTCCCTGCGTCATGCAGGCCAGTCAGGCACACTCAAACGAATCCCAGGCAGTTCGAACTATTTTCGGCCGCGCCGCGACTGGCATTGGCCGGTAACGCGTGCGCACGCGTGTGGGCGCTGTGCGCGGGCCAGGCCGACGCCGCCCGGGGGCATCCACGTCATGATTTGCGCCGCTTGCGTCCGCGTACAGCGGCTTTCGGCGAGCCAGGCGCCGAGACACCGACGGCCGATGACGTTCGGCCCGCCTCGCGCGAAGCAGGCTCCTCTTCGACGAACGCGGCAAGACGGTCGAGCGATTCGGACCAGAAGCGCTGATAACGGCTGAGCCATTCGATGGCTTCCTCCATCGGTCCGGCGCACAGACGGCACGCGACCGTACGGCCGGTCTTGCTGCGCGTGATCAGACCGGCGCCGGACAGCACGTCGAGGTGTTTCATCACGGCGGGCAAGGACATCGCAAACGGCTCGGCGAGTTCGCTGACCGACAGATCATGCTGCGACAGACGCGCGAGCAACGCGCGTCGCGTCGGGTCCGACAACGCGGCGAAGGTGCGATCGAGCACCGCTTCATTAAACTTAACCATGAGGTTAAGTTTAGGAGCGGGCATGCGAATGTCAAGGACAGATAGGCACGTTTTCGACAGTGCCGGAAAGAGCGCGCACGCGACGACGCATCGCATCGGCTAGAAAAGTTACGCGGCGCGCGGTGAACAAATCACTGTCACGCGCCACGTCGAGGTGGAAAACAACCGGCTGGCTATTCAGGCAAAACAAGGCGGCGGACTTCGTCCTGCCAGTGCATGATCGGCACCCGCCCGACACGCCCCATCAGATCGCCCAGCCGCCGAGATAGAACCCGACCAGCACCGCGGCGATCACGACCGTGCCCACGTTCAGCTTGCGATATTCGCCGCTCACCACGCGGCCGATCACGAGCGTCGCGAAACCGAGCATGATGCCCGTCACGATGTTGGCCGTCAGCACGATGAACACCGCGCACATCAACCCCGACATCGCGTCGACCATATCGTCCATATGCAGCTTGCTGACGTTCGACAGCATCAGCAGCCCCACGTACATCAGCGCCGGCGCCGTCGCGTACGACGGCACGAGACCGGCCAGCGGCGAGAAGAACATCACCACGAGGAACAGCAGACCGACCACCGCCGCCGCCATCCCGGTCTTCGCGCCGGCCGCCACGCCGACCGTCGATTCGATATACGCCGCCGCCGGCGCGCCACCGAAGAGGCCCGAGAAAACCGAGCTCAGCGAATCGGCCGTCAACGCACGGCCGCCGTTGATGATGCGGCCGTTTTCATCGAGCTGCCCCGCCTGCCCCGCGACCGCGCGGATCGTGCCGGTGGCGTCGAACACCGCGGTCATCACGAGCGCCAGCACGCTCGGCAGCACCGCCATCGACAGCGCGCCCTTGATGTCCATCGCGCCGATCAGCGACGCATGGCCCGGCGCGCTCAGCGACGGCACCGCGAACGCGCCGTGGAACGACACGGCCGGATCGATTGCGAGCGCGAGCGTCGAAATCGCCACGATCACGATCAGGATCGAGCCCGGCACGCGACGGCGCACCAGACCGAAGATCGCCGCCAATCCCGCCACCGACATCAGCGCCGGCAACGCGGTGATATGACCGAGCGACACCGGCAGGCCGGCGCCCGGATTCTTCACGACGAGCCCGACGTCGTTGGCGGCGATCAGCAGCAGGAACAGACCGATGCCGATGCCCGTGCCGTGCGCGATGCCGGTCGGCAGATTGCGCAGGATCCACGAGCGCACGCCCGTCACCGAGATCGCGGTGAACGCCACGCCCATCAGGAACACCGCGCCGAGCGCGACGCTCGGATGCAGGCCCTTGCCGAGCACGAGACCGAACGCGGTGAACGCGGTCAGCGAAATCGCGCAGCCGATGGCGATCGGCAGACGCGCCCACACGCCCATCAGCAGCGAACCGAACGCGGTGGTCAGGCACACGGCGACGAATACCGCGCTGGTGTCGAAGCCCGCCTTGCCGAACATGCCCGGCACGACGAAAACGGAGTAGACCATCGCAAGGAAGGTCGTGACGCCCGCGACGATTTCCTGGCGTTGCGAACTGCCGCGTGCGGAGATTTCGAAGTAGCGATCGAGCAGGCCGCGACCGTCGAATGATTCGGTCACGACTTCGGAAATCGCCTGGGCCTGGGGTTCCATCATGATGAGTGCCTCCTTTATCAGCGTGCTGAAACGGCCGTCGATGCGGCCGCCGTCAGGGTTGTCTCGTGGTTGGTTTAATGTGGGATGTCGGCGTTTTGCTGTCACGAAATGTAGGCCAACACGAATATGTCTCCAATCACATGCATGGCATGCCCGACATGTCGCGGCTCTTATATCGTTCTGGCGACGGCAAATCACGCCGACGCGCCGCGCGTATACACCTACGGCCTGCGATGAACCGGTGAAAGGGTTTTGACGGTTGCGTGGCATCGAAACAGACCGGGAGTCGTCACCCGCGCAACTCGCGGCGGGCTCATAGCCAGGCTCGCGGACCACGCGCGGCATGAAGCGTGCTTGGCGCCCTCCTTCCGGATTGCCGGCAAAACGGGAACCGCCCGGGCTCGCGGGTTACACTCTGGCCCGTACCCGTGTTAACCGCGACGGCCCACCGCGCCCGTCCGCATCGGCCCATGGAGTTTTTCCTGATGACTGGCGGTTTTTCGCGTCCTGCCTGGCGCGTGCTGATTCTCGCTGTGTTCGCGCTATGCGCGCTGTCCGGCTGCAGCAGTCTGCTGTGGGGTCCGCAGCAGGCGCCGATCGTCGAGGCGACGGTCATGCCGGTCGAACCCGCCAGCGCGCCGGTGGTGGCCTCCGCGCCCGAAGCGGTCGAAACCGGGGCGAACGAACCCGAGCAGCCGAAGGTGCCGAAGAAGCCCGTCGTCAAGCCGCACAAGGTCGAGCCGCCACCGCCGGTGGCCGCGCCCGCGCCACCGCCACCACCACCGCCACCGCCTCCGCTGATCGTGCTGCGCACCATCGAGCGCAGCGAGGCGCGTGCGCTGCTCGATAGCGAAGTGCAGAAGGCCGACGGCAAAGTGGTCGGACGCGCTATCGATATGACCGCCGATGCGGCCGGCAAGCCGCACGAGATGGTCGTCAATCTGCAGGGCTTCCTTGGGGTCGGCGACCGCAAGGTGAACTTCCCGTGGAGCGCGTTCCACTTCACGCCGAGCGCGAAGACCGCGCCGATCACGCTGAACGTCGCGGCCACGCCGGCGAGCGCGGCCAAATCCAGCGTCGTGCAGTTGCCATTGATCGACGCCACCGTCGAACGCTCGAACGGCGTCAAGGTGGGCCGCGTGATCGACGTGCTGATCGACGCCAATGCGCAGCCGCAGGCCGTGGTGCTCGACGTCAACGGCATGGTCAGCACCGAGCGGCGCACCATCGCCGCAAGCTGGTCGGCGCTGCGCTTCGTCACCAAAGACAAGGAGCTGCGCCCGCAACTCGATCTGAGCGACGCGCAGATCAACGCGACGCCGCCCTACGCGAGCGACAAACCGATCCGCGCGGTGTCGCCGGCGCCGCCACCCGCGCCAGCGCCGGCAGCTGCACCGGCCGCCTCGGCGCCTGCCGTGGCGTCGACTGCCGTCGCGGTTTCCAACGCACGGGCGGCCCGATGATCGGCCGCACTCTGGTTACGGCGCGCAGCCTGCGCGCGCTCGATTGGCTCAATTTTTTCGTCGCCAACGTGCAGACGGGCTTCGGGCCGTTCATCGCGTCGTACCTCGCGTCGCATAAGTGGACCCAGGGCGAGATCGGCATGGTGCTGTCGGTGGGGACCATCAGCGCGATGGTCAGCCAGGTGCCCGGCGGCGCCGCGGTCGACGCGTTGCGCAACAAGAAAGCCGCCGCGGCGTGGGCGATCTTCGCGATCATTTTCAGTGCGGTGCTACTGGCCGTCAGCCCGACCGTGCTGCCGGTGATCGCTGCCGAAGTGTTCCACGGCTTCGCCAGTTGCATGCTGACGCCCGCGCTTGCGGCGATCTCGTTCGCGCTGGTGGGACGCGCGAATCTCGGCGACCGGCTTGGGCGCAATGCGCGCTGGGCGTCGATCGGCAGCGCGGTGGCGGCTGGATTGATGGGCCTGTTCGGCGAGTACTATTCGCCGCGCGCCGTGTTCTGGCTAACCGCCGCGCTCGCCGTGCCCGCGCTGATCGCGCTGTCGATGATCCAGCGCACCGACACCATCGAACATGTGAGGGCCGTGCCAACACCGCAGCAGATCGAGCGGCGCGAGTCGCTGCGCGAATTGTTGCGCGACCGGCGGATGCTGCTGTTCGCCGCGTGCATCGTGCTGTTCCATCTGTCGAACGCGGCGATGCTGAATCTGGCCGCGGGTGAAGTGACGGCTGGCATGGGCGACAACGTTCAACTCGTGATCGCGGCGTGCATCATCGTGCCGCAAGCGATCGTCGCGATGATGTCGCCGTGGGTCGGACGCTCGGCCGAGCGCTGGGGACGCAGGCCGATTCTGCTGCTCGGGTTTTCGGCGTTGCCGGTCCGCGCGTTGCTGTTTGCCGGAATCAGCAGTCCTTATCTGCTGGTGCCGGTGCAGATGCTCGACGGCTTGAGCGCCGCCGTGTTCGGTGTGATGCTGCCGCTGATCGCCGCCGACGTAGCCGGCGACAAGGGTCGCTACAACCTGTGTATCGGGCTGTTCGGCTTGGCGGCCGGGATCGGGGCCACGTTGAGCACGACGGCCGCGGGCTTCGTCGCCGATCATTTCGGCAATGCGGTGAGCTTCTTCGGCCTGGCTGCGGCGGGTGCGCTGGCCGTGCTGCTGGTGTGGGCGGCAATGCCTGAGACGCGCGACACGGCGCCGGCCGACGATGGCGCGCCGGTGGCCGATGGCGGGAAGTCGGCGGTGCGGTGACGGGTGGTTCATCCGATGGCGGGCGAACGATGCGCCGCGCCCACCCGCCCCGGCTTCAATCAATCGCCCCGCCCGCTGTCTCGCGCATGAACCGCAACGGCAGCAACGACACCAAGGCACGTCAATCGAGAAACTCCGCCGCGCGTTTGCGCAACACCGCGCCGAAGTCGTCGAGCCAGCCGATCGACAGACGCCAGCTCTGCCAGTACAGATCGACGTCGATGGGCTTGCCGGGCGCCATCTCCACCAGTTCGCCGCTCGCCAGCTGCGCGGCGATCATCCGTTCGGGACACATGCCCCAGCCGAGGCCCATCACGCAGGCCCGCAAAAAACCGGCGACGTGTGGAATCCAGTGCAACGGCGGGTCGAGTTCCGCTCGCGTGATGCGGCGCATGAAGCGCTTTTGCAACTGATCCTTCGGATTGAAATCGATGCACGGCGTGTGCCGCAAACTCTCGCGCGTGACGCCGTCGGCAAAGTAGTGCGCGCGGAACGCCGGCGAGCAGACTGCCAGATAGCGCATGCGCCCGAGGCGGGTCGAGCGGCAGCCCTGCACCGGTTCGGCCTGCGTGGTCACTGCGCCTTGCACGCTGCCGTCGCGAATCCGTTCTGCGGTGTGGTCCTGATCGTCGATCACCAGATCGAGCAGCATTTCCCGCTCGACGCAGAACGGCGCCACCGCGTCGATGAACCACGTGCCGACGCTATCGTCGTTGACGGCCACGCGCAGTGCCGGCCACGGCTCGACCAACGCGCCGGGCTGCGCCGGCAGGCGGCCATTCAGCTCCGCTTCGAGCAATTGCACGCGTTCGGTGTGGCGGCACAGCAGCGCGCCCGAGGTGGTCGCGACGCACGGCTGGCCGCGCTTCACCAGCACGCTGCCCACCCGCTCCTCCAGCAGCTTGACCCGCTGCGATACCGCCGACGGCGTGACATTCAGTTCGCTCGCCGCACGGTCGAACGAGCCATGGCGCACCACGGCGGCCAGTGCGTCGAGCAGTGCATAGTCGAGCATTAGCGCTCCTTAATCGGCATTAAGTAAATTAGCTTCTCTTATGAGACACAAAACCGCAGACTAGCCCCGTTCGCTTCTCCCGTCTACTGGATCGTTTATGAACTGGCTGTCTTTTTCTCATGGCGCCGCGCTGTGCGCATCGCTGATCGTGACGATCGGCGCGCAAAACGCGTTCGTGCTGCGTCAAGGCATCATGCGCTCGCATGTCGGCAAGATCGTCGCGCTGTGCGCGCTGTCGGACTTCATTCTGATCGCGGCGGGTGTCGGCGGCGCGGCGGTGCTGGTGGAACGCTACCCGGTGTTCGTCCACGCGATGCTGTATGTCGGGCTCGCCTATCTCGCGTGGTTTGGGATCAATGCGCTGCGGCGCGCGGTGCGGCCGGGGCATGCGGTGCTGGACGCCGCTGCGAGCGGTACGCTACCCGTGCAACGCGCGATGCCGATCGTGCTGATGACGCTCGCCTTCACGTGGCTCAATCCGCACGTGTATCTCGACACGTTTCTGCTGATCGGCACGGCCGGTGCCCGCGAGCCCCAGGGCGCACGAGTCGCGTTCGCGCTCGGCGCGATGGCGGTCAGCGGAATCTGGTTCGTGGGTCTCGGTTACGGCGCGCGTGCATTGGCGCCGCTGTTTCGCCGGGCGAGCGCCTGGCGTGTGCTGGATGGCGCGATCGGCAGCATGGTGTTGCTGCTTGCGCTCACGCAGTTGCGCTGAACGCGGCGCCGCCTTCGTTACACAGCCGTCATTCGGCTTTCAGCGCCGGCGCCGGCTGAGGCGCGGCGGGCGCGTCGACTGGATTGCGCGGCACCAGGTTCATGAGCCGCGCGAGCAGCGGCCATCTGGTCAGCGACTGCTGATACGATTCCTTCGACTGTGCGTCGAAATAGCTGGCCGGGTCGAGTTCGGGCAGACGCCGCACGAGACCCGTGATGTCGTCCACCGGCCAGCCGCCAGCATTCGCGCCGAATTGCGCCGCGGACTTCATCGCCGGCTTCATAGCAGGCTTCACTGCGGACTTCACAGCAGTTTTCGCATCGCCCTTCACGCCCGCCTCCATCATTTGCCATCCACCCATACGCCGTCCGGCGTCTTGACCACGTAGCCGGACGCCGTCGTCATCGTCACCGTCCCTTCATTCTCGCCGATCATTTGCGTTTGCGGCAGATTCGCCGCGTACTGCGACAAGGTCACGCCCGGCTTGAACGGGCTGTTCGACACGAGGTTCGACAACAGCTGCGCAAGCGCGAGGAAGCTGCTCGGATTGTCGATCACCGTGGTCGGTCCATGATTGCCCTGGAAGCCGACGAGCCGCACACCCACCGGACCATGCACGACGCGCGGCGTCGGAATCTCGCGCAAGCCGGCCACCTGGTTCGCGTCGCCGCGCAGCGCCGCGCCATGTTCGGGCACGAACACGATCACCGCGCGGCGGCCCGACGCCGCAATCAGATCCGCGAAGCGGTCGAAGTCGCTCATCATCCTGTTTGCCCGCAGCGGGTATGAGTCGATGCTCGACAGGTTGCTGCCCGGCAGCTTGTTGCCGTCGTGCAGACTGATCGTGTTGTAGTACAGCGCGACCGGCCCCGGCGTGCTGGCGCGCTGCGCATACCAGTTGGCGAGCGTCGCGTAGTCGTCGCGAATCGGCGAGCCGTCGAAGGCATGCATCGCGACCGGCGCGCTGGTATTCGACATCAGCGGCACGTTCGGCACGCCCGCATTGTCGTGCACCAGTTGCAGGAAGTTATCGAAGTGGCCGTCGTGATTCAGCATCGTCTGCGGCGTGTAGCCCGCTTGCGCGAGATCGGCCAACAGGTGGCATTGCTGCGGCGCGTCCTTGTAGAGGTCGGCATGCGCCTGCTGACCGCAGCTCGCGCGCAGCACACGAATCGCGGCCGGTCCGCTATAGCTCGCCGCCGTGCTGAAGTTCGTGAACAGATAGTCGAAGTGGCTCAGCATCGGATGATTGCGCGCCTTCACCGCATCGAGGTCATCCCACGACAGCGAACAGATATGCAGCACGATCACATCGAACTGCGTGTTCGGATCGGTGCCGAGGTGGCCGAATGTCACCTGCCGCTGCGACTCCTGCGTGCGGAACGCGGTTAGCGCCGCGTTATGGTCGAGCGGCTGGGCCGCCAGCGCATTGCCGGATGCAGCCTCGGCCGGTCCGCTGCGCAGGTGCGCGAGCACCATACTGCCCCCCTGCCACAACGGAATCCCGATCAGCGCGAGCAGCACGAAAGTGGCGACGCGCACCCAGCGGTTCACGATCAGATAGCCGATCAACACACCGACGGCGGCCAGCAGCAGCGTCGGCGGCACAAAGCGCTGCCCGAGCTCGAGCCAGTAGCCGAAGCTGAATGTCGTGAGGTTGGCGAACTCCTCGGTCAGCCGCGAGAACGGCGGCACGTTCGCTTCGTGATACATCAGCGGCACGCCGAGCGCGAACCCGAGCAGATTGCGCAACACGCGCAGGCCGCGATGGCGCAACGTCGAACTGGCGACGAGCGCCAGCGCGAAGCCCAGGTTGGCGAGCCACAGCGGTTGCAGATGGCCGCCCGCGAACAGATACAGCTTGATGATGAAGTACAGGTTCCACAGAGTCATGAACAAGGCTCTCTCATTGGCTGGGCGCGCACGCCAGCGGCATTAGTAACGTGTACGGTCGAGCGCGAGCAGCGACTGGAACGCGCGCAGCGCGCCGGCCAGCAAGCGCGAATAGCCTTCGATGCCCATCGTCAGCACTTCCTTCAGGCCGCGCAGCGGCGCGTCCTCGACGGTCTGCTCGTGCCAGTCGAGCCACGCGTCGGCGCGGCCGAACGTGCATTGCACCAGCTGCCGTTCCTGTTCGAGCGTGAGATCGTCGAAGCGCACGCCGAGGTGGCGGCCGATAAAGCGGCTCACGTGCACCGGAAAATGAAATTGCCGGTCGCCGCGGCTCAGGCATACGCCCAGGCTGTCGCCGGGCGCGAGCTGCAGACCCGGTTCGACTTCGAGGCCGAGACCGCCGGTCGAATAATCGCTGGTGGTGCATGCGAGCGTCGTGCCGTCTGCGAGCAGCAACGTGGCGGCCGCGCGCATCGCGATGCGATGGGTGACGCGCACCTGCTTCGCCTCGCGCGCCACGCTCGCCGCCGCGCCGAGCATCACGAGGTTGTAGAGCGTCCAGAACACGTTCATCAGGATCGTCGCGGTCTCGTCGCCCTGCCCGGACATCAGCCGGTATGCGCCGGCAAAGAGCGCGCAGGCGTTCAATCCGAGCAGCACCAGATACGGCTTCGACACCGCCCAGTCGAAGTAGCCTTCGTCGACCCGTCCGCCCTTGTCGGTCACGTCGAACTTGCCGTGCTTCGGACTGAAAAAGGCGATGGTGGTCGGCAACGCGATATACCACGCGAGCACCGATTCATACACTTCGGCCCAGAACGAGTGGCGGAATTTGCCCTGCATCCGCGAGTTAGCGAGGTTCGCGAGCACGATGTACGGCAGCACGAACCCCGCGATGGTGGTCGCCGACGCGTTGATGAAGTACATCTGGAAGAACAGGTACGCCATCGGCATGGTCAGGAAAATGAGCCGCGGCACGCCATAGAAGAAATGCAGCATCGCGTTGCCGTAGCACAGCCGCTGGAAAAAGCTGAGGCCGCGGCCGAGAAACGGATTGTCGATGCGAAAGATCTGCGCCATCCCGCGCGCCCAGCGCGTGCGCTGCCTGATGTGGCTCGCGAGACTCTCGGTGGCGAGACCGGCGGCCTGCACGGTCGGCAGATAAGCGGTCGTATAGCCGCGCCGGTGCAGCTTGAGCGCGGTGTGCGCGTCTTCCGTGACCGTCTCCACCGCCACGCCGCCCACTTCGGCGAGCGCCGAGCGCTTGATCACCGCGCACGATCCACAGAAGAACGACGCGTTCCACAGATCGTTGCCGGACTGTACGAGTCCATAGAACAGGTTGCCTTCGTTCGGCACGCGGCGGAATGTGCCGAGATTGCGCTCGAACGGATCGGGCGAGAAGAAGTGATGCGGAGTCTGCACCATCGCGCAGCGCGCATCGTTCAGGAAGGTGCCCATCGTGGTTTGCAGGAACGAACGGGTCGGCACGTGATCGCAATCGAAGATCGCGATGTACTCGCCGTGCGTCTTCTCGAGCGCCCGGTTGATGTTGCCCGCCTTCGCGTGACGATTGTCGTCGCGGGTGATATAGCCGATGCCGCTCGCCTGCGCGAACGCTCTGAATTCTTCGCGATGGCCGTCGTCGAGCAGATATACGCGCAGCCGATCGGCCGGCCAGTCGACACCTTGCGCGGCGAACACGGTCGGCCGCACCACTGAAAGCGGCTCGTTATAGGTCGGAATGTAGATGTCGACGCTCGGCCAACGCGCGGTATCGGCGGGCAATCCGGCGACCGCGCGGTTCAGCGGCCACGCGGTCTGCACGAAGCCGAGCAGCAGGATGACCCATGTGTAGGCTTCCGCGCCGAACAGCAGATAGCCGAGCAGCGCCTCTCCCGGGCTCTGGAACGACAGCGTCTGCGTGACGCGCCACCAGACGTAGCGGGCCATCGCGAGCAGCGCGAGCGTCGTGAGGATCAGCACCGGCATGCGGCCGGGGAAGCGGCGCAGGATGAGCGCGACGATCACGAGTACTGCGAAGAATTCGAACTGGCCGTCCGCCGACAGCGGCGACGTGCCGATCACGGTCCACAAGCCCGCGCCCGCCAGCACGATGAGCGGCAGCAGCCAGCGAATGTGGCCGATGCGCTGCGTGCTGGCTTCGAGTCGCGCGCCCCAGCGTTGCCACGGCAGACTCGGCAGCAGCGCGTCGATGCGTCGGCTCAGGCGGCGCCAGTGCAACAACAGCGGCACCAGCCAGCGGTCGATCCAGTCGAGCACGGCGCGCGCTTGCGCCGCGCCGCTGCGCTCCGGCAATTGCGGTGCGCGGATGAACGCACGCCACAGCCACGCGCGCAGCCGATGCGGTTCGAGCACGCCCCATTGCAGCGCGAGATGCAGCAGCGCCGCGCGAATCCAGCGACGCGCGTAGTCGGCCTTGCCGGGCGCCGGCGCATGGAAGAACAGCCGCACGAACCAGTCGAGCGGCGTGGGCTCGGCGGGCATGCCGAGGCCGCTCGCGAGCCAGTCGAGCATGCGTCGGCGCAGCGTACGCTGAATGCGCGGGGTGTGCGGGGTGTGCGGGGTGTGCGGGATGCGCGGGATGCGCGGGATGCGCGGGATGCGCGGGATGCGCTGAATGCGCGGGATGCGCTGAATGCGCGGGATGCGCTGAATGCGCGGGGTATGCTCACCCGCCGCGCGCTTGCTCACGGGCTCGTCAGGCTGCCTGCTCATGTCGGCTCACCCTGTCGACGTGCGGCCGTCGCCGCTGCGTCGACCAGCCATGCGTCGAGCCAGTTGGCGAGACCCTGCAGATCGTGCGACGCCTGCGAATGCGGCGCGTCGTCGAACAGCCACGTCCCGCGTGCGAAGGACTCGGGCAACGCCACGTCGAGATGCACGCGCTGCGCGAGCGGCAGGCCGTCTCCGAGCGCCGCCGCGAGCATGGCCAGCACGTCGCGCTGCATGTCGCGCGCCGGATTCAGCCGGTTCACGATGATCCGCAGATTCGCGCAGCCGCGCCGCAACGCGCCAAGTTGCGCGACCAGTGTCGCGCACGCGGCCGGTTCGGGCGGGGTCACGCACAGCACCAGATCGGCGCAGCGCACCGCTTGATCGGCTTGCTGCGACGGATAACGGGCCGTGTCGATCAGCACGACGCCATCGCGCGGCAGATCGAGTTGCGCGAGCGCATGCGCGAGCCAGCGGGGCTCGGCGGCAAGCCGCGCATCGCAGTGCGCGCCTTGCGCGAGCGACACCGCGCCGTACGGCACGAACAGCACGCCCTCCGCATTGCGCCACGTATGTGCGTGCCACGCGCGGGCCTCGTCGAGCAGCGCTTGCGCGATGCCGGCCGCCGCGAGACCGTCGATGCCCAGATGCGCGCCGAGCATGTTCTGCGGATCGAGGTCGAGCGCGACCACCTGGCGGCCGCGCCGCGCAAGCAACACCGCGAGCGCGGCGCAGAGCGTCGTGCGGCCCGTGCCGCCCGCGGTGGAAACGACAGCAATCGTTTTCATCGCGCACCCTCGTCGTCGCGCTGCTGCGGATCGGGCAACAGCCGCGCACGCAATGCGACCGGTTCGATCCCGCACGGCACTGCGTCGCGCGGATCGAAGCCCCGCATCGCGGCGAGTCCGCGGCGTGCATCGGCGCGCTGCCAGACGATCCAGACCGGGACCGCGAGGATCAGACCGGCGGCGAAACACGTCAGCAGAAATTCCATCACTCGCTCTCCTTGTTGCGCACCGGCATCGCGTAGGGTTCGGCGCGGCGACGCGGCGCTGGCGTGGACGGGCCGGCCGGGTCGGGGTGTGGTGCCGGGGCTTTGGGCGCTGAATTGGGCGCTGAATTGGGCGCTGAATTGGGCGCTGCGCTGGGCGTTGCGTTGGGTGCTGCGTTGGGTGCTGCGTTGGGCGTTGCGTTGGGCGTTGCGTTGGGTGCTGCGTTGGGCACTGCCTTGGCCTTTGCGCTACGCCTGGTCGATTCGGTGAACTGAGCAATCTCGCCTGCTTCGGCGCGTGCGTGAGCCAGCGCCTCTTCGATCATCGCGAGCTGCTCGGCCGCCAGCAGCGCCGCCTGCTGTGCGGTCCCCGCTTCGACGCCTGCTGCCGATGCCTGCGCCACGGGCCGCCCGTCATGCACCGGCATCGCAAACAGATCACTGTAGTCGGCGATACGCGCACGCCGGTTCGCGGCATCCAGCGCATTCAGTTCGTCGCCGATGCTCTGTTCGGCCAGATGCACCAGCTCATCCGCAAGCCGTTCGACCGGCACGTCGAAGATGCGCGCGAGCGCGGCGTCCGCATCGGCCAGCCGGCACGCGAACAGGAACACATAGAGATGCGACGCGTCGGCGGTAAACACGTCGCCCGCGCGGCGCGGCACGCAGTGCCGCAGCGCGTCGACATGCGCGCATTGCGGCAGCAGCGTCAATTTCACCAGCACATGCGGCAGTTGCAGCACCGCGCTGCGCGCCAGCACGGTCCGCACCCGTTCGCAGAACGCGCTCGCCGGCAGATAGCCGAGCACAGCGTCGCTCAGCGCGGCGCTGAGCGCGCCCCGATAGTCCGCGGCGACCGGCCGCGCGTAAAGCTGTCCTTGCAGCGATTGCAGCAGCGACTGCATTCGCGAGAACGGCAGCTCGCGACCCAGCACGAGGTTCGCGCCGAGCGACAACACCAGCAGCTCGTATTGATGACGCAGCACTTCCCCACGTTCGACGATCACGATCTTCAGCGCGCGTCCCGCCTGACGACGCAGTGCGTGGACCGCCGCGCACAGCGCGTCGAGTTGCGCGCCGCCCGCATAGTCGAGCACGACGGTCGCCGCCTGTGCAGCGGCGCAGGCCGCCAGTACCGCCGTCTGATCGGCAAGCACTTCCCAATGGGACGGCACCCACGCTTCATGGCCGCGCACTACCGCGCGGCTGACCACGACCCGCTGTTCGTCGCGTGCGAGCAATCCTTCGCCGCGTGCAAGTGCGCCACCGGGTGCATCGGGCGCAACGCTCAGGCGGCCGTTTTCGGTGAAACGCAGCGAGCGGGCTTCACCGGTGACGAGCGTGCGGTCCGAGCGCCAGAAATCGACATGCCACAACAACTCGCCGTGCGTGCGCTCCATGCGCGCGACGCCCGCGCAGGCGGCGTGGAATTCATTGCGCCCCTGCTGCGCCGCTGCACTTGCCGATGCCGACGACCCGCCGGTGAGCCAGTCGGCGTCATCCGCTGCGAGCTCGTCCGATGCCGGGCCGAGCAGCAGCACCAGCGTGATCTTGCGCGCCGCGCACCAGTTCGCCAGCATGCGGCCTTCGCGGGCGAGCGCCGCAGCGTTGTCCCAACCGAACCAGCGCTCGGCCCCTTCGACGAAATACAGCGACCGCGAGCGCAAGCCGAAGCGCTTGAGCGCGCGCAGACCGCCGAACACTTTGCCGAGCACCACCGGCGCGGGCGCGGCTGCAGCATCAGCGACATCGGCCGCATCGCTCGCGGCGGGCGGCATCGCCAGCACATTCAGGTTGCGCGGCCAGCCCGAGGCCGGCGCCTGCATGCCGAAGCCGAGTTCGCGCAGACGTTGCGCGACGCTGGCGCGCTCACGCGCGAGCACGACCGTGACATCGCGCGTGCGTGCCTGGCGCGCGCTCTCCCAGATCAGCGCGTCGGTGCCCGGCGTGCGCGACGCCGTATAGATCGCGTAGAGCTTGCCGGTTTCGAGCGCGGCCCATTCGTCCGGCAACGCGTCGACGGCGAGACGGCCAAGCCGTCGTGCATCGTGACGCGGGCGCGTCGCAGCGAAGGCCTGCCACCAGCGGCGCACGAAGCTGCCGGCCGCCGCCGGCTCGAGTGGATTCGAAACGCTGCTCACGCGTGGATTTCCTGATCGGTCTCGTTGCATCGCCGTTCAATAGCTGGAGTAAAGGCGCACGGGGCGCGGCGACAGACTGCTGTCCTGCTTGCGCGCGTCGAACGTGTAGCGCATGTAGACCAGCGCCGAACTCGGTGCGTAGTCGTGCGAACGATCGATGCTCACTTGCGCGCCTGCTAGCAGGTACGGATTGAAACGGTATTGCACGATGCCCGCGAGCCCATACGAAAACGCGACGCCGCGCGTCGAGCTGCCCGTATTCACGAGCGCATCGAGCCCTGGCGCCCCGGCGAGCGCGGCGGGCAAGCCGTTCGGGTAGTACGGCGCACTCCTCTCGTACGAATTGGATACGCCGAGCGTCGCGGTCACATCCCAGTTCAGCGCATCGCGCCGGCCGGCCCACTCGATCGGCACGCCGAGCGACAGATAGCGCTGCGGGCTGTAGTAACCGCCCTGGCCGAACGAATAGAAGCGCTGATTGTTCGTGTAGTGCCACACGTTGCCCACCAGCCCCGTGCTCACGCGCGTGTCGACGCGTTGATAGACCGGCACCGTCACCCCAGTGCGCAGCGTGATCTCCTGGTTGCTCGCGACATTGCGGCCGGTCAGCATGCCCGCGCCGAGTTGCGCGAACAAACTCGTCCAGCCGACGTCGACCGACCCATGCAGGTCGATGCCGTCGCGGCGCACGCCGCCCCATACGGTGCCGGTCACCGGGTCGTGCATGCCGGCGTAGGAAAGCTGGCTGCTGGTCTCGGGACGGCGCGATCCGCTCACCGAGAAGCTTGCCGGCCCGGCATCGAACTGATAGCGCGCGCCGCCGACCAGATAGTGCACCGGGAAACCGAGCGGCGTCGTGCCGAGATCGAAGCGCCACGCGTCGGACACGTAGCCCGCGCCGAGCGCCACGCCGGTCGCCGGCTGATGCAGATACCGCGAGGTCGCGAACAGCGCGGCGATGGCCTGCGCCGAAGCGCCGAGCGAAGCCGCGAGATTATCGGCTGCGCCCAGCGTGCCGAACGTGTTGCGCGTGAACGAATTGCCTTCGCTGACGTCGAGCGTGCCGGCATCGAGATGCACGGTATCGACGTGCGCGAAAAAGTGGCCGTCGTAGCGGTACGGAACCTGCACGTACACCGGCACCTGCCACGCGTGAAACTGCGAGATGCCGGCATCGCCCGATTTATACGCGGGCAGCCAGCCGGTCTCGATCTCGGGATTGCGGCGCTGCTCGAGATCGGCCAGCGCCGCTTGCGCGGGTGTGCCATCCGGGCCCGCACTCACGCCCGCCGCGCGCTCCTGGCTCAACGACAGCCGGTACAGCGACGCGGCGTCCTCGTACTGCCCCAGGTCCTGCGCGACGCGGCCGCTTTGCACCGTCACGTCCGGCCGCGCCGGATACGCGACCCGCAACGCCGAGGTGACCTGTTGCGCTTCCTGCGCGTGACGCAACGCGGCGAGCCGGCGCGCCGCCGAAAGCCGGGTATCGACGTCGTCGGGCGCGGCGCCGTCGAGCACGCCATGCACCAGTTCGAGCGCCGCGCTGCGCTGGCCGCTCTGTTCCAGCACGCGTGCCAGCGCCAACTGCGCGTCGGGGTCGTCGGGATGCGCGACCAGCACCGGCTGGAGCGCCGCGCGTGCAGCCGCGTAGTGTCCCTGCAGTCGTTCGAAATCGGCGACTTCGAACGCATAGCGGCGGTCGCGCCGGCCTGCGGGGCTCGCCTCGGCTAGCAGTTGCCGCGCTCGTTCGTAATCCTGACGATCGAGCGCCTCGTCGGTCTGCCGCAGCACGCGTCGCAGCGCCTGATCTTCGAGACGCGCGCTTTGTGCGGGGCTCAGTGTGATCCGCGGATCGGCGCGCAGCTCGGCCAGCCACGCGGCGAGTTCGGCGTCGCGCTTCACGCTGCCGAGCAGGTCGCCATAACGCAGACGCACGTCGGCATCGGTCTGCTGCGCATGCGTGTCCATCCAGTTCTGCAGCAATGCGAGACCGCGCTCGGGCTCGCCCTGATCGATCCACAGCGCGCCAGCCGACGCGAGCAGATCCGGATCGTCGGCGGCCAGCGCGCAGGCCTCGTCGAGCGCCTGCGCGGCGCTCGCCCGAGCGTCGCTCGCGAACGCGGCACGCGCTTGCGCGAGCCACTGCTGCGCTTCGAGATTGCGCGCGAGCGCGCGCATGCCGTCGGTGCGGTCCTGCTGAGCAATCGGCGCGAGCACCTCGCGTGCGCCGCCGACGTCGTCGAGCGAGTTGCGGTACAGCGCGCTCGCGTAGCGCATTTCGGGCGACGCCGACAGCGCGAGGCCATCGTCCATCACGACGCGACCCAGTTGCGGCAGCCCGAGGTCGCGATACAAACGCGCGAGCGCGAAGCGCGTCCACGGCGCGTCGGGCGCGCTGCGCAATGCCGCTTCGTAGCGTTGCGCGGCGGGACCGCGCTGACCAGCGGCCAGCAACTTCTCGGCCTGTCCGGTGAGCAGATCGGCGCGCAATTGCGCGAGACTGTGACGGTCGTCGGCGGCGGTGAAGCGGCTCTGCAATGCGTCGAGCAACGGCTCGACCTCGGCCGTGCGGCCGGTGTGCTCGAACAGCATCTGCGTGCTGCGCAGCGCCGCGACGCTCGGCGCGGGTGCCACCAGCAATTCGCGCAGCAGCGGCTCCGCGCCGCTCCAGTCGTGCTGTGCGAGCAGCGCGTCGGCGAGCAGCAGCTTCGCGTCGGCGTTGCCGGGCTGCATCGCGAGCGCGGCGCGTGCGGCACGCTCGGCGTCCTGCGGCCGGCCGCTCGCGGCGGCTTCGCGGCCATTCGCGAGCGTGCCCCAGAACTGCGCGGTACGCGCGAGGCTCTCCCACTTCGCGCGATTGTCCGGCGCGAGCGCGGCTGCGCGCATGAACAGCGCGTGCGCTTCGTCGCGCCGCCCGGTGCGCATCCGTACCAGACCCAGCCCGCCGAGCGCCTCGGCATCGTCCGGGCGCGCCTGCGCGGCACGCGCGAGCAGCGGCTCGGCGGTCGTCAGATCGTTGCGCGCGAGCGCCTGCAAGCCGCGTTGCTGCGCGATGTAGTCGGGGTCGCGTTCGAGTCGACGCTGTGCGTCGAGTTGCGCGTCGAGGAGCGCGATGCGCTCCTTGAACTCGCTGTCGTCCGGCACGAGTTGCAGATACGCACGCAACGCGCCCGCATAGGCGGCATCGACACCCGCCGATTGCAGCACGTGCCGCCACGTGTCGAGCGATGCCGCGCGATCCGAATCGGGCCGCGTCGCCAGATTCCACGCGATGCGGTTGGCCTCGGCGCGCGTCTCGCCGCGCGTGTTCAGCAGGTTCGCCAGCACCAGCGCCGAATCGACATCGGATGGATCGGCGGCCACCCGCTGACGCAACACGCCGATCGCCTGCGCCCTGCCCGCAGGCGTGCCCGCGATGATCTGGTAGTACTCGGCGCCCAGCGAGCCGGACGGCGCGCCATGCGGAAACAGCGCCTGCAGCCGGCGCGTCGCTTCGGCGGACTGGCCGCTGCGCGCGAGCAGACGCACCGTCGCCAGTTCCTGGCGGCCATCCGTGGCGACGCGGAATTCATCGTCGATCTGCTGCGTCATCAGCGCGCCCGGCGCGCTCGAACGCAGCCGCGCCAGCGTGGCCTGCGCGGCTTGCGCCTCGCCGAGGCGCAACTGGATGCGCACCTGCTCGGCGAGCAACGCCGGATCGCCCGGCGCGACCAGCAACGCTTTCTGGATTGCCTGTGCCGCCAGATCGTCGCGATGCTTGGTCGACCACATGCGCGCTGTAGCGAACAGCCGTTGCGCGGCGGCGTCTTGCGAGGCCACCACGGGTGTCGTGGCCGGCGCGGCGGGCAGCGCCCATACGCTGGCGAGCGCACCGGCCCACGCGAGCACGAGGACGCGCGCCGCGCGGCTCACCGACTCGCGGCGCGACACGGCGAACTCCAGTGCGGTTCGAGGGTGCCGTCGGCGGCAAAACGATAGCGGCCGTCGCGCCAGCCGAGCGCGAACAGGCTCAGCACACTGCTGTAGTAGCCAGCGGGCGTGTCGCGATCGAGGCGTGCGGCGCGCTCGATCTGCGCATCGGCGAGCGCGTGCTGACCGCGTGCGTCGAGCAACGGCGCCGCCGCTGCGGAGAAACCGGCGTTGCCCATGTTCTCGCCGGCGCGGCCGTTCGTGGTATCGACTTTCTCGGGCGGCGCGCCGTGCGCCGCGATGAAGTCCGCGAACGGCGCGAAGCGTGCGAGCAGCGCAGGCGCCAGCGGATCGCGCGGATCGAGCAGGCCCGCCCACAGATAGACGCGGATCGCGTTATACGCGCTTTCGGCATGCGTCTGCGCATCCGGCGCGAAACCCTGGTTGGCGCGCACCAGTGCCCAGTCAGGCGCGAAGCCGAGCGGCGCGGTGTCGGTCAACACGCGGCCGGTGCTCGCGAGCAGACGTGCCCAGCGCGCGTCGTCCGGCAACCGCGTGGCGATGCCGCGCAGCACCTGCGGCGGCGAGTAGCTCGGATTGACGCGCCATACGTCCGCCGCCGGATGAAAGCCGACCGGACCCGGCAGCAGCGTCAGGCCAAGACCCGGCACATAGGCGGCTTCTTCGTCGAGCACGCGTTTGGCCAGCACCGCGCCGCGCGCCGTGTAGCTGCGCTCCTGCCACGCGTGACCGGCTTCGAGCAGCGCATACGCGATCCACAGATCGGCATCCGACGACGCGTTCGCATCGAGCACCGTCCACTGCCCGTCGTCCCGGCGGCCCCACAACCAGGCCGGCAGATGCGCAGTCAGGTCGCCTTGCGCGAGGTTGTGTTCGGTCCATTGCAAGATCGTGTCGAAGGCCGCGCGATCGTTCGCGACCAGCGCGAAAAAGAGCGCATACGACTGACCTTCGGAGACAGTGCGCGAATCGGCCGAGCCGACATCGATCACGCGGCCGTCGGCGGAAACGAAAGCGCGTTTGAACTGCTGCCATTGCGGCCATGCGGAGACCGCGCAGCTTGCGGCGGATGTGCCGGCCCTGGCTGCGTGGGCTGCGTCGGCTGCGTCGGCTGTGTCGGCTG
>NZ_CYGX02000078.1 GCF_900019265.1 Paraburkholderia ribeironis
ATCGAATAAACCTAAACGCGCGCTGCCCCAACACGACGACGAATGAGGGCGATTCTGAGAACCTGATAGCTCGCTGTTCCGTCCAGCGCCCTTTCGTGGGTGCGTACAGAGCAAATGCAGCTCCTGATCATTCAGGAAACCATGATCCCGTAAGACGCTTATGGCCGACTATTGCCTCAACGATCTGCACCTCTATGCGATCGCGGCTGGCACGGTAAGCGCTACATCTTAGCTTTGCCCCCAGATTACAAAGATATCCGAAATGTGCGCTCTCGAACGGCGCATTGGCCGGCTTGAGTGTGTAGTTAGCTCGACGTGACTGCAGTAATGCGATGCGGCAGCGCTTTTGCACGTTGACCCACGTTTGTGGCTTAGGAGGCAGCTTGGCGGCCACGCAATGCATCCTGCCTTCGGAGAAATATTCTGCCTGATGCCAGAGGCGGAAGAATGAAGCGCTTTGCCACCGCCGACGCGCGCGGGCCGATTTGTATAAGCGGTAACTTAGCACTTCGCACGAGGGTAAACGTTAGCGCCGGATTCTAAATCTGGTTCTACGGAATCGCAGCGGATTTTAGTCGATCGAAAAAGTGTACGGGGTGTCAGATGCTCGATGGCCTGTGAGCGCTGGCGACGAAAAAAAACAGAGACGAAGGGAACAACATCATGGCCGAGAAATTCGTCGCCATTGACTTTGAAACCGCAAACGCCAGCCTTGCCAGCATATGTCAGGTAGGGGCGGTTACGTTTGAGGATGGGAGAGTCGTTGACAGTTGGGGATCGTTGATCAACCCGCAGGACCACTTCGACTGGGTTAATGTCGATATTCACGGGATCGACGCAACTACGGTCAAAGACGCGCCGACATTCCAACAAATCTACCCTGCGATGCTGGATCGCCTGCGAGATCAGGTTGTGGTCAGTCATACTTCATTTGACCGAACTGCGCTGTTCCAGGCCATCGCGAAGCACAACCTCACTGGTGTTTCCTGCCGATGGCTTGATTCGGCTCGCGTGGTCCGCCGCGCATGGGCGCAATGGTCGCGCTCGGGGTACGGGCTATCCAATGTGTGCGGTGCGTTGGGGATACGCTTCACTGCCCACGATGCCGTCGAGGATGCACGAGCCGCAGGGGAAGTGCTTCTCCAAGCAATTAGCACATCAGGCATTGGACTTGATGCCTGGATGACTCTTGTTCAGAAGCCAATCAACGTCAATGCCCGAAAGCCAATCGGTCCCACCTTCTCAAATCAAATCGCAATGAAGGGCAACCCTGACGGCGCGCTCGCTGGAGAAGAAATCGTTTTCACGGGTACGCTGACATTGGCGCGCTGCGAGGCCGCAGTGCTTGCCGCCCAGGCTGGGTGCCAAGTTGCTACGGGCATAAGAAGGACAACTACACTTCTCGTCGTTGGAGACCTTGATATTCGGCAATTAGCCGGACACCAGAAGAGTATCAAACAAAGAAAAGCAGAAGAACTAATAGCAAAAGGGCATCCGATTCGAATCCTGACGGAAAGTGATTTCCTTCGTATCGTCGATCTCGTGCATTAATCAACATACCTTTCGATCGGAGTTCCCATCATCATGCCGGCTTACCCTCCTGACGTAGATAGTGTTCGGGGCTTGTTGGAAAACAGAGACCTGAAAATTGTCCTGGATTCTCCCAATAATGACTATCGCATCGAATACTCCACGACATCCTCCAAAGATCACCTAACCGGTAAGTCACGACAAACCCGGACTTATCGACTCCTTGATCTAGTAAGGGGCGGAGTTATCTCTGAGCCATGGGATGCGTATGATCTTGACAAGCAAGCGAAGCTGATAACAAACCTGATCAGGTTCAGCCGGTATCGCCTGGCGAACGTATTCTGCGGCTGGGAAATCACCTGTCCAATATGTGGGTACGTTATGCACGGCAAGATCTGGAAATCGGTCCCCAGAAAGTGTACAGCCCAAAGTCCGCGAAAATGTCGCGCTCTAATTGATGAAAAAAGCATTACCGAAGTTCCATTCAGACCAGTTGTGCATGAGATCCTGGGCATCGGTGAAATCGACGACAACCCAAAACAAAAGCAGTTCATTGAAGTGCGTTCATACCTGCGAGATCCAGAGGCCGCGAGGCATGAGCGTGAGGGGAACTAAATGCGGCGCAAGCGCGGTGAAGGAACCGTCGTCCATGCAGTCCGTTAGCTGACAAGGCTTGCGCTTGTCACTCCCCCTGAACTATCGCCGCCCCCAAAAAATTCAGACAAAGTGACTTTGAGTGGCTAAGTTCGTTTAGGTTTATTCGATGCCTGCCATCGGCCGCATGAA
>NZ_CYGX02000068.1 GCF_900019265.1 Paraburkholderia ribeironis
TTTTTACACGGCCTCGGCCAGGAGCGGACTTTGGTTCGTCCTTCCACACAGACATTCGAGCGTCGGCTCCGCCCCGGACAACGGACTTTTGCACTCTAAATGGCGAGTTTCCTCGACCGGAACGGGTCTCCCCCGGTGCGCTTGCACTCAACTCTGGGTATCTGGTGTCCGCTTCCTACGCAGGCGAATTCGACAGTGAAAGAACCTGGTTGCCTGCGCGAAACAACTTGACCACTACACGGTTCCACCTGGAGTCTGCGTCGTATTGGATTACCGGAAGCAGTGTCAAGCAACCTGCGGTAGCTCTTACTGTCCCGCCCACTTAAAAATTGCATCTGTGTCAAGGCAGTAAGTCGACCAGTCGCTGCCGACTCGAGGCGTTCCGGAAGAATCATTCGAGATACTCCTCCATCCGCTGATATTTCGTGAAAGCACGATGGGAAGTCTGGGCTGGTTGACGGAATAAATCCGACCCGTCAGCCGTTTACGATATTGCGGAGCGTCATACCAGCAGACTCCGCCGCGTGCCTTGCCGGTAATAGTAGTAACGCCTCATTTTCGGTGGCCCCGTAGCCGGCGCTGGATGCGTCAATCTGGTTTTCAGTACAAAGGGGTGTGCACGGGGATCTGAACAAACTAAACGATACAGGAGGACGGTCCGGCGCGGGTCCCGAGTGACTCGGCGGCGGCAGGAAGGCGGGAGACACATCATGAACGGGCGCAGGCTTTGCAAGATTGCCTTGACACTAGTGGCAGTGGCAGCGATGGCTGCGGGCGGTCCGACGCTGGCCGGCGGTCACGGTGGCGGTGGTGGCATGCACGGTGGAGGCTTTCACGGTCATGATGGCTTTTTCCACCATGACGGTTTTCACCATGGGCACGGGCATGTGACCTTCGTGGTAGGCGGCGGCTGGCCGGGCTGGTGGGGATATCCATACTACGGCTGGCCATACCCAGATTCCTACCCCGGCTACTACGTGCCCGCGGCGCAATACGCGGCGCAATACATCGAGCAAGGCGATGGGTCGGACGGTGCGTCGGCGAACGCGTGGTGGTACCGATGCGACCAGCCCAGTGGCTATTACCCGTACATCAAGGACTGTCCAGGCGGCTGGCAAACGGTACCGGCCCAGCCGTCGCCGTAGTGCGGAGGTACTGATGAAGCCGCGTTCAGTTCCCCTCCTGATGGCCGCCGCGCTCGTTGTGGCCGCCTGTACGGCGATACCGTCGGGCCCCAGCGTGATTGCGCTCCCGGGCAGTACCAAGACGTTCGACCAGTTTCGCAGTGATGACCACGACTGCCGCCAGTTTGCGCTCGGCCAGGTCGGCGGCGTGAACTCGCAGCAAGCCTCCAACACGGCGGCGGTGAGCAGTTCGGCGGTCGGTCCCAGTCATTCAAGCGACTCAGGATACGGCGCACAGTACCAATACGATGCCGCCTACATCCAGTGCATGTACGCGCGCGGACACCGGGTCCCGGTGTATGGCCAGATGCTTGCGGCGCCGCCCGCGACTCCACCTGCCAACTACAAGCCCTACTCCCCGCCGCCGGTACCGAAAGGGTACGCCCCCTGAGTGCTCTGGCGATTCTTCAAAGCGATTGGTGCAAGGGACCGTTGCAAGATCGGCGCAACGACGACTGCCGTCGGTTGGGCCTGGTTTTGGCGCTCCGGCCGATCACGCTCCCTCCGACGTGGCTAACCGAACGGCCGTTGCACCTTTGGAACCTGCCGTCGAGGCGGCACCAGGCCGAACGGCGGCAGTGGGTCGCGTGCTGCCGGATCACGGTCTTGCCGGATTCTGCGCATGTATGCGGTTTGCATTCGACGGTGATCGGCCAGATTCAGCCGTTCAGCTAAGATTTGCAAACACCGCTCTACGACCTATTGCGGTCAATGGGAATCGCTGTGCTGCCTGAAGACACTCTCGCAACCGTATGCTGTGCCACGCTTCGACTCCGTGCATGCGATATAGGCTGGTGACTGTGCCTGCGCCGATGCAATGTTGATGGGATAAAAGATCCACCATGGCATGAGTGCGAAGGCCGATGACGAGCGAACTGCTTGCCACGTGCCAGGGCGGATGGTGTCCCCTCCGTACACACCATGATTGGACTTCATCGTGGTATCTGCGGCCCAGTTCATGGCTGATGCTGTCGCCAGCGATCGCGCCCAGTGCGGCAACGGCCAGCGTGATCCGCGCATCTAGGCCGAGACCGATCAGCGCTCCCGCGACAAGCTTCACGATGCCGGCCGGCACTGGCATGCCGACGATGGCGATCGACGCGGCGCAGGCGATGGAGAACACCACGGTGAGTGTCATCCAGCGGTGTGCGCCGATACTGTTAAGCAACGCGTGCATGATGGTTCCCACTGGAGTCCTGATATGGCCAGACGCGTCAGGCATTCGCGACGCCGGATTCGACAAGCACATCACGCTCGAAGCGCCCATAGCGCAGCGCGAGCGTGGGCAGCACGATGAGGTTGAGTGCCGTCGACGTGATGAGGCCACCCAGGATCACGATTGCCATCGGCCCCTCGATCTCGTTGCCGGCCGCGCCGCTCGTCACTGCAAGCGGCAGCAGCGCCAACGCGGTCACGAGCGCGGTCATCAGGATCGGCACCAGCCGTTCCGATGCACCCCGTACGGCTGTGTCGGGACTCCACGGCAGACCGTCCACGTGCACGAGATGCTCGTAGTGGCTGATCAGCATGATCGAATTGCGCAACGAAATGCCGAACAGCGTGACGAAGCCCACCATGCTGCCGAGCGACAGGTTCGCACCCGTCAGCACCACGCTTAGCACACCGCCCACCAGTGCGAACGGCAGGTTGACCATCACCAGCAGCACGCCACGGCGACTTTTCATCGCGAGGAACAGCAGCAGCGCGATACCGACCAGCGACATGGCGCCGTACGCGAACAGGTCGCGCTGCGACTGCGCGCGCGCTTCGCTTTCGCCAGCGAATACGGCGTAAGTCCCCTGCGGCATGACGATTTCGCGATTCACGCGCGCCTCTGCCTCTTTCACGAAATCGCTCACAGCGCGTCTACCGAGATTGACGGACACCGTTTGCATGCGCCGGCCGCCATCGTGCGTGATCTGGTAGCGGCCCGAGACCTGACGGATCGCCGCGAGCTCATGCAGCGGCACGGCCAGTCCGTCCGGGTTGCGCAGCATCAGCGCGCCGACGCCGGCGAGCGTGGCACGTGCCGCAGGGTCAAGCACCACGGCGACGTCATACGTTCGGCTGCCCTGGTAGATCTGAGAGACCGTGGTACCCTGGTATGCCGCCTGGATCGCGTCGAGCACCTCCACCGGCCTGAAGCCCCAGCGGTTCAACTGGTCGGGCTTGAGCTTCACTTCCAGTTCGGGAATGCCGGGAGGTGACTCCACCCGCACGCTTGCCGCGCCGTGGATTGTCCCGAGAAGGCGCGCGATCTCCTGAGCCTTGCGGTCGATCACGTCGAGGTTGTCGCCGAACACGTTGACGACCACTGGGGCAGTAACGCCCGAAATCGTTTCGTCGATGCGCTCGACAAGAAACGTGTTGACCGAGGTGGTCAGCCCCGGAAAGCGCGCGAGCGCCTGCTGGATGCGATAGAGCGCCCAGCTTTGGCCGGACGCGCTCATCGGCTCCAGATCGACCTCGAACTCGGAGAGCTGCACGCCAGCGGGGTCGACGACTTCATTGGCGCGGCCCGCGCGCTGCGCGACAAGACGCACGCCTTGGACCTGCATTAGCGCGTGCGACACCTGGGTGCCGATGCGCATCGATTCGGCGAGCGACGTACCGGGCGTAAGGCCCATGTGCACGATGTAGTGCCCCTCGCGCAGCTCCGGGATGAAATTGCCGCTCATGAACGGCACCGCTCCCAGCGCCGCAACGCACATCAGCGCGACGACGGCCATGACCGTCTTTACCCGTTGCTCAACCTTCATCAGCAGCGCGACATAGCGGGCCTTCAGGCGGGCGATCAGACGCGGTTCGTGTGCCGGCAACGGACCGTGCACGAGCAGTGCCAGTGCCATCGCGGGCGTGAGCGTAAGGGCCACGCCGAGTGAAGCCAGCACGGCGAGGATGTAGGCGACGCCGAGTGGCGCAAACAGCTTGCCGGCGACGCCCGAGAGCGTGAGCACCGGCAGGAAGATCAGCATCACGATGAAGGTGGCGAACACCACCGCGCTGCGCACCTCGAACGAGGCGCGCAGCACCACGCGAAACGCGGGCATCGGCGCTGGCAGGTTCCGGTTTAGCCGCAGCCGCCGGTAGATGTTCTCGACATCGATGATGGCGTCGTCGACCACCTCGCCGAGTGCGATGGCGAAGCCGCCGAGCGTCATCGTGTTCAGGCTCACGCCGAACGACGTCAGCACGATGATGGCGATGAGCAGCGACAGCGGAATAGCGACGGCGGAAATGACTGCCGTGCGCACATTGAGCAGGAACAGGAACAGCACCGCGATGACCAGCACAGCGCCCACAAGCAGTGCCATGCGCAGGTGGCCGATCGAGGCGTCGATGAAGCTGGCCGGCCGGAACACGTTCGCGTTGAGGTCGACTCCCTGCTTCGCGAGGACGAGCCTGAGCGCTACGAGCGTCTTCTCGATGTCTTTCGTGACCGCCAGCGTGTTGGTGCCGTACTGGCTTTCGAGCACCAGCATCACGCCGGGCTGGCCCATGATCGAGGCCGCACCCACGGCAGGCGCGCTGCCCCAGGTGACGGTTGCGACGTCACCCAGACGGACTGCCGCGCCGTTGCTCCAGCGCAGCACGATACCGGCGAGCTTCTCCGGTGTCGTGATCTGGCCGTCGGCGTTGACGGCGATGCGCTGATTGTCGTTCTCGATGAAGCCTGCACCCCGCACGCCCGTGGATACGCGTGCCGCGGAAATCACATCCTGGATCAACAGGGTGTAGCGCATCAGCTTCGCGGAATCGACCTGGATCTGCAGCTGACGCATGTCGCCACCGAACACGATCACATCCGCCACGCCAGGCACGCTCGACAGCTGTGGCCTGACAGTCCACTGCGCGACGTCGTAGAGGTCCATCAGGGAGCGCGTCTTCGACGTCAGGCCAATGGTGCGCACGACACTGGTCGTGGTCGTGAGCGGCAGGAGACGCGGTGGCATGACGCCGGCTGGCAGCGTTGCCGCGAGCGCATTGACCCGCTCGGAGACCAGCTGCCGGATCTGCATCACGTTCGCGTGGGCATCGAATACCAGCGTGATGGCGGACAGGCCCTGCATCGACTTCGAGCGCATCGACTGCAGTCCGACCATGCCGCCGAGGCCATTCTCGAGCGGCTGGGTCACGAGCGTCTCGACCTGTTCGCTGGTTAGCCCCGGCGCTTCGGTCTGGACGATGCTCATCGGCGGAGCGAACTCCGGAAACACATCGAGCTTCGCGCGGGTCAGCGTATAGAGACCGTAGCCGGCCGTGATGACGGCGAGCGCATAGATCACGCCGCGAAAGCGCAGCGAAAACCGGATGATTGCGTTGAGCATGGGCAGTCGTTGGATTCGTGTCTTGCCTGTCGAGTCGCGGATCAGTCATCGCACTCGGGCGGGTCCTTGCAGGCCGTCGCGATGCCCTGGGGTTTCAGTTCCTCGGACAGCAGCAGTTGGGCGCCCTGAGTGACGACCCGGTCTGCGGCGTGAAACCCGGAGGTCACAACGAAGCCGCGCTCGTGCTCGTTGCCTGCCGGCACGTAGCGTCGCGTGAAGCGATCGGGAGCGGTCTGCACGTAGGTCCATGTCTGTCCGCCATACCAGATGACAGCCTGCTCCGGAATGGCGAGCGCCTGGGCGCCGGGAGCCGGCGAGGGCACGTTCACGCTGGTACGCGTGCCCACCGGCAGCAAGTGATCAACGGCATAGAACCAGGGGTTGCCCTGCACGGATGGATCGGCAAGCGGCGAAGCCGAGAGCTTCTGTGCCGGCACTGGTTGGCCAGCCGGGACATCGATCGTGATGTGCGCGGGCGCGGGTCCACTGTACGTTGCGGGGAATGTGACACGCACCACGACCATGCGGCCCAACAGCAGGCGCTGGAACAGGTCGGACGCCGGCGCCATCGACGCGCTCGCGAGCGCATCGCCGAACTGCTGGCGCATTGTTGCTTCCAGCCCGCCAACCGTCGCAGTGGCCGATTGCAGCTTTGCCTGATCGCCCTGCATGGCGGCCCGCGCATCCTGCAGGCTCTTCTGGGATATGTTGCGGTCGTCCTCGAACAGCACGCGGCTGCGTTCGTACTGCGCGTGCGAGTTGTCGCTCTGGGCCGTGAGGGTATCGAGATCGGCCCGCGCAGCGGCCAGACGGTTATGCAGGTCGAAGAGCGGCTGCAGGTCGACGACGGTCGCCCACGCAGCGCTCGCAGGCTGCGCAGTGGTGAGCACGAGCGGCGCAACCTCGATATGGCTCGCGCGCTGCACGTCGGGACTGAGGACCACCACGGTTTCGCCGTTGACCGTCTGTACCGTGGGCTGAGGTGCTGCCCGTGCAGTCGCTGGCGACGCCGACGGGTTCCGGTAGAGCGTCTGGTAGATGTACCAGCCCGCGCCGGCAGCCAGCGCGATTGTGACGGCGCAAAAGAAGAGCAACCGGTATTTCATCGCCGTATGTCCTGTTCGGTCAGGGACTCATCTCTTGTCGCCTCGGGCTCAAGGGGCCGTTGCATCGCGTCCTCAAGCCCACCGGCCGCCTGGCGGGCCGCAACCACGGCGTCCAGGTGTGCGATTACGTTCGCCTCGTAATCTGCTCTGGCTTGCGTGAAGGTCAGGCGGTCCGTGTTGCCGGCGGCAAAGCCTGCCGCCTGACTGTCGAGCTGACGCCGTGCGGTCGCAACGTGCCTTTGCGAAAGCTGCACGGAATCGAGACTCGACCGATAACGCGTGAGCGCGTGATCCAGATCACCGAGGATCGTGTCCTGCAAGGCCCCCGTACGCGCGGCGGCCTCCCGGCGCTTCGCCTCGGCCTGCTTGATGCCGCCCTGGTTCTGGTCGAAAACCGGCAATGTGATGCCCCCAAGTCCGAATCCGATCTTGTGGGTGCCCGTGTCGTACGTGTAGCCTGGGCCGAGGTGGATGTCCGGATACTGTTTGGCCACTTCGAGCTGGAGTGCCGACTCTGCCGCCGCGTATTCTGCAAGTGACGCGAGCAGATCGGCGCGATGCAAGATCGCATCGCGCTGTGCATCGGCAGCCGGTGGTGCCGGTGGCACCGCGTCGAACTCGTCGAGGTCAAGCCAGATGCCATCGAATGCTGATACCGGCACGCCGATCGCCGCCGCCAATTGCGCTCGCGCGTCCTGTTCCGCGCTTCGTGCTGCGGCCAGATCGGCCTCTGCCTGAGTTGCTGCCAGTACCGCTGCATCGACGTCCGGTCGCGAGTTTTCGCCAACCGCGCGGCGCTTCACGACCATCTGCACGATCTGCTGTCCGGCGTCGGCCTTGTGTGACAGGGCTACGCTGCGCTTGCGCGCCGCATACAGCGCAAGCAAAGCGTCGCGAACCTGCGCGCGGACTTTCCACGCTTCGTTGCCGATCGCAAGACGGGCCGCTTCCGACAGGTGTGAGGCCTGATCGACGCGATAGCCGCGCTTGCCCGCGGTCTCGATCGGAATGTCGAGCGCCGGACCCCATATGAAGGGTGCCCCCGGACCAGGGTTGGGCGTGGCGTACTGGAATGGCAACTGCAGCACGGGGTTGGGAATTGCGTCGGCAACCTCGACGCCGGCTTTGGCGGTGCCCCACTGGGCACGCGCGAGATCGAGCGCCGGGCTGTAATACCAGGCCGCCAGGGACAGCAACTCGCGGTTCCAGCGCACCGGCGGCCACGACTGAACGTCATGCCCGAGTTCGCGGACGAGGTACGCGTGCAGTTCGTCACTCGCAAGCGAGCGCTCTTCGAACTGCCGGGCTATCTGGTCGGGCACGATCGGCTGTGCCTGGTATGTCGCACAACCGGGCAGCAGGGTGAGGGCAATCAGCAGCGCTCGGCGCATTGGGGCATCCATGGGTCTCGCTGCCGCCCGCCCGGGCGGCTCCAGACCCCGATGCTACGCAACCGGTTGTGAAATTTTCGTCAAGAAGATGCGGGACGGGCGTCTGGCCACACACTGCCCGGGCTGGCGAGCGGAAGGCATAGCGAGACGCATGTGCCTCGGTCCGGTTCGCTATGCATTTCGATCGACCAACCGTACCGGTCGCAGAGCTTTTTCACGATCGCAAGGCCAATACCAATACCGCGATCCGAAGGCTGCTCCGGGCGTGCCTGATAGAACCGGTCGAACACGTGTGGCAGGGCGTGCGCCGGAATGCCGGAGCCCGAATCCCCGATGTGCAGCCAGCCGTCCGTATAGGAGAAGCGCACGTGTCCGGAGCTGGTGTGGCGGACCGCATTGTCAGTCAGGTTCGAGAGCACGATGGCGAGCGCTGAGCGGTTCGCTGCAATGTGAACGTTGCTGTCCATATCGATCACAGTCTTGACGCCGTTTCTGGCAAGACGATCGGCAAATGGTGCCAGCGCTGTTTCTATCATGCGCGTGAGGCGAACCGGCTCGACATCCTGCGTTGACTCTTCGCGGGCAAGCAGAAGCAGCGCATTGACGAGTTCGCGCATGCTGTCTGCCGCGCGGACGATCTGCCGAAGCCGGACGCGGGATTTCGCGCCTATCGCGGGGTCCTCCTCGAGCAGTTCACAACTCGTCTTGATGGTAGTGAGGGGCGTACGCAGTTCGTGGCTGACATTGCCGGTGAACTCCTTCTCACGTTCGATCATGTCCGCCATGCGCCCGTGATAGTCGTTGAACGCTTCGACGAGCCCTACGAGTTCGATTTCATCGTATTTGCCGGGATTGATCGGGATCGATCCGCCGAGCCTGAGCGCCTTTACCTGCCGCGCGAGTCCCGCTACCTGGCGCACCAGCAGGCCCGACAGGCCATATGAGAGCCAGATGGTCAGCAGCGCGAAGACACCCGTTCCGGCCATCAACACGTTGATCACCTTCCTGAATTGCTTCTCATAGACGCTGAAATCGTAGACACGATACAGACGGCCGGTGCCGAACGGTACGACTGCGATGTGAATTTCGCGATCGTCGAGAACGATCTCGTGCGTGCCAACGGGCAGCTCCCGGGTTGTGGGCGGCAACGCTACGGGTGGCTGGTCCGCAGCAGACACGTATCCGTTCAGGCGTACGTCGAACGGCGGTAGCAGTGCTGGATTGGCCCGGTAACCCTGCAGCACGTTGGCGATGTCGTCACGAATCAGCGCTGCAATCAATTTCTCTTCCTGCGCTTCCGCGAGTGTCTTGACACCCAAGGCCTGGGCGACGAGCAGGAGGGTCGTCAGTGCGGAAAAGACAAGCGCGACCTTGAAGCGCAGGCTATGACGCATGGGCATCGTTCAGGATAAAGCGGTAGCCAAGCCCGTGTACCGTTTCGATCAGATCCCCTTCACCTGGAGTGGCTAATGCGCGACGCAGTGTGTAAACATGCGTCCGTAGCGTATCGCTGTCCGGGAGCTGCTCGCCCCACACCTCGTTTTCCAGCTCCGTCCGACTAAACACGCGGTTTGGCGACTGCATCAGGACGCGCAGCAACTGCAGGCATTTTGGCGACAGCTTGATTGAACGGCCCGCCCGTTCGACGGCCAATGTCGTCAGATCCAACTGCACGTCCGCGCAGCGAAGCGTGGCTGCCGTCACGTTGCCCTTGTAACGCTTGATCAGCGCGCTGACTCGCGCACCAACCTCCCTCAGCGAAAATGGTTTGACGAGATAGTCGTCGGCGCCGTGCACAAAACCGGCGAGCTTGTCGTCGAGCGTGTCTTTTGCCGTCAACATCAGCACCGGTGTGTCGCGATGTGCTTCCTCGCGCAGCTTGCGGCACAGCGTCAACCCATCCATTCCGGGCAGCGCAAGATCGAGCAGGATGACGTCCCATGGTTCGGCCAACGCGAGCTGCAGCCCGGCGGGCCCACTTGATGCCAGATCGACTTCGTAGCCCGCATTCTCGAGATAGTCAAAGAGGTTGGTCGCGATGCTGACATCGTCTTCGATGACGAGGACCCGCACGATAAATTCTCCCAAACACGCTGGCAACGACCATTTTGCCACGTGTCTTGCGAATCGCAGTCAGGCCACAACAACTCGCGGGCTGTAACCTGTTTAACGCTTTCCACACTAGAGACTCCTGTGAAGACCGCCGCGCGTAACGAAGATCCGACCACGCGCAGCTTGAGGTTGTACCCAAACGACTGACGAGCGTTCGAAGTGTGGCTCAGTCCCGTCCTGTTCGAAGGGTCGATGCGAGGGGAGCAACGGTAGTACGGCACGGCGAAGCGGGCCGATTCAGCTTCGGGATAGTGAACGACCGCTTCCTCAACGAAAACGGTCCGATGTCTTGTATTCTCGACTGGCTGGTGAGGGTCGACAGCCGCCCGACGAGTCCGACAACGTAGCAGCTACCGTTGTCGCCGGCGACGCGCAGCGACGCTTTTAAACTGTGCACCAAAGACAGCGTCCGGACCTCCCGTGCGCTGTTTTTCAGTAGCAGCCAGATTTTTTTTCACTATCTGCGGCAGCAGTTTTTCACTTACTTGGCACAGTTTTCACGTTCTGTGGCGCCCGACACAAGCGGTGGCTTGATCCTGGTCCGGGGCTGCTGAGTCCCGGTGGCGAGATAGCGCCGTGCGGGTCATGCACCGCATGTGATGCATGCGTATGCAGTAAGCGACTGCGTGCTCGCGACGTGAGATGAGGCGAGGTACCAGGTCACCGGCTCGGTGATGCGTGTGAGTTAGCGCGCACTCGCGGGCCACGGCGTCGTGCGGCTAGCCGCATGGCGCCCGCGAGGCACTGGTCGAAATACCGCGCAGCCTTTGCACCGACGCATTCGCCAGCCAAACGTTGCACGGTCGAAGTGGCGTGTTATTCAGCCGCTTCGCTGGCCGCTCCATCGACCGGCTCGGCCAGCCTGGCCGGTGCCAACCAGCGGAATACGTCCAGAGTCTCACCGTGGAACGTGCACTCGGCGGCCGCCGGCAGCGTGACAGTCTTCGGCTTGACCGGTCCGTGCGATGACGCATCAACACCCGATGCCTGCACCGCCGAGGCTGCACCATCGCCTGCTGCGACACCCGCCGCCCGCTTGCCCGCGACCTCATCCGGCGCCGACGCCGCCTGCCCAGCCGATGCGGCCGACACCTCGGAAGCCGTCATCACATGCTCGATCGATCCTTCGATCACCACCCGCGAGCCGCGAATGGCGGCCGCCCGGTGGGCGACCCTCAGCGTATCCGACGACGTGTCGGCCAGCTTGCTTCGCATCAACTGCTCGCATGCGCCCGAGTTCCTGTGAACGGCTGTGCAGGCCGCCAGCAATGCGGCAACGCTCGTGAGGCAGGCGATTGAAAGAATCCGAATCTTCATTGATGTTCCGTTATTCAAGCCGTCGGCAATTGTAGCTTACGGCCCGGTCAATCGACATCGGAGCTGCGCCGGCTGAGTCGAGCGAAGCGTGGCGTCTGCCGTGTCGAGCGCATCTGGCGTCGTGCCCGATGCAGCGACTGCTTGACCGCGGCGGTTCGCGTCGGCATCGTGTTGACCGGCCGCTACATCATCGGCACGCTGCTGCCTTTGCGGCTAGCCTCCCGAGAACCGCGGCGTTATTTCTTCCGCTCCGTATCGACCAGCTTTCGCTCATGTTCAGCCTCGCCTTGCTCGCGATCGCGGCTTACGCCGCCACCAATATCGACAACCTGTTCGTGTTGCTCGCGTTTCTCGCTGAAGCGGGAGGCAGGCGGCGGCGTCGCGTGATCGCAGGGCAGTATGCGGGCTCGCTGATCCTGATTGCAGGATCGCTTCTGCTCGCGGCACTACTCACGCGTCTGCCCGCCGGTTATATCGGCTTGCTCGGCCTGCTGCCAATCGGTGTGGGGCTGAGCAAGGCGTGGGAGCGCTTCGGTCCAGGCAATGCGCAGCACAAGCAAACCGCGCGGGATGGAGCATGCGTCGGTGCAGGGACACACGCATCGGCTGAAGCAGTTGAAACGCCTGAACCCATAGACGCAGCCGAGGCAGCCAATATGGCCAGCGCGCACTCTACCGGCCGCGCCCCCTCCGGCTCGTCCGCCTGGACCGTGGCGAGCGTGGCGATTGCCAACGGCTCCGACAACCTCGCCGTGTATGTGCCGCTGTATGCCAGCCATTCACCCGGTGAGGGCGCGTTCATCTCACTCGTGTTCATCGTCATGATCGGGCTGTGGTGCGCCGCCGCGGTCTGGCTCGTCGAGCATCCGCTGCTGGGTGCGCCGATCCGGCGTTACGGCACCGCGCTGCTGCCGCTGATCCTGCTGACGATCGGCGCGTCGGTGATCGCGCAGAACGATACGCTGCGGATCGTCTTCGGCATCTGAGCCGGCACGGCTCGGTGCGCTGCCGCGTGCGCGACGAACCCGCACGCGGCGGCGCTGAACCGAGGCCGCCCGCGCATGGATCGACGGCGGCGCTTGACGCCGTCTCGATAATGTGTTCCTATTGCGCACCATGTACCGCGCCCAGACCACCCTATCGCTACTACTAGCCCGCTCTACCGGGCTAGGTCTGCTGCTGCGCGCTTCCCTCTGATACACCGAAGCACCGCTTGAATCCCCAGTAACTGACCCAGCCCCGGTTTCCGACCGGCGGCCCAGTTTCGCTTGTTCGTCGTCCGGTCGACTACCCGCTTGCTGGTCTCAACCCCGGATGATGACAATGTTGAAAAACCCTGCTACCAAGTACCGTTCGTTCAAGCCCATCAATTTGACGGACCGCCAGTGGCCGTCGCGCACCATCACGCGCGCCCCGATCTGGATGAGCACCGATCTGCGCGACGGCAACCAGGCGCTGTTCGAGCCGATGAACGCGCAGCGCAAGATGCGCATGTTCAAGACGCTGGTGCAGATCGGTTTCAAGGAAATCGAGGTCGCGTTTCCGTCGGCGTCGCAGACCGATTTCAATTTCGTGCGCGAGCTGATCGAAGGCGGCCATATCCCCGACGACGTGACGATCGAAGTGTTGACGCAAGCCCGCGACGATCTGATCGAACGCACCTTCGAATCGTTGCGTGGCGTGCCGCGTGCGATCGTCCACCTGTACAACGCGACCGCGCCGGAATTCCGCAAGATCGTGTTCGGCCTGGAAAAGAGCGGCGTCAAGGAACTCGCACAACACGCCGCGCGCACCATGAAGCGTCTGGCCGACGCCGCGCCCGAAACGCACTTCACGTTGCAGTACAGCCCGGAAGTGTTCAGCGGCACCGAACTCGAATTCGCGAAGGAAGTGTGTGACGCCGTGTTCGACATCTGGCAGCCGACGCCCGAGCACAAGGCGATCGTCAATTTGCCGGCCACCGTCGAAATGGCCACGCCGAACGTCTACGCGGACCAGATCGAATGGATGCACCGCAATCTCGCGCGCCGCGATTCGTTGATCGTGTCGGTTCACCCGCACAACGACCGCGGCACAGCCGTGGCGGCAGCGGAACTCGCGGTGATGGCGGGCGCGGATCGTGTCGAAGGATGTCTGTTCGGCAACGGCGAGCGCACCGGCAACGTGGATCTCGTCACGCTCGCGTTGAACCTGTACACGCAGGGTGTCGATCCCGAGCTCGATTTCTCGAACATCAACGAAGTCGCGCGCACCGCCGAGGAGTGCACGCAGTTGCCGGTGCATCCGCGTCACCCGTATGTCGGCGATCTGGTGTTCACCGCGTTCTCCGGCTCGCATCAGGACGCGATCAAGAAGGGCTTTGCCGCGCAGAAGCCGGACGCGATCTGGGAAGTGCCCTATATGCCGATCGACCCGAGCGATCTCGGCCGCACTTACGATTCGGTGATTCGCGTGAACAGTCAGTCGGGTAAAGGCGGCATCGCTTATCTGCTCGAACAGGGCTATGGTGTCGTGTTGCCGCGCCGCCTGCAGGTGGATTTCAGCTCGGCCGTGCAGCGCTTTACCGACAACAGCGGCCAGGAAGTCACGCCCGCGCAGATCTGGGAATTGTTCCAGCAGGAATACGTGCGCACCGCCGAACCGGTCCGCTACATTGGACATAGCCTGTCCGAGCGCGACGGCCGCGAGCATATCAGGCTCACGGTCGACATCAACGGCGCGCGGCGCGTGCTGAGCGGTGCAGGCAATGGTCCGCTCGACGCGCTGATGCACGCGATGGGCACCCCCGTGCGAATTCAGCACTACGAAGAACGCGCGTTGACCCAGGGCGCCGATGCGCGCGCAATCGCGGTCGCCGAAATGGCCGGCACCGATGTGGCCGGCAGCGCCTTCGGCGTCGGCATCGATGCCAATCTGGTGACGGCTTCGATTCGTGCGGCGATCAGCGGCATCAACCGCGCTTACGCTCGCGCCAATGCGGATGCGCAGGAACGCTTCTTCGAAGCCGCGTTCAACGATGCAACGGAAGACGTAGCGGTCTGAGACTCGAGTCCGCGTTGATTGGCACGCGTGTCAGAGAGGGCGTTTCGACGCTCTCTTTTTTTGTCCACCGCGTTTAATGAAAGACGTCCTTGCCGAAATACTTCTGCGAGATCTTCGCGTACGTCCCGTCTTCCCTGATGTCGGCCAGCGCCTTGTTGAGCGCCGCACGCAATTTGGGGCTGCCTTTGCGGATCAGCATCGCGGATTGGTCGCTGCCGTCCGGCTCGCTATCGACGGCGACGACTTTCAGCTTCGCATCCGGCTCGCGCTTCTTCAAGTCGAGAAACGACAGTGAATCGTTGACGGTTGCGTCGACCCGGCCCGCCTCCAGCAATTCGATCGATTCGTCGAAGCCCCGTGCCGGAATCAGCTCCGCGCCATACCTCGACGCAATCCTGCCGAGATTGCTCGACAGCGAATTGGCCGACTTCCTGCCCTTCAGGTCGCTGAAGGATTTGACGGATGTGTTGTCCGACGCGACGATCAGCACCGCGTGCGACGTGATGTACGGGTCGGAGTAGTCGTATTTGGCTTTGCGCGCGTCGGTGACGGCCACTTCATTGATCACCGCGTCGTAGCGGTTCACATCGAGACCGGCGATCAAACCTTCCCATTTGCTTTCTATGAATTGCGGCTTGACGCCCAGGCGCTGCGCGATCGCTGTGGCGAGTTCCACGTCGAAGCCGGTTAGTTGGCCCGATTCGTCGTGGTAGGTGAACGGCGCGTAACTGCCTTCGGTGCCGATGCGCAACACGCCTGAGGATTTGATTTGCGCGAGTTCGTCGACGGCCCACGCGGGGCTCGTCGTCAACGCCTGCAACAGCGCGACCAGCAGAATGGAACGCAGCGGCTTCACAAGGGACTCCGTCAGGTTGGCTACAGCGGTGGTCGAGGTCGGTGTCTGGCTGTTCCCACCGGCGGCCGCGCCCGGCTGAACGGGCGCACTGTAGCAAACCGTCTGATTTTTTCAAAGCCCCTTGCGTACGCGCTGCTCACCGCTCCACGGGATGCGGCTCCTTGCGCTTGTTGGCAACGCGGATCGCATCGAAATAAGCCGGATTCGGCGGCCGCTTCAGATAACGCCCCGCGCCGCGCACCGCGCGCAATTCGCCGTCGGTCCAGGCGAGCGCGCCGCGCGTGAGCGTGTGCATCGCGACGCCCTGCACCGTCATGCCTTCGAATACGTTGAAGTCGACCTTCTGGTGATGCGTGCGCACCGAAATCGTTTTACTCGCGCTCGGGTCCCACACCACGAGATCGGCGTCCGCGCCAACGCGTACCGCGCCTTTTCGCGGATACAGGTTGAAGATCTGCGCGGCATTGGTCGACGTGATGCGCACGAACTCATTCGGCGTGAGCCGCCCCGAGTTCACGCCGTGATGCCAGAGCACCGCCATCCGATCCTCGACGCCGCCACAACCGTTCGGAATCTTCGTGAAGTCGTCGCGGCCCATCGCTTTCTGCGATGCGCAAAACACGCAGTGATCGGTCGCGGTGGTGTGCAGCTGGCCCGCCTGCAAGCCACGCCACAATGCCTCGCGATGCTCGGCCGAGCGAAACGGCGGGCTCATCACGTGCGCGGCGGCGCGAGTCCAGTCAGGGTCCCGATAGACCGCTTCGTCGATCACCAGATGGCCCGGCAAGACTTCGCCGAACACCCGCAAGCCCTCGCTGCGGGCACGTGCGATCGCATCGACCGCGTCTTTCGCGGACACGTGCACGATGTACACCGGCACGCCCAGCACCTGGGCGATCCGGATCGCGCGATTGGCCGCTTCGCCCTCCACTTCCGGCGGCCGCGACAAAGGATGCGCCTCCGGACCTCTGAAGCCTTTGGCCAGCAACTGACGCTGCAACTGGAACACCAACTCGCCGTTTTCCGCATGCACGGTGGGCAGCGCGCCGAGTTCGAGCGAACGCGAGAAGCTGTTCACCAGCACTTCGTCGTCGGCCATGATGGCGTTCTTGTAGGCCATGAAGTGCTTGAAACTCGACACGCCATGTTCATGCACCAGCGTGCCCATGTCCCGATAGACCGATTCGTCCCACCATGTCACCGCCACGTGAAAGCCGTAGTCGGCCGACGCCTTCTCCGCCCAACCGCGCCATTCGTCGAACGCTTCCATCAGCGGTTGCTTCGGACTCGGAATCACGAAGTCGATGATGCTGGTCGTGCCACCCGACAAACCCGCGGCGGTGCCCGTGTAGAAATCGTCGCTCGCCGTGGTGCCCATGAACGGCAATTCCATGTGCGTGTGCGGATCGATGCCGCCGGGCATCACGTACTGCCCGCCCGCATCGACGACAGTCGCGCCTGCCGGCGCTTCCAGGTCCGCGCCGATCTGCAGGATCGTGCCGCCGTCCTGCGGGTGCGCACACAACACGTCCGCACGATACGTGTTCTCCGCGTCGATAATCGTGCCGCCGCGAATCAGGGTCGTCATGTTGCCGCCTCCTTATGAACTGCTGGTTTCGATACAACGCACCGCGCAACGTACTGCGCAACGTACTGCCTGGGCACTCATGCGCTCGCCACTCGCGCACTCGGTCCCTTGCTCAGCTTCATCCATGCGCTGTATACGATCGACGCCAACGCGAGGCCGACGAACCATGCATACGTATAGAGCGTATTGAAGATCGCCGGCACGTTCGGAAACGAGGCCGGAAACGCGGTGTGCAAAAAGCCCGGCAGATTCGGCAGCACGCCGATGACCAGCGCGAGCACCGCGCCGACATTCCAGCCGCCCGTATAGCTGTACTCGCCCCGCTCGTCGAACAGTTCGCGAGTATCGAGCTTTGTGCCGCGAATCAGGAAGTAGTCGACCATCAGGATGCCGGCCACCGGACCCAGCAACGCCGAATAACCGACCAGCCACGTGAAGATATAGCCCTGGGTGGTGGCGAGGATCTTCCACGGCATCATCACGATCGCGATGGTCGCGGTGATCATGCCGCCGGCGCGATACGAAATGGCCTTCGGCCACAGGCTCGAAAAGTCATACGCGGGCCCGACGAGATTCGCCGCGAGATTGCACGACATCGTGTCGAGCGTCAGGATGATCAATGCCACGCCGACGCCGATGCCGGTCATGCGGCTCGTCAGGTCGATCGGATCCCAGATCGCCTTGCCGTAAATCACCACCGTCGCCGACGTCACCACCACCGAAATCACCGAGAGCAAGGCCATCGGCACCGGCAAGCCGATCGACTGGCCGATGATCTGATCGCGCTGCGATCTGGCAAAGCGCGTGAAGTCGGGGATGTTCAGCGCGAGCGTCGCCCAGAAGCCGACCATCGCGGTGAGGCTCGGCCAGAAGGTTGCCCAGAAGAGCCCTTCCTTCTTGCCGCCCGGCTCGAATTGCGACGGCGCCGACAGCATCGAGCCGAGCCCGCCCGCTTTCGAGGTCGCCCACCACACGAGCGCGATGCACATCACGATCTTGATCGGCGCGGACCAGCTTTCGAGCCGGCGGATCGCTTCGGTGCCATGCACGATGAAGTAGATCTGCAGCGCCCAGAACACGAGGAAGCATGCGAGCTGCGCGAGCGAGATGCCGATAAACGGCAGCATCTCGCCATGCAGCGCGTTGCCGGTCAGGATGTTCAGCAGCGTGTAGATCGCGCTGCCGCCGAGCCAGGTCTGAATCCCATACCATCCGCACGCGACGATCGCCCGCAGCAACGCGGGCAGCCTCGCGCCGCGCGTGCCGAACGAAGAGCGCACCAGCACAGCATAGGGAATGCCGTGCTTCGCGCCCGCATGACCGATCAGCAGCATCGGCACCAGCACGATCAGATTGCCTAGCAGCACGGTCACGACAGCTTGCCACGGCGACATGCCCTGCTCCGTCAAACCGGCGGCGAGCATGTAAGACGCGATGTTCATCACCATGCCCACCCATAGCGCGGCGAAGTGATACCACCTCCACGTGCGTTGCGCGGGGCCGGTCGGCGCAAGGTCGTCGTTGTAAAGACCGCTGCCCTGCGCGCCGGCCGCGAAGTGCGGATCGACGGATTGCGCTGTCTGCTTCATCGAAAGATCTCCACTTGATCGTTGCGGCCCGCCCCGCTTCGGATGGCGTGTCGGGCCTGGGGAAAAGACAGGTTCGGTACAGGCGCTGCGTTTTCTACCGGCGACTCGACGTCGTGTTTCAGGCCGCCTTCGCGGTCTGCGCCTGGGTCCCCGCGGCAGAGGTCTCGGCGGTTTCATTCACTGCGGCCGTCGCGGGCGGCGGCGCAGCCACCCGCGCCGGGTTGTGCGCATGCGTGGTCCAGTTCGCGTACTCGCCGCTATCGACACGCTCCATCGTGATGCACTGCTCGACCGGACACACATGCATGCACAGATTGCAGCCGACGCATTCGGAGTCCATCACTTCAAAATGCCGGACGCCATCTTTTTCTTTCGTGATCGCCTGATGAGCGGTGTCCTCGCAGGCGATATGGCACAGGCCGCACTGAATGCACTTATCCTGATCGATGCGCGCCTTGATGTCGTAGTTGAGATTCAGGTACTTCCAGTCGGTGACATTGGGCACGGCGCGGCCGCGAATCTCGTCGAGCGTCGCGTAGCCTTTTTCGTCCATCCAGTTCGAGAGACCGTCGGCCAGATCGGCAACGATACGGAATCCGTAGTGCATTGCAGCCGTGCACACCTGCACGCTGCCCGCGCCGAGCACGATGAATTCGGCGGCGTCGCGCCACGTGGAGATGCCGCCGATGCCGGAGATCGGCAGGTTCGGCGTCTCGCCGTCGCGGGCGATTTCCGCGACCATGTTCAGCGCGATCGGCTTCACCGCCGGGCCGCAGTAGCCTCCGTGCGTGCCTTTGCCGTCGACCATCGGCAACGGCGACATCGCGTCGAGATCGACCGCGACGATCGAGTTGATCGTGTTGATCAGCGACACGCCGTCCGCGCCGCCCTTGTAAGCGGCGCGCGAGCCGAGCCGGATGTCGCTGATGTTCGGCGTGAGCTTGACGAGGCACGGCAGCTTGGTGCCCTCCTTGACCCAGCGCGTGACCATTTCGATGTACTCGGGCACCTGGCCGACCGCCGCGCCCATGCCGCGCTCGCTCATCCCGTGCGGGCAGCCGAAATTCAATTCGACCGCATCGGCCCCGGTATCTTCGACGAGCGGCAGGATCCACTTCCAGTCGCGTTCATTGCACGGCACCATCAGCGACACGATCATCGCGCGCTCGGGCCAGTCGCGTTTGACTTGCGCGATCTCGCGCAGATTGACGTCGAGCGGGCGATCGGTAATCAGCTCGATGTTGTTCAGGCCTGCGATCCGTTGACCATTCCATTGCACCGCGCCGTAGCGCGAGCTGACGTTCACCACATGCGGATCGAGGCCGAGCGTCTTCCACACCACGCCGCCCCAGCCCGCTTCGAACGCGCGGTTCACGTTCCAGGCCTTGTCGGTGGGCGGCGCGGACGCGAGCCAGAAAGGATTCGGCGAAGTAATGCCGGCAATCGTACAGCGCAGATCGGCCATGTTCGGCTCCTTGGGGACTGCTCGTTTATCTGGTTGCTGATGCGTGCTGCGCGCGGCGCGATGCGGCGCTGCGTAGCGTTGTGCAGCGTGATGCCTCGCTACGCGGCTTGCACCGCGGTGCGGGCGAACTGTGCGTCGATCGCGGCGGCGGCCACCTTGCCGTCCTGCACGGCCTGCACCGTCAGGTCGATGCCGCCGGTGGCCGCGCAATCGCCGCCCGCCCACACATCGGCGAGCGAGGTTCGCCCGTTCGCATCGACCTCGATGCGGCTACCGTCGAGCGTCAACAACTCGCGTGCGATGCCCACCGGCACGAGCGTTTGTCCGATCGCCTTGAGCACCATGTCGGCTTCGACCACGAAGCGCTCCTGAATGCCGTCGCTCGCGGTCCGTTCGAACTCGACACCGGTGACCACGCCATCCGCGCCGATCAGGCGCGTCGGCGATGCATGCGTGACGAGCGTGACGCCACTGGTCTGCGCGAAGTCGCGCTCCGCCCAGGTGGCGCTCATCGACTCGACCCCGCGGCGGTACACCATCGTCACGGATGTCGCGCCGAGTTTGCGGCTTTGCACGGCTGCATCCACCGCTGTGTTGCCGCCGCCAATCACGACGACGCGGCGGCCCACCGGCACCGTGCCGAAATCGCTAGCACTGCGAATCTGTTCGATGAAGTCGATCGCGTTCAATACGCCGCTCAGGTCTTCGCCTTGCATCGCGAGCGAGCGCACGCCACCCAGACCGATCGCGAGGAACACCGCATCATGGCGCTGGCGCAAGGTGTCGAGCTCGACATCGCGTCCGAGCGCAACGCCATGCTCGATTGCAATGCCACCGATCGAACACAACCACGCCACTTCACGCTGCGCAAAATCGTCGACGGTCTTGTACGCGGCAATGCCATACTCGTTCAGGCCACCGGCTTTCTCACGGGCGTCGTAGATCGTCACGCGATGTCCCGCCAGCGCCAGCCGATGCGCGCACGCGAGCCCGGCCGGCCCGGCGCCGACCACCGCGACGTGCCGGCCGGTTTCGGCCGCGCGCCTGAACAGCGGCTCGCCACGCGCCATCGCCCAATCGGTCGCGTGCCGCTGCAACGCGCCGATCGCCACCGGCGTCGCGTCCTGAGCGTGACGCACGCATGCGCCTTCGCAAAGAATCTCGGTCGGACACACGCGCGCACACATGCCGCCCATCGGATTGGCAGACAGAATATCCACGGCGGCGCCCTTCAGATTGCCGTTGCTGATCTTGCGAATGAAGCTGGGAATGTCGATGCGCGTCGGACACGCGCTCACGCAAGGCGCGTCGTAACAGTAGTGACAGCGGCTCGCTGCCGCGGCCGCGGCGCTCGCGTCGAGCAACGGCGCGATATCGGAGAACTCGCACGAAAGCTGCTCGGGCGACAGGCGCTGGGCTGCAATGTCGCCGGTTTGCTTGATGGCCATACACGTTCCTTCTTCGATGTGAGGACGTAGCCGTGCCTGCCGGCTGCGCTCAGGCGGAGCCGGGACGGCATGTTTATGGGCACTACGGGTAACGCGAGGGAAAATCGGCGCGACCTTTACCGCGGCCTTTAACGCAACTGGTGCCGCGTCACGAAACCGGCTCGCACGCTCGCTCCAGCATCGCGTGCAGCAACACGTTGGCGCCCGCCTCGATCCATTCGAAGGTGGCGTCCTCGATCTCGTTGTGACTGATCCCGTCGACACACGGCACGAACACCATCGAAGTCGGCGCGACCTGCGCGAGATAACACGCGTCGTGCCCCGCACCGGACACCATGTTGCGATGCGCGTAGCCGAAACGTTCCGCGGCGGCACGCACGGACTTCACGCAGGCTTCATCGAACGCGACCGGCGCGTAGTAAAAGATCTGTTCGAGTTCGGTTTCCAGACCGATGCGCTTCGCAATCTCGGCCACGCCGTCGCGCAACGCGGCGTCCATGCTGGCGAGCACCGCGTCGTCCGGATGACGAAAGTCGACGGTGAAGAACACCCGGCCCGGAATCACGTTGCGCGAGTTCGGATGGACCTGCAACATGCCGACCGTCGCGCAGCCGAACGGCGCGTGGTCGAGCCCGATGCGATTGACCAGCTCGACCACACGCGCGGCACCGAGCAGCGCATCGCGGCGGCGCGGCATCGGCGTCGGACCCGCGTGCGCCTCCTGCCCGGTCAAGGTGATTTCATACCAGCGCTGGCCTTGCGCATCGGTCACGACGCCGATGGTCTTCTGCTCGGCTTCGAGAATCGGCCCTTGTTCGATATGCAGTTCGAACGCCGCATGCAACGGCCGGCCTCCGCACGGAAGATCGCCCGCATAACCGATGCGCCTGAGTTCCTCGCCGATGGTCTTGCCGTCGACGTCCTTGCGCGACAGGCCGTAGTCCAGCGTAAACACGCCGGCGAACACACCCGAGGCCACCATGGCCGGCGCGAAGCGCGAGCCTTCTTCGTTGGTCCAGATCACCACTTCGATCGGATGCTCGGTCTCGATGCCATGATCGTTAAGACTCCGAATCACTTCGAGACCGCCCAGCACACCGTAGATGCCGTCGAACCGTCCGCCGGTCGGCTGCGAGTCCGCGTGCGAGCCTGTCATCACCGGCAGCGCAGCGGGATTGCGTCCGGCGCGACGCATGAACACATTGCCCATCTGATCGACACTGACCGTGCAACCGGCCTGCTTCGCCCAGCTGACGATCAGATCGCGCCCTTCCCGGTCGAGGTCGGTGAGCGCGAGGCGGCAAACGCCGCCTTTGGGTGTCGCGCCGATCTTCGCCATCGTCATCAGGCTCTCCCACAGCCGTTTGCCATCGACCCGGATCGACGTCGCAAGGTCTGCGCCCTGCGGGGCATCCCCCAAGGGGACTTCCTTCGGGGCGTGTTTCAGCGCTTCGGATACCACGTTCATTCGTCTCGCTCCTTTCGGTGAACCGACATGAAACTGGTGCATCGGCGGCGGGTTTTGGGGCGTGTCCGCACGCCGACGGTGCACGGTCGATGCGTTCGGTCCGCTCTCAGGTCCGCTCTCACACAGAGGGCAAACCCTGATGCCGCGCCCGCTCTCTCAATCCTGTCCAGTTGGACAGGTTGTAGACGATTAAGCCCGCCAAATCAATGCATTTCGTTCGAACGGAAACAGAGCGAGAACAGAGCGAAAAGCGTGCCATTGCGCTGCAGCACGGCTCGCGCGCCATCTCCAAAAGGGTGTGTGAGGCTCGCGCCGAACGACTAGAATGAAGCGCGAAGCGGCGCACCTGCCGCTGAAGGCGAACATGAGAGACGACGACGTGGCGGCCAGCATCACGGAAAACGACGAAACACGCGCGCCTTTGCGGCGGCGCAAGGCGCACATTCGCGAGTCGAACGAAGCGCATCTGCTGGCATGCGCCGAAGCGGTATTCGCGGAACGGGGGCTCGACGGTGCGAGCACCGCAATGATCGCGGAACGCGCAGGCTTGCCGAAAGCCAACGTGCACTACTACTTCCCGACCAAGCTCGCGCTCTACCGGCGCGTGCTGGAAGATCTGTTCGAAGACTGGCACCGCGCCGCCGATACGTTCGAATGCAGCGACGACCCGGTCGAAGCGATTGGTGGCTACGTGCGAGCGAAAATGGATTTGTCGCGCCGCCGGCCGCTCGGCTCGAAGGTGTGGGCGAGCGAGATCATCCACGGCGCGGAGCACATGGAGGACATCCTGACCGGACGCGTGAAGCCGTGGCTCGATAGCCGGGTGAAAGTGATCGACGGCTGGATTGCGCGTGGCCTGCTCGCGCCGGTGAATGCGCAGACGCTGATGTACATGATCTGGGCGACCACCCAGCATTACGCCGACTTCGACGCGCAGATTCGCGCGCTCAAGGGCAAGCGCGCATTGACACGAAAAGCCTTCGAGGCCACCACCGAGGAAGTCGTGCAACTGGTGATCCGCGCGTGCGGTGCGGTGTCGCCTGCGCAGCATGAAGACGGAGCCGATCCGTCGAGGTAACACACGTGACAAGGCCCCGCGCGGACCGTCATGCTTGCGTGACCGGCGGGGCCTTCGTTTACATCAATTGCAGTCTGTCGGCGGGGGCTCGGCGCGCTTACGCGCGTCAATAAGTCTCCAGATGCAGCCGCCCTTCGCGCTTCATCTTCGCCCACAGTGTTTCCCAATCCAGCTGATGCTGGTCGCTGATTTCCTGGAGCGCTTGCAGCACGCCGTCTTCCATGCCCTTCAGGCCGCACACATAGACATGCGTGTTGTCGTCCTTGAGCATTTGCGCGACGTCGACCGCGCGTTCGCGCATCGCGTCCTGCACGTAGCGTTTCGGTTGACCCAGCGTGCGCGAGAACGCCAGATTCGTATCGATGAAATCCTTCGGCAGATTCGTCAGCGGTCCGAAGTACGGTAACTCCTCCTTGGTCCGCGCGCCGAAGAACAGCATCAATTTGCCGGTCGCGCCCTTTAGCCGGCGCCGCCGGCGATACTCGGTCATCGCGCGCATCGGCGCGGAGCCGGTCCCGGTGCAGATCATCAGCAGATGCGAGTTCGGATGATTCGGCATCAGGAACGTGCTGCCGAACGGACCGATCACGGTGACCGCGTCGCCCTTCTTCAGATCGCACAGGTAGTTCGAACATACGCCGTCGATCGCGTCGCCATGCTGCTGCGACACCCGCTTGACCGTCAACGACACGTTGTTATAGCCGGGCCGTTCACCGTCGCGCGGGCTCGCCACCGAATACTGGCGCGCGTGATGCGTGCGGCCGTCGGCGCCCGCTCCGGGCGGCAGAATGCCGATCGACTGCCCTTCCAGCACTGGAAACGGCATCGAACCGAAATCGAGCACGATGTGATGGATGTCGCTGTCGGCCGCGCCGTCCGTGAGCTGGTAGTTGCCGACCACCGTCGCGGTGGTCGGCGCCTTGTGCGTGTAGAGATTCACATACGGCTTCGCGGCCGACCACGGCGGCACCACCGAGCCGCGCACGATGTCCACGTCGATACCGCTCGCGTCCGCCGGCGTATCGCCCGACGCGAGCGCGCCGGTCGACTCGTCCGCGGCCGGCACCGCCATGGTGTTCTGCTCCGGCAACACGTCCCACGTCAATTGCTCTTCGATCGGGTACGCGTCGGCCTTCAACACCGTGCGCCAGTTGTCGATCGCGCCGGTCGGACACGGCGGCACGCACGCCATGCAGCCGTTGCAGATGTCCGCCTTGACCACATAGTTGTTGTCGTCGTGCGTGATCGCATCGATCGGGCACGTCTCTTCGCAGGTATTACAGCGAATGCAGATTTCCGGATCGATCAGATGCTGCCTGAGAACTTCGATCGATACTGGGCCGTTCATGACTTCCTCCACCAGGGTGTGCAGCGCAAGCGTGCGACGCGTCTCTCGTGTGCTCTCGTACGTTCAGTTAAAGCGCACGTATTCGAAATCGACCGGCTGACGGTTGATGCCCATCGCGGGCGGCGCAATCCAGTTCGCGAACTTGCCGGCTTGCGTGACGCGCCCCATCAGCGACGCGACGTAAGCGCGGTCCTCCGGCGTGGCGAGCCACTTTGCTTCGTTGGCGGCCCATTCGGCTTCGCTGATCACGCGGCCATCGGGCGACACGCGCGTGCCCGCGAACGTGCCGATCTGCCGATTGAACGCCTTATGCGGCACTGTCATGCGGAAATCGATGCCGGCCTTTTCCAGCACCTTGTTCCAGCGCCCCACGCCCGCCATCGAATCCTTGATGTAGTCGTCGCGCAGCACTTCGTTCATCGCGTTGAGCATCGGCACTTCGCGCTCGACCAGCTTGTCCCCCTGCACGTCGAGCAGCTTGTAGCTGTGGCCGTTCAATTGATGGTCGTCGTCGCGCTTGCCTTCCTCATAGCGGCCTTTCAGGCCCGAGCTATAAAACGTGGCCGCGTTCGACGAATGATCGGCGCCGAACAGGTCGATCGTCACCGAGTAGTGGAAATTCAAATAGCGCTGGATGGTCGGCAGATCGATCACGCCGGCCGCGCGGATCTTCGCGACGTCGTCTGTGCCGAGTTCGTTCATCACCTGCGCGGTACGCTGGATCACGCGCGAGACACCCGATTCGCCGACGAACATGTGATGCGCTTCTTCGGTCAGCATGAACTTCGTGGTGCGCGCGAGCGGGTCGAAGCCCGACTCGGCAAGCGCCGACAACTGGAATTTGCCGTCGCGGTCGGTGAAGTACGTGAACATGTAGAACGCGAGCCAGTCCGGCGTCTTCTCGTTGAACGCGCCGAGAATGCGCGGATTGTCGTCGTCGCCCGAACGGCGGCCGAGCAATGCTTCGGCTTCCTCACGACCGTCGCGGCCGAAGTAGCGATGCAGCAGATAAACCATCGCCCACAGGTGGCGTCCCTCTTCGACGTTGACCTGGAACAGGTTGCGCAGATCGTACAAGGACGGCGCCGTCAAACCGAGGTGGCGCTGCTGCTCGACGGACGCCGGCTCCGTGTCCCCTTGCGTGACGATAATACGGCGCAGGTTCGCGCGATGCTCGCCCGGCACGTCCTGCCATGCCGCTTCGCCCTTGTGTTCGCCGAAGTGGATCTTGCGGTCCTGCTCGCCGGGCGTGAGGAAAATGCCCCAGCGGTACTCCGGCATCTTCACATGGTCGAAGTGCGCCCAGCCGCCCGCATCGACGCTCACCGCCGTGCGCAGATAGACATCGTAGCCATGCGAGCCTTCCGGGCCCATATCGCCCCACCACGACAGAAAATTCGGCTGCCATTGTTCGAGCGCGCGTTGCAACGTGCGGTCGTCGGCGAGGTTGACGTTGTTCGGAATCTTTTCGCTGTAGTTGATCGTGGACATGGTCGGTTCCTTGTTCGAAGCTGCAGTGCTGACGGTGAGAGGCGCGTATCGGCCAGGTGGCGTCGTTTCAGATCGCGCGGCTTGCGTCGCGCGATGCCGGCGTTCAGGCGCGCATCAAACGCGCGAGACGTCGAATTGCGCCTTGCTGCCCTTGCCGTACACCTTGAGCGCGCCCTTCTCGCCCACTGCGTTCGGCCGGTTGAAGATCCAGTTCTGCCATGCGGTGAGACGGCCGAAGATGCGCGTCTCCATCGTTTCCGGACCATTGAAGCGCAGGTTCGCTTCGAGGCCGGTCAATGCGTCCGGCGACATCGCCGCGCGTTCTTCGAGCGCAATGCGGATTTCGTCGGCCCAATCGATATCGTCGGGCGATGCGGTGACGAGGCCGACGCGTTCGGCTTCGACTGCCTTGATCGGCTGGCCGATCCGGGCGCGCACCGTGTCGAGCGGCTCGGTTTCTTCATAGAAGCGCCGCGCGAGCCGCGACTGCTGCGTGACCATCGGGTACAGCCCGAAGTTGACTTCCGACAGCGTGATGGCCGGCTCTTCCTCTTCGTTGCCCGGCAACGCGGCCATGTAGCTGCGGTCGGCGGCGAATGCGAGTTCCGCGAAGGTGCCGGCAAAGCACGAACCCGGCTCGATCAGCGCGAACAGCGAACGCGACGACACGTCGATGCGTGCCAACGTGCGGCGCAACAGGCCGATGGTCTCGCGCACGAACCAGTGGTCCTTGTGCTGCATCAGCGTGGCGTCGGCGGCGAGCAGATGACGGGCGTCGCCTTCGGTCTTGAAGACCCAGGTGCCGATTTCGAGTTCGTTGGTGCGCATCGACAGAATCGCGTCGTCGAGCTCGCGGGCGAACTGCAGCGGCCACCAGTTCACGCCGGCCGCGACGATCGCGTCGATGCTCGAAGGCGGTTGCGTTTGCGGCGCCCTCGCCGTGAAGGTGGCGATGCGCTTTGCGCGATCGATCGTGATGTCGAGCGTCTTGTAGCTCAAGCCGTCTTCGCGGTCGGTGCGTTCGATCCGCGTGAGCGTCACGCCTTGCGCATCCGCCGGGCGATCGCTTTGCGCGGCCAGTTCGAGGGCGCGCGCCTGGATTGCCTGGTCGAACTGGTTCGGTTTCACGACTTCATCGACCAGACGCCATGCCTTCGCGCGCTCGCCGCGAATGCCTTCGACCACTGTGCAGAAGATGTCGGCGCGATCGTGCCGCACCTTGCGTTTGTCCGTGACGCGCGTGAGCCCACCAGTGCCCGGCAGCACGCCCAGCAACGGCACCTCTGGCAGCGACACCGACGACGAGCGGTCGTCCACCAGATAGATCTCGTCGCAGGCGAGTGCGAGTTCATAGCCGCCGCCAGCACAGGCGCCGTTCACCGCGGCGAGAAACTTCAGACCCGAATGGCGCGACGAGTCTTCCAGACCGTTGCGCGTTTCGTTGGTGAACTTGCAGAAGTTGACCTTCCACGCATGCGACGACAGCCCCAGCATGAAGATGTTCGCGCCCGAGCAGAACACGCGGTCTTTCAGGCTGGTCAGCACGACGGTCCTGACTTCGGGATGCTCGAAGCGGATGCGCTGGATCGCGTCATGCAGCTCGATGTCGACACCGAGGTCGTATGAATTCAGCTTCAGCTTGTAGCCATCGCGGATGCCGCCCTCCTCGGCGATATCGATGCCGAGCGTCGCGATGGGACCGTTGAAGCTCAGCTTCCAATGCTTGTACTGCGAAGGATCAGTGCGGTATTCAACCGGTGCGACCGCGGTTGCTGCTGTGGACATGGGGCGTCTCCTGACTGGACGTTGCAAGATCTGTTTTTTGAACAATAGTGCACCACCAACCCCATGTAAAGCACTTTAGTGCATGTTTAAGAGTAAACCCTGGGCTGCCGGATCGCCGGTCAGCGCACTGAGGCGTCGTCCGGCGACTCGGCCGCCAGCCGCGCGGCAAGCCGGTCGCGCAGTTGCAGATAGGCATCGGCGAGGGTTTTCTCGCTGGTGTCGAAGGTCATGTCGGCGCGGCCATACAGCTCGCCACGCCCCGCCAGGATGCGCTTCAGGTCGTCCATCGCCTCCTTGTTGCCGGACATCGGCCGCAGATCGCCTTGCGCGATGACACGGCGCATATGCTCTTCCGGCGTGGCCTGCAGCCAGACGGTGAAGCAATGCGACAGCAGTGCGTTGAACGTGGCCGACTCCGACACCAGCCCGCCCGGCGATGCGATCACCGCGCGCTCGTGCTCGTGGATCACCGCTTCCAGCGCGCGATGCTCGTAGCGTCGGTAAGCGCCCGCTCCGTATAGCGAATGAATCTCGGACGGCGGGCAGCCGGCCAGCTGCTCGATCACGCGCGTCAGCTCGATGAACGGCACCTTGCGCTCCTGCGCGAGCATGCGCCCGAGCGTCGATTTGCCGGCGCCGCGCAGCCCGATCAAGGCGATCCGGTCCTTGCGGTGCGGGTCGCGCGGCGCCTGGGCGAACATCTCGGCGAGCGCCATGCGGGCGCGCTGCAACGCGGCCTGATCGCGGCCTTGTAGCAGCTCGCGGATCAGCAGCCATTCGGCGGATGCAGTGGTTTCGTCGCCGATCACCTCGGCGAGCGGGCAGTTCAAGGTCAGCGCGATCTGCCGCAGCACCAGTACCGACGCATTGCCGACGCCCGACTCCAGATTCGCCAGATGTCGCTCCGACAACCCGGTTTCGGTGGCAAGCGTCTTGCGAGTCATGCCGCGGCGAGCGCGCAGCAGACGCACGCGCTCGCCCATCGCGGTCAGAAACGGATCGCGCTCTTCGCGCTCGACACCGCGTTCGGGCCGCTCGGCGCGGGCCGCGTCGTGGTCGGCGGGCTCGCCCAACGGTGTGAGAGAGTACTTTTGATTCATGTTTTGCCACCTCAATGACGGCGATATATGTACTATAGTGCTTGACACGCACCAGGTGAACGGTTTAATTTTCGCCAAATATTGATCCAATAACAAACGCTGTCGAAGTCCTTCGGCGGCGTCACGGAGATGGCGCGGCAACACGCAAGCATCGAGGCGGCTCAGTCGCCGCGGCTGCGTGAGCGCGCCGACCAGGAGGCTCGCATGTCCCCACATGAATTCCAGTGCCTGATCGCGGGCGTCACAGCGCAACTCGCCGGCCGGCCGCTCGACAGCCAGTTGGCGAACTGGCTGAACCAGACCTGGCCGGCCAACGGCGCGACGTTCCGCGATCTCGCGAGCGCGTGCCAGACCGGCGTCGCCGAAGGCTGGCTGTGCAACCGCGAGGGCGGCGGCATTCGCTACGGCCGCATCTTCAAGCCATTACCCGAAACCCACGGCTTTTCCGTCGACGTGGTCGACATGAAGGACATTGCCGGTCCGCATCACGTGCATCCGCATGGCGAGATCGACCTGATCATGCCGCTCACCGAAGGCGCCACGTTCGACGGCCACCCGGCCGGCTGGTGCGTGTACGGTCCCGGCTCCGCGCATCGTCCGACCGTCGCGAACGGCGAGGCGCTGGTGCTGTATCTGTTGCCGCAAGGCGCAATCGAATTCACTCCCGCTTGAGAACACCATGACCGAACTCCTGAAGAACCACGTGGCTGGCGAGTGGGTCGCCGGCAGCAGCACCGGCGTGACGCTGACCGACCCGGTGACGGGCGAGGCACTGGTGCGCGTCTCGTCCGGCGGTCTCGATCTCGCTCACGCGTTCGGGTTTGCGCGCGAGCACGGCGGCGCCGCGTTGCGCGCATTGACCTATGTGCAACGCGCCGCCCGCCTCGCCGACATCGTCAAGCTGCTGCAAGCGCAACGCGACGACTACTACGCGATCGCCACCGCCAACTCCGGCACCACGCGCAACGATTCGGCGGTCGATATCGACGGCGGCCTGTTTGCTTTGTCGTACTACGCAAAACTCGGCGCGTCGCTCGGCGACGTGCACGCGCTGCGCGACGGCGCCACCGTGGCGCTCAGCAAGGACCAATCATTCAGCGTGCAGCATGTGCTCACGCCGACGCGCGGCGTCGCGCTATTCATCAACGCGTTCAACTTTCCGTCCTGGGGTCTGTGGGAGAAGGCGGCGCCCGCGCTGCTATCCGGCGTGCCGGTGATCGTCAAGCCCGCCACGGCCACCGCATGGCTCACGCAACGCATGGTGGCCGACGTGGTCGACGCGGGCATCCTGCCGGCCGGCGCGCTCTCCGTGATCTGCGGCGGCTCGGCGGGTCTGCTCGAGCAGATTCGAGCCTGCGATGTCGTCTCGTTCACGGGCTCGGCGCAGACCGCCGCCACGCTGCGCGCGCATCCGGCGTTCGTGCAGCACAGCGCGCGTCTGAACGTGGAAGCCGACAGCCTGAACAGCGCGATCCTATGCGCCGACGCCACGCCAGGCACGCCCGCATTTGACTTGTTCATCAAGGAAGTGGTGCGGGAAATGACCGTCAAGTCCGGCCAGAAATGCACGGCGATCCGGCGCGCGTTCGTACCGCAAGCAGTGCTCGAAGCCGTGCTCGATGCGCTGAAGGCGAAGCTCGCGACAATCACGGTCGGCAATCCGCGCAACGACGCCGTGCGCATGGGCTCGCTCGTGAGCCGCGAGCAATACGAGAACGTGCTGGCCGGCATCGCCGCGTTGCGCGAGGAAGCGGTGCTCGCGTACGACGGCTCTGCCGCGCCGCTGATCGACGCGGACCCGGCCATCGCGGCTTGCGTCGCGCCGCATCTGTTCGTGGTCAACGACCCGGACAACGCAACGCTGCTGCACGACGTCGAGGTATTCGGACCGGTGGCCAGTGTTGCGCCCTATCGCGTCGACACCGCCCCGAACGCGCTGCCCGAAGCGCACGCTGTCGCTCTCGCGCGACGCGGCCAAGGCTCGCTCGTCGCGTCGATCTACTCGAACGACGATGCGCATCTCGGCCGGCTCGCGCTCGAACTCGCCGACTCGCATGGCCGCGTGCATGCGATTTCGCCGTCGGTTCAACAGAGTCAGACCGGCCACGGCAACGTGATGCCGATGTCGCTGCATGGCGGCCCCGGCCGCGCGGGCGGCGGCGAAGAACTCGGCGGCTTGCGCGCGCTGGCTTTTTATCACCGGCGCAGCGCGATCCAGGCGCCGGCAGCGGCCATCGACACACTCACGCAAACGACTCACCCGGCCACCGCCTAGGGAAACGCTGATTAATGAATCTCGGCGGTCATCGCTGACGCAGCCGAGGACGTTATAGAAGACAGCTCACGGAACGGACCCACGATGATG
>NZ_CYGX02000034.1 GCF_900019265.1 Paraburkholderia ribeironis
GCTGGATCGGTGTCGGGTTCTTGAGCATGACGCTCATTAAACGACAAAGCCCGGCGCGTGGCCAGGCTTTGAGGGGGACTTTGTCAGCAGTCTGAAGCGGGCCCGCAGGCCCGCTATTCATCAACCCACGTACGCCGTGACGGACGTTATTCGAAGCGCCCCGTGCGCGCCATTTCCATCAGCCGCGCGATGCGTTCCTCGGTAGCCGGGTGCGTCGAGAACAGGTTCGCGATGCCGCCCCCGCTCAACGGATTCATGATCATCATCTGCGCGGTAGCCGGATGCTGCTCGGCGGTAGGAAACGGAATACCGCTCGCGTAGCGGTGGATCTTGTCGAGCGCTGAAGCGAGCGCTTGCGGATCGCCGGAAATCTGCGCGCCGCCGCGATCGGCTTCGAATTCACGTGCGCGCGAAATCGCCATCTGAATCAACGCGCCAGCGATCGGCGCCAGCAACGCGACCGCGATGCTGGCGATCGGGTTCGCGGGACGGCCGTTTTCGTCGCGGCCGCCGAAGAACATCGCGAAGTTCGCCAGCGCGGAAATGGCACCAGCCATAGTCGCGGACACCGTCGAAATCAGAATGTCGCGATGCTTCACGTGCGCCAGTTCATGCGCCATCACCCCGCGCATTTCGCGCTCCGAGAGCACGCGCAGAATGCCGGTGGTCGCCGCGACGGCCGCATGCTCCGGATTACGCCCCGTGGCGAACGCGTTCGGCGCGTCTTCGTTGATCAGGTAGACGCGCGGCATCGGCAGGTTCGCACGCGTGGCGAGATCACGCACCATGCGGTAGAACTGCGGCGCGCTGGTTTCGTCGACTTCCTGCGCGTTGTACATGCGCAGAACCATCTTGTCCGAAAACCAGTACGAGAAGAAATTCATCCCAAGCGCGATCACGAGCGCGATCGTCATACCTCGCGATCCGCCGATCATCCCGCCGATCACGATGAAAAGGGCCGTGATCGCGGCCATCAACATCGCGGTTTTGACCCAGTTGAACATGTCTGCAACTCCTTGCCCTAAGCGCGGGCTTCATATCTGCGCCGCGCAATCGCGGCGTTCTGTAAGCGGAATGTTAGATGTGGGCGAGTCGGGAAAATTCAATCATCGCGATGCGGTCGCAAGCTTGATCCCGAGGCCGACGAACGCGCTGCCGACACCGCGATCGAGCCACAGCTTCACCGACGGCTTGCCGGAGAAACGCTGCGTCACGCTGCCCGCGATCCATGCGACAAAACTGTTCCAGAGCATGCTCATCAGGACGAACACTGCGCCGAGCGTGAGGAAGGCGAACGTCTTGTGATCGCTGCCGGTCGTCACGAACTGCGGAAAGAACGAAACGAAGAAGAGCACGACCTTGGGGTTCAGCACGTTGGTCCAGAAACCTTGCAGGAACAACTGCCTCAACGATTTGGGCGCACCGGCCGCGCGTGCTGCGCCTGCGGCCGCATCAGCGGCTGGTTTGGAGAAAATCAGGCGCGCGCCGAGATAGATCAGATAAATGGCGCCGGCGAATTTGATGACGGTGAACGCAGTGGCCGACGCGGCAAGCAGCGCGGTCAAACCGAACGCGCACGCAAGCGAATGGATGCAGCACCCCGCCGAGATACCGAGCGCTGACATCAGACCCGCGCCACGGCCCTGCGCGACGCTGCGCCCGACGATATAAGCCGTATCCGGGCCGGGCGTCACATTCAAAAGAAAGACCGCGACGATGAAAAACTCGAAATGGGTGATGCCGAACATTGGAATCCTCGAAAGCTGGGGCTGTTGCATGGAGAATTCTAACGCGCTGCGAACTTGCGGCGGTGGCCTTGAGCATCGCCCGAATGGACGAGTTTCAAGATCTGCGCAACGACGTTACTTTGCCTCGGGAAACTGAAAGCGCTGTCCCGCGGCCAGCGGCGAACCGGCCAGGAACTCGCGCACTGGCAGGCGCTTGCCGCCGGGTTTCTGCAATTGCGTCAGACGCAGCGCGCCTTCTCCGCACGCGACGACCACGCCTTCGGACGAGACGTCGGTAATGGTGCCGGGGGTGCCGGGGGTGCCGGGGGTGCCGGGCGCATTGTGGTGCTGCGCATCGGCGACCGCCGCGGCCCAGATCTTGACCGAGCTGCCGTCTTCGAGCGTGCCTACACCGCCAGGGAAGGGGTCGAACGCGCGCACCTGGCGCGCGAGGACCGCTGCCGGTCGACGCCAGTCCAGCGCGGCTTCGTGCTTGCCGATCTTTTCCGCATAGGTCACGCCGTCCGCCGGTTGCGGGGTCGATGACAGCTTGCCGTTGCGCTCGAGTTCGAGCAACGCGTCGACGATCAACTTCGCACCGTCTTGCGCGAGGCGGTCGTGCAAAGTGGCCGTGGTGTCATCGGCGGATATCCGCGTGCGCACTTCGGAAATCATTGCGCCGGTGTCGAGGCCGATGTCCACCTGCATCAGCGTGACGCCGGTTTCCGGATCGCCCGCTTCGATCGCGCGATGGATCGGCGCCGCACCGCGCCAGCGCGGCAACAACGACGCGTGAATGTTGATGCAGCCGAGCGGTGGAATATCGAGCACTTCCTGCGGCAGGATCAGGCCGTAGGCGGCGACCACCATCACGTCGTGCGGCGTCGCGCGCAGCTGATCGATCGCGGCTGCGGCTTCATGCGGATATTTGCCGGCGCGGCGCAACGAAGTCGGCTGCGCGACGGCGAGCCCATGCTCCTGCGCATAGCGCTTGACCGGGCTCGCCTGCATTTTCATACCGCGCCCCGCGGGCCGGTCCGGCTGGCTCAGCACGAGTGGCACTGGAAAACCGGCGTGATGAATCGCGGCCAGCGCGGCCGCGGCGAACTCCGGCGTACCGGCAAAGATGACGCGCAATGAATGACTCATGAACGGGATGGGTAGGCGAGTTGGAAGCGCATTACATTGCGTGCGCGAGCTTCTTCATCTTGCTCTTGATCCGCGTCTGCTTCAGCGACGACAGGTACTCGACGAATACGCGGCCCATCAGGTGATCCATCTCGTGCTGGATGCATACGGCGAGCAGTCCTTCGCAGTCCATCTCGAACGTTTCGCCCTTTTCGTTCAGCGCCCGCACGCGCACTTTCTCGGCGCGCTCGACGTTGTCGTAGATGCCCGGCACGGACAGGCAGCCCTCTTCCGACAGCTTCCTCTCATCGCTCGCCCAGACGATTTCCGGATTGATGAACACGAGCAACTGGTCGTGCGCGTCCGACACGTCGATCACGACCACACGCTCGTGCACGTCCACCTGGGTTGCAGCCAGGCCGACGCCGGGCGCCGCATACATGGTCTCGGCCATATCCGCAACGAGGCGGCGGATGCGGTCATTGACCGCTTCGACCGGCTTGGCGATCTTGTGCAGCCGTTTGTCCGGGTAATTGAGGATGTTCAGTAAAGCCATGATTTCGAGTGTGATTTCAGACGCCGCTAGCCGTTGGAAAGCTCGCGTTGGCCTTTCGGCCAGGTTGTGAGCCCGTCGCATTACGCCGAGGATAGATGGTGTTGAACCGGTTCGATTCAACGCGCCGCGTGCGCTAAACGACGAGCCCGCGCGGGTGGGCGCGGCGCTGCAGTTATTTCGGATGATGAAATTTTAGCATGGCGCCCGCCTGCCCGCTGGCCCTGCAGGGAGCGACTCGCAATGCATACCTTGCCAGCAACCGATCTCGAACTCGCCGCGTGGCTGCGGCTGTCGCTCGCACCGGGTTTGAAACCCGCGGCGCTGCGCTTGATGCTGAGCGCTTTCGGGCTGCCCGAGGCGATTTTCAGTCAATCGCCTGAAGCGCTTGCCGAGGTTGCCGGCGAAGCTGCGGCACGCGCCGCGCTGGCTCCGACCGGTCCCGAATTCGACAGCCAGCTCGACGCGGTGATCGCATGGCGCGAGCTACCCGGCAATCAGGTGGTCACGCTCGACGACCCCGCTTACCCGCCCGCACTGTTGACGATGCCCGATCCACCGCCGCTGCTATATATAAAGGGCCGGCTCGGTCTGCTGCATACGCGGGCGGTTGCGCTGGTGGGTAGCCGTAGCGCGACGCCGCAAGGCATCGAGGACGCGGAGCGTTTCGCACGCGAGCTGTCGATGGCGGGCATCGCCATCGTGTCGGGACTGGCGCTCGGCATCGACGGCGCCGCGCATCGAGGGGGCCTGGAAGGCATCGGCGGGACGGTCGCGGTGATCGGCACCGGCGCAGATCTCGTGTATCCGGCGGCGCATCACGGACTGGCGCGGCAGATCGCGATGCGGGGCGCGATTCTGTCGGAGTGGCCGCTCGGCACACCCGCCCGCGCCGCCAATTTTCCGCAGCGTAATCGTTTGATCGCCGGGCTGGTCAGCGGCGTGTTGATCGTCGAGGCGGCGATGCGCTCCGGTTCACTGATCACGGCGCGGCTCGCCAACGAAATGGGACGGGATATTTTCGCGTTGCCCGGATCGATTCACGCGCCGCTGTCGCGCGGGTGTCATCGGATCATCAAGCAAGGCGCAAAGCTGGTGGAATCGCCCGAAGAGGTGCTCGAAGAACTCGGTTTTACGAGGCGGACGGCAGTCCGTGCCGCATCGCACTCGAGGCAAACCGTTCCGTGGGACAGCCCCGATTCAGGGAGTTCAGCGGCGGCCAAAATCTCGGGCGCGCAGGCAATTTTGGCGGCGCACACAACGAATTCAGCCACGGCCGACTTCGCGGCTGCACAACCGCCCGCGCCGCCACCCGTGCCGCTCACGTCCGAAGCGCAGCGCCTCCTCGCCGCGCTCGGTCACGCACCCACCACGCTTGAAATTCTTGGCAGCCGCACCGAGATGGAAGACGCGGCCCTGCAATCGACATTGCTGCAGCTCGAACTTGCCGGCCAGGTGACCGCGTTGCCCGGCGGCCGCTTCATGCGAGCCAGCCATGGCCAGTCCCGCGCCGATCACAGTTGATCCCCCTTGTTGATCGACCATGCTACATTCGCGCCAAAGCACCCGAGAAAATACGCAAGGAAACCACGACATGCCCGCGCTGAACCTCGACACAGATCAGGACCGGATCGCCGAGCGCATCAATGAACCCGACACGCTGCTCGTCGCCTGCCTGTGCGCCGAGTGGTGCGGGACCTGCCGCGAGTATCGCGACGCCTTCAACGCGCTGGCGGATCGGCACCCGGAAATCTGTTTCGCATGGATCGACATCGAAACCCACGCGGATCGCTTCGAGGATCTGGATGTCGAGAATTTCCCGACCATCCTGATCGAAGACTCGGTCACGACACGCTTTTTCGGTACCGTTTTGCCGCAGGCGTCGATCGTGGAACGGATGTTGCGGGACCTGACGGCCGTGCCCGGCATCAGCGGCGCGCCCAAGCTGCGGCCGGCGCTGGCGGCCGCCTGAACCAGGCGGCTGACCTGCTGGGTCCGAAGGCGCGGCACAGGTGTTGGAAGCGGCGCACAGCGCCTTTGCCATGGCTTGCCCAATCGCTGAACGCGCAATTATGATGGCGCGCTTTTATGGCACTTGACTCGTCGCTTTCGCTCCGTGTGCTATAAAGCGGTCGTTAAAGGGTCGCAAAGGTCGCAAACGAGGGTCGCGCGCTAATTTGCCGCACTCAAGGCCATCAACCCGGATCTACCAACCTCACATCGAGTCATGTCCAAAGCACTGATCATCGCCGAAAAGCCTTCCGTCGCGAACGACATCGCGCGCGCTTTGGGCGGTTTTACCAAGCATGACGAATACTACGAAAGCGACGAGTACGTCCTTTCCTCGGCAGTCGGCCACCTGCTGGAAATTGCTGCGCCCGAAGAGTACGAGGTCAAACGCGGCAAGTGGAGCTTCGCCAATCTGCCCGTCATCCCGCCACATTTCGACCTCAACCCGATCAGCAAGAGCGAGTCGCGCCTGAAGGTGCTGACCAGGCTGCTCAAGCGTAAAGACGTCGATCGTCTGATCAACGCATGCGATGCGGGGCGCGAGGGCGAGCTGATTTTCCGCCTGATCGCGCAGCACGCCAAAGCCAGGCAGCCGGTGCAGCGCCTCTGGCTGCAATCGATGACGGCCGGTGCAATCCGCGACGGCTTCGCCAGTCTGCGCAGCGACGAAGAGATGCAGCCGCTCGCCGATGCGGCGCGCTGCCGCTCGGAAGCGGACTGGCTGGTCGGCATCAACGGCACGCGGGCGATGACCGCGTTCAACAGCAAGGGCGGCGGCTTCTTCCTGACCACGGTTGGGCGGGTGCAGACGCCGACGCTGTCGATCGTCGTCGAGCGCGAAGAGAAGATTCGCCGCTTCGTGCCGCGCGACTACTGGGAAGTCAAAGCGGAGTTCGTCTGCGCGGCCGGCTTCTACGAAGGCCGCTGGTTCGATCCGAAATTCAAGCGCGACGAGTTCGACCCGGAAAAACGCGATTCGCGTCTATGGTCGCTGCCCGCGGCCGAGACGATCGTCGCTGCGTGTCGCGGCCAGATCGGCACCGTGACGGAAGAGTCGAAGCCGTCCACGCAACTGTCACCGGCACTGTTCGACCTGACCAGCTTGCAGCGGGAGGCCAACGGCCGCTTCGGCTTCTCGGCGAAGAACACCTTGGGCCTCGCCCAGGCGTTGTACGAAAAGCACAAGGTGCTGACCTATCCCCGGACCGACGCTCGCGCGCTGCCGGAAGACTATATGGACACGGTCAAGCAGACGCTCGGCATGCTCAAGGAGAGCAACAACTATCTGCCATTTGCCAGGCAGGTGCTCGACAAGGGCTGGGTGAAGCCGAACAAGCGCATCTTCGACAACTCGAAGATCAGCGATCACTTTGCAATCATCCCGACGCTGCAAGCGCCGAAGAATCTGTCCGAGCCGGAACAGAAGCTCTACGACCTCGTCGTGAAGCGTTTCCTGTCGGTGTTCTTCCCGGCCGCCGAATACCGGGTGACGACGCGGATCACGGAAGTGGTCGGCCATCACTTCAAGACCGAAGGCAAAGTGCTGGTCGAACCCGGCTGGCTGCAGATCTACGGCCGCGAAATCAGCGGCGAAGACGCGAACCTCGTGCCGGTGCAGAAGGATGAGAAGGTCAAGACCGACAAGATCGCCAGCCAGCAGCTGGTGACGAAGCCGCCCGCACGCTACAACGAAGCGACCTTGCTGTCGGCGATGGAAGGTGCGGGCAAGCTCGTCGAAGACGACGAGTTGCGCGAGGCGATGGCGGCCAAGGGTCTCGGCACGCCAGCCACGCGCGCTGCCATCATCGAAGGTCTGCTCGGCGAGAAGTATCTGATCCGCGAAGGGCGCGATCTGATCCCAACCGCCAAGGCTTTCCAGCTAATGACGCTGTTGCGCGGCCTCGACGTGAAGGAACTGACAGCGCCGGAACTGACTGGCGAATGGGAATACAAGCTGTCGCAGATGGAACGCGGCAATCTGCCGCGCGACGCGTTCATGCAGGAAATCGCCCGCATGACGCAGACCATCGTGAAGCGCGCGAAGGAATACGATTCCGACACGATCCCGGGCGATTACGCGACCTTGCAGACGCCGTGTCCGAATTGCGGTGGTCAGGTGAAGGAGAACTACCGGCGTTTCGCGTGCTCGAAATGCGAGTTCTCGATTTCGAAGATTCCGGGCGGACGCCAGTTCGAAATTCCGGAAGTCGAAGAGCTGTTGCAGAACAAGACGATCGGACCGCTGTCGGGTTTCCGCAGCAAAATGGGCAGACCGTTCTCAGCGATCCTGAAGCTCTCGCTCGACGACGAGATCAAGAACTACAAGCTCGAGTTCGACTTCGGCCAGGATGGGGGCGGCGAAGACGGCGAACCGCCTGACTTCTCCGAACAGCAGCCGGTGGGCGTGTGTCCGAAGTGCAAGGGTCGTGTGTTCGAACACGGCATGAGCTACGTCTGCGAGAACTCGGTCGCCAATCCGAAGACTTGCGACTTCCGCTCGGGCAAGGTGATCCTGCAGCAGGAAATTGCCCGTGAGCAGATGGCAAAACTGCTCGAAAATGGCCGGACTGACCTGCTGACGAACTTCAAGTCGTCGCGCACGGGCCGTAACTTCAAGGCGTTCCTGGTCAAACAGAACGACGGCAAGATCGGCTTCGAATTCGAAAAGAAGGAGCCGTCGACGAAGACAGCGGCAAAGACCGGGGCGGCCAAGGCCGCGCCGGAGCCGGACGACGAAGAAACGACGGTGGCGGTGGAGGCCGCACCGGCCGCGAGGAAAGCAGCGGCCAAAACGGCAGCCGCGACCCGAACCGCGGCGGCGAAGAAGACACCCGCGGCCAAAACTGCGGCAGCCAAGAAAGCGCCCGCCAGGAAAACCACGGCGCGCAAAACCGGCTCGTAATTCGAGCGGACGGCCGGCAAGCCATTCGCTTCCGGCCAGCCTGATCCGCTTCGCCATGAAAAAAGGCGCAGTCACTTCATGTGACCGCGCCTTTTTAATGCCCGCAGACCAACGCCTGCGTTGCGGGCTTGATCGCTCCAGTACTTACAGCGGCGACAATGCCGTCGGTCGGGTGCGATTCGCCGTTTTTGCCAAAGTCTTCGGCACCGGCGATAACTCGCTATCCAGCAGCCGCGACAGCGGCTCGGCGCCGTCGAACGCTTCCGGAGGCATGGATTCCGCGGAATCGAATGCCGCCGACGTGGCGGGCCGCTCGAGGCCGTCCTTGATCCACTGCTCGCCGAGCAGACTGTTCGGCGTCTGGCTAAAGTGCTCGACCAGGTGATCGATGAACGTACGCACCTTGGCCGGCAAGTGACGGCGGCTCGGATACGCAATGTTGATCTCGACCTGTGGCAACCGGTAATCGCCGAGCAAACGCACGAGCCTGCCACGCGTCATATCGCGGCCGATCAGGTAGCTCGGCAAAATCGCGATGCCCATGCCGAGCAGCGCGAACTGCCGCAGCATTTCCGTGTTGTTGGCGACGATCACGTTCGACGGACGCACGCGCACTTCGCCCTCCGGCCCCGTGAAGACACGCTCGTCGCCCCAATACTCGGACGGCAAGCTCAGGCACGGATGTTCCAGCAGATGCTCAGGGCGCGTGGGCGTGCCGTGCTTCTCCAGGTAGGCCGGCGTGGCGCAGACGGTCATGCAGCCGGTGGTAAGGCGCCGCGTGACGATGCTTGCGCTGCGCATCTGCCGCGCGATCACCACGCCAACGTCGAAACCTTCTTCGACCAGATCGACCTGACGGTCGACCAGCGTGACATCGGGAATGACTTTGGGATAGCGCTCCGCGTACGTTTGCAGCACGGGCGCGAGGTTATGCAAACCGAACACGACCGGCGCGACGATTCGCAACGTGCCAACCGGTTCATGATTGCGCGCGACCACCATCTGTTCGACGTCTTCCAGTTCGTCGAGAATCTGGCGCGCCCGCTCGAGATACACCTGACCGGATTCGGTCAAAGACAAGCTGCGGGTTGTGCGATTGAGCAGCCGCGTACCAAGACGGCCTTCGAGGTCGGCAACGTGACGGGTGGCAACCGCGTTGGAAATATCCATCGCGCCCGCGGCGCGGGCAAAACTGCCGAGATCCGCCACTTTGACGAAAACTCGCATCGACTGCAAATGATCCATAAGACAACTCCTGCCGTGTTACTGCTTCCTGACAATTAGTAAAAACCAGTGAAGCGAACCTGGAATTCTCCTACGACTCGGGAAATCGTGCAGAAGTTGCCCGCGAAACACGAAATATTGCCAATTTTCCTGCGACTGTATTCCCTGATGTGGAGCATCGGAGCCGATTGTTCCTCGATACGAAACAATCTGCTGCGCTGCAGCTTGCATTGCGTTTTTTGTTCGAACAGACGTAAAGGTGACTTCGGCATTGCGGGATCCGAAAAAGTCGCTGCGCGAAAACAGGGCCGCAAAAGAAAAGCCGCCCGAAGGCGGCTTTCCCTGCGAAGTGAATGCTCACATGCCTAGGCAGCGAGCTTTCCTTCGAGCGTACGTTTAGCTTGCGTCAATGCTGCCGGCAAGCCTTGTTGCAGTGTGTCAAAGAGTGCAGTGTGCAGCGCCAGTTCCTCGCGCCACGCGGCATCGTCGACTGAGATCACCTGCTCGAATTGTGCACGGCTGAAGTTCAGGCCGGTCCAGTCGATGTCCTCATAGTGCGGCGACACGCCGAACGCGTGGTCCTCGCCTTGGGCCGTGCCTTCGACTCGGCCGACCATCCAGCTCAACACGCGCATGTTCTCGCCGAAGCCCGGCCAGACGAACTTGCCGTCCCCACCCTTGCGGAACCAGTTGACGCAGAAGATTTTCGGCAGCTTCGCGCTGAGTTTTTCCAGCCGCTCGCCAGTCTTCAGCCAGTGGCCGAAGTAGTCGCTCATGTTGTAGCCGCAGAACGGCAGCATCGCGAACGGGTCGCGGCGTACCACGCCCTGTTGGCCCGCAGCGGCGGCGGTCGTTTCGGAGCCCATGGTGGCCGCCATATAGACGCCTTCGACCCAGTTGCGTGCTTCGGTCACGAGCGGCACGGTGGTGGAACGCCGGCCGCCGAAGATGAACGCGTCGATCGCGACGCCCGCTGGATTCTCCCAGTCCGCATCGATCGACGGGCATTGCGAAGCCGGCGCCGTGAAGCGCGCGTTCGGGTGGGCCGCCTTGCGGCCGCTTTGCTTCGCGCTGGCGGGCGTCCAGTCCTGACCCTGCCAGTCGATCAGATGCGCGGGCGGCTCGTCGGTCATGCCTTCCCACCAGACGTCGCCGTCGTCGGTCAGCGCCACGTTCGTGAAGATCACGTTTTCCTTCAGCGTGGCCATCGCGTTGAAGTTGGTCTTCTCGCTCGTGCCGGGCGCGACGCCGAAATACCCGGCCTCCGGATTGATCGCGTACAGACGGCCGTCCTTACCCGGCTTGATCCAGGCGATATCGTCGCCGATCGTGGAGATTTTCCAGCCGTTCAGACCTTGCGGCGGGATCAGCATCGCGAAGTTGGTCTTGCCGCATGCCGACGGGAAAGCCGCCGCGACGTGATGCTTGCGCCCTTGCGGCGAAGTCACGCCGAGAATCAGCATGTGCTCGGCGAGCCAGCCTTCGTCGCGGCCCATGGTCGACGCAATGCGCAGCGCGAAACATTTCTTGCCAAGCAGCGCATTTCCGCCGTAGCCCGAGCCGAAGCTCCAGATTTCGCGCGATTCAGGAAAATGGACGATGTACTTGGTTTTGTTGCACGGCCACGGCACGTCTTTCGCGCCCGCCGCGAGCGGCGCGCCAACCGAATGGACACACGGCACGAACTCGCCGTCTTCGCCCAGCACGTCGTACACCTTGCGGCCCATGCGCGTCATGATGCGCATATTGGTCACCACATACGGACTGTCGCTCAACTCGACGCCGATGTGCGCGATCGGCGAGCCGAGCGGACCCATCGAAAACGGCACCACGTACATCGTGCGGCCGCGCATCGCGCCGTCGAACAGGCCGTCGAGCGTCGCGCGCATTTCAACCGGGGCGATCCAGTTGTTGGTGGGACCGGCGTCTTCCGCGCGTTGCGAGCAGATGAAGGTGCGATCCTCGACGCGCGCCACGTCCGAAGGATCGGACCATGCCAGGTAAGAATTGGGACGTTTGGCTGGATTGAGTTTCCTGAGCGTGCCCGCTTCGACCATCTGCGCGCACAGGCGGTCGTACTCTTCCTGCGAGCCGTCACACCAAACGATTTTGTCCGGCTTGGTCAGCGCGGCAACCCGTCGGACCCAGTCGATCAATTTCCGGTGTTTGACCCAGGCGGGCGCCTCGATGGTGGATTGTCCTTCGAATGTGGGATGGTTCATCGACCTGTCTCCGTTTTGATAGCAATGGAAAAAACGGTACAAGCCCAGTGACGCTGTATGCGAGAGGCATTTCAATCCATCATGCCGAGGCTTCTATCGCCCCGACGCGCGATTGTGCAAGTCATCTGGGCCACACAGCCCGCCGCGCGGAGACGCCCTACTGACGGGGCTTCTGCAACCGTCTGTAAAGCGGCTTGCCTCAACACGCAACAAACTGTTAAAAACGATGGCAATCGGCCTTAGCGGGGCACTGCCGTACTTTGCATCAGTACCTACGGTAAGGCATTCAGCCAGACCGCCATGTGACCCAGGCCACATGACGGGACCGTCAGCATAACACTCCGTCGCGCACCGCCATGGTGCGCCGCAAGACACATACCATGAAGATTGCCATCCTCGACGATTACCAGGACGCCGTTCGCAAGCTCGACTGCTTTCAACTGCTGGCCGACCACGAAGTCAAAGTTTTCAACAACACGGTCCGAGGTCTAGGCCAACTGGCAAGCCGTCTTGCCGAAGTCGACGCGCTCGTTCTGATTCGCGAACGGACCCGCATCAACTCGCAACTGCTCGACAAGCTGCCGCGTTTGCGCATGATCAGCCAGACTGGCAGAGTGTCCAGCCATATCGATCTCGCGGCGTGTACCGAGCGAGGCGTCGCCGTGCTGGAAGGCAGCGGCTCGCCGTTCGCGCCGGCCGAGCTGACGTGGGCTCTCATCATGGCCGCGCAGCGTCGCATTCCGCAATACGTAGCTAACCTTAAACAAGGCGCCTGGCAGCAATCCGGCCTGAAGACGTCGGCGCTGCCGCCGAACTTCGGTCTGGGTCAGGTGTTGCGTGGTCAGACGTTGGGGATCTGGGGTTATGGCAAGATCGGCCGTCTGGTTGCCGGCTACGGCAAAGCGTTTGGGATGAACGTGCTGATCTGGGGTCGCGAGCATTCGCGTGAAGCCGCGCTCGCCGACGGCTATAGCGTCGCCGAAAGCCGCGAAGCGCTGTTCGAGCAGAGCGACGTGCTGTCGTTGCACCTGCGCCTGCACGACGACACGCGCGGCATCGTCAAGCAGGAAGACTTGATGCGCATGAAGCCGACGGCGTTGCTCGTGAACACGAGCCGGGCCGAGCTGCTTGACGAAAACGCGCTGGTGAATGCGCTGTCGCACAACCGTCCGGGGATGGTTGCCATCGACGTCTACGAAAGCGAGCCGATCCTGCAGGGCTACAGCTTGTTGCGGATGGAGAACGTGATCTGCACGCCGCACATCGGCTATGTGGAACGCGAGAGCTACGAGCTGTATTTCACCGCGGCGTTCCAGAACATCCTGGCCTTCGACGCTGGCGACACGGCAAGCGTGGCCAATCCGGAAGCGTTGCAGGGTGCGCGTCGGCGGTAATTGACAGCCGCGCTCCGTGGCGCCGGGCCGCGTATCAGGCAAGATGGTCTCGCCGCTCGCCTGATGCGCGGCCCACGCGAGCCACACCGCCGCTCAGGTCAGCGCGCTTAGTGCGCGCCAGCTTCCAGCAGTTCGGGTATGCGTTCGAGGAGGGTCTCGCCATCGGTGCGGCCGAGGTTGTACGCATGCACCATCTGCGAAGGGCTCGTGTAATCCCAGCTCGAGATCGGCACCTTGCGCGACGGCTGCACATAGAGCCGTTGCTGCACGCCGTGCGGCACGACGAACATCTGCGGCCGCGGATAGAGGCGCGTGACCATCACCAGCACGTTGCCGGGTACATCGGCGTCGAGCGCGCCGACCGGCACGTTATCGACCATGCCGCCGTCCAGCACCGGCCGGCCGTTGCGCCGCAGAACCGGCGTGAACGGCGGGGTACTCGATGATTGCAGGATCAGATCCGCGAGATCCTCGACGCTCGCGCAATCCTGCGCGCGCACGAATTCCGGATGAAAGCCAAGCGTCTGCCCCAAGGTTGGATGCAGCGTCTTGCGCACATATTTTTCGATGTTGTACGCGATCAGACCCGCGGCGACCGCGCTGCGCGCACCGAGCCAGCGCGGCAGATGAGACACGCCGATGCGAATTTCCGGCGCATCGGCGAGTGTCGAAAACTTCTCGCCGTAGATGTCGAGCAGTGCCTGCCGATAGATCCGGTAATGCGGAAACACCGACTCGCCACGCAGCAGGTTGCCCCAGTAGGCATTGCGGGTGTTGTGTCGCAGCGCGTCCTGGTAATAGCGCATCACCCAGTCCGAATCACGCGTGTAGAGCATGCACGCGGTGGCGGCGCCGGCCGAAATGCCGGTGATAACGCGCGGCCGGATATGCAACGCCGGCTGCACCACGTCCCAGAAACCCGCCTGCCACCAGCAGCGATTGCCACCGCCGGCGAATACGACCTGATCGAACATCCTTGCTTTTCCTCTGATGCGGCTTGCTGCTTTGTTTTAGTCGAGCAGCGCGCAGGTTGTGGTTGCGTGGGCGAACGTGGTGTTGGATTCATCGAACAATTCGACTTCGGCGAACACCAGATTGCGGCCCATGCGCAACACGCGTGCGGTGATCAGCACGTCGACTTTGCGGACCGCGCATGAAATTGATATTGAGCGACATCGTGCTCATCGGCTTGAAGCCTCCGAGCGCGGCCGAAATGGCGACGATCATCGCCGTGTCGGCGGCCGCTATGGAACACCTGCTCGCAGATCGCGCCGCCCGAATGGCGCGAGTCGCCGGAAAACGGCAGGCGCAGCGTTGCACTTTCTTTGTGGGTCTTGGCTGGGGTCAGCGTGAGTGCATGGACCCATGGCGCGAAGATGCGGTCGAGTAACTCGATAACCTCTTTGTCATCCATGGCGGTTCCCGGTTGAAAGCGACGCGGCGCTTCGCGCGTCAGGTGTCCGCGACATGATACCGGGGCGGTGACGGCGGTGGTTTTTCAAGATCGCGACGCGTGTCGAGGGAAAGCTCGAACCCTGCAAAGCCTCTGCTCATACGAACATTTTTAAGAAATCTGCTAAAGGGACTTGGCAAGCTCGAAAAGTTACTGCATAATTTCGCTTCTCTTGGGGCGTTAGCTCAGTTGGTAGAGCAGCGGACTCTTAATCCGTAGGTCGAGTGTTCGAGTCACTCACGCCCCACCACCGAATTAGCTATAGGAAATCAAGCACTTGCGCGAAAGCGTTGGTGCTTTTTTTTCGTCTATAGTCCGCGTGGATAGGCGTCAAAAACTGGCCTTTGCCGGAAAACTGCCGGAACGGAAGAATTCAGACCAAGCGATTTCAATCTTTCGCATGGAGTCTGGAAATGGCCTATATCAGCCAGCGCGGCGCCTACTGGCGCGCTGAAATCCGCCGACGCGGTTACAAACCCGTCTATCGATCGTTCGACACCAAGCAGCAGGCGCAGCAATGGGCGAGGCGGGTGGAGTCGGAGATGGACGGCGGGGCGTACCTCGATCGTACGGAAGCTGAGCGAACCACGCTCAGCGAAGCGTTGGAGCGGTACCGCCGCGAGATCGTCCCCGAGAAACGCCACCCCTATCAGGAAAACCGACGTATCCAACGCTGGATCGACAATCACCTGTCGCATCGAACTCTAGCCAACTTGCGCGGCGCAGATTTCGGGAAGTATCGAGACGAACGCAGAGCAGCCGGGCGCGCAGAAAACACCATTCGGCTCGAGCTCCAGGTCATCAGCCACCTCTTCGAAATCGCCCGGAAGGAATGGGGCATGGAGGCGTTGATGAACCCTTTGAAGAACATCCGCAAACCGTCCGGCAGCGAGGCGAGAGATCGACGCCTACGCCCCGGCGAATTTAAAAAACTGCACTCGCTTCTCTCAACCAGTAGCAATCCCTAGGCGGCACTCGCCTTCGAGCCGTCGCGGTATTTCGCCACCTTGCCGCCATTGCGGAAGGCCCTGAGGAACGCGCCAACCGTTCGCGATGCGGTCCTGCCGACGTAGTCCCTGAGAAGCTGACGAGACGGGTCTTCGGGACGAGTGTCAATGCAGTGATCTGCATTTGGAAGCGAACGCTCCATTCAAGTCAAAGCGGCTTAAAGAACGAGTGCTCCGAATCAATCGACGTCAGGTAAGGCATAAAGCTCGACGGCGTACCTGTAGTCATGCCGGCCACGAAACCACACCCTACCCGCTTCCTGCCGAAATAATCAAAGAAACATCCAACGTGGTTCGCACAGAGTCTCATCTGTTTTTATATTCCGTATATTTCTGCGAACTTCCTCGGCACATGTCGGCCGGATACTTCTGCCCGTTGAGCGCCAGCTTCTCGAGAGACGCCTGGTACAGGTCAATATTTAGCCGGTCCGCCATCCGGACCAGATACAGCAGCACATCGGCCATTTCGTGACGGACGGACACCAGTTTCGCGTCTCCCAACTCATCACGTTCGCCTGAAGTCAGCCATTGGAACGGCTCCAGCAACTCGCTGGCCTCAACGTTGAGTGCCATTGCCAGATTTTTGGGGGAGTGAAACTGTTCCCAGTTCCGTTCCTGCGTAAAGCTACGCATCCTATTTCGTAGATCTGTCAAATCGCTGCGGACGGTTGGTTCGATCATTTCGTCATCTCGCGGGGTACAGTGTTTTGATGCGGCATTGGGCGCGGAGACGAACATTTGGTATCACCAGCTTCGTCTCTCGCTGCGCGGTTCGACATGAGCTTATCTCAAGATTTGCTTACGCTGCATTGTGCCGTGCTCGTTGAACGATTTCGGCACCACCAAGCCCCACCAAAGATTCAAAGCAAAAAGCCCGGTCCTCGTGACCGGGCTTTTTGCTTTTCCGCGCCCACGGATCAACGCCCCGCAAAGCAATTTCCTTCAATACAGCCACCCCATCGCCCGATACCGTTGACCGTCGCAATTCATCCCCGCGCACTCACGTATCGAGGCATCAAATGACCGTACTACTTTCAATGGCCGCCTTCGCGCTCGCCAGTTCCATTTCCCCCGGCCCGGTGAACGTCGTCGCGCTCAGCGCCGGCGCCCAGCACGGGCTCGCTGCGAGCATGCGGCACGTCACCGGTGCGACCGTCGGCTTTACCGTGCTGCTTCTGCTCATCGGCCTGGGCTTGCATGAGCTGCTCGCCCGCTTGCCAAGCCTGATCGATGTCGTCAAATGGGCCGGCGTCGGTTTCCTGCTCTACATGGCCTGCAAACTCGCCATCGACGACGGTCAGCTCGGCGCCGACAAACCGGCCCGCGGGCCGTCCTTCGCCTATGGCGCGGCGATGCAATGGCTCAACCCGAAAGCCTGGCTCGCCTCGCTAGCCGGCATGGGCGCCTACGCGGCCAACGGCGACAGCGCGCTCCTCTGGCAATTCACCGCGCTGTACTTCGTGATCTGCTACCTGTCGATTGGCAGTTGGGCATATGCCGGCACGTTTCTGCGCAGACACTTGCAGAACCCGCGGCGCATCAGGCTATTCAATCGCGTCATGGCGGCGCTCCTCGCGGCCAGCGCGCTGTATCTGCTGATGGAGTGACGTGAGTGACGTGAGTGACACGAGTGACATGAGCGACATGGCGCATGGACTGCGCGGATCAGCGCAGTCGCAGGCTCAGTTGCGATACTGCCCCGGCGTCGCCGCGACCAGCCGCTTGAAAGTCCGCTGCAAATGCGCCTGGTCGGCGAAACCGGCGTCGAGCGCGACGTCCGCGATCAGACGGCCGCGCCTGAGCTGCGCGCGGCTGTACTGAATGCGTCGATTGATCAGATACGCGTGTGGCGTCATGCCGTAGCGCTGTTTGAACGCGCGAATCAGATGCGAGGTGGACAGCTCGGCCGCCTTGCAAACGTCTTCGAGTTTCAAAGCACGCGTGCAGTTTTCGGCGATGTACTCCGCCGCCCGCGTGAGTTGACGGCTCGCATCGCAATCCGCCAACGGCGCAGGATTCAGCTTCTGTTGCACCTCGGAGAAGAACGCAATCGCCGCGCTTTCCTTGCGCAGCGTTTCGGCGTCGACATCGACCAGAATCGCACACAGCCGGTTCAAGCCATCGAACAACGCCGGGTCCAGCGTCATGGTTTGAGAGAACGCACGAAACGCGTGATTCGCGCTGAAGCCCAGTTCGTGTTGCAGCCCGGTGAGCCACGCAACGTCGACATGCAGCATGCGATACGACCAGCGCTCGTTGGCCACCGGATTGCATGCATGCACGTCGTCCGGGTTCATCATCACGACCGCGCCCGCGCCGATCCATTCACTCGCGTGGCGATTCACATACACGCTACGCCCGCCAGTGACCGCGCCGATCGAAAACGTTTCATGCGAGTGCCGGGCATAGCAGACCTCGCGACCGTCCTCGATGGAGCGCGCTTCGATGAACGGCAGCGCGTCACTGCGCCAGAACTTCGGCGTAGAAGCACGCTTCATCCGACCCGCCGCTTCGATCATCTCGCTCATTCGCACGCTCTCCGATACTTACGTCGACCTCGCCACCGCGTAGCCTACGTATCGTAGCCGCCAACCGTCCTATCAACAAGCCGGCTCGCGCAAGGCTCAACGGCTACGGCGCGTGCGCACGCTCACCGCGATCACTTCGCGGTCACGTCGATATTGCCGAGATATTTCGCAGCCAGCGTCTTCACCGTCCCGTCGGCCTGGACCTTCGCGATGGCCGCATTCAACTGATCGCGCAGCGCCGTATCGCCCTTGCGAATCCCGTACGCAATGCCGCTGCCGAGAATCTTGTCGTCCCGCACCGGCTGACCGACAAACGCATAGTCCTTGCCGGTCGGCTTCGACAGAAAGCCTGTTTGTCCCGCGGGCGCCAGCACCAGCGTCGCATCGAGGCGACCCGCGAGCAGATCGGCATACACCTGGTTCTGATCCTGATACGGCACGACAGTCACACCGGCCGGCTCCCAATGCGTTTTCGCGAAGTTTTCCTGAATCGATGCCTGCAGCACGCCCACACGCTTGCCCTTCAACGACTCGGGCGTCGGCAGCAGTCCACTGTCGCGTCGGGCGATCAATTGCGTCGGCACGCGATATACGACTGTGGTGAAATCGATCGCCTGACGACGTTGTTCAGTCGCGTTCATCGCCGAATTGATCGCGTCGAACTTGCGTCCCTGCAACGCGGGGATCAGTCCATCGAACGAGGTCTCGACCCATTTGCACGTCATATGCGCAGCGGCACAGACCGCATTGCCGACGTCGATATCGAGCCCTTGCAGCTCGCCATTCGGGCCTTTCGATTCGAACGGCGGATACTGTGCTTCGAGTCCGAAACGCAGCGTCGAGGTGTCGGCTGCGCTCGCCGCGGACGACGCCGCGAACGACGCGCATGCACAGGCAAGCGCCAATAGAGGCTTGAGCAACTTCATAACGGATCCCCTTTCCTTTGATATTGTCGTAACGCCACCTGCAACGCGCTGGTGCATGACGGCGCGACGATCATACTGCGTTCAAAAAGCGGCCGACACGGGCCGCATTGGCGCACTCAGATCTCACACAAACGCCGCGCGCCTTCGATCAACGTCGCGTCGTCCTTCGAGAAGCTCAGACGGATCAAGCCGGAATCCGTGCCGTCAGTGTAGAACGCCGACAACGGAATCGTCGCGACACGCGCATCGCGAATCAGGCGCAGCACGAAATCGCTGTCGCTTTCATCTGAAAAGCCGCGAAAACGCGCGAGCATGAAGAAGCTGCCTTCGCTCGGCAACAACTCGAAGCGCGAATCGCGCAGCGCATGCGTGAGCAGATCGCGTTTCTTCTGATAGAACGCGGACAGGCCAAGATAACTTTCGCGATTGGCCAATGCGTCAACGAACGCGTGCTGCATCGGCGTATCGGCGGAGAACACCATGAATTGATGGACCTTGCGAATTTCGTCCATCAGCGCGGCGGGCGCGAGGCAATAGCCGACGCGCCAACCGGTCACGTGATACGACTTGCCGAACGAAGACACGATCACGCTGCGCTGCGCGAGCTCGGCGTCGCAAGCCATGCTCTGATGCCTGGCGCCGTCGAACACCACGTGCTCGTAGACTTCGTCGGCGAGAATCACGATATCGGTGTTGCGTGTGATGGCCTTCAGCCGTGCGATGTCGGCCTCGCTGAACACGGTCGCGGTCGGATTGTGCGGCGTGTTGATGATGATCATGCGGGTCTTCGGCGTGATCGCCGCGGCCACTTCGTCCCAGTCCACGCGGAAATCGCTCAAGGACAGCTTGATCGCCACCGGCGTCGCGCCTTGCAGCCGGACGATCGGCCCATAGCTGTCGAACGACGGCTCGAAGTAGATCACCTCATCGCCGGGGTGCACCAGTGCGCTGATCGTCGAATACAACCCCTCGCTCGCGCTGGCGATCACGGTCACTTCGCTGGCAGGATCGTAGCGTACGCCGTACAGCGTTTCGACCTTGTCGGCGAGCGCTTCGCGCAACGCGACGATGCCGGCCATCGGCGCGTACTGATTGTGACCGGCGCGCATGGCTCGCGCGACACCGTCGATCAGTTTCGCGTCCGGCGCAAAATTCGGGGCGCCTTGCGACAGGTTCAGCGCGTCGTATTGCGCGGCCAGTTGACCGATCACGGTAAAAATCGTGGTGCCTACGTCAGGCAGTTTCGAGCGGGCTTGCATGGCGCTCTGCATAAGGCTTTCTCCCTTTCTCCATCCGGCGGCGGATTCGCGGACGGCCGCATGCGCGGCGGTCCTTCCGGTTTGGTGATTAAGCATCAGCCAACGAGCCGTCACAATCGAAACTTTGTCATGCGCGGCATGCGCTCACCTCATGGCTCGCGCGAACCCGCGCCGCCACGGGCAAGGCCGGTGGGATCACGATTTGCGGGGAACAACCGGGCCACGCGAAGAACCCGGCAAACCGCAGAGGTATGACGCAATGTGATGCGCCAGGGGACGGGTGCGCGCGCCACCGCCCTTGCCGGTCAGGCTTCGTCCATCCTGCGGACCTTGACCTTCCTGCCCTTCACCTTGCCGGCGCTGAGCTTGCGCACCGCGTCGCGGGCGATGCTGCGCTCCACCGCCACGTAGGTCGACATATCGGTCACGTTGATCTTGCCGATCTGCGAACCGGCGAAACCCGCCTCGCCGGTCAGCGCGCCAAGCACGTCGCCGGGACGGATCTTTTCCTTGCGGCCGCCGAGAATCTGCAGCGTTTCCATTGGCGGCAGTAGCGGCTCATTGCTCGCTGCCTGGAGTTCGGACAGCTTGTGCCATTCGACCTCGCGCTTTTGCGCCTGCTCGAGGCTGCCGACACGGCCCATCTCGTCCAGGCTCGCCAGACTCAGCGCCCAGCCTTCCTGATCGGCGCGGCCCGTGCGGCCGATGCGGTGCACGTGCACTTCCGGGTCCGGCGTCACATCGACGTTGATCACCGCCTCGAGTTGCGCGATGTCGAGGCCGCGGGCGGCGACGTCGGTGGCGACCAGCACCGAGCAGCTGCGGTTCGCGAACTGGATCAACACCTGATCGCGCTCGCGCTGATCGAGTTCGCCATGCAGCGCGAGCGCATGAAAGCCTTGCGCGCGCAGCACCTCGAGCAGATCGCGGCATTGCTGTTTGGTATTGCAGAACGCCAGCGTGCTCACCGGACGGTAGTGGTTCAACAACTGACCGACCGCGTGCAGGCGTTCGTCTTCGGTTACTTCATAAAAGCGCTGGCGGATCTTGTTGTCGTCGTGCCGCTCGGCAAGCTTCACTTCCTTCGGATTCCGTAGGAACTGCTGGCTCAGCTTGACGATGCCCTCGGGATACGTCGCCGAGAACAACAGCGTTTGCCGTTCTTTCGGACATTGCTTCACCACGGTCGCGATATCGTCGAAGAAACCCATGTCGAGCATGCGGTCGGCTTCGTCGAGCACCAGCGTGTTGAGCGACGGCAACGGCAGGCTGCCGCGCTCGAGGTGATCCATGATGCGGCCCGGCGTGCCGACCACGATGTGCGCGCCGTGTTCGAGGCTCGCGGTTTGCGGGCGCATCGGCGTGCCGCCGCACAGCGTCAGCACCTTGATGTTTTCTTCTGCGCGCGCAAGACGCCGGATTTCCTGCGTGACCTGATCGGCGAGTTCGCGGGTCGGGCAAAGCACCATGGCCTGCACGGCGAACTTGCGCGCGTCGAGGCGCGCGAGCAGCGCCAGCGAAAACGCCGCGGTCTTGCCGCTGCCGGTTTTCGCCTGGGCGATCAGATCATGGCCGGCGAGCGCGATCGGCAGGCTGGCGGCCTGAATCGGCGTCATCTCGACGTAGCCGAGCTGCGCCAGGTTCGCGAGGGTCGCGGCCGGCAGCGGTAGCTGGCTGAACGGCGCGCCGACGGAGGTGGGACTGTTCATTGGATAAGGGTTCGCAAAGGACTGAAGACGGGAGACTATTCGGCCATTGGGCCGGGCGCGGGGCGGCCTTCGATCTGTTCGTACAGCACCGAGCCGTCGTCCCCGTCGAAACGCTCGACGTAATTGCGCGCGCCGCACAACGGACAACGGAACAGGAGCCCCTGCCCCTCGTTCTTGATGACGACGTCCGACTGCTCCCACTGTGCTTCGCAGGACTGGTTTCTACAGGTAAACACGTTGATTCTCCAACTGGATTCGATGGTTTGTTGGGCTGGCCGCACGAGCGGCCCAGCCATGATGGGGCGACTGCCGCCGCACCGCGAGCGGCGCGCGTCAAAGGTCAAGCGCCAGGCATCAACCCAGATGCGTATGCCGCGCCCGCGGCGCGCTCACATCCATTTCGGTCAGACCTTGCACGATGCCGCAGTCCTCGACGGCCTGTTCGCCGTGGCATTGCTCGCGCAGCGCGGCCAATTGCACTCTCAGTTGCTTCAGTTCGTCGATGCGCGTCTCGACATGTGCGATGTGCTCATCGATCAGCGCATTGATGGCGCCGCAGCCGTCGGCCGGTGCGTCCGTCAGATCCAGCAATGCGCGGATTTCGTCGTGGGTCATGTCGAGCGCACGGCAATTGCGGATGAAGCGCAGCCGTTCGACGTGCCTGGCCGTATAACTGCGGTAATTGGCCTCGGTGCGGCCCGCTTCGGGCAACAAGCCCTCTTTTTCGTAGAAACGGATCGTTTCCGTCGTGCAATGGGCGATTTTCGCCAATTCGCCGATCTTCATGGACCCTCCGGATAGCGGCCGCGACCTTGTAGTGGCTTCAAGGTGTTTACTAGACCACAAATCGAGCCAGGAAGCCACCTTGCGTCGCGTCAGCCAATCCGAAACCGATCATTTCGAACGGATCGAAAACCTGTGCTCACGGACACGAACATGGTCGCAACCGGAACCGGTGACCAGCGCCACGACGGGCATGAGGAGAATGAGCGTTATCCGCGTGCCCCTAATGAGCGAGCGAACGGGCCAATGAACGTTCATCCGTAACCCGATGGCCGCCTGCCGCCTTCAAGGTTTCCGAAGGCCGCATACCGAACAGCTTCCGGTAATCGGTCGCGAACTGGCTCAGATGCCAGAAGCCCCACGCCGCCGCGACGTCCTGCACCGAGCGCGCTTCGCGCGACGCGGCCGACAGATCGCGCCGCGCGCCATTCAGGCGAATCGCTCGCAGATACGTGGCCGGCGCCATGTCGAGCACATCCTGAAAGCAGTATTGCAGCGTACGGCGACTCACGTGCAGCCGTTCACACAACTCCGGCACGCTCACCGCGCGCTCGCGATGAGCCAGCGCGTAGTCGCGCGCTGCCGCTACGATCGACTGACGGCGCGCATGCGCTGGCTTCACAACCGGCCCAGCGGCCGCCTTCACAGCGGGCAACGCACCGACGTCGAACAGCGATGCCAGCACGGTCGCCTGCAGATTGGCGCGTGCGAGCGCGGCGAGCGGCGTGCCGCTTGCCGCACCCTCGTCGAGCAACTGGCGCAGCGACGCGCACAACCGCTTCTTGCGCGCGATGCCGATCGGCACGATCTCCGCGGCCGGCACAGGATCGGCCAGATCCACGCGCTCCACTTGCGCCGCGTACCGGCGCAATATGTCGCCCTTCACCACCACACCGAAAATTTCGTAGGCCGCCGACGTCAGCAACTCGAACTCGATCCCGCCCGGACGAAACGCGAGCGCATCGTCGGCAATCGCCTGCGCGTCGATCAGTCCCGCACCGGCGCGGCAAGCCGGAATGCCGAACCAGTACGCGTCCTTCGGCACTTCACAGGTTTGCCGCAACGTGTGGCTGGTGGTCTCGACGAATATCTGCATGTCATCCAGGCACCACTCCGTCAGGCCGCCTACAAAACATCCGGCGGTCAACTGGTCATAAGTCTGGCTCCAGCCATGGAGATTGCGGGCTTGTTCGTCGGCATCGTGAGCGACGCGGGTCTGCACGCAGAAGCTCGGCTGCGGGGTGAGCGCGGAACGGGTCGGCCTGTCGCTTCGGTTGTCGATCGTCATACCGGATCTGTGCAAACGGAATATCGAGGACAACACCAAGGCAAGTCCCATGCCGAATGCACTGACCGCGTTTGTCACCCAGCGGGGTCCGCTTGCGCAAGTCCCCTGTTCCATTCCTGAACAGCACAGCATGCGCTGATCAGAAACGACACGCTCCATCGCCGCGGTTTGGCACAACGCGAGCTGCGATGCTACGCGCCGGTGCCTGGCGCGCGTGCACGGATCACCAGCGCAGTGCATTGGCACGCTTCTGGCTCTAGCCCGTCACGGCCAAGCGAAGTATCAAGCCGCAAACAGCTCATTCAAACATGTGAGGAGTACACAGATGAATCATGCCGAGATGCAGTTTCTGACCACCGAATTCCCGTACAAGAAGCAGTATGCGAATTTTATCGGCGGGGAATGGGTGAAGCCCGTGGCCGGTGAGTACTTCGACAACGTGTCGCCGATCACCGGCGAGCCGTTCACGTCGATCCCGCGTTCGCGCGAAGCCGACATCGAACTCGCGCTCGACGCCGCGCATCGCGCCAAAACGGCGTGGGGCAAAACCTCGACCACCGATCGCGCGAACATCCTGAACCGCATCGCCGACCGGATGGAAGCAAACCTGCAACGCCTCGCGGTCGCCGAGACGATCGACAACGGCAAACCGCTGCGCGAAACGATGGCCGCCGACATCCCGCTCGCGATCGATCACTTCCGTTATTTCGCCGGCGCCGTGCGCGCACAGGAAGGTTCGATCTCCGAGATCGACGACGACACCGTCGCCTATCACTTCCATGAACCGCTCGGCGTGGTCGGCCAGATCATCCCGTGGAACTTCCCGATCCTGATGGCCGTGTGGAAGCTCGCGCCGGCGCTCGCGGCCGGCAATTGCGTGGTGCTCAAGCCGGCCGAACAAACGCCCGCATCGATTCTCGTGCTGGTCGAGCTGATTCAGGACCTGCTGCCCGCAGGCGTGCTGAACGTGGTGAACGGCTTCGGCCTCGAAGCCGGCAAGCCGCTCGCCTCCAGCAAGCGCATCGCCAAGATCGCGTTTACCGGCGAGACGACGACGGGTCGTCTGATCATGCAGTACGCGAGCCAGAACATCATTCCGGTGACGCTCGAACTCGGCGGCAAGAGCCCGAACATTTTCTTCGCCGACGTGATGAACACGGACGACAGCTACTTCGACAAGGCACTCGAAGGCTTCGCGATGTTCGCGCTGAATCAGGGCGAAGTGTGCACGTGTCCGTCGCGCGTGCTGATCGACGAGAAAATCTACGATCGTTTCATGGAGCGTGCGTTAAAGCGCGTCGCCGCGATTGCGCAAGGTCATCCGCTCGACACGAAGACGATGATCGGTGCGCAGGCCTCGCAGGAACAGCTCGAAAAAATCCTCTCGTATGTCGATCTCGGCAAACAGGAAGGCGCCGAATGCCTGATCGGTGGTGAACGCAATATGCTGGGCGGTGAATTGAGCAAGGGCTATTACGTGAAGCCGACTGTCTTCCGCGGCCACAACAGGATGCGCATCTTCCAGGAAGAAATCTTCGGGCCCGTCGTGTCGGTCACGACCTTCAGCAGCGAAGAAGAAGCGCTCGAGATCGCCAACGATACGCTCTACGGTCTGGGCGCCGGCGTGTGGACACGCGACGGCACGCGCGCATACCGCTTCGGCCGGCAGATTCAGGCGGGCCGTGTGTGGACCAACTGCTATCACGCGTATCCGGCGCATGCGGCGTTCGGCGGCTACAAGCAATCGGGCATCGGCCGCGAGAATCACAGAATGATGCTCGACCACTACCAGCAGACCAAGAACCTGCTCGTCAGCTATAGCGAGAAGCCGCTCGGTTTCTTCTAGGCGCAGCGCTTCTGTTCGAGCGGGCCGCCTTGTGCGGCTCGCTCTTTTTTCAGCGAGGACATGTGATGGCTGATGAGAAGGAAGTCGCCCGCGTGATCGCCACGCCTGCCGCGATCGAGTTAATCGACGCGTTGCGCGCCGAACATGGAGACGTGCTGTTTCATCAATCCGGAGGATGCTGCGACGGCAGCGCGCCGATGATGTTTCCCCGCAGCGAGTTCATGGTCGGCTCGTCCGATGTGAAACTTGGGACGATCGCCGGCGTGCCGTTCTACATGAGCGAATCGCAGTTCGAGTACTGGCAGCACACGCAATTGATCATCGACGTGGTGCCGGGAAATGGCGGGATGTTTTCGCTGGAGCGCCCCAGCGGCTTGCGGTTCCTGACGCGCTCGCGGCTTTTCGAAGACGACGAGAACGCGTGGCTGGAAACGCATCCGGTGCGACGGGCCGATGCCTGACCGCGATGCTTGATCGGGATGCTTGACCGTCGCTTACGTCGAGGCTGACTTCGAATCGTCGCTGACGGCAGGTGTTGCGGGCGCAGTGGCGAGCAGCGCATCGCTGTCGTCTTTCAGGCCAACGCCGGTGAGACCCAGGCGACGCGCATGGGTCAGCAGGTAATGCAGTTTGTGCGCGGCCACGGGATAGTCGAGTCCCTCGGGACGCACGTTCGAAATGCAGTTGCGCTGCGCGTCGCTGCACCCCACTTTCGGCGCGTACGTCAGATAGATGCCGAGACTATCGGGCGAACTCAAACCGGGCCGTTCGCCGATCAACATCACCACGATCTTCGCGTTGAGCAACTCGCCGATCTCGTCGCCAAGCGCGACGCGTGCCTGACGCGCGACCACCACGGGACCGATCTTCCAGTCCGCGAGTGCCGGGCGGACGGCTTGCAGCAACGGGATCGATTGCTTCGACGCGGCGAACGCCGAAAGACCATCGCCGATGACGAACACGACATCGCTCGACTGGGCCGACATCTGTGCGAGCGCCATACGACTCTCCGCCGATAAACGCCGCCCGAGATCGGGACGCCGCAAGTAATGCTCGCGATCGGGCGCGGCGCTGTGCACATCGAGCGACTCGAAGCCTTGCGCGCGCAACTGCTCGTGCAGCACATCGGCATCGAGCGGATGATGCACGGCGTCGCGCGCCTGCGCATGCGACAGGTTGAACGCGAGCCACGGCTCCGTCGGCAAGCTGCTGCCCGCGCGGCCCAACGCGATGCGCGCGTTGGTGAACTGCCGCAACGCGTTCCACGGATTCTTGTCGAGGAAGTCGCTCATGCGATACCCATCCAGTCGCGCACGCCTTCCAGCAGTGGTTGTTGCGTCGAGGCGCTCAGCAACGCGCCGCGCGCATCGGTGATCTGCATCGACTCCAGCCACTCTTCGAATTCCGGCGCGCGGCGCAAGCCCAGTACATCGCGCACATACAGCGCGTCGTGGAAAGACGTGCTTTGATAGTTGAGCATCACGTCGTCCGCGCCCGGAATGCCCATGATGAAATTGATGCCCGCCACACCGAGCAGCGTCAGCAGGTTGTCCATATCGTCCTGATCGGCTTCGGCATGATTCGTATAGCAGATGTCGCAGCCCATCGGCACGCCGAGCAGCTTGCCGCAGAAGTGATCTTCGAGACCTGCGCGCGTGATCTGCTTGCCGTCGTACAGATACTCCGGACCGATGAAGCCCACCACCGTGTTGACCAGAAACGGCTTGAACTTGCGCGCCACCGCATAGGCGCGCGCTTCGCAGGTCTGTTGATCGACACCGAAATGCGCGTCGGCCGACAACGCGCTGCCTTGACCGGTTTCGAAGTACATCAGATTGTCGCCGACCGTGCCGCGTTTCAGCGACAGTCCCGCTTCGTATGCTTCCTGCAGCAACGCCAGCGAAATGCCGAAGCCCGCGTTCGCTTTCTCGGTGCCCGCGATCGATTGAAACACCAGATCGACGGGCGCGCCTTTTTCGATCGCGGCGATCGTGCTGGTGACGTGCGTGAGTACGCACGATTGCGTGGGCACCTGATAGCGCTGGCGAAACTCGTCGATCATCAGCAGAAGTCTCGTGATCGCGGCGAGATTGTCGCTGGCCGGGTTGATGCCGATCATCGCGTCGCCGCAGCCGTACATCAGACCATCGAGCATCGACGCGGCGATGCCTTTGACGTCGTCGGTCGGATGATTCGGTTGCAGACGGACCGACATGTGGCCCGGCAACCCGACCGTGTTGCGAAAGCGCGTAATCACCGGACGCTTGCGTGCCGCCGCGATCAGATCCTGGTTGCGCATCAGCTTGGAAACCGCCGCCAGCATCTCCGGCGTCAGGCCAGCGGCGACACGCGTGAGCGCGTCGGCATCGGTCGTGCTGCTCAGCAGCCAGTTGCGGAAATCGCCGACCGTCAGATGCGCGATCTCGGCGAATGCCTGCGGCGAGTGATCGTCGATCACGAGCCGCGTGACCTCGTCGCTCTCGTACGGAATCAGCGCCTCATTGAGGAACGTGCGCAACGGCAGCTGCGCGAGCGCCATCTTGGCCGCGACGCGCTCTTCCTCGCTTGCCGCCGCGACGCCCGCGAGCTGATCGCCGGAACGTTGCGGACTGGCTTTGGCGAGCAGCGTTTTCAGATCGGCGAAACGATAGGTGCGGCTGCCGATCGACTCGGTATAGCTCATGTTTACGACTCCATCGCCGCTGCGTGTGCAACGGCTCGCCCGGTCATTCTTCGAGCAAAACGTCCGCAGGCGCCGCGTCGCGTTGATGGCGCGTCAACAGGAAGTAGACGTAGCCCAGCGCGAGAAAGATTGCGAACACGATCGCCACCAGAAGATTGAAGTAGACCATCGTCGCCAGACAGATCACCGCGGCCACCAGCGCGAACGCCGGAAAAACCGGAAACAGCGGTGCGCGAAATGGGCGCTCCATGTCAGGGGCCGTGCGGCGCAGCTTGAACAGCGACATCATGCTGATGATATACATCACGATAGCGCCAAATACCGACATCGTCACGATGTTTGCCGTCAGCGTCTGGCCGCCGAACTGGATCAGCTCGTCGCTGTAGATCGCGGCGATGCCGACCACACCACCCGCGAGAATCGCGCGATGCGGAGTCTTGAAGCGCGGGTGCACCGTCGAGAGCCACTCCGGCAGATAACCCGCGCGAGCCAGCGCGAAGATCTGCCGCGAATAGCCGAGGATGATGCCGTGAAACGACGCGACGAGGCCGAACAGGCCGAGCCACACGAGCATATGCATCCAGCCGCTGTGCTCGCCGACGATGAATTTCATCGCTTGCGGCAGCGGATCGTTGATGTTCGACAGCTTGGTCCAGTCGCCTGCCGCGCCGGCGAACACCATCACGCCGAGCGCCAGCACGACCAAAGTCAGAATGCCGGTGATGTAGGCGATCGGAATCGAGCGCCGCGGATTTTTGGCTTCCTCGGCCGCCATCGCGACGCCTTCGATCGCAAGGAAAAACCAGATTGCGAACGGAATGGCCGCGAACATGCCATGGAACGAACCCATGCTGAAGCTGTTTGCACCAGACCAGCCGCCCATCGTGAAGTTCGACCACCGGAAACCAGGCGACACGACACCCATGAAGACGAGCAACTCGAAGATCGCGAGCAGCGTCACGAGCAGTTCGAAGGCCGCCGCGATCTGCACCCCGACGATATTCAACGCCATGAAGACGAGATACGCACCCATTGCCGCGTGTTTCGGCTCGAGATCCGGAAACTGCACGTGCAAATAGGCACCGATCGCGAGCGCGATTGCCGGCGGCGCAAACACGAATTCGACGAGCGTGGCCGCGCCGGCCAGATAGCCGCCAGTTGAGCCGAACGCCTGGCGCGCGTACGCGAAGGGGCCGCCCGCATGCGGAATCGACGTGGTGAGTTCGGTGAAACTGAAAATGAAAGTCGTATACATCGCGGCAACGAAAATCGCCGTGACGATGAAGCCGAGCGTGCCCGCGCTCGCCCAGCCGTAGCTCCAGCCGAAATATTCGCCGGAAATGACGAGGCCGACCGCGATGCCCCATAGCTGCCATGTACCGAGCGTCTGCTTCAGTTCGTGATGCATGACGCTGCCGATGTGCTGACTTTTGGACTCTGATTTCACCGGACGCTCCCTGAGGTTGCCGCTTGCGCGACGCCGCAAGGCTTTGCGGTGCGTCGGCGGACAGGCTTCAGCCGATGGTAGGGAGCCATTATTCGAGGTGTTATCGAAATTCGGCAAAGATGCGGTCGATGAGGTGTTAGCGGGCGCTTAACTGCGCTTGCGGATCTGGTTATGGAGATCTGATAACCGCTGGCTTCAAGGGGGATGGTCTTGCTGGTTAGCTTGTTTTCTTCTTTGCTTCTTCGACATTCTGCCTGCGCTGTGCTCGCTCGTGCAGAGCGCTTTCCGGATGCCTCTCTGGTTTTTATAGTCTTTGTATATGTATACGTAGTAATAGTTAACAAGCAACGCGAGCTGCTGTGGATAACCCGCAACTTCGCTTACGGATCAAAAGACTGCGGAATCCATAACCCTGCGAATCAATCGCGGACAGCGACGCGCAGCCAGGGAGAACTTTTCTGTGGCCTGGTGCGCCGGCGTCTTTATCAAGGTTTCGCCCACAATCTCTCAGGTGGCTTTTACAAAAGTTGTCCAGAGGGGTGTGTGGATAAGTTGGGGCTGGTTGAGTCGCGAGCAGATAACCACCAGCAACTTCGAGGCGATGGATCTTCAACGCGAGTAACGGTCCATCGCCAATCCACTACTTTTGGTCATTGTGATTGACGCCGTGTCGCATCAGGACCTGCTTCCTTTTCATCGCCGTCACGCGTTCAATCGAGCGGAACCGTCAGCCGGTCGATCACGGCGCGTGTCTGAGGCCGCACGCCTCGCCACCACGCAAAGGCTTCCGCGGCCTGCTCGACCAGCATGCCGACGCCATCCGCCAGACCCAGCACGCCCACGTTGCGCGCGAGTTGCAGGAAGGGCGTGAGACGTTTGCCGTAGGCGAGTTCGTAGGCCGCACCCGTCGGGCTGAAAACGCTCGGCGGAACCGGCGGCAACTCGCCGGTCAGGCTCGCCGATGTGGCGTTGACCACCAGGTCGAAACGCCCCATCGCTTCGAGTTCAGCATAGCCGCAAGCGGCGAGCGATGCATCCGCGTTGATTTGCGCAGCTAGCGCCTTCGCTTTCCCGACGTCCCGGTTGACGACGACCAGTTCGGCGGGTCGCGCTGCGAGAAACGGCAGCAATGCCCCGCGAACCGCTCCGCCTGCTCCGAGTATCAGCACGCGCTTGCCGGCCATCGGCAGGTCGAGGTTGACTTCGATGTCGCGCACGAGGCCGACGCCATCGAAGTTCTCGGCGACAATGCAGCCGTCCTTGAAACTGAGCGCGTTCGCCGCGCCAGCCAGTGCCGCTTGCTCGCTGCGAACGTCCGCCATCGCGAACGCCTTCAGCTTGAACGGCGCGGTGACGTTCATGCCTTTGCCGCCCTCGGCGATGAATGCACGCACCGTGCTGGCAAAAGCGTCCTGCGGCTCCAGTGGACCTTCGATCGCCGTATAGGACATGTCCTGCTGGGTCTCTTGCGCGAAAAGACCGTGAATCAGCGGGGATTTCGTGTGGCCGATCGGATTGCCGATCACCGCATATTGGTCGCTCATCATGGCCTCATCTTCGAATACAGCACGCCGTCGGTTTGCATTGCTTCGATTTCGGCGGCACCGAAGCCCAGTGACTGTGCGACTTCCACGTTGTGTTGACCGAGATCCGGCGCGACGTCGCGAATCGTCGTGTCGCAACCGGAGAAGCGGAACGGCAGGTTCGGCAAGCGCAACGTGCCGTAGCGCGGATGCTCCTGCTCGACCACCATGCCGCGAGCGACGATCTGCGGATCGGCGAGCACTTCGTCGATGCGCTGCACTTTCGCGCAAGGCACGTCGATGCTATCGAGCAGTTCCAGCACCTGCGCCACCGGTCGGCTCCCGACCCACGGCTGCACGACGGACAGAATCTCCACGCGATTCGCGTTGCGACCGCCGAGCGTATGAAAACGCGCGTCGTTGCCAAAGCCAGCCGGCCCATCGTTCGCTTCGACCAATGCGGCAAATCGCTGCCACGCGTCGTCCACCTGCGCCGCAATCACGAGGTCGCCATCGGCGGCACGGAACACGCCATAGAGCGTCGAGGTCGGCATGTCGTGACCGGCCTGCTCGGGCACGATGCCTTGCATCGTGTAGCACTGCACCGCGTATTCGTGCATCGACACAAGCGTGTCATACAGCGCCATGTCGATGTGCTGGCCCCGGCCGCTTTTCACGCGACCGAGCAGCGCGGCGTTGATCGCCGCCACCGCGTGGATGCCCGTGTACATGTCGCCGAGTGAAATGCGCATCAACGGCGGCGGTTCGCCGGGATTGCCGATCATCTGCATGATCCCGCTCTTCGCCTCGGCGATCAGACCGAAACCGGCGCGATGCGCATCCGGTCCCGTATGGCCGTAGGCCGAAATCGAACAGTAGACGAGCCCGGGATTGCGCGTGGACAGTTCTTCATAGCCGAGCCCCAGCTTGTTCAGCGCTCCGGGCCGATAGTTCTCGACGAATACATCGGCCGAATCGCACAGCCGCTGCATGAACGCCTTGCCGCGTGGGTCCCGCATATTGACGCTGACGCCGCGCTTGCCCATGTTGAGTTGCAGGAAGTAGCCGCTTTGCTCGTCGTCGAGCACGGTCGCGTGTTGACGTCCGGGGTCACCGCTGCCCGGACGTTCGACCTTGATGACTTCAGCGCCGAGCGCCGCGAGGCAGCGCCCCACGTAGGGACCCGCCAGGAAGTGGCTGTAGTCGACGACGCGAATACCTTCGAGAGGACGTGCTTGCATCAGAACGCTCCCGGCCGGCGCGGCACCATCAGACGATGCTCGCCATGCTGGACCACCTGGCCATCCTGATTGATCAGTTCGGACGGCAGCACCACGATGCCCCAGCCGGGACGGCTCTTGCTCGCGCGCATCGCGCCGACCCGGAACTTGACGTGCAGCACGTCGTTGACCTTGATCGGCAGGTTGAAGTCCCACGTCCAACCGAGCGACATGCCGGGCAGGAAGCGATATTCGCTTTGCGTCTTGAGTCCATCGGCGATCGACAGTCCGAACAGGCCGTGTGCGACGATCGAACCGAAGTGACTCGCGTTGGCGTATTCCTCGTCCACGTGCACTGGCGTGTGATCGCCGGTGAGGTCGGCGTAGGCCAGAATGCGTTGCTTCGTTACCGTGTAAGTCGGGCTCACGCATTGGTCGCCTTCGCGGGCGTCGTCCCAGTATTTATCGACGATCGTCATTTCACACCTCCGCACGCGGGTTGATATCCAGTGCGCGCGCCACGCACGACGCGGGCTTGGCCTGGATCAGTTCGATGGCGAGGCCATCCGGCAGACGCAACCAGTTGCGCCCCTGTGGCATTTCGCTGACGTCGTATTGCTGCGCGGCTGCCAGCGCTGCCTCCATGTCTTCGCACATCACGCCGAGGTGGCCAAGGCGGCCCTCAGGCGCGTCGTGGTTCGGGTTATGGATGAATTGCAAGCCGCCGAGTGTCCAGTACTGCCGCGGTTCGTCGACGGTGCCGTCGATCTCGCGCATCGTCATGCCGAACACGTCTTCGAAAAAGCGGATGTGCCAGTGGATGTCTTTCACCCAGAGGGCGACATGTTCCAGATAGGCCTTGCTGCCGTTCATGCGGTTGTCTCCGGTGTCGACCAGAGTTAGTGCTTCAGCACTTACTCTGGTCCCATGCTGAGGTCTGACTGGAGTTGGCGCTTCAGCGCTTACTCCAGGCCCTCAGCGGTCGACCGGAGTTAGCGCTTCAGCACTTACTCTGGTCCCATGCTGAGGTTTGACTGGAGTTGGCGCTTTAGCGCTTACTCCAGGCCCTCAGCGGTCGACCGGAGTTGGCGCTTTAGCGCTTACCCTGGTCCCATGCACGACCCTGTTCTGTCGCCCGTCGGTCATAGCGCGTTCAATGCCTTTGATGCAGGCCACCAGCGTCGCGTTAACCGGGGTCGGCACGCCGTACCGCTGTCCCCAGCGCACGACTGCGCCGTTGATAAAGTCGATTTCGGTGATGGAGCCTTTTTCCAGGCTTTGCAGCATCGAGGTCTTGAAGGCGCGGGAGAGTCCTTCTCCGGCCAGCGTCCACGGACATTCAGGATCAGTGGTAGAGAGCATCACGCCAGCGGCCCGCGCGACCGCCATTGCCTCGGCGACCGCCGCGAGAGCGGTCGTCCTCAGCAGTGGTTCGTCGTAGAGCTGGCCATAGGTCAGGCCAGTGATGCCGGTCAGCGCGCCGGTCGCGACATTAACCAGCAGCTTGTCCCACATCGTGCCGACGATGTTGTCGCTGACCGTGGTAATCAGCCCGGCAGCGTTGAAGACTTCGGCGATCGCCGTGACGCGTGCGGTGATCCGGCCGTCGAGTTCGCCCAGATAGGTAGCTTTGCCGGCGACGCCCGACTCGATGTGCCCCGGCTTGCGCATCACGCCACCGACGTAGGTCTTGCCGGCCAGCACGCGCTCGCGTCCGACGATGTCGGCGAGCACGTCTTCATGCCCGAGGCCGTTCTGCAACGACAGAACCACCGTCTGCGATCCGATGAGTTCGAGGGCGCCTCGCATAGCGGTATCGGTATGAAACGATTTGACCAGCACGACGACCAGATCGACAGCGCCTGCTTCGGCCGCTCGCGTTGTCGCGCGGACCTTAACGCGGCGCGAGCCATTCGCATCGTCCACCTGCAGACCATCGCGCCGCATCGCCTCCACATGCGCCGGCGAGCGATTCAGCAACCACACCTCATTGCTGCCTTCGGTCAGCGCCGCGCCGATGGCACAGCCCAGCGCACCCGCACCCAGAATCGCAATCTTCACTTCAGTCTCCTTGATAGGGAGACCACGATACGATTCGGCGTTCATATCGGCAATACAATGACTACAATGAGCTCATTGCGTTGGACAATAAAGCCATGGATACGTCAGAACTGCCCGATCTGAAACTGCTGCAACTGTTCGACTTGCTGTACGACGTGCGCAGCGTCACCCGCGTCGCCGAGCAGCTCGGACAGAGTCAGCCGACCATCAGTATCTGGTTAGCGCGATTGCGGGAGCATCTGCAAGATCCGTTATTTGTCCGCACGCCTGGCGGCATGGCGCCGACACCGCAAGCCGATGCGCTGATCGGGCCGTGCCGCGAGATTCTCGAATCATTGCGGCGCTTCGCTGCGTGGGAAATCGCCTTCGATCCGGCCACCGCAAAGCGGCGCTTTCGCATCTGCATGACCGACGCGAGCCACATTACGCTGCTTCCTCGCATGCTCGCGCATGTGCGCACGCAGGCGCCGGGCATACGCCTGGAAGCCGCGCGAATCGATGGCAATACCGAACGCGCGCTCGAATCCGGCGAGGCCGACCTTGCGATCGGCCACATCCCATGGCTTGGGGGTGGCATTTATCAGCAGCAGCTATACATGCAGGATTGGGTCTGTCTTGCGAATCGCGGTCATCCACGACTGCGCGCAAGGCTCGGGATGAAGCAATACCGCACAGAGGGACATGTCGCGATCACTGCGGGGACGGGTGAGCAATTGCTGGAGCAGGCGCTGGTGCGCGAGCACATCGAGAGGGACGTGGTGCTGGAGTTGCCGGGTTTCCTCGGCTTGGGGGCAATCATCAAAAGCACCGACCTGATTGCCACGCTGCCGCGACACATTGGCGAGACCCTGGCCAAGGTAAACGATCTGGTCGTCCATGCCTGCCCGGTTCCAGTGGAAGGCTTTGCCGTTCGCCAGCATTGGCACGCGAGATATCACCAGGAAGCGGGAAATCGTTGGTTGCGGGGAGTGGTGGTGCAGTTGTTTCGGAGTTCGGGGGGAGCGGGAGGGTAGATGTCAGCGACATTTTCACTGCCGTGCGTCTCAGCGCGCCTTGATGAAGTCGACAAACGCACGCAGAGGCGCAGGCACCAGGCGCCGCCCTGAATAGTAGAGGAATGGTCCCGGGAACGACGGCCACCAGTCTTCGAGAACGGGTTCGAGGGCGCCGCTTTCGAAATGCGGGCGCAACCAGTCTTCGAAGAGGCAGACCAGCCCCGTGCCTGCAATGGCCGCATCGACGACGAGATCGACGGCCCCGCCGACCTGAACCACCAGGGGACCGGTGGGATCGACGCACACGACCTCGCCATCGCGCTCGTATTCCCAGGGCGGCATCGCCCCACTCGCAAAACGCCCGCGAAAGCACGCGTGGCCGAGTAGTTCTCGCGGATGCGCCGGCCGCCCGTGACGCTCGAGGTAGGCCGGCGAGGCGGCGGTCGCGAAGCGCTGAATACGAGGACCGATCGGCACGGCGATCATGTCTTGCTCAAGCCGCTCGCCGTAGCGGATGCCCGCATCGCACCCGGCCGCCAGCACATCGACAAAACTCTCCTCGGCGATGACTTCCAGCTGAATCTCGGGATAGGCGGCGAGAAACCCGGGAACGATGGCGGGAAGGATCAGACGCGCTGCACTGAGCGGCACATTGAGCCGGAGCGTGCCTGCCGGCCTGTCGCGGAAGGTATTGACCACGTCGAGTGCCGCTTCCACTTCGCTCAAGGCGGGGCGAAGACGTTCGAGCAGGCGCTCGCCCGCCTCGGTGGGCACCACGCTACGCGTCGTACGGTGCAGCAGTCTTACGCCGAGCCGGGCTTCCAACCGGCGGACCGCCTCGCTCAGTCCAGACGCGCTGGAGCCGGTGGCGCGAGCACCATCCCGGAAGCCCCTCGCACGCGCTACCGCAACAAAAGCGTTCAAATCCGACAGATCGATCTGCATTGTGCGCATCCTCGTACAGCCTGTACGGATTATGAAGGCTTATCGTCCAATGACTCAAGTTTTAAGCTCTAGTCATCCACTGCAAGGAGAACGGTATGTCCAACATTCAATCATCCGGCACATTCAAGCTCGGCGATTTCACGGTCAACCGGCTCGGCTATGGGGCGATGCAGCTCGCGGGCCCCGGCGTATTCGGGCCGCCAAGGGATCGCGACGCGGCGCTGGCGGTACTACGCGAGGCCGTCGAATCCGGCGTCAATCACATCGATACCAGCGACTTCTATGGTCCGCACGTGACCAATCAATTGATTCGCGAGGCGCTGCATCCGTATCGCGACGATCTTGTCATCGTGACCAAGCTCGGTGCGCGGCGCGGTGACGATGCCTCATGGCTGCCCGCGTTCTCACCTGAAGATCTGACCCGGGCGGTGCACGACAACCTGCGCAACCTTGGACTCGACAGGTTGGACGTGGTCAATTTGCGCGTCATGTTCGACGTGCACGGACCCGCGGAGGGATCGATCGAAGCGCCGCTGAGTGTGCTGGCCAAACTGCAGCACCAAGGGCTCGTGCGCCATGTCGGCCTGAGCAACGTGACGCCCACGCAGATTGCGGAAGGGCGGCGCATCTGCGAGATCGTCTGTGTGCAGAACCACTACAACATCGTGCATCGCGCCGACGACGCCTTGATCGATGATCTCGCCCGCAACGGCATTGCCTACGTGCCGTTCTTCCCGTTGGGCGGTTTCACGCCGCTGCAGTCTTCCACCCTGTCCGAGATTGCCGCCCGCGTCGGTTCGACGCCCATGCAGGTCGCACTTGCCTGGCTGCTACGCCGCGCGCCGAACGTGCTGCTGATTCCGGGCACGTCATCCGTTGCGCACCTGCGCGAGAACCTTGCGGCAGCGGCGCTCGGTTTGTCGGACGATGTGGTGGTAGAGCTTGATCAACTGGGAAGCGCTGGTGCTGCCCTGCATGAATAACCGAGAGAGTTTAGTGATGCCAACTAAAACCGATTTGACTGCCAATCCCAGGATCGCAATCGTTACCGGGGGTAGCCGCGGGCTCGGCCGCAGCACGGTGCTCAGCCTCGCCAGGCGTGGGGTCAACTCGATCTTCACCTACCGTACGCATGCCGACAAGGCAGCACAGGTTGTCGATCTCGTCGGGCAGGCCGGGTGCGAGGCAGTGGCGTTGCAGCTCGACACCGGCGATGTCGGCTCCTTCGACGGATTCCTCGAACGGGTGCGCAAAGCGCTTCTCGAACTCGGGGCCAACCGGTTCGATTTTCTCGTGAATAACGCAGGCACGTCCTGCAACAAGAGCTTTGAGGACACGACCGAGGCGGACCTCGATCAACTCTATAACGTCCACTTCAAGGGCGTGTTCTTCCTTACGCAGAAGCTGTTGCCGGTGATCAATGACGGCGGCCGGATTGTCAATGTCTCGTCGGCGTTGACCCAAAGGACTCTGCCCAACCGCTCGGCCTATGGATAGTTGAAGGCCGCAGTCGAAACCCTGACCAGATACATGGCCAGGGAATTCGGGCCGCGCGGCATTACGGTCAATGTTGTAGCGCCTGGCGCTATCGCCACCGATTTCAGCGGCGGCATCGTGCGCGACGACCCGGACATCAACAAGATGGTCGCAAGCATGACACCGCTGGGCCGCGCCGGTCTGCCCGAAGATGTCGGCCCGATGATTGCCTCGCTGTTGTCCGAGGACCATCGCTGGGTGAATGGTCAGCGTATCGAGGTATCGGGAGGGATGACGCTTTGAGTTGCGGCCTTGGGTTAGGAGCAATGGTGCGGGTTGATGGCGGCAAGTAGATCAGGTTGATTCTGGCCGGATTGGCGGTCAATGCCGTGGAATTGCCTGCGGGCTGAACGACCACGTCTTTGTCATTGTTTGCTGTAAGGCTGCTGTCGTTGATCGCGTACGCGCCCACTGAACTCGATGCCGTCGCCGGCTTGTTCCACGCGAGGATCCCTGTGATCGCATCCGCCAGCGGGTCACCGTCCACGAAACCCGTCAGGGGTTTTGGGCATCAAAAATAGCCCTGAACTTTGTTTGCATCTCTGAATTCGTGAAGCCGTGCCTCAATTCCGAATCGGAGTTCAAGCGCGGCATACAGCAGCGTGCGGTGCGTTCTTTGCGACGCAAGGTTGTGAGCGCGTACCAGGCAACTGATGGCGTCTGCGCCGAAGCCGCAATCTCTCGAAACGTCTGCGCTTTCATTGTGCATGTTAGGCCTCGTCTGTTTTTATGCGGTCCGCTACATGGCGCGCGACCTCGGGCTGGGCTCAAACGTGTCGCGTTGCGCAATCGTGACACCTGCCTGTGATGCCATCGTCACCGCGTCATCGTGGATAGCAACATGCATGGGTAGCCTAAATGGGGCCGCGGCCGAATTTCGGTAGAATCGAGTGTCTTTCGGGTACCGAGAGCTTCTCGGCGGGTCAACTTTCTATAGGGAGGGGTATATGCAGCTTACTGGTATCGGCCTGTACACCTTTCATGAGGCGGCCCAGCTGACGAAGATTCCCCTCCGGGATCTCCGCCGCTGGTTGGACGGCTATTCCTACCGGGACAAGAAGCACATCCCAGTTTCCGTTGCCCCTCTCTGGGAAACGGAGCTTGCCGACGACTCTCTTGACGGCATCAGTTTCCACGACCTCCTCGAAGTACGGTTCGTGCACGCGTTTCGCAAGCATGGTGTCAGCCTGCAGGCAATACGCCTCGCCAGCCAGCGCGCCCGTGAACTTTTCGAAACGGACTATCCATTCACATCGCGCCAGTTCCGTACCGATGGCCGGACGATTTTCACGTCGGCTATGGAAGAAACCGGTGAGACTGAGCTGCTGGATCTGGTGAAACAGCAGTATGCCTTCCGGAAAATCATTGAGCCGTCGCTATACCGTGGCATCGAGTTTGGCGAGGATCAAGTCGCAGCTCGCTGGTACCCGTCTTCACGAAGCAAGGCGATTGTGTTAGATCCGTCAATCGCCTTTGGCAAGCCCATCGTCACGAACGGCGCTGTCAGAACATCGATCCTGTACGACGCGTTTATCGCGGAGGGCAACAAGAATTTCGTCGCGAAGCTCTACGAGGTGCCTGTTGCCGCAGTCGACGCGGCCGTTGCCTTCGAAGAAAGCCTGGCCGCGTGAAATTCTTTGTCGACAACAATCTCCCGCCAGCTCTAGCAAAGGCACTCCACGCCCTTTCGGAACCCTCGGATCGTTCCGTAATCCACCTGAGGGAGAAATTTCCCCAGGACACCGCTGACTCAGACTGGATCGAGTCCCTGTCCCAAGAAGGTGGCTGGTCAGTAATCACCCACGACAAGCTAAACAAGGGACTGGAACGTGAAGCGCTGCGTCGAGCTGGACTGATTGTCTTCTTTCTCGATAAGGGATGGGCAAATCACACCTTCTGGGACAAGGCACACAATCTCGTGCGCTGGTGGCCGCGGATCATTGAGCAGTCGGATGGTATCAGGGGGGGAGCCGCATTCAAGGTCCCCTTCAATTTCTCCGGTAAGGGGCAATTCGAGCAGGTTACCCTATAGACCGTCGGTTTTTGGCACACCCTTTGGGACACAAAGTAGTGTGCCAAGGTCATCGGTGTTTCTTGTAGTAACGCATGTCGTCCAAAGCAAAGTACAGGCGCCTGGGTGAAGACAGCGATAACAAATATGCATACCGGACATTTTGATAGCTACCGCTTCTACCCAAGGCCGTCGAACGTGTCACTGACGCACAAGAACTGGTGCCTCCCTTCACTCGCCAACAACCACGCTGCCAGGTTCGGGTTGACCTCCACCGGCTTGCCCTTCCCGGTGAGCAATCGTGTTGCCGCGCTCGTTCGATAGAGAACGCCGTCGTATATCTTCCGAATGTAGACGAATATTCATATAACGGGCTTCTGGAGCCCGCAAACACGTACCACGATTTCCACGCAAATTCAGACGATTGCGCGCCGTTGTCGATTCATAGCCACCACCGTCCCACATACACGTTATAAATGAGTATCGACAGTGGCAAATGAGGGAGAACAAATTCTCGTCAAACGAACGGTCGCTTAGCGAGCGGGGCCGTCATCTGGGTAATCGCGTGAGACGATGGATGAAGCGGCATGCTAGTCGAGCGAAGTCCGATGCGATAGCTCATGACCCTGAGCTGACTTTCAGGAAATTCGAAAGCGGTCACTCAAGGTTGACCGTGGTTGGCAGGCGGTCGAACGACAGGCGCTTCAATTACTACCGTGCCAAATGATCTCGTGGTATGAGCAAGCTCATGCGCCCACGCCTCACTCGGCGGGCAGTGGCGCGTTTTTGCCCGAATACAAAGAGCTCGCAGCTATGGGGAAAAAACGGACCAACTCCCTTCCGCTAGACACGATCCGACGCATGACAACCAGCTTGTGCTTGCTGCACTTCAGCCGTACCGCGAGCAAACTGGTCATCAAACCAGAACGGTGCAGCGAACAAAGCTCACCGGTCGATACCGTGGCTTGGTACGTTCCTGACCTCGCAGTCTCCACATTCCGTTTTCTTCAGTCTCGCGAAACGTAACCGAGTCTCACCAATTCTGTACCGCTACAGAACATTACCATCCGTCAAAAAAATCGCCCGGACAAGCCGGGCGCTTCCGTGATCCGATCCTGTCGGATCTTTCTACTATCTGTGGCAGCAATTTTTCATTTACTGGGCACAGTTTTCACTTTCTGTGGTATCGACAACAAATCAAACATCAATATTCCCCGCCCGCAACGCATTCGACTCGATGAAAGCCCGACGCGGCTCCACATCATCCCCCATCAGCGTCGTAAAGATCCCATCAGCCGCAATAGCATCCTCGATCTGCACACGAAGCAAACGACGTACTGCCGGATCCATCGTCGTCTCCCACAGCTGCTCGGGATTCATCTCACCGAGGCCTTTATAACGCTGCTTGGAAACGTTGCGTTCGGCATCGGCCAGCAACCACTTCATCGCATTCTTGAAGTCACTGACAGCCATGCTCCGCTCACCGCGCTTGATCACCGCCCCAACGCCAATCAACCCCTTGAACGTATTAGCGGTGTTGACGAGCTGCTGATAATCCGCAGTCAACTGGAACTCTTCATCGAGCACGGAGATCTTCTGATTACCGTGATGCGTCCGCGCAATGCGCAGTGAGCGCAGCTCACGCACCGGGTCATACATCGCTGTGACCTTCACCTCGGGCTTCAACGCGTCATCCCGCAGCTTCGCCTCGAGCGCATTAGCCGAAGCCTCGGCGGCCTGCTCGCTCGAAAGGTCGATCACAACGCCATCCATGACCGCCTCGAGCGTCCCCGCGTCATACAGCCGGCTCAGACGATCGACCACGGCTTGAGCCAGCAAATAAGCCCGAGCCAATTCACCCAACGCGTCGCCGCTAATCGGCGTAGCGTTTTCCGAAGACACCAGCTCAGACCCCTGCAGCGCAAGCTTCAGGATGTGCGCGTTGACCTCGGACTCGTCCTTCAGATATCGCTCATCCTTACCTGCCTTGATCTTGTACAAAGGCGGCTGCGCGATATAGATATAACCACGCTCGATCATCTCCGGCATCTGCCGATAGAAGAACGTCAGCAACAGCGTCCGAATGTGCGCGCCGTCCACGTCAGCATCGGTCATGATAATGATCCGGTGATAACGCAGCTTATCGAGGTTGTAGTCTTCCTTGCCGATGCCGCAACCCAGCGCGGTAATCAGCGTCACGATCTGTTCCGAAGAAAGCAGCTTGTCATAGCGCGCCTTCTCCACGTTGAGCACCTTGCCGCGCAGCGGCAGGATCGCCTGAAACTTGCGGTCACGCCCCTGCTTCGCCGAGCCGCCCGCCGAGTCACCCTCGACGATATAAATCTCCGACTTCGCCGGGTCCTTCTCCTGGCAATCCGCCAGCTTGCCGGGCAAGCCGACGCCGTCGAGCACGCCTTTACGACGCGTCATCTCGCGTGCCTTGCGCGCCGCATCGCGGGCGCGAGCCGCATCGACAATCTTGCCGCAAATGATCTTCGCGTCGTTCGGCGTTTCCAGCAAGAATTCTTCGAGCGCCTTCGCAACCACATCTTCCACCGGCGCGCGCACTTCCGACGACACCAGCTTGTCCTTGGTCTGCGCGCTGAACTTCGGCTCCGGCACCTTCACCGACAACACGCACGAAAGCCCTTCGCGCATGTCGTCGCCGGACGTTTCGACCTTCGCTTTCTTCGCGACTTCGTGATCGGCAATGTACTTGTTCAACACGCGCGTCATCGCCGCACGCAGGCCGGTCAGGTGCGTGCCGCCGTCGCGCTGCGGAATGTTGTTGGTGAAGCACAGCACGTTTTCGTTGTAGCTGTCGTTCCACTGCATCGCCACTTCCACACCGACACCGTCCTTCTCGCCGTTCACGTGGAAAATGGTCGGGTGCAGCACGCTCTTGGTCTTGTTGATGTACTCGACAAAACCCTTCACGCCGCCGACGAACGCGAAATCGTCTTCCTTACCCGAGCGCTGGTCGGTCAGACGGATCCGCACGCCGTTATTCAGGAACGACAATTCGCGAATGCGCTTGGCCAGAATGTCGTAGTGGTATTCGACATTGCCGAAGATCGTCTCATCGGCCATGAAATGCACTTCAGTGCCGCGATTCTCGGTATCGCCAATCACCGGAATCGGCGACACGGCCACCCCGCCGATCTCTTCGATCACGCGATTCTGCGGCACGCCACGGTGGAATTCCATGAAGTGTTTCTTGCCGTCGCGGCGTACTGTCAGGCGCAGCCACGCCGACAGCGCATTCACGCACGACACGCCCACGCCATGCAGGCCGCCCGACACCTTGTAGCTGTTCTGATCGAACTTGCCGCCGGCGTGCAGTTCGGTCATGACGATTTCAGCGGCGCTGCGCTTCGGATCGTGCTTGTCGTCCATCTTCAGACCGGTCGGCACACCGCGGCCGTTGTCGGTGATCGAAATGGAGTTGTCCGCGTGAATGATCACCTGGATGTCGTTGCAGTGCCCGGCCAGTGCTTCGTCGATCGAGTTGTCGAGCACCTCGAACACGAGGTGGTGCAAACCGGTGCCATCCGATGTATCCCCGATGTACATTCCCGGCCGCTTGCGCACAGCCTCCAGACCTTCGAGGATCTGAATGGACGAGGCGCCGTAGCTGTTGTCGGGCTGCGTATTGTTCGTTTCAGTCATGGATTTTTTCCGGTTCTGCGTTACTGCAAGGTTGCTGCTCGGGACTTTTCAAATCGCCATAAAAACGCCAAAGGGGCGCTGCGCCCCTTGGTGTGTTCTTGGTGTTGGACGCATCAGATGCGCATCGGCATCACCACGTATTTGAATTCATCGTTCTCGGGAATCGTGATCAACGCGCTGGAGCTGGCGTCGCCAAGGCTCACTTGCAACATGTCGACCTTCAGGTTCGCCAGCACGTCGAGCAGATACGTGACGTTGAACCCGATATCGACGTTGTCGCCGCTATACGCGATTTCCAGTTCTTCCTGCGCCTCTTCCTGATCGGCGTTGGTTGACATGATCTTCAACTGGCCCGGCTCGATGATGCAGCGCACGCCCTTGAACTTATCCGACGTCAGAATCGCCGCGCGTTGCAGCGAGCGCTGCAGTTCTTCGCGGCCAATCAGGAATTGATTCTTGTGCGACTTCGGAATCACGCGCTGGAAGTCGGGGAATTTGCCTTCCACCAGCTTCGACACCAGTTCGACCTGGCCGAACATGAATTTCACCTGCGTTTGCGCGATGTCGATCTGCAGCGTGTCGTCGATGTCTTCCAGCAGACGCTGCAGTTCCAGAATCGTCTTGCGCGGAATGATCACTTCCTGACGCGAGAACGAGCCTTCGATCTTCATCGACGAAAACGCCAGACGGTGGCCGTCGGTTGCCACCGCCATCAGCTGGTCGCCGTCCACCACCAGCAGCATGCCGTTCAGGTAGTAGCGGATGTCCTGCTGGGCCATCGAAAAATGGACCATGCCGAGCAACTGGCGGAACGTCTTCTGGGGAACCACGAGACTCGCGCCGTAGTCTTTGGCTTGCGCGACCGTCGGGAATTCGTCCGCGGCGAGGGTTTGCAGTGCAAAGCGGCTCTTGCCCGATTGCACCGTCAGACGCTTGTCGTTCAGCGTGAGCGTGACCTGCCCGTCGGGCATTGCGCGCAGAATGTCGAGGAGCTTGCGTGCCGCCACCGTGGTCGCCACCGAATCGCCGCCCACGCCGAAATCTGCGCGTGTGGTGATCTGCAACTCGAGGTCGGTCGACAGGAACGACACGTTCGGGCCGTTCTTGGTAATCAGCAAATTGGCGAGGATCGGCAACGTATGGCGGCGTTCGACGATGCCGCTCACGGTTTGCAGCGGCCTGAGGAGGTTATCGCGTTCGGTCTTGACCAGTTGCATAGGGTTCCTTCGTTGATATAACGGCCTGCGCGCCTTGCCAGGCAAGCTTTACAGCATGCCGCCCTGGCTCCCCGCCGGCGCCACGCAGCGCCCGACATGGCGTGAAATCCGCCCGCGGCCGCCGGGCGGTTAAACCTGTATTGTGCCTGAAAACGGAACCGCCTCACTAAAATGGGGGCGAGTTTGGAAATAAACAGGTCGATTTTTCCATCCGGGCCGCTCAGCCCTTCAGCGTCTGCTCCAGCACGTGCAATTCGTGGTTCAGTTGCGCGTCCTTGCTGCGCTCGTCGGCGATTTTGCGCACCGCGTGCAGCACCGTGGTATGGTCGCGCCCGCCAAACAGCTCGCCGATTTCCGGCAGGCTTTTCTGCGTCAGCTCCTTGGCCAGATACATCGCGATCTGCCGCGGCCGTGCAATATTGGCCGGCCGCTTCTTCGAATACATGTCCGCGACCTTGATGCTGTAGAAGTCAGCCACGGTCTTCTGGATGTTTTCCACCGAAATCTGCCGGTTCTGCACCGTCAACAGGTCTTTCAGCGCTTCTTTGGTCAGTTCGATCGTGATTTCGCGGCCGTGGAACTTCGAATACGCGAGGATCTTGCGCAGCGCGCCTTCCAGCTCACGCACGTTCGAGCGCAAATGCTTGGCGACGAAGAACGCGACGTCTTCGTTGAGGCTCACGAATTCCGATTGCGCCTTGCGCATCAGGATCGCGACGCGCATCTCCAGCTCGGGCGGCTCGATCGCAACGGTCAGGCCGGAGTCGAAGCGCGAGATCAGGCGGTCATCGATGCCGGAGATTTCCTTTGGATACGTGTCGCTGGTGATGATCACCTGCGCCTTGTTCGCGACCAGCGCCTCGAACGCGTAGAAGAATTCCTCCTGGGTGCGCGACTTGCCGGAAAAGAACTGAATATCGTCGATCAGCAGCAGGTCGAGGGAGTGGTAGTAGCGCTTGAAATCGTCGAACGCCTTGCGCTGGTAGGCCTTCACCACGTCGGACACATACTGTTCCGCGTGGATGTAGCGGATCCGCGCGCCGGCCTTGTCCATCAGAAGCTGGTTGCCGATCGCGTGGATCAGGTGAGTCTTGCCCAGACCCACGCCGCCATACAGGAACAGCGGGTTGTACGAGATGCCCGGATTGTCGGCGACCTGAATCGCCGCGGCGCGTGCGAGCTGGTTGGCCTTACCGGTCACGAAGTTGTCGAATGTGAGCACCGGGTTCAGCTTCGAGCGCTCGTACATCGAGTCGCTTTCGCCATTGCCGGTCGAGCCGGCGCTCTGGCCCGGACGCCAGGTGCGGCGCGCAGCCGCGGCTTCGTTCGCGTCGAGGCTGGGCAGATCAAGGTCGGCGGCGTCTTCGGCGGCGGCACGTGCGCTCGCGTTCTGCGTAGCCATTGCGTGGGTTGCGCGCGCCGTTTGCGCGGCCTGCACGGCGCCGACGGCCGCGTCCACCGCGGCCGCGCCACCCGTATTGCCGCCCATCGGCGCGGCCGAAGCCGCACGCGCGGGCGCCGGCGATGCCGCCGCGGGGGCGCGCATACCTGCTTTCGGGTCCAGCACGAATTGCACATCGATCGGGGCGTGCCAGAAATCGCGGGCCATATCCGCGATACGGCCCGAGAACTGGCTCTTGACCCAGTCGAGCTTGAAGCGGTTCGGCGCGGCGATGCTCAATGTGTTCGCAGCGGCGTCGAAGGCGACCGGGGCCAACGGTTTGATCCACGTCACGTACTGCTGGGGCGTAAGCTCACGCTCCAGCAGTGCGGAACAGTGTTGCCAGAAATCGTTCATCGAGTTGCTGTCGTTATGGTGTGCACGGCGTTCGCAGCTGCCCCCGTCGCGCGCACGCAACAAGGCCCTGAGCAGCTAGGCGGAACGGCCCCAGGCGCTCGTTCCACAAGCATTTGCGGGACAAACGAGCCGGAGCGGCGTGCAGCATTTTTGGGAAGTAAGGCGAGATTCTAACGCCAAAACGGACCCGCAAGGGAGTTATCCACAGGGACCGATCAGCTGGGGCAGCGGGCCCGGCCCGCCGCTGAACCTGGCTAAGCTATTGACGGCCAACGGAAAAGCGGTTTAAATAGCGGGTTCCGCGAAAACCAATTCAGTAAACCTCCGGCCATTGCGCTTTCAGCGATGATCGCGCGGTTTTTTTTCGATCTAGTGAGAGCAACATGAAACGTACTTACCAACCTTCCGTTACCCGTCGCAAGCGCACCCACGGCTTTCGCGTTCGTATGAAGACTGCTGGCGGCCGCAAGGTCATCAACGCACGTCGCGCGAAGGGCCGCAAGCGCCTCGCCATCTAAGGCGAGCGGATTGCGCGCTGTGACCGAAGCCCGCGGCGAAGCGGGAGCGGCTGGGGCGCAGCAACCGGGCTCGATTCCGTTGCCAGCGCAAGCCGCCTTCCCCAAAGCCGCAAGGCTGCTGAAAACGGATGAATTTTCATCCGTTTTTCGTTTGCGCCCGTGGCGTCGCACCGCGCACTTCGTGGTGTACGGCCGGCCCACCGGCAACGAAGCTCGCCTCGGCCTCGTAATCGGCAAGAAGTATGCGCCGCGGGCGGCCACGCGTAATCTGGTACGTCGAATCGCGCGTGAAGCGTTCCGGCTGCGTCGCGCGGAATTCGGCGGTTGGGATGTGCTGCTGCGTTTGCACTCGCGCTTTGACAAGAAGGCTTTGCCGAGCGCCTCGTCGCCGCCGTTGAAGGCGCTGTGCCGCAGCGAAATAGAAGCGCTGCTCGACAAGGCAGCGCGCGAAATTGTCCGTCGCGGGGCGCCGCCCGCGGAAACGCCCAGGACGGATTGACGCACAGATGACCGCCCGCACCACAGTTCCGGCCGCTCCGGCAGCCGTTCTGCGCGGGGTCGCCGGTGTTCCACGTTGCGCGGCGCAGTCCGGCCGCACCAGCCATGCAAACGGTACTCATCGCTCTATTGCGTTTTTACAAGGTTGCCGTGAGCCCCATGCTCGGCGACCGGTGCCGCTTTTATCCTTCCTGCTCCGACTACGCGCGCGAAGCAATCCAGTATCATGGCGCCGCGCGCGGGACTTATCTCGCCGCCAGGCGTATTTGCCGCTGTCACCCGTTTTCCGCGGGCGGCATCGATCTCGTCCCGCCTCCCACTTCTGAAAAGCGCTGACGCGCCATTCCATCGACACTGAGACAACGCATGGATATCAAACGCACCGTCCTATGGGTCATCTTTTTCATGTCAGCGGTCATGCTGTTCGACAACTGGCAACGCGACCACGGACGCCCGTCGATGTTTTTCCCGAGCGCCACGCCGACCAAGACCGTCGGTAGCGCCGCACCGGGAACCACGACGTCGGGAACCCAGCCGGCCGAATTGCCGGCCACCCACGCCACCGCGCCCGGCAATGCGCCGGCGGCGCAATCGCAACTCGTGAAGTTCTCCACCGACGTCTATAGCGGTGAGATCGATACTCGCGGCGGCACCGTGTCGCGCCTGTCGCTCATCAAGCAAGTCGAGGGCAAGGAGCCGGAGCACGTCATCACGCTGTTCGATCGCACCGACAATCACACGTATCTGGCTCGCACGGGCCTGCTCGGCGGCGATTTCCCGAACCACAACGACATCTTCACGCTGATGCCGAACCAGCAGACCGAACTGAAAGGCGACGAGAAATCGTTCCAGCTCAGCTTCGAGTCGGCGGAAAAAGGTGGCGTGAAGGTCATCAAGACCTACACGTTCACGCGCGGCAGCTATGTGATCGGCGTCGACACGAAGATCCAGAATGTCGGCACCGCGCCGGTGACGCCGCAGGTGTATATGGAACTGGTGCGTGACGACCAGGCGGTGGAAACGCCGCGCTTCTCGCACACGTTCATCGGACCGGCTGTCTACACGGACGAGCATCACTTCCAGAAGATGACGTTCGGCGACATCGACAAGAACAAGCAGGATTACGCGACCACGGCCAAGGACGGCTGGATCGCGATGGTCCAGCATTACTTCGCGTCGGCCTGGATTCCGCAGGAGGGCGCGAAGCGCGACATCTACGTCGAGAAGATCGATCCGTCGCTCTATCGCATCGGCGTGAAGCAGCCGCTGCCGACCATCGAGCCGGGCCAGACGATCAGCGTGTCGGCGCGTCTGTTCGCCGGTCCGGAAGAAGAGCGCATGCTCGAAGGCATCGCGCCGGGTCTGGAACTGGTGAAGGACTATGGCTGGGTCACGATCATCGCGAAGCCGCTGTTCTGGCTGCTGTCGAAGATTCATAGCTACGTCGGCAACTGGGGCTGGTCGATCGTGCTGCTCACGCTGCTGATCAAGGCTGTGTTCTTCCCGCTGTCGGCTGCGAGCTACAAGTCGATGGCGCGCATGAAGGCGATCACACCGCGCATGCAGGCGCTGCGCGAACGCTTCAAGGGCGATCCGCAAAAGATGAACGCGGCGCTGATGGAGCTGTACAAGACCGAGAAGGTCAATCCGTTCGGCGGCTGTCTGCCGGTCGTGATTCAGATCCCGGTGTTCATCTCGCTGTACTGGGTGTTGCTGTCGTCGGTGGAAATGCGCGGCGCGCCGTGGATTCTGTGGATTCAGGATTTGTCGCAGCAGGACCCGTACTTCATTCTGCCGGTCCTGATGGCTGTCTCGATGTTCCTGCAGACCAGGCTGAACCCGACGCCGCCGGACCCGGTTCAAGCCAAGATGATGATGTTCATGCCGATCGCATTCTCGGTCATGTTCTTCTTCTTCCCGGCAGGTCTCGTGCTGTACTACGTCGTGAACAATGTGCTGTCGATCGCGCAGCAGTACTACATCACGCGCATGATGGGCAAGTCGAAGGTCAAGCCAGCCTGACGTCCTGTTTGACGCGGCCGGCATCTCGCCGGCCCGGATGGCTGATGCAAGCCGGCGCTGGCCCACAGCGCATCAAAAAAACCGCCCGGTGCGAACCGGGCGGTTTTTTCATGGGCGCTCGAAATCGAGACGACGGCCTGGTTATTCTTCGGTGTCCTCGCCGTAAAAGCGCACGATCATCTCTTCGACCAGGTTGCGGTCTTTTGGCGTCAGCGACGCAATCTTCGAAGCGAGTTCAATCGTTTCCGGCGTGGGCGGGTACTTTTCGCCGCGCGCCAACGGCCTGTTGCCTGAACCCGGCGGCGGTCCGTAGTGCAGCCAATGCTCCTTGACGTTCAACCATTCGGCCAGCGTGCGCAGTTTGTCAGGTTTCGGAATCGTCGTGCCCGCGAGCCACTTGTGCGCGGTTTGCGGCGTAACAGAACGCTCGCCGTGATACCGGAGGTTGAACTGCTCGGCGAGCTTGGTCCCGCCGCGAATCTTGAGCGGCTCGAGCAGATCCCTCAACCTCTTGGCGAAGGCAGCTTTTTCTTTGTCGGTTGGCATGGGCCAGATTGTGCAATTCAGAATCCAACCAGTTGACAACCAGGCAAGCTTCGTCTTAGCGTATTTGAGATAGTTTTAGCTTGCGGTGCGCGTCGGGCCAAGCCTTTCGCGAAATTCGACCGTTGTGATCTTTTCTTTATCGGACGGCCTTTCTGGCGCTTCGCGTGTCTCAAATCGTCCTAATTTCTCTGAGATAGCGGCAGTAGTAATCGTAGCTTATTTGAGATAAATCAGAATTGTCTGGATAAAGCGACAACCGGCCCGCTCGCCGGCGACGCAGCGCGGTCGCCCCAGGCGCCCGCGTTACAATGCGTCGCGTCGCGCCGGCTTACGCTGTCCCGCCCTTCCCGCCGTTTTTTGTCACGCTCCCCATGCTCACCACCGATTCCGATCCCATCGTCGCCATTGCAACCGCGCCCGGCCGGGGGGGTATTGGCGTCGTGCGGATTTCGTTCGGCCGCGCGGCGGAGGCGGCGGCCCAGCCGATGATGCACGCGCTCACCGGCCAGACACTCGCGCCGCGCCACGCGAGCTACGTCCCGTTCCTCGACGACAGCGGCAACGCACTCGACCGCGGTATCGCGCTGTACTTTCCGGCACCGCACTCGTACACCGGCGAGCATGTGCTCGAACTGCAAGGCCACGGCGGTCCAGTCGTCCTGCAACTGCTGCTGCAGCGTTGCATCGACGCCGGCCGCGCGGTCGGTCTGCGCCTCGCCGAACCGGGCGAATTCACGCGCCGCGCATTTTTGAACGACAAGCTGGACCTGGCGCAAGCGGAAGCCGTCGCCGATCTGATCGAGGCCAGCACCGAGGCCGCCGCGCGTTCTGCGGGCCGCTCGCTCGACGGCGCGTTTTCGCGCGACATCCACGCGCTGGTCGAAGATGTGATTACGCTGCGCATGCTGGTCGAAGCGACGCTCGACTTCCCGGAGGAGGAAATCGACTTCCTCGAAGCGGCCGATGCGCGCGGCAAGCTCGCGCGCATTCGCGAGCGTCTCGCGCATGTGTTGAGCGAAGCGCGGCAAGGAGCGCTGTTGCGCGAAGGCTTGTCGGTGGTGCTGGCGGGCCAGCCGAACGTCGGCAAGTCGTCACTGCTGAACGCGCTGGCCGGCGCGGAGCTGGCGATCGTCACGCCGATCGCCGGCACCACGCGCGACAAGGTCGCCCAGACCATCCAGATCGAAGGCATTCCATTGCATGTGATCGACACGGCCGGCCTGCGCGACACCGAGGACGAAGTGGAGAAGATCGGCATTGCACGCACCTGGAGCGAGATCGAGCGCGCCGACGTGGTGTTGCATCTGCTCGATGCCCGCACCGGCTTGACGGTCGAGGACGAGGCGATCGCCAGGCGCTTTCCCGGTGGTGTGCCGGTGGTACGGGTAATGAACAAGACCGATCTGACCGGCATTGCGCCAGCGACGCAGGCGCTCGACGCGGACCTCGATCTCAGCGAGGTCCGCTTGTCGGCAAAGCAGGGCGACGGCGTCGCGCTGCTGCGCGACGAGTTGCTGAGGATCGCGGGCTGGCAGGCGGGCGCGGAGAGCGTGTACCTCGCGCGTGAGCGGCATCTGATTGCGTTGCGCGCCGCCGAAGAACATCTGGCGACGGCCGCGGCGCATGCCGATCAGAACTCGCAAGCGCTGGATCTGTTCGCCGAGGAGTTGCGGCTTGCGCAGGATCAGTTGAATTCGATCACCGGTGAATTCAGCTCGGACGACCTTCTCGGCGTGATTTTCAGCAGGTTCTGCATCGGCAAGTAACGATGGCGTGCGTATTTCCAACAAGGCCATGATCTTAAGGGGTTTTAAGCCATTCTTGAGTGTCCGTCGCGGCGCCCTCTTATCACCTTTGTTGACCCAAAAACGCGCGAATCTTTGGTACACAGCCGGCACAAAAAGTTTAGAATCGCCGCTATCCGTCTACCAGCGATCCGAGCATGCCCCGCCTCGCCGTCCCCCTTACCGAATCCCAGATCCGCGCGCTCGAACCACGCGCGACCCGCTATTGCATCGCCGACGGCAACGGCCTTGTGATCGAGGTCATGACCACCGGCACCAAGGTCTGGCGCTTCCGCTACTCATTGGACGGTAAGCGCCAGCCACTCGCGACGATCGGCGACTACCGGATGATCTCGTTGCGAGTCGCGCGAGCCAAGGCCCAGAAGTACGCGGAGTTGGTTGCGCAGGGCATCTCGCCGGTCGCCACCGCGCGGCGCGATCGCGGCGCCGAAAGCAAGGCGGACGTGCTGCGCGAAGCCGCCGAGCTCTATCTCGCGACGGCCATGGCGGGCAAGTCGGACGAATATCGCCGCACCACCCGGCGCGCGCTCGACAAGGACGTGTTACCCGCGATCGGCGGCAAGCCGATCAACGCGGTCACCGCCGACGACATCGTGGCGATCTGTGACCGGATCAAGAGCCGGGGTTCGCCAAAAATGGCGCTGCACACGCGCAACGTGGTCAAACGCCTGTACGCGTATCTGATGGCGCGGCAACTCGCCATCCACAATCCGGCGGAGGTCGTGCCGGCGCGCTCCATCGCGACCTTCGACAGCCGCACCCGCGTGCTCTCCGGCGAAGAGATCAGCACCATGCTGCGCTCTATCGACGCATCGAACATCCGCCGGCCGTTGAAGCTGGCGCTGCATCTGCTGGTGCTGACGATGGTGCGGAAATCCGAGCTGGTCGAATCGACGTGGGCCGAATTCGATCTGGACAACGCGCTGTGGACCATTCCCGCCGCGCGCCTCCATACCGATCGCGATCGCGTCGTCTATCTCCCGCGTCAGGCAGTCTCGATGCTGCGCGAACTTCGAAGCGCGAAGGCGAGCCGGAAATTTGTCTTCCCGAGCATCAGAGGCGACGATCGGCCTATCGCGAGGAGCACGCTGAACCAGGCCGTCAAGGCACTCGGGCTGGAGGTCGAGCATTTCGTGCTGCACGACTTCCGGCGTACTGCGTCGACGCACTTGCGCGAGATCGCACACCGCACCGACGCGCCTGGCGACGTATCGCCGCCGCCGCACACGACGCGCACGGCGGAAAACCTCGGGCAAGCAGATCAGGCCGCAGCACAGCGTCGGCTTCTTCAGCGTTGGGCGGACTTTGTCGATGAACAGATCGACGCCGGGCGACAGCACGCTGCCGGCGACGCGGTTTGAAGACATTGCCGGGCTCTCGGCGCAGCCCCGACGACCGTTCACAACGGTCGAGTTTGATGGTACACAGGCACCGTGAATTCGAATCCAAGTTACTGCAATGAAAAAGAAATTAGCTGATCGAAGCTGGTTTCAAAGGTGAGGATTTTCAGCCGCAGAGCCCTCGTCGCATACGCATCGTCACGCCGTCGTTCTTTCCCCGATTCCATCGCCTAAACTTGAAGATGGACGCAAGCCGATACGGAGGTTTCGATGTCTGAGTCATTGATCGCTTATCTGATGGGACCTTCGGTCATGCTGTTGGTCGGCCTTGCGATCTGGGCGGTGTCGCGCTATCACCGCGACACCAAGCCGCCACGGTCCGAGCGTTGGCTCGACACACACTATGCGGAATGGCTGCATCAGAAGCACTGAGCAGCGTTTCATATGACAAGGCCGTCGCATTTGCGACGGCCTTTTTCTCTGCCGCGCGCATTGAGTGCGCGCATTCCGGCGATTGATTACCAGCCTGGTTGAGGCTGCGCGTACCCGTACTGTCCGGGCGGCGGCGCACTGCACGCGACATACGCGCGCTGGTACTGGTCATAGCAATATCCCGGCGGCGGTCCCGCATAGACCGGCGCGGGCTGATACATCGGTTGCGCATAGACCGGCTGCTGGTAAGCCACCACCGGCGCCGGATTCAACGCCGAGGTCACCACTGCGCCGAGCACGGCGCCGCCAATCAGCGCACCGATCACGTCGCCACCGTTGCCATGAGCCGATGCTTGCCCCGCTACGCTCAGACTCCCAACCATCACCAACGCCACTGCGATCTTTTTCATATTGAGCTCCCGCCGTTCAGGCATGGAACAGATTGTGAGTGGCGCGGCCGGAAATAGATGCTGCAAGTGGTAACGGAACATTACTGTAAAACGATGTTCCTGCGTCGGCACCCGTTACGCTAATCAAGCGCGATCCGCAGCTGCAAGCGCTGCCGGTGATGATCGTGTCGTATAAGGATCGCGAAGAGGACCGCCGCGCCGGTCTCGACGCGGGCGCCGACTATTGCGTCGCGAAAGGCAGCTTTCGTGACGAAGCCGCAGGCGATCAAACGCGCCGCGCGTGTGCTGTAGCCGATCGGGCGGACAATCTCGGCGACAATGCAGCACCCGATATCGACTTGCAACCAGGAGAGGAAGCGCAATGAACTATGACGACAGCAATCCCTTCGCGAGGATTCTGCGTGGCGAACTGCCTTGCATCAAAGTGGCCGAAAACGACGCCGCTCTGGCCTTCATGGACTTGATGCCGCAGGCCGACGGTCATCTGCTGGTCGTGCCAAAAGAAGCGGTGGCCGAGATTTTCGAGTTGTCGGACACGGCGATGGTGGCGTCCATGCGCATGACACAGAAACTCGCCATCGCGGTGCGCGCGGCCTTGCGGCCCGACGGCGTGTTCATCGGTCAGTTCAATGGCGCCGCGGCAGGACAGACCGTGCCGCACGTGCATTTTCACGTGATCCCGCGATGGGCGGGGCAACCGCTGAAGCTGCATGCGCGCGACGTCGCCGATACAGCCACGCTCGAGGCTTTCGCTCAACGAATTCGCGCGCACTGGCGCGCCGACTGAATCCCGGTCGCGCGGGCCGCGGTCATGCACCGTAACATCTGTAAAAGCGTTTGAAACCAGCGGCGCGCACGGCGCGCGCTAGACTGCAATTTGCCTTGCACGTCCAAGGCATTGAGTGTGGATCACTTTTTAGCCTGCCGGAAACGGCAGGCTTTTTTTCTGGGCGCTCGGTAGTGGCGTCCCGCGGCCAGCCGTCTCAAATCGGCGGGTCGTTTCGCGCAGTGCCGCACGCAAAAGTAGCCGGCATCCAGTGGGGCGCGCGGTTCACAGACGGCCGCGCGAACGGCGCAGCGGATGCCGCCAGTCGATACGCCGATGTCTCAAATGCATGGGTTGCGTATCGTGGAGTTGGCGGTGTTCCTGCCACAATTCGTCGGAGAAAAGAAACGCGACGATGAGCAGCGGAACGACCAGGAAAGCGCCCAGTATCAAGTGTTCGAACACAGTGGCCTCCGATCGCAGGAGCATGTTTTCATTGTAGAGCACCGGACATGCCCGCATCGTGCCGCGCTGCTCATAACAGCGCGATAACCGAGGCGTGGCGGCGCGACGCCCTGCGCTGCTGGTTCATGCGCCGCCGGCTTTGCTATTCGCTCGCCCGCGCATTTTTGCAATTGCGCGCTACTTGGGACCAGCACGTTGCAAGAATTCCCCAGCACAACTGCGACACTGGACGGAACGCGTCTCCGCCACCGCGAGGCGCGTACCGTCAAATTCCAAAGCGACGGTAACTCGCCTGGCACTGTTTCTCTTCTGCATGTACATCGTTATTTCGTATTGCCGCTTTAGTCGGCAGAAGGACTTTGTGTGCATTGCACAAGACGCGGCAGTTAATTGTATTAGGCCGCTTAATTGATGCTGCGCGTTTACGCGAATATGTGTCGCAAACCTTGATGGATTAAAGCGCTGCGACCCGGTGCTCTTTTAGTTATCTGTTTCAATGCCGCTGCTCTAGGCCGTTGCGCAAGCTTTAAGCAGGTGCGGCGAGTGCTGCGACAATTCGCCGCTGTTGCGACCGCACACAAGATGTGCTTGTGGTTCTCTCGTGTTCTTCTAAAGTGCGAGTTGCGGGTTCGACCTTAAAGTTAAATACATAGCTAACCTGAATATTCCAACCCGCACCGGAGGAAGTATATGAAAGCGCGAATCGCCCTGGTTTTCGCCATCGCGGGTTTGGCTGCCGCTACTGTTCAGGCGCAAGACGTCGTGATCAAGCCGCAGCAAATGATCCAGTTCAAGGCCAATGCGTACGGCTGCCTGTCGAAAGATAAACTCGACGCCGCCGACCAGCATGCGCAAGCCGGTGAACAGCAAAAAATGCAGGAATTCTTCTCCGGATTCCAATGCGTTTCGACGCCGGAGGACGCGAATTTCCGGGTCGTGCGCGTGGTCGGTCACGATGTCGAATTCGTAAATTCCGCCAATAGCGATACGCAAGGCCTCTGGGCAAACGACCGGTTCATCAAGCAATAAACTGAACCGCGACATTCCGGCAACAGGCCGGAATGCGCTTTTGCGCGCCCTCATTCTCCGACTATTCAAGCCGGAGTATTAACTCGCAGATTGAAAATCGGCAGGGCATTGAATGCCCTGCCGATTTCTATTGCCCTCAGGTTCGCAGCGCGTTACGGCAGGTAGAAAAAAACCGATGCGGATTATCGATCCGCATCGGCAGCACGCCTTCTCGCAAAGCGCAGGAACAACCCTTAAGCGATGACAAGTCGCCGGCCATGGGCGGCAAACCCATGGCCGGACCCACTTCAGTGCACGCGTTTGCTGCGACGGAACTGGTCGAACAGCACCGCCAGCAGCAGAATCCCGCCACGAATCAGGTACTGATAAAAGGTCGGCACGTTCATCAGGCTCATCGCGTCCTGCACGGAACCCATGATCAGCACGCCGACCAGCACGCCTGAAATCGTCGCGACGCCGCCGGTCAGCGAAACACCGCCGAGCACGCACGCGGAAATCACGCCGAGTTCGAGCCCGACCGAAGTCTTCGGATCGCCGAGACTCATGCGCGAGGCCAGCATCACGCCCGCGAAGCCGGTCACGAGGCCTTGCAACACGAACACCGTGATCTTGATCCGCGTCACTGGCAAGCCCGCCAGCACGGCCGCCTCGCTATTGCCGCCAACGGCCAGCACGTTCTTGCCGAACACGGTTTTCTTCAGCAGGAAGCCAAACAGCACGAAGCCGATGATGTTGCTCCAGATCGGATACGAAATGCCGAGAAACGAGCCGCCGCCGAGATCGAAGAAACGTTCTTCGGAGATCATCACGGCATCGCCGTTCGACGTGATGAACGCGAGGCCGCGCACGACTTCCATCATTGCGAGCGTGACGATCAGCGAGTTGATCTTGTAGCGCGCGACCAGCACGCCGTTGAACAGACCGACCGCGCCACCCGCCAGCACACCGGCCGCGACGCCGAGCAGCACGCTATGCGTCGAGGTGATCAGCGTGGACGCCACCACGCCGGCAAACGCGACGATCGACGCCACCGACAAATCCACTTCGCCGAGCGCGAGCACGAACATCATCGTGACGGAGATCGAGCCGATCAGCGTGACGGAAAGCAGCAAGCCCTGGATATTGCGCGAGCTGAGAAAGTCGGGGACCGTAAACGACAAGACCGCGAACAGAATGACGAACACCATCACGATGCCGGACTTGTTGATCAGGTCCCAGGTACGCGCGGCGCGCGCGCTCAAGCCCGCTGAGGCGACGGCTGGGGTCGAGGAATCGGTTGAAGGTGTGTTCATGGTGTGTATTCCGTTTCAATGGCGCAATTCAGTTGCTTCGTTGAGTCAAACGAGTAGGTGGCGTTAGCGCGGCAGCGCGAGTTTGATCAACGCGTCCGGCGTCGCCTGCGCCTTCGGCAGATCGCCGACGATGCGGCCTTCCTTCATCACGATTACGCGATCGGTCACGCCGATCACTTCGGCCAGATCGCTCGACACCACGATGACCGTGCGGCCCGCTTCGGCGAGCCCATACAGCAGCCCGTAAATCTCGCTGCGCGCGCCGACGTCGATGCCGCGTGTGGGTTCGTCCATCAGGAACACGTCGATCTCTTCGGCGAGCCAGCGCGACAAAATCACCTTCTGCTGATTGCCGCCGGACAGCGTGCCGATCGGCGTCTCGCCGTTGCGCGTCTTGATGGCGAGCTTGCCGATGAACTCTCTCGTGGTCTGCGCTTCCTTGCCGCCGTTGAGTATGTTGAAGCGGCTGAAATGGCGGCGGCAGCTGATGTTGAGGTTGTCCGATACCGACGCGATCGAGACGATGCCTTCCTGCTTGCGGTCTTCCGGACATAGCGCGACGCCTGCGCGCACGGCATCGCGCGGCGTGGCGAAGCGCACGCGTTGACCCTTGAGCGTGATCTCGCCGGCGGTCGGCTTGGCCGCGCCGTAGATGAGCTTCATCAACTCGGAACGTCCCGCGCCGACGAGCCCGAAGAAACCGACGATCTCGCCCTTGCGCGCCGCGAACGAGGCCGGCTCGCGCAAGCCGAATCCCATCAGCCCTTTGACGTCGAACTGCACATCGCCGAGTTCGCGCGAGCGATAGCCGTACACGTCGGCGATCGAGCGGCCCACCATGCAACTGATCAGCCGATCACGATCGAGTCCCGCGCCGGCCTCGAACGTGTCGATGCGGCGACCGTCGCGAAACACCGTCACGCGGTCGCACAGCTCGTACACTTCGTCCATCCGGTGTGTGACGTAGATGATCGCGCGCCCCTCGGCCCGCAACGCGCGAATGATCCTGAACAGTTGCGCCGTCTCGCGCGACGACAGCGAACTGGTCGGCTCGTCGAATGCAATCACCCGCGCGTCGCGCATCAGCGCCTTGCCGATCTCGATCATCTGCCGCTGGCCGATCGAAAGATTCTTCACCTGCTGCGACGGATCGATCTTTTCGCCGAGCCGTTCGAGCTCACGCACCGCACGCGCGACCAGCGCCTTTTCGTCCAGTACTCCGAAGCGATTGGGCAGGGCACCGAGCATCAGGTTTTCCGCGACGGTCAGCTCCGGCACCAGATGCAGTTCCTGATAGATGATCGCCACGCCCGCCGCGATGGCCGCCTTCGTCGAGGTGAACTGCTGCTCGACGCCGCCGAGCGACAAGGTGCCCGCCGCCGGCTGGTTGACGCCGGACAGCACTTTGAGCAGCGTCGATTTGCCGGCGCCGTTTTCGCCCATCAGGCCGTGCACTTCGCCGCACCGCACTTCGAGCGACACCTGGTCGAGCGCGAGCACGCCGGGAAAGCGCACGGTAATGCCGTCGAGTTGCAGATACGAGCCGCTGGCGGCGAATGCAGGCGAGGGCGCTTGCGCAGACAGCGCCGCCGCGTCGCTGTGGGACTCGGTGGGTAAGGACGTCATTCGAAAAACCTCAAACGGGTGGACAACCTGGGCGGGCCGGGCACGAGTGAACGCGCGATCGGCCCGCCATGTGCGGACTCGAAATCCCGCTTAGATGCCGAGTTCTTTACGCACGTCCTGCCAGTTGCCGCGCACCATCAGCTTGCCGGTGGTCTGCGTGTCGGCAGGCGGCTGCTTGCCGTTCTTGATCCACTCGACGAGGTTTTCCGTGCTGTCCTTGCCGTGGTTGGTCGAGCTCACGGCGATCGTGCCGTAGAAGCCGGTCGGCTCCTTCTTCTGGAATTCTGCAAACGCCTCGCCCGCGCCGTTGATGCCGACGCCGATCACATCCGCCGCCGGAATATGCAATTGCTCGGTCGCGCGTACGCCGCCCAGCACGGTCTCCTCGTTGAGCGCGAAGATCACCCACTTCTTGATGTTCGGATGCTGCGCGAGCACCGGCGACGACGCGTTGAAGCCGCCTTCGTCATCGGTCGTCTTTTGCGGCGCGTCGAAGATGTTTTCCTTCTTGAAGCCGCCAGCCAGCAGCGTTTGCGTCGCGCCGTCGGTGCGTAGTTTCGCGGTCGGCAACTCGTTGTTCGTGATACGCAGCGCGCCGACTTCTTCAGGCTTCCAGCCGCGGCGTTTCATTTCATCGGTGAGCGCCTGGCCGACCTGATTGCCGATCTTGAACGCCGACATGCCCAGATGCGGCACATTCGCGAGCGGCTTGCCGGCGGAGTCGACCAACTGATCGTCGACGGTGACGAACTTCATGTTGTAGCGCTTCGCACGCGCCTGAATCGCCGGTCCGAGACGCACGTCGGGCGCGCAGATCACGAAGCCCTTGGCGCCCTGGGCACCGAGGTTGTCGATCGCGGCCAACACTTTTTCGCCGTCCGGCGTGCCGATGTTGACGACCGAGAAGCCATCCTTCTGACCAAGCGCGGTCGCGGCTTTCTGTTCGTTGATGAACCACGCCTGTTCCGGCATCTTCACCAGAAAGCCGACTTTGAGCGGCTGATCCGCGTGCGCGGAAAGTTGCGCGGCGAACGGCGCGGCGAGCGCGGCGGCGGCAATCGCGGTGAGGGTCAAACGGCGAAGCTTGCTGGGCATAACTGTCTCCTGACGTTGAAAAGCTGCATTGATGTCGTGTAGTTGCAGCGGGCACTGCGCGCCGGCGTCAGCCGGGACGCAAATAAGCTTCGGGACGCGCCGCGCGTCGAGCGACCCGATAGTTGGCGAAACACGTCGGACTCATCGCAATCAGCCCGCCACGTAGGCCGTTTTCACGGCGGTCCAGAAAGCTGCGTCGGTCGCGCCGTACGCGGAGGCCTTGCGTCCGCCGCCGGGCGCATGGTGCTCGACGGCGGTCGTCGGCAGATTGATCGTGACGAGACCGCTCTGCACGTGGCGGCGAAAATGCCGCGCACGATCGAGCGAGCGTGTGCAGATGCCGGCGCACAGACCGTAGGCTGTGTCGTTTGCCAGATGCAGCGCGTGCTCGTAGTCGTCCGCGCACAATACGACGGCGAGCGGACCGAAAATTTCATCGCGTGCGATGCGGTGTCCGGGTTCGCCGATAAAGAGCGCCGGCTCGAAAAAATAGCCGCGTGTTGCGCGCTCAAGCTGCCGGCCGCCGCGCAGCAATTGCGCGCCTTCCTGCTCACCGATGCGCACGTAGTCGAGATCGCGCTCCAGCTGCGCGGCGTTCGCCACCGGACCGATATCCGTACCGCGTTTCAATGCATGGTCGATCGTGAGTCGAGCGAGCTTCGCCTGCAGCGCATCCACGAACGGCTCGAACACCGCGCGTTCGACAATCAGACGAGCCGCCGCCGTACTGCGTTGGCCTGTCGAGCTGTAAGCGCCGCTCAATGCCGCGTCGACCGCGCTGTCCGGATCGGCATCGGCCAGCACCACGAACGGGTTTTTGCCGCCCATCTCCAGCTGCACGCGCGCCTGGCGGCCGGCTGCGGCTTGTAGCACGCGCGTGCCGGTTTCGGTCGAGCCGGTAAAGCTGATCGCCGCCACCAGCGGATGCGCGACGATCCGCGCGCCGACCTTCCGGCCGCTACCCATCACCAGATTGAACACGCCCGCGGGCAGGCCGGCGCGGCTAATGATCGACGCCAGCGCGGCCGCGCAAGCCGGCGCGGATTCGGCGGGTTTGAAAACGACGCAATTGCCGTGGGCGAGGGCGGCGCCGATCTTCGCCGCGGCGATCGCCAGCGGCGCGCTCCACGGTGCGATGATGCCGACCACGCCGAGCGGTTCGCGCGTCACGTCGATCTCGACGCCAGCGCGCGCCGACGCGAGCGGCTCGGCAAACGCGCGCAACGCCTCGGCGGCGAACAGCTTGAAGATCTGACCGGCGCGCGTCGCCTCGGCCAGCGCTTCGGGCAAGATCTTGCCGACTTCGCGCGCAAGCAGCCGACCGAGTTCGTCGCGGCGTGCCAGCATCTCGGTGCCGATCGCATCGAGCGCATCGGCGCGACGCTGCGCCGATGCCAGCGACCAGTCGCGAAACGCCGCGTGCGCCGCTTCGATCGCCGTATTGGTCTGGCGCACGTCGGCCCGTACGTATTCGCCGACCGGTTCGTCGAGGTCCGACGGGTTCAACGACACGCCCGCGGTCGCGCCCGTTTCCCATCCGCCATTGATGTAATGGCGAAACGGACTGGCAACGAGCGGGACGAGCGGATCGCGGTTCATCGACGAAAGGGCGCCACTTGGATGCTTTGGAAAGTCCACGAATGGTATTGGGGCTCCCAATAACTTTCCAATCCCTTTTTTGGCCATCCTGATATCAGTTTCGGTATGGCATGATGGAGACCTGAGCGGAAACAGCGCCGCCGACGACGGCATCGCGGTGCGAGGCCGCTCATCCAACAACGAACGGGAGACAGGCGATGACGCGCAGCTACTCGAACTGGTTCGTGCGTGCACGACTCAAGACACGCCAGCTATTGCTGCTCGCGGCAATGGAGGAGGAGGGCAACGTCCGCCGCGCCGCCGACGTGCTCGGCATGACCCAGCCCGCCGCGTCACGTCTGCTCAAAGAACTGGAGGACATGCTGGGGGTCAGCCTGTTCGACCGGACGCCGCATGGCATGCACGCGACGCTATACGGCGAGGTGATGATCCGCCATGCGCGCATGGTGCTGTCGAATCTGAGCCAGGCGCACGACGAAATCTCGGCGTTGCGCTCCGGCCTCGCAGGGCAGGTGCGCATCGGCGTGATCGCCGCCGCCGCCGCGACCATGGTGCCGCGTGCGATCGCCAGCGTGAAGGAGCGCTATCCGCAGTTGCAAATCTGGGTGGAAGTGGAAACCTCGGACGTGATGCTGCCGCAACTCGCTGAAGGCGATCTGGACATCATGATCGGTCGGGTGTTGGAACGGCAGAACCAGTTCAAGACCGAAGTCCGCTACGAACCGCTCGCCGACGAACCGCTCTGCGTGGTGGCGCGCCCCGGTCATCCGCTCGAAAATGAGACGGGTTTGACGCTGCGCGGAATCGTGAATGCGAGCTGGGTTCTGCATCCGCCGGGCAGCGTATTGCGCCATCGCTTCGATCTGATGTTTTCGCAGATTGGACTGAACCCGCCGCAAAACGTCGTGAACACCAACAATTTCCTGGCGATTTCGAGCTTGCTGCTCCAAAGCGACATGTTGGCGGTTTTACCTGACGAAGTGGCGCGTCAATACCAACAGTACGGTGTCCTGAAACGCGTGCCCATCGATTTGCCATACAGGATGGATACATTCGGTATCATCACGCGCCAGTCGCATCTGCTATCGCCGGCGGCCGCCGTGGTGCTGGAAGCCTTGCGGGACGCGGCCGGCGAGGTCTACGGCACGTCTTTCGAGGCGGCAGTGGCGCGATAAATGCTCCCGCTGCTGGCATGGCAGCCAGCTGACGGCGCGGGAGGAACATGCGATGTACAACAAGCACGGAAGACGGCAACGCGCTGTCGACGATTCTTTTTCTGTTCGCTCCGGTGGAGCGAGCACCTGGTTTAGCAACGGCATGGCTCTGAAATCGACGATTTACAAGGCGGAACTGCAGATCGCCAACATGGACCGGCACTACTACGCCGACCATGCGCTGACGATCGCCCGCCACCCTTCGGAAACCGACGAACGAATGATGGTCCGCGTCGCGGCGTTCGCGTTGTTCGCGCAGGAACGGCTCGAGTTCTGCAAAGGTTTGTCGGATGTCGACGAACCGGATCTCTGGCAAAAGGATCTCACCGGCGCGATCGAAACCTGGATCGAAGTCGGCCAACCCGATGAACGACGCATCGCCAAAGCGAGCGGCCGTTCGAACGAGGTGATCGTGATCGCCTATGGCGGCCGCACTTCGGACATCTGGTGGCAGGGCGTACGCAACAAGGTGGAACGCATGCGCAACGTGACGGTATGGACGCTCGGCGAAGACGTCGCGGCGGCGCTCGGCTCGCTGGCCGAACGCACCATGCGCCTGCAATGTACCGTGCAGGACGGCGAAGCGTGGCTCGGCAGCGCCGAAGCCGATGCGGTGAGGATCGACTGGACGGTGCTCAAAGCACCCGCGAATGCTTGACGCCGGTTTGACGGCGGGTTTTACGTCCAGAGTGACGCCTGACCCTGAACGCTTGACGCTTGGTGACTAGAGCGAGGTGACACGCGCGGCTTCCGGCGGCCCCTTGAGTTCGACCATGTTGCCCTCCGGGTCGAACAGGTACAGCGACTGCCCATAACCGTCCGCGCCATAGCGCAACGCCCGTTCACCGAGCCGGGCGCCATGTGCGGTCAGATGCACCTCGAGCGCATCGGCGTCGAACGGTTCGACGCGCAGGCACACGTGATCCATATTCCGCCCTGTGCCCGGCACACCGTTTCCAGCGTGGTCCAGCTTCGCGCCGGCCTGCAGCAGATCGATCAGCGAGCGCCCCGCGCGCAATTGCGTCAGCCCCAGGTCAGGCTGCTCCTTTTCGATGCGGCACCCGAGCACCTCGCAGTAAAAACGCGACATGATTTCGACGTTCGTCGCGCGGATAACGATGTGATCGATTTCGCGAATGTGGATTTTCATGTCAAACGCCCTCTGACTGGTTCCAGAAACCAATGATTAGGCAGTGTAGAAGAAAGGCCGGCGTTGCGAGTGTGCGCCGAGGACCGCAAGCAAGGCACCGCCCAAAGGGCCGGATCGGGAAAGCATAGACGAAAAAAAGCCCGCTCTATGCAGAGCGGGCTGAATCCATATCAGGAGGAGACATGGAGGAGACAGTTCCTAATATACACACCGGGTTGATGCGACGCAATAACTTTTTAAGGGAAAACCCGATATCGTGTGAATTTGTCGCACTTTGCGGCAAAACGGGCGTCCGGCGGGGTTTCCAGCTTACGAGGAAGCGCAATGACAGAGCAAGAACCGAGGCGTAGTGTGGGGGCGTACGGGCTACATTGGTGAGCATCGAGATCACCTGCCCATTGGGACCCACCATGAACCGCACCACCGATCCGACCCGCCTTAGCACCACTCCGAACATCGCCAGCTGGCCCTCCGACGATGAACGCTGGGCCGCCGTTACGCGCCGCGAGCCGCAAGCCGACGGCGCCTTCTTCTACGCCGTCAAAACGACCGGCGTGTTCTGCCGGCCGTCGTGCGCGTCGCGCCAGCCGCGCCGCGAAAACGTCGTGTTCTTCACCGACGCCGCAGCCGCGCGTGCCGCGGGCTTCCGCGATTGCAAGCGGTGCCAGCCGGGCGGCCTGCCGCGCGAGCTGGAGATCGTGAATCGTGCGTGTGCTGCGCTGGACGCCGACCCGCAGCAACGTCTCACGCTCGCGCAATTGAGCGACGCCGTGCACGTCAGTCCGTTTCACCTGCAGCGTCTATTCAAACGCGTCGTCGGGGTGTCGCCGCGTCAGTATCAGGCCGCGCAGCGGGGCGCCGCATTGCGCGATGCGCTGCAGAGCGGGGCGGACGTCACGCGCGCCACGCTCGATGCCGGCTTCGGTTCACCCTCGCGGATGTACGACAGCGCGCCGACCGAACTCGGCATGGCACCATCCGCCTACCGTCGCAAGGGCGCCGGGCTGACAGTGCGCTATGCCAGTGCGCCGACCTCGCTCGGCTTCGTGCTGGTCGCGGCCACGGACAAAGGCATCTGCAAGATCGCTTTCGGCGACGACACCGCGCTGCTGACCGACGACTTGCGCGGCGAGTTTGCCAACGCCGAGCTGTTGGAAGATTCGACACGGCTTGCGCCGTTCATCGCGCAGATCGACGCCTATCTACGCGGCACCCGTCAGGACTTCGATCTACCGCTGGACGTCGCGGCAACCGCGTTCAAGCAACGGGTGTGGGACGCGCTGCGGCGCATTCCGTACGGCGAAACGCGCAGCTATTCGCAGATCGCCGAGGCGGTCGGCTCACCGCGCGCCGTGCGTGCGGTGGCCAGCGCGTGTGCGACCAATCCGGTGGCACTGGCAATTCCTTGCCATCGCGTCGTGCAAAAGGGCGGGGCGCTGGCGGGGTATCGCTGGGGCCTGCCGCGCAAGGCCGCGCTACTCGATAACGAAGCGCAGCATGCGAGCCAGGTGTCGCTCGACAAGCCGCAGCGCAAACAGCCGGCCTCTGGCGACGCCCGCTCCATGACGACCACTACAACCAAATTGGACCACGCCGCGTGAGCATGCCTGAGGACGTCGCCAAGCTTGAACTGCCGTTCAACCCACCTTTCGACTGGCCGCGCCTGCTGCGGTTTTTCAGCGGCCGCGCGACGCCGGGCGTCGAGGCGGTGGAGGACGGCGCATATCGCCGCGCGATCGACTGGGGCGGCGATAGCGGCACGCTGAGTGTGCGCCTGCATCCGCGCAAACGCTGCGTGGTCGCGAGCATCGAAGGGCCGGTGAGCGGTCATGCCGACGCGCTCGCCGCGCCGATCGCAAAGATGTTCGATCTGCACGCCAATCCGAAAAAGATTGGCGCCGAACTCGCCGCGGACCCATGGCTTGCGCCGCTCGTCGAAGCCGTGCCCGGTTTGCGCGTGCCGGGCGCATGGTCGGGCTTCGAACTGGTGGTGCGTGCGATCGTCGGACAACAGGTCAGCGTGAAGGCCGCGACCACGATCATCGGACGGCTGGTGCAGCGCGCCGGCGAACGCATCGATGGGCATCCGCATGAGAACACCGCGTGGCGCTTTCCGACACCCGCAGCGCTGGCCGCGGTCGATCTCGCGCAAATCGGCATGCCGGGTAAACGCGTAGCGGCGTTGCAAGGCTTCGCGCATGCAGTCGCTACGGGCGACGTGCCGCTCGACAGCAGCGTCGTCGACACAACCAGCCTGCGCGCCGCGTTGCTCGCGCTGCCTGGTATCGGCCCATGGACTGTCGAGTATGTCGCGATGCGAGCATGGCGCGACGCCGACGCATGGCCCGCGTGGGACCTCGTGCTGATGCAGTCGATCTGTGCGCGCGACCCGTCGCTCGTGCGGCCCACGCAGCAACGCACCCGCACCGACACGTGGCGGCCATGGCGTGCATATGCGGCCATGCATCTGTGGAACGAAGTGGCGGACCGCGCGGGCGCCGCACGTGGCGGCTAACTCATGCGCGGCTTGCAAGGCAGCACGGCGCGCGTGCGAGGCGCGTGAACGATAGCGCGGGCGAGGCGAGTGACGGATAACTCGGGCGAAGCCCGTGACGAGTAGCGAGGCGCGACGCATCGCAGGCGGATCTGCGAACCGGCCGGACCGGCGGCTCGGATCGCCCGCCAGAGCGGCCTCAAGCAGCCGCCGTGGCGAGATGTTAAAGTGCCCGCTACCGAAATTTTCGCCGAACGTTGTCAACCGCCGCGCTGCCTGCGAGCAGTCAAGCGGTCCATAGCGGCGACAACGCCCGACTCGCATCAATGCCAAACACGACACCTCCCCGCACGACCGACGCGCTCCTGCACCGCCTGTCCGTGCTGACTTCAGGCCCGCAGCGCGGCGCGCTGACGCGCGGTCTGCGCGGCATCGAAAAGGAAAGTCTGCGCGTGACGCACGACGGCCAACTCGCGTTGACTCCGCATCCACGCGCGCTCGGCTCGGCGCTCACGCATCCGTCGCTCACCACCGACTATTCCGAAGCGCTGCTCGAACTGATCACGCCCGCCGAGCAGGACGTCCAGACCACGCTCGATAAGCTCGACACACTGCATCGTTACGTCTACGCGGAACTCGGCGACGAAATCCTGTGGAACCAGTCGATGCCGGGCCTGCTCCCCGACTCCGACGACGGCATTCCGATCGCGCACTACGGCACGTCCAACATCGGCAGACTGAAGTACGTGTACCGCGTGGGCCTCGCGCTGCGCTATGGCCGTACGATGCAGTGCATCGCGGGCGTCCACTACAACTACTCGCTGAGCGAGGATGTGTGGCGGCTGCTGCATGCCGATCAGCAATCCACCGCGAATGCCGTCGATTTCCAGTCCGAGCGCTACCTCGCGCTGATTCGCAATTTCCGCCGCACTTGCTGGCTGCTGATGTATCTGTTCGGGGCGTCGCCGGCGCTGGATCGCCGGTTTCTCCGCGATCGCAAACACACGCTCGACACGTTCGATGCCGACACGCTGTACCGGCCGTACGCGACCAGCTTGCGCATGAGCGACCTCGGCTATTCGAACACCACCGCACAAGCTGCGTTGCACGCCGACTACGACACGCTGCCGGGCTATCTCGACGCACTCGCCAAAGCGGTGAGCCAGCCGTATCCGGCCTACGAGGCGATCGGCACGCAGCGCGACGGCGAGTGGGTGCAGATCAACACCAACGTGTTGCAGATCGAAAACGAGTTTTACTCGACGATTCGTCCGAAGCGCGTCACGTATCCGGGCGAGCGGCCGCTGCATGCGCTCGCCGCTCGCGGCGTGCAATACGTCGAGGTACGTTGCATGGACATCGATCCGTTCGAGCCGCGCGGCATTTCGCTGGAGACGGCGCGCTTTCTCGACGCCTACCTGCTTGTCTGCGCGCTCGACGACAGCGCACTGCTGCCGCCACAAGCGTACGTCGAAGCCAATCAGAACTTCGGCAGCGTGACGCAGGAAGGCCGCAAGCCAGGTCTCGAGCTGACGCGCGAGGGCCGCGCGGTCGCAATGACGGACTGGGCCAACGAACTGCTGGGCAAGATCGACGCGGCGGCAGCAACGCTCGACGCGTTGCACGGCGGGGACGCGCACGCACGCGCCGTCGCGGCTCAACGCGCGAAGCTCGCGGATGTATCGCTGACCCCGTCGGCGCGCGTGTTGCAAATCATGCGCGACAAACAGCAAAGCTTCCTGGCGTTCGGTCTCGAGCAAAGCGAAGCGCACGCTGCGTATTTCCGTTCGCGTCCGCTGGATGCCGCCGAGACCCAGGCGTTCACCGAACTCAGCGCGCGATCGCTGGCTGAGCAGGCCCAACTGGAGCGCGAAGAAGTCGGCTCGTTCGACGCGTTCGTCGCAGCTTATCGCGCGTACACCTTGAATCGCTTCAGCGTCTGAACGGCGAGCATAGCGATGCGACGAAAAAGCGGCCCGCGTGGCCGCTTTTTTCTTGTGCGCAGGTAACGTCTACGTCGCACGGCCGACGCTCGAACGCGAGATCGGAAAATTCTCCGCGCATTCTGACGATTCTCTGACGTGGATGAAACACTGCATCGACGTTGCGGTCCAAATTGGTATGAGACGCTCCCATGACGGAGGTATCAACGTGATGAACAAAGTCCTGTTGGCTGCGCTGTGTCTGGCAGCGGCGGGCTGTTCGACGCAAGGGCAGGTCGACCCGGACATCATGCAGATCGCGACAACGCCGTTGACGTGTTCGCACAAAGCGGAATGCGACGTGTGGTGGCAACGGGCACAAATGTGGGTGTCGAGCCATTCGACATACCCGATCGAATCCTCGACCGACTCGCTGATTCAGACTGCCGGCCCGGACGGCGGCAAACGCGCGTTGGCGTATCAGATCACGCGCACCGTGAACCCCGACGGCACGGCGACGATTGGCTTTGCCGCGCACTGTGACGGCTCGCTGGGTTGCACGCCGAACCCGTGGGAAGCGGGCGCCGAGTTCAAGCTATACGTGCGAGGCAACGCAGCGGGTGCGCCGCTGGGCAGCGTGAAGCCGTCGCAAGCCGCACCCGCGCCGACGCATCCGGATGCACAGGGACAATCGGTGCCGGCGGCGAATGGCGAGACCATGACGCAGTAAAGATGCGGCGACGCGCGCAACGATGCAACGTAAAGCATCGTTTCGGCGCGCCGTCGCGTGCAGCATGAAACGAACTTCAATGTCCTAACGAAGGCCCAGCGCCCTTGCGCGGTTTCGTGATCCAGACCAATACCGCAAGCACCAGAAACGCGGCGCAGGAAATGCGGAAGAAATCGTTGGTGGCGAGCATATAGGCTTGCGAAGTCACCACCTGATTCACCTGCGCGGTCACGCCATCGCCCGACAAACCGATCCCGGCCAGCGCACCGGTATAGGCGTTGGTATTGGCCGAGTACACATTCACGGAATCGGCCAGCATCGCATGATGGTAGATCGTGTCGTTCTCCCAGAACGTCGTACTGATTGCTGTACCGATTGCGCCTGACAACGTGCGGAAGAAGTTGGACAACCCGGACGCGCTCGCCAGCCGCTCGTCGGGCACGCTGGACAGCGTAATGGTCGTCATCGGCACGAAGAAGCAGGCCACGCCGATACCTTGTACGAGACGCGGCCAGATCACGTGATTGAATGGCACGTCGAGGGTAAAGGTCGAGTTCCAGAACGACACGAGCGCGAACACGATGAACGCGAAACTCGCCACCATGCGCAGATTCAGGCGGTGCATGTTCTTGCCGATCATCGGCGACAGGAACAGCGCGAGCAGGCCGACCGGCGCAGTCGCCAGACCCGCGAGCCCGGGGGTGTAGCCCATCACCGTTTGCAGCCACAGTGGGAAGATCACCACCGACCCGAAGAAGGCCATGAACCCGAACGAAATGATCAGCACACCAAGCGCGAAATTGCGGTCCTTGAACAGCGAGAGATCGACGATGGGCTCCTTCTCCGTCATCTCCCACACCAGCAGGAAAGCGAGCGACACCACCGCGATCACCGCCAGCGACACGATGAACGTCGAGTTGAACCAGTCACGGTCCTTGCCGAGGTCGAGCATCATCTGCAGGCACGAGACCCCGATCACGAGCAGCGCGAGACCGATCGCATCGATGCGCTGCCGGGTGGTCTTCGTCTCGCGGCCACGCAGCAGCAGGTACGAGCACCCCGCCGAGAACAACCCGATCGGTACGTTGATGTAGAAGATCCACGGCCACGTGAAGTTGTCGGTGATATAACCGCCCATCACGGGTCCGAAAATCGGCGCGCAAATCACGGTCATCGCCCAGAGGCCCAGCGCGAGCCCGCGTTTGACTGGGGGATAGGAGCGCATCAGGATGGTCTGCGAAAGCGGAACCATCGGTCCGGAGACGAGCCCTTGCACGAGCCGGAACGCGATCAGCGACTCGAAGTTGTGCGCGAAGCCGCACAGCGCCGACGCAATCGTGAAGAGCAGCACGGACAGCGTGAAGAGCCGCACTTCGCCGACGCGTCGCGCGAGCCAGCCGGTCAGCGGCACCGCAATCGCCGAAGCGACCGAGTACGACGAGATGACCCATGTGCCCTGACTGGTCGCGACACCGAGGCTGCCCGAAATGGTCGGCACGGCGACGTTCGCAATCGAGGTATCCAGCACTTCCATGAAAGTGCCGAGCGCGAGGCCGACGGTAAGCAGCGCCAGCGCACCGCCCTTGAGCGGAGCGGGTTCGGCGGCAGGCGCGGCAGCAGCGGCGGGAGCCGTAGCGTCCATAGGTTGTTCTCCTCGACCGGGAAAGCTTGTCACAGCAGCTTTATCAGCCGCGCCCAACGGCGCGCTTGCATGCCGGATCACCCTCTGCCCAGACAGATATTTAAAGACAACGGCGCCTTTGAAAGCGCCTCTTTGCTATTGGCCACCGTGTTCCGGCGGCGACTCTTCAGTCGATTCTTTCCCGCGACTCCGGCCGCAACTCCGGCTGGAATCCGCACCCAACGTTCGCGCCTCCGTCGAGGCCGTTCGCAATGAAACGATCGAGCAGCGCGATCAGTGTCGCGTGCTCCGCGGCGGAAAACCCGCGTAGTTGTTCGTTCAGCACCGCAGCCCCCAGACTGGGTATTTGCCGCGCGGCGTCGTGGCCTTGCGGCGTCAGTTCGAGCTTCACCATCCGACGGTCGGTGTCACTGCGCGTGCGCACCACAAAGCCTTTCTTTTCAAGGCGATCCAGCAGGCGCGTCATCGAACCGCTGTCGTAAGACATTGCGCGCGACAGTTCAAACGGCGTGCTCGCGCGCCGCGACGACAGCATCAGAATCACGCCGATCTGTTGCGCCGTCAGCCCCAGCGGCTTGACCGCGCGATCCATCCGCTCGACTAGCACGTTCCGCGCTTTCGTCAGGTAATAGCCGAGACTCGACGTGAGGTCGCACTGGTCGGCCTTGTACGAACTTTCAGTCATCGCGTATCCAGAACTTCGACAGGCAGAACGGAGTTTAGCTGCCTAAGCAGGCAAGTCAAATCGCATCGTACGAGCGGTGCGAAAACAACACAACAATCGCCCGCGGGCCAGAGTATGTTGAAATTTGCTTGCATGGTCAATATTATTGCAGGCAATGAGTTACGCGCGACCCGCGCCGAACGAGACCATGTTCTGACCGATCGTCTGCACGCCGCGAGCGCGACGTGCGAAAAAAGGATTTCCCCATGCTGTACCTCAAAAACACGCTTGGCGGCCTGAGCCGCTCCCTCACCGATTCCGCGTTGAATAGCTTCCAGGGGCCGCACCGCTGGTGGAAACTGGCCCTGTTCGGCGTGCTGTTCGTGCTGCCCGGCGGATCGGTAGGTGTCGCGGTGCTGGCGTGGTTCGAACATCGCCGGGGACGAAATGACAGCAAGGCGGCGCTTGGGGAATTCGCGGCGGCGCCGCTCCCGGCAGAAAGCCTCACGACTGCGGCCACCCACGCAGTACCGATCTCGCCCGCATGCAAGACGCGCGGCGGTGCGCCCTGTCGGGCGGCGGCCGGCAAGCTGGCGCGGCAAGGAACTGCCACGGAATCACGGGTTTAACGGTCCGACGGCACGCCTGGTAACGGCACGTAACCATCGCGACACCCCAAGTAACACACCCGCGCGCATCCCGCATTACCCTTTCAGTTTCCCGCGCTCCAGCGGGCTCATACGCTAACATTCCGGCAGACCGTGATCTCGCCCGGCCGACGTTGCCGCCATCGGCCGCGCCGCGGCGTCCAGAAGGAATTCATTGCATGCAGTCTGATCGAATCTCGCGCGCGCGGTGGGTTGCGCCTCGCGCCTTGACCATTGCGGTAACGGCGGCGCTCGCCACCCTGCTGGGCGCGTGCGCCGTCGGCCCCGACTACAAGCGTCCGGCCACGGAGGTCCCCGCTTCTTTCAAGGAAGCCCCACCTGGCTGGAAAGTCGCCGAACCGGCCGATCAACAAGATCGCGGCAACTGGTGGACGATTTACGAAGACCCCCAGCTCAGTGCCCTCGAAGACAAGCTGAACGCCGCGAACCAGACTGTCGCTCAATTCGCCGCCGCGTACCGGCAGGCGCGTGCGCTGGTCGGCGAAGCGCGTGCGGCGTATTTCCCGACCATCGGCGCATCGGCGGGCGCGACGCGTTTCGGCAACGGTGCCTCGTCCGGCGGCAATGCGACCACCGCAACGAGTCGCGCCGGCATCGGCAACAGCTTCACCGTGCAACTTGACGCCAGCTGGGAACCGGATCTGTGGGGTTCGGTCACCCGCTCGGTCAACGCTCAGAAGGCTGGCCAGCAAGGCGCGGCCGCCGACCTCGCCAACGCGCGGCTGTCCGCCCAGGCGACGCTTGCGCAAACGTACTTCTCGCTGCGCGCACTCGACTCCACCCAGAATCTGCTCGACAACACCGTCGCAGCCTATCAACGCTCGCTGCAGCTCACGCAAAACCAGTACGCCGCGGGCGTCGCCGCGCGCTCGGACGTGATCCAGGCGCAAGCGCAGTTGCAGTCGGCGCAGGCGGCGGCGATCGAGAATGGCATTCAACGCGCGCAGGACGAGCACGCGATCGCTGTGCTGGTCGGCGTGCCGCCATCGGTCTTCTCGATCCCGCCGATACCGCTCACCGCCACGCCGCCCGCCGTGCCCGCGCAAATGCCGTCCGCGCTGCTCGAGCGGCGTCCGGACATCGCGTCGGCGGAACGCAAGGCCGCCGCGGCAAACGAGCAGATCGGCGTCGCGATCGCCGCATTTTTCCCGACGCTGACGGTATCGGCCACCGGCGGCTTCGAAAATTCTGTGTTCTCACAATTGCTAACCCTGCCGTCGCGCTTCTGGACAGTCGGCCCGCAACTCGCGGCCACACTGTTCGACGCCGGTCTGCGCAAGGCTAAGACCGACGCCGCTCGCGCCGCGTACGACGCGGACGTCGCAAGCTATCGCCAAACGGTGTTGGCCGCGTTCCAGGACGTGGAGGACAACCTCGCGTCGCTGCGCATTCTCGAACAGGAAATCGTCGTGCAACGGCAGGCGGTCGAGTCGGCGCGCCGCGCGCTCGAGATCGTCATAAACGAGTACAAAGCGGGCACGGTCGGCTTCGTCAACGTGCTGACCGCGCAGACCACGGCGTTCACGGCCGAGCAAAAGCTCGAGAACATCGCGGGTCAGCGGATGGTGTCGTCGGTGGGTCTCGTGAAGGCGCTGGGTGGCGGCTGGGACGTGTCGCAGATGAATCGCGAAACGGGCGACGTGGCCGCGCCGCTGCCGGCTGCATCGGCGGTTCCGGTCGCACAAAGCGGCGTCACGCCGCAGCCACAAATTCAAAGCAAGTAAGCGCGGCGAGCCGCGCGAGGCGCTCAGCGACGCAAAGCAGGCAAAGCAAAAGAGGCATGGCCGCGAAATGCGCCCATGCCTCTTTTTCAACTCCATCATCACGCACCGTGCACGCCGACCCGCGCCACTACGCCGGCCAATCGCGTCAGCATCAGTGCACGAACGTCAACGCCACCGTGCCCGACCCAGTGGGCCGGCCCAACAGATTCAGCAATCCCGCGAGGTTATCGCGCGCCTCGGGCGCGGCACTGGCCATGCCGTGAAACGACGTCGACGCGGCCGACACCGTACCGCTGCCGCTCAGCATCAACGGCCCCTTGAGGGTCGTCAGGTCGAGCGTGGACGATGCGCCCTGCGCCTGGAACGTCACCCGGTACGAGCCGAGCGGCTTGACCAGCGAGACTCGCGAGCTGACGTCGTTCAACGTCACGGTGACTTGCCCGAACGCCTCCCTGTTGAAACTGCGCCAGTCGGACCAGGCGAGCTGCACATTGCCCTGCAGATCGAGCGTATTGAATGGCGCACCCAGCCCGCTCAGCAGCGAAGCCGGCACGGCGATCACACCGGGCGTCACGGTCGCGCTGCGTGGCGTGGCGTCGACCGTGATCGGATCGGGCATCGCCTCGCTATGCCGCATGATCATCCGTACGCGGCCGGTGAAGAGCGGCCAGAACGCCGTGCGCCATTCGATCCGTCCAGGCAGCAGCGTCGCCGCGCTCATATCGGACCCGGCGGCCAGCATCAGCGTGGCCGAGCCGTGCCAGAGCGAGCCGGCCGGGTCGACGAGATTGACGTGGCCATGCGTCTGCCGCGCGAACTGCGGCGTGATCCATGCGGCCGGCAACAACGTGAGCATCACAGCGGCGGCGGACAGTACCGCGACCACCAGCCAGGGCAGCGCGACGCGCAGGCGCCGCATCCAGTAAGTCATGCGAGATCCTGAGACGGCACGGTCATTTCGCGGTCGACGGCTGTAACGACGCCGTCAGATCCACCTGGCCGTCGTCCTTCAGCGCGGTCACATGCGCCTCGGCGACTTGCACCTTGAACTGCTTGCGCACATCGTCGACCCAGCTCGTCCATACCGGAAACGACGCGTTCTTCATCTGGATCTGCACCACGTTGCCGATCACCTGTACCTGCGTCGCGGCCAGCCCATGGTCGCCGAGCGAAGCGGTGAGGGCGTCCTTCAGCGCGGCGCCGGTCGGCGCGACGCCTTGAGCCGCCGCCGACAGCGCACGCGCTTCGTTCGCTTGCGCGGTCATCTGCGCCAGTTGCCGTTGCAGGCTCGGCAGCGTTTCACGCAGATGCGCTCGACCTTCCTGCGCCGGCGCCCATAGCACCGACCACGCGATCACCACGGCGAGCGCGCCCCCGCCCCACGTTATCAGGGCTTTTTCACGCTCGGTGCGCTGGCCCCAGAATCCGGCCCATGTTTGAGCGAGTTCAGCTTTCATTGTCCGTTCCTGATGGTCCACTTGCCGGTATTGCTGTCGATTGCGCCGTTCAGCCCGTTACGCGCGAGGCGTTTCGCGAAGTCGGCGTCGACTTTGACTGCGGGCTTGAAGGTCACGTCGAGCCGCCGGTCGTGATAATCGAGCGCGGCGATGCCGTTGACCGGCACCGGCGCGAGCGAGCGCGCAAGACCATCGGCCAGCGACAGGAAATCGTCTGGCGACAGCTGGCCCGCCGCGACCCGCAATTGCTGCAACTGGCGCGACATCTGGTCAGGTGCATCGAGCACGACCGTCGTCTTGGGAAAGGTGTCGAGCAGCAGCAAGGTTATCTTCGTATTGAGCTCGTCGCGTTGGCGCGCGAGCATCAGCCACTGCACGTTCGCGCCGATAATCGCGATCACCAGCGCGCCGACCGCCAGCAGCAACGGCAGACGCAGACGCCGCATGGTCGCGCGGTCGAGCCGCCACGGCTGCGACGCGAACTCGAACTGGCACAGATCGAAGCGGCACTCCAGCGCGCGCCGCGCGAGCTGCTCGAACGGCAACGGACTCGCGCCGTGGATGTGCGCGGCCAGCCGCGCCGGACTGGTCGTGGCGAGACTCGGCTCGTTGCCAGGCACTTCGGTCAGCATGTGCAGCGAAACCGGCGCCGCACCGGCAAGCGCGCCGAGTGTCGCGTTCACCGCATTGGCCGGCACCGCCAGCCCTTCGCCTTGCGCACCGCGCGCAATCGCCAGTTCGACACGCGGCACGCCGTTCTCGACCGCACCATCCAGCAGCACGGCGGGCGCGGTCTGCACCACGGCGCCGAGCACGGCCGCCACCATCGGCACCACCGACGTGACCTCGGGCGCCACCACCGGCGCCACGCCCGGCAACGCCGTCGCGACGCCGGCCGAGCCCGCCATGACCGGCTCGCTCGCGCTGGCCAATTCCACCACTTCGGCCGGCGTACCGGACATACCGGACATACCGGCCATACCGGACGCGCCGGACGCCGCTGGCGCGGCGGCCTGCGGCAGACAGCGCGTGACGGGCACGGCGCGCAAGCTGCGGTGGCCGGCCGCCGTGAACGCTTCGCAGATAAAGCGGAACCAGCCGCGGTCGATGATCGCCAGCAACTGCCGGCCGCCTGCGAGCGGTTGCGGATCGACGGCGATGTGGCAGGTTTGCGGGTCCTGGATCAGGTGATCCTCGACGATGTTGGGCAATGCCTGACGCAGCTTCGGACCGCGCAGCGGCGGCAACTGCGTGGACATCATCAGCAGATCGCGTGCGGCGACCATCAGCACCGCCGTCGACGCCCGCGGCAGCAGCGCGAGCGCCGAGCGGCCGGCGCGCTGGGTGCGGCCCGACTTGTCGAGCAGGACGAACGGCAACTCCGGCAGTTGCCATTCCTGCGATGGCACCGCCGGATCACGCGGCGGCAGTAGGACGATCAGCGTGCTCAAAGGCCACTCTCTCTGGGAATTGCGTTGTTCATGGTTGGTCTTGTACCCGCACGATACGCGTAGTGTGAGTCATTGCGTCGCGATAGACGAGGGTCGTGCGGTCCACTTCGGCACGTTCGTGCTGCACGCGGCCATGAATCAGGAAGTAGCTCGAGTTGACATCGAACTGGCTCGTATCGAATGAGACCGACTGCATACCGGCGCCGCGCAACGCGAGCTGCACGTCGCTGACGTTGTGGAAAAAAATCGTCTGCCGGCTCGCGACAAAACCCTGTGCGGCCGACAGGTTCATACCCGGCACGATCGCCGCAATCACTTCGGCCGACGCCGTATTCATGTTGACCGCCGAGACGGTCGGCAGCACGGTGACGAAGGGCCGCAAGCGCGCGACGGTCTCTGGCGTATAGCCCGGAATATCGAGCAGCGAGTCGACGCTGATCATCTGCAGTGGCGCGGCCGCGCCGTTGTCGTCGCTGTCCTCGATGCCGGGTTTGTCGGTGAAACTGCCGCCGGTGGCGCCGCCCTGAATGGTCTGGGTCGCCGTCGTGCCGCTGGTGGATGTGTTGGTGGACGTGACACTCTGGAAGCGGGTCGCCGATTGCGAGAGGCTTGCGCGCACCTGCACGGCGGTGGTCTTCGCCAGCTGGCTGTTCACGCCGAGCGAGACCAGCAGACGCTGATACGCGCCGATCTGGTCGGTGTTCAGTTGCAGCACGCCGGGCGCGGGGCTCGACACCAGATTGCGCAGATTGAATTTCGCCTGCGCGTCTTCGATCGACCCGGACAGATAGGTGGCCGCGCCTTGCTCGGCCCGGACCTCGCCGATCTGTCCGAGAAAATCGGACAGGCGCGTCTTCGCGATCGGCACGCCCCACAGACCGCCCAAATACGTGATACCGGCCGACGTATCGCCTTCCGAGCGCAGGATCAGACGCGTCCAGTCCAGCGCGCCGCGCGCCACCCATTGTGCCTGCAACAGCAGCCGCTGATTTTCGATCCGGCGAATCTGCACCTGTTGACGCCACAGCATGCCGGACACCAGGATCGCCGACAGCGCCACCACCAGCAACGCGCTGATGATGGCCGCGCCTCGCTGTCGCACGCGCGACGCGTGGCGTCGAGGCTGTTCGGCGCGGGCACGGATGGGCAGGCTCGCCGGGCCCGGCAGCGAAGCAGGAGAAGACCATCGCGCGGAGAAGCAAGAGAACTTCATGTCATTCTCCGACCAGAAAAATCCGCCCGACGGGCCGCGCCAACGAACCGGCGCCAATGCTCACTTCGAGCCCCGTCACCGAGCGCGGCAGCGGTGCACTGCCGAGCTGCGGCACCTTCAGATTGTTGTCGGCCTCGGTGATCGCGCTCTGCACGTCGTTCATCTGCGTGGTCCAGCCGATTTTCGGCACATAGAGCCGCGCGGAGATCGAACTCACGCCAGCCATCAACGGCACGGCGTTCCAGCCTTCGCCTTCGCTGCCGCGCAGCGCCCGCCGCAATTGGCCGACATTGCTCAGTGGCGGCGACGCGTAGCGAATCACGCGTCCATTCGACACCTGGTAGCGCACCACCTGCAGACGCGGCGCCGTCCCGGGCAAGGACATACGCCGCACGATCTGCAGCGTGGCGCCGGACACCGAAATCGCCGCCTGCCCGGACTCGTCGTCCGACGCCGCCTGGCGCGCGTCGATCCGCATCTGGTCGAACAACTGCGCAAAGACGCGTTCGTCTTCCATCGCGTTCGTGATGGTCGTGCGGCCGCGAATGATCTGGTCGAGCCCGCGCCACGACAGCACGGCGATCACCGCCAGGATCGCAATCGCGACCAGCAGTTCGATCAGCGTGAAGCCACGCGCGCCCGACCGGCGGCGGCGCTCACAGCGAGCGGTTGTTTTCATTGGCGACCACCGTGACCATCTGAGCGAGATTGCCGGAACGCCCAGGCATCGTCACCATCACTTCTACACGACGAAACACCGGGTTCGGCGTCGCCGTCACATGCTCGGTACAGATCAGCTGCAAGTTGCCCTGCGAGCAATCGAAACTCGTCTCGCCGACGTTCGGCCACGCATGCGTCAGACGCAATTGCGCGAGCGCGTTGTCCGCGCTCCAGCCCGCCAGCAGGCGGCGGTGCAAATCGGCTTCGCCGCTCGCGAGGCTGCCGACCGCGCGCAGCGATGCAGCCAACGCGACCGCGATGATCGCGAGCGCCACCAGCACCTCGATCATCGTGAATCCGCGCTGCGCGCGCTGGCCCGTCTTGCGAGCCATCCTGCCACTGCAACGAAGCATCTCAGTGCACCTCGTAGCGGCCATTGCCGGTGCCGACGATCGTCGCGCGCCCCGCCGCCGAAAACAGCGTGATCTGCACCGGCACGTCGATCGCTTCGGTGCCGAAAACGATGCGGCTGGGTTGCGAATCCGAACCCGGATAGCTGATCGTCACGCCCGTCACGCCGCCTTCCCAGCGACGCGGCCCGAGCAGGTCGTCACGCAGCGGACGCCAGCCGTCTTCGGTATGCTGGTCGAAACGAAAGCCGCCTTCGATCGGTTGCCACGCAATCGGCCTTGCGCGCACCTGCGCTTCATCGCCGGCCGATTCGAACAGCAGCGCGAGACGCTGCGCTTCCTCGTTCAGATCGGTGCGCGGATTACGCGTCATCGTCAGCGCGGTCAGCGACACCAGCAAGCCGGCGATCACCAGCACCACCATCATTTCGAGCAACGTGAAGCCCGCGGCGCGGCGCGGGCCGCCGCGCCTGAGCAACACACCCGGGCGAGGCGCGCCCGCACGCGCCTCGCGCGGCGACGAGGCCGGGTACAGAGTGCCCACACAGGACTTGCAAGCGGACATACGCATAGTGCCGGCCACCAACGATCAACGGGAAATCAAACAACGGTGCATCGACAGAATACGCGCGTGGCGTCCGACAGCAGGGCAGACGCGGAGGCGATTGCGCGCATGAAAATCAACAACGGTTCGCCGACCGTCTATTGCCAGGAGCCGATATCGGCATCGTTGCCTTCGCCACCCGCCTTGCCGTCCGCGCCGTAACTGAATACGTCGATCTCGCCATGCACGCCCGGATTCAGATACTGGTAGCCATTGCCCCACGGGTCGTTCGGCAGGCGCTCGAGGTAGCCGCCGTCCTTCCAGTTGTTCGGCACCGGGTCGGTGCTCGGCTTTTCGATCAGCGAGCGCAGACCTTGCTCCTGGGTCGGGTAGCGACCGTTGTCGAGCCGGTAGAGCTTGAGCGCCTGCATCACCGTGCCGATGTCCTGCCGCGCGGCAACGCGGCGTGCTTCATCGGGACGACTCATGATCTTCGGCACGATCAGCGCGGCCAGAATGCCGAGAATCGCGATCACGACCATGATTTCGATCAGCGTAAAACCACGTTGACGACGGCTGCGCGAACCCGCGATATCAGTGCGGCGAGTGGTCGACAGTTGCATAGCTTGCTACCTCTTTTCAGGTGAATTTTTCGACTGGGGGCGGGTTCGCTTATCAGCGTCAGGCCGCCATTGAACACGCCCGGCCGGTCATTTTAATGTCATGGTGTGGAAGGGTTTCAACCTGACGCAATATTCACAATAATCCGTACAATGATGCGCATGAACGCCATCCAAATCCGTCTTCTGTCGCTTGCGCTGTTCGCCGTGTTCTGCGCGACGCTGACCTACTGGGTCATCACGCTCACCACGATGTCCGGTGCACCGTTACCCGCTGCCGCCGCGCACGCGCAGCCCTCGACCGACCAGGCCGCCGCGCTGTTCGGCGGCCAGCTCACGCGCAATGCCAACCAGGATGTGCATCTGTTCGGCATTCTCGCTTTACGCGAAGGCGCGGCGGCCATCGTCAGCGTCGGCGGTGAGCCACCGCATGCGGTATCGATCGGCAGCACGCTGATGCAAGGCGCCAAACTCTCCGAAGTCCGCGCCCGCTCGATCATCATCGATCGCAATGGCGCGCACTCCGAAGTCTTCCTGCCCGCCAATGCGGGCGGTCCCACGATCTACGTGCGCTGAGGCGGCAAGCGCACGGCTCGTGCGGCTGTCGTCGTCAGGACGCTCATGCCGCCTGCGGCACCCGCGCCGCGCAATCCAGCCTCCGTGCGCTTTACTGCACGAGGTTGTTCAACTCGATGATCGGCAGCATCACGGCCAGCACGATCACCAGCACCACGCCCCCCATCGCCAGAATCAGCAACGGCTCCAGCAGGCTCGTCAGGAACATCGTGCGGCGCTCCAGTTCGCGCGCTTCGCCGTCGGCCGCGCGGTCGAGCATGGTCGTCACGTCGCCGGTCGCTTCGCCCGAACGGATCAGGTGCACCAGCACCGGCGGGAACGTCTTCGTATTGCCGAGCGCGCGTGACAGCGACGTGCCTTCGCGCACGCGCACAATCGCGTCGTCGATGTTCTCGCGCATCGCGGTATTGCTGAGCGTTTCGGCGGCGGCCTGCAGCGCGCGCAGAATCGGCACGCCCGCGGCGGTCAGAATGCCGAGCGTGCTGGCAAAGCGCACCGTGTTGTAGCCGCGCACGAGTTTGCCGATGAGCAGCGCGGTCAGCAGCCACCGGTCGAACGCGAGGCGCGGGCCGGGCTGCTTCAGAACGGAGCGCACCAGATACACCAGCGCGAATACACCGATCAGCATCGCCCACCACCAGTTCCGCACGAAGCCGGACAGCGCCATCATCACGACGGTGAGGAAGGGGAGTTGCTGCTTGGTGCTGGCGAACACGTTCACCACTTGCGGCACCACGTAACTCAACAGAAACGTGACGATGCCAAACGCGATGATCGTCACGATGGTCGGATACGTGAACGCGAGCACGATCTTCTGCTTGAGCGCATTGCGTTGCTCGATGTAGTCGGCGAGGCGCGACAGCACTAGACCGAGCTTGCCCGTGTGTTCACCGGCGGCGACGAGCGCCCGGTAAATCTCGGGGAAGTCTTTCGGATGCTGCGCCAGCGCGTTGGCGAGCGAATGACCGCCGAGCACTTCGGCGCGAATCGACGCCATCAGTTCACGGATGTAGTCGCGTTCCGATTGTTCGGTGAGCACCGCGAGCGCTTCGTCGAGCGGCAAGCCGGCGATCAGCAGACTGGCCAGCTGGCGCGTCAGGATCGCCTGTTCGCGCTGTGACAGCCGCCGCCCGAGCGACAAGCGTTGATTGCGCTCGCCGCGCGTGCGCGACGCCGCCGGCTCCACGACGAGCGGCGTGAGTCCCTGCGAGCGCAGATTGGTGCGGGCGCCGCGAGCGCTGTCGGCATCGAGCACGCCCTTTTGCGGCTTGCCCGCCGCGTCGATCGCTTCGAAACGAAATGCCGGCATGCGCTTATGCTCCGCCCGTCACGCGAATCACTTCTTCGAGCGAGGTGAGTCCGGACGCGAGCCAGCGGTCCGCATCCTCGCGTAGCGTGCGCATGCCTTGCTCGCGGCCGGCCGAGAGAATTTCGGCATCGGCCGCATTGCGGTGGACCAGCGTGCGGATCGCGTCGTCGATCAGCAGCAGCTCGTACACGCCGCGGCGTCCGGCATAGCCGGACTGCCCGCAGCGATCGCAGCCGACCGGATGCCAGCGCGCGCTGCCGTCTTCTTCCACGCGCTCGTCGCGGCACATCGGGCACAGCCGCCGCACGAGCCGCTGCGCCAGCACGCCGAGCAGCGACGACGCCAGCAGATAGGGCTCGACGCCCATGTCGGTCAGACGCGTGACCGCGGAGGCCGCGTCGTTGGTATGCAGCGTCGCCAGCACGAGGTGCCCGGTGAGCGATGCCTGCACCGCGATCTGCGCGGTTTCGAGGTCGCGGATTTCACCGATCATGATGATGTCCGGGTCCTGCCGCAGAATCGAGCGCAATGCGCGTGCGAAGGTCATGCCGATCCGTTCGTTGACCTGCGTCTGGCCGATGCCGGAGAGGTCGTATTCGATCGGGTCTTCAACCGTCATGATGTTGGTGGTCGCGGTTTCGAGTCGCGACATCGCCGCATACAGCGTGGTCGTCTTGCCGGAGCCGGTCGGGCCGGTCACGAGTACGATGCCGTGCGGTTTGCCGATCAGCGTGTCGAATTTGCGCAGCGTATCCGGCCCCATGCCGAGCGCTTCGAGATTCAGACGCGATGCGTCCTTTTCCAGCAGACGCAGCACCGCGCGTTCGCCGTGACCGGTCGGCAGCGTCGACACGCGCACGTCGACCGGACGGCCGCCGACGCGCAACGTGATACGACCGTCCTGGGGCAGACGCTTTTCGGCGATATCGAGCTGTGCCATGATCTTGATCCGCGAAATCAGCGCGCCGTGCAAGGCCTTCTTGGGCCGCACGACGTCGCGCAGCGTGCCGTCGACCCGAAAACGCACCACCGACGCATTCTCGAACGGCTCGATATGAATATCCGACGCCTGCTCGCGCGCCGCTTGCGTGAGCAGCGCGTTGATCATGCGGATGATCGGTGCGTCGTCTTCGGACTCGAGCAGATCCTCGACCTCGGGGATGTCCTGCATCAGACGCGACAGATCGACTTCGCCTTCCACTTCACCGACCACTTGCGCGGCGCTGCCGTCCTGGCGCGCATACGCCTGATTGATGGCCTGCGTGAGTTCGTCGGCGGGCAGCCGCACCACCGACACCGCGCCGAAGTTGCGCGCGACTTCGGCGAGAGCGGCTTCGCTAGTGCGTTCGCTGATCCACACTTCGAGGCTGTCGGCATGCTGGTGTGCCACCAGGATCTGGCCGCCGCGCGCAAAGCCGTACGGCACGAGTCGCGCCGCGAGCGGTGAGGGCGCGATGCGCTCGCCGGTGGCGGAATCGCCGACCTGAGCGGGATGCGCTACTTGCGCGGGCGCCTGCGTCACGGATGCGCTCCCGGTGACACCGTGGTCGGTTCAGTGCCGCTTGCCGGATAGGCAGCGACGGCCGGCTGCGGCGCTGTCTGCAAGATGGGCTGCTGCGCCGGCTGCGGCACTTGTTGCGGCGCGGCTTGCGGCACTTGCTGCGGCGCCATCTGCTGACGACGCATCTGGTTCAGATCGAACAGGTTCAGCGCCGGCGAAGCGCCCTGGCTCGGGCCGAGTGGCATCGGCGGAACCACCGGATCGTCTTTGTCCTTGATCAGGTTGTTGTCCGACCGGTACGCGCCCTGCACGCCCTGGATGTAGTCGTAACGGTTCGAGGTCACGGCCTGCGCGGTATCGCGGTCGTTGACGATCACCGGACGCAGGAACACCATCAGGTTGGTCTTCTCGCGTGTCTTGTTTTCCGAACGGAACAGCTGGCCGATCCAGGGGATGTCGCCCAGCAGCGGCACCTTGCTGTTGCTGACCTGATAGTTGTCCTGCATCAGGCCGCCCAGCACGATGATCTCGCCGTTATCGGCGAGCACGGTCGACTGGATCGAACGCTTGGTGAACTGCGGACCCGCCGGGTTGGTCGTCGCGTTGGTCGTGCCGTTCACGATCGCCGAATCTTCCGTGTACAGCTGCAGCTTGAGAATCCCGCCGTCGGTGATCTGCGGCTTGACGTGCAGCGTCAGGCCGACGTCGACACGATCGAACGTATTGAACGCCGCGCTCGTGGTGCCGCCCGTGAGGTTCGAGTACGAACCGGTCTGGATCGGCACATTGGTGCCGACGACGATCTTGGCTTCTTCGTTGTCGAGCGTAATCAGGTTAGGCGTGGACAGCACGTTCGCGTCGGCGGTCTGCGATAGTGCCTGCAGCAGTGCACCGAGACCCTGCACGCCGAAAATGTTGTGAATCCACCCGACGTTGAGACCCTGCTGGAGACTCGACGCGCCGAGCGCCGTGGCAAGACCGCCGGTGGTCCCGGCCGCCGCGGCTGCCGCGGTCAGGTTGATGATGCTGTTGCCGCTGCCGGTGGCGAGATTGGTGCCGGCAAACACCGAATTGTTCGCGACTTGCCACTGAATGCCGAGGTTGGCGTTCGTGTTCGAGTTCAGCTCGACGATCAGCGCTTCGATATAGACCTGCGCGCGACGCGCGTCGAGCTGATCGATCACCGCGCGCAGATTGCGATACACCGGCTCTGACGCCGTGATGATCAGCGAGTTGGTGGCGGCGTCCGCCTGGATCATGCCGCCAGGCTGATTCTCCTCGCCCTTGTCCTTTTCGCTGCCGAGCAGGCCGGCAGCACCCGAAGCGCCGGTCGAGCCCGCGGCGCCGCCGCCCATCGGCGACGACATCGAGCTGCTGTTGAGTCCACCCGACGGCAGCGGCGGGCTACCCGAAATGCCCGTTGAAGTGCCGCCCCCCGAATAGCTTCCGCCGGTCTGGTTGAACGAACTCGCTTCGCCCGAGGTGCCCGTCGAACCGCCTTCGCCGCCCTTGCCGAGCATCCCGCGCAAGGTCTTCGCGAGTTTGGTCGCTTCCGCATTGCGCAGCGGCACGACGTGCATGTTGCCAGGCATCGTGGTCGGCATGTCGAGCTGCTTCGCGAGTTCCTTCGCAGCGGCCAGACGTCCGCCGTTCGACGCGCGTATCAGCAGGGAATTGGTGCGCGGGTCAGCTGTGATCGACACCTTCAGCGTCGCGTCGGTGCTGCCGATCGCGCCCGGATCGAGCATCTTGGTCAGCTGGGTGGCGATGTCGATCGCGTTCGCGTTTTTCAGTTGCACGACCGACACCGACTGGCCTGCCGCGGTATCGACACCCGCGATAATTTGCGCGATACGCCGCACGTTGTCGGCGTAATCGGTCACGACGATCGTATTGTTGGCCGGGTAGGCCGCAACGGTATTGTTCGGAGAGATCAGCGGACGCAGCACCGGCAGCAGATTGTTGGCCGATTCGTTCTTCAGCACGAACACCTGGGTGACCACCTGATCGCCACGCGCGACGGGCGCGTTGCCGACATAGGTCGGCACGCCTTGCAGCTTGGCGTCGGCTTCTGGCACGACTTTCAGCACACCGTGGTCCTGCACCAGCGCGAAACCCTGCATGCGCAGCGCGGATTGCAGGGTCTTGAGCGCCTGGTCCTCGGGCACCGCATTTTCCGACACGAGGTTCAACTGCCCCTTCACACGCGGGTCGACGATGATCGTTTTGCCGGTGGCCGCGCCGATCGCCTTGGCGACCTGGTCGATGTCGGCGTTCACGAAGTTGAGGGTCACCTGAGCCTGTGCTGTCTGCGCGGTGATCAACCCAGCCACCAGCAGCGCCGTTGCAACGCGACGCAAAGCCATACAATTTCTTCTCATGAAATGTGATATCGATGCCGACAGCTGCTGCTGCCGACGGTCATGCAGTGCGGACACGAAAGCAGGCCGCCGCCCTGTCGGTCTGCGGGCCAGCCTTCGAGGCGGACCTCACCCAAGGTACCAGCTACCCAATGTCCGAAAAAAAATGAACAGTAACAGTTTTTCATGTCGGATTTGTCACAAATCAGACGACTGCGTGCAATTCTTCTAAAAGATCAAGGGGTCGTCATTCAATTGAAAGCCGATGCAGTGTCGGCCGCGAGCCGGTCGAACGCATCGTTTTTCTGCCGGCTTATGTCTGTTAGCTAACTTGACGAGGGTCGACCTGCCGGTATGATACGAGCCGTTCGAGTCACCGGTCGCGTGTTTGCCGAGGCGGGTTTTCCCCGATGCGAGCCAAATGCCCGGCCGGCGTGCCCTGCCGGCTGTCGGGGGCTGAAGTATGGCTGAAGAAATTCCTTACGAACTCTTACCCTTGCAATTTACTTAGTCGTCTTGACCGATGAATCGTGTCTTCGTCACCGTCGCCGCAGGACTCGCCATGCTGGCAGCAGCAGGGTCCGCACGCGCCGATTGCTTTGACGAGGCGGCCAAATATCAAAAGGTCAACCCGCTGATTCTGCGCGCGATTGCATGGCAGGAATCGCATAACCGACCTGACGCGCAGCACAAGAACGCGAATGGTTCGACCGACTACGGCGTGATGCAGATCAATTCGGTCCATCTGCCCGTGCTCGCTCAATACGGCATCTCACAAGGCACGCTGATGGAGCCGTGCAAGAACGTCTATATCGCAGCATGGCATCTGCGCCGCCAGATGAACAAGTATGGCAATACGTGGCAGGCCGTCGGCGCGTACCATTCCGAAACGCCGGCGCTGCGTGATAAATATGCGCAGCAGATCGTCGCGATCCTGCGCAAGTGGAATCTGATGCCGGCTGCGCGCTGAGCGCACCGGTGCCCACCTTCCGATCCGGCCACACACTCGGCCGCCGGCCTTTTTGATGCACAATGCGGCTTCGTGCTGCCGTAGCGGCACCGTCGTCACGGCAATCACGGCGCTCGCGAGAGCGATCCGGCCCCGGGCCCGATGCGCCGATACACCGATACGCCTTCCACTCCTCTTGCTTTTCCGTACTGCGATGAACCAGCCGCTATTGCCCGTCACCGTGCTCTCCGGTTTTATGGGCGCCGGCAAGACCACGCTCCTGAACCATATCTTCGCGAATCGCGCCGGTTTGCGCGTGGCCGTGATCGTCAACGATCTGGCCGCCGTCAATGTCGACGCGACGCTCGCGCACGATGCCGCCGCGCTGTCGCATGTGGGAGAAGAGCGTATCGAACTGTCAAACGGCTGCGTCTGCTGCACGCTGCGCGACGAGCTGATGACCGAGGTCAAGCGCCTTGCAGGCGAGCAGCGTTTCGACGCCATTGTCATTGAGTCGACCGGCGTGGCCGAGCCGATGTCGATCGCCGAAGCCTTCGGCTTCGCCGACGATGACGGCGCATCGCTGTCCGACGTGGTGCGGCTCGATACGATGGTGACGGTGGTCGATGCGTTCAATTTCCTGCGCGACTACAGTTCGACCGACGCGCTCACCGAACGCGGCATCGCCGCGACCGACGAAGACAACCGCACGCTAGTCGAATTGCTGATCGAGCAGATCGAGTTCTGCGACGTGCTGGTGGTGAACAAGGCCGACCTTGTCAGCGCGGACGAACTCACGCGTTTGCAACGCATCCTTGCACAGATCAACCCGCGCGCCGCGCAGGTTGTCAGCCGCTTTGGCGACGTGCCGCTCGCGCAAGTGCTGAACACTGGCCGCTTCGACTTCGACGAGACATCGGGCGCGCCGGGCTGGCTCGCGCTGCTTGATCACAAGCATCAGCACGAGCACGACCAAGAGCACGGCCATACGCATCACGGTGACGCGGACGAATTCGGCATTGGCCATTGCGTTTATCGGGCGCGCCGGCCATTTCATCCCGAACGACTGTGGGCGCTGCTGCATCAGGAGTGGAAGGGCGTGTTGCGCAGCAAAGGCTTCTTCTGGCTGGCCACGCGCAACGACATCGCCGGTTCGCTGTCGCAGGCGGGTGGCGCTTGCCGGCATGGTCCCGCGGGGATGTGGTGGGCGGCTCAGGATCGCAGCGAATGGCCTGAGGGCGACGACGAGCTGGCCGCGGAAATCGCCGCCGACTGGTACGGCGACCCGGACGATCTGAGCATCGGCGATCGTCGCCAGGAACTGGTGATGATCGGTGTCGGCATCGACCCGGCGGTCTGGCAAGCGAAGTTCGATGCGTGTCTGTTGAACGAAGACGAATACGCGCCAGGTCCGCAGGCGTGGCAACAGCTCGCCGATCCGTTTCCGGCATGGGAATTCGACGAAGACGATCATGATCACGGCCATCACCGCCACCATCATGATCACGATCACGATCACGACGGCCACGACGCTCACGCCCACGGCGAGAGGACGCATCGCCACGACTGAACAGGCCATCCCGCCCAAGTCATGAGCGAGCCGCGACGCTCGTCGCGGCTCGCTCCGCGCAAAAATGCATAACGCGCGGACGAAAAAAAACCCGCCGTTGGCGGGTGTCAACTGCCGGGCAGTAGTCTGCTTAGCGCTTGTTGACAGCGTCCTTGAACGCCTTGCCTGCCGTGAACTTGACGGTCTTGGCGGCCGGAATCTTGATGGTTTCGCCGGTCTTGGGGTTGCGACCGGTACGCGCTGCGCGCTTGCCCGAACCGAAACTTCCAAAGCCGATCAACTGCACCGCGTCACCCTTTGACACGGATTTCTTGATCACTTCAAGCAACGTGTCCAGCGTTTCACCGGTTTGAGCCTTGCTGGCCCCCGTCTGTCCTGCGACAGCGTCGATCAGTTCCTGTTTGTTCATTAAGGTTCCTTTCTGAGTTTAGGTTGACACCAACAGCGCGAACGCGCCGATTATACGTGCGCGAGCCGCGCCGTCGAGCAGCTGCGGCCTGGATCTCCTCCAGATCTGTTGCGCCGGACAGATGACCGTCCGTCGGCCGGGCTGCCGCTCCCTTCGCGGCGCTTGCTATGATAGCGCAGCGCAAACCCAATCAGGACAAGGGTTTCGAAGATTTAGGCCGGGCTGGAGCCGATATCGCGAGAAAACTCCAATTTGCCCTGCCAAAGGCCTCCAAACGAGGGCTGAAACCCAGTACGGACGGGGCTTGGCGTTGGTTTTTGCCAACGTTTGGCGCCGCTTTTTTGCCGTCCGGCGAGCTGCTCGCGCTGGCGGTAACGTTAAATTCGCTCTTTCGAGCGTCATTTTCCGCAGCGCATGACCGATCCGCTGATCCCTGCCGTGCTCGCTTTTCGCGACAACGGCACGCCGTATTCGCCGCTTTACGACGACATCTATCACAGTGCCGTCGGCGGTCTCGAACAGGCTGATTACGTTTTCTTGCGCGGCAATGCGCTGCCCGAACGGTGGCAGGGCCGCCGCACTTTCACCGTGCTCGAGACCGGTTTCGGCATGGGCATCAACTTTCTGGTCACGTGGGCCGCGTGGCGCGCCGACCCGTCGCGCTGCGAGCGGCTGCATTTCGTATCGACCGAGAAGCATCCATTCACCGTCGCCGATTTGCGCCGCGTCTATGCGGTAACGCTGTCCAATCCGGTGATCGCAGACCTCGCGCAAACGCTCGCTAGCGCATGGCCGATGCTCGTGCCCGGCACGCATCGGCTCGAATTCGAAGACGGCCGCGTGGTTCTCACGCTGGTGCTGGCCGACGCGATCGACAGCTTGCCAGCGTTGCGACTACGCGCCGACGCGTTCTATCTGGACGGCTTCGCGCCGGCCAGAAACCCCGAACTATGGAGCCCGGCGATCTTCAAGTCGCTTGCGCGACTGGCCGGCGACGGCGCCACGTTCGCCACCTACAGTAGCGCAGGCGAGATCAAAGCCGCATTGACGCAATGCGGCTTCGAATACCGCAAGATCCAGGGATTCGGCTGGAAACGGGCCATGCTGGTCGGCCATTTCGCGCCGCGCTGGCGCGTGCGCCGCCATGAGCCCCCCACGCCGCTCGCGCTCGAAGAACGGCACGCGATCGTGATCGGCACCGGGCTCGCCGGCTGCGCGGCGATCGAACGGCTCACGGCGCGCGGGTGGCGCGTCACGTCGCTGGAACGGCATGGGTCAGTCGCGCAGGATGCATCCGGCAATCCAGCGGGCGTGTTCCATCCGATGATCTCGCGCGACGACAGTGTCGCGTCGCGCGTCACGCGCGCCGGCTTTCTGTATGCGCTCAGGCGCTGGGCCGCGCTCGAACAGCTCGGTCATCGGGCGCTGCGTGGGGGGCCAGGCTTGCTGCAAATCGCCACCGACGATGATGAAGCCCGCGCAATCAGCGACGCGATCGCCACGTTCCGCTATCCGTCCGGCTATGTGACGCCCGTATCGGCAACCGACGCCGAGCGGCTTGCCGGCATGCCGCTCGCGCGGGGCGGCTGGTTTTTTCCGCAAGGCGGCTGGATCGATCCGGCGTCGCTGTGCGCCGCGCAGTTCGCCGCCGCGGGCAGCCTGCTCGAACGTCGGTTCGGCGTCCGAGTCGGCCGGCTCGAACGAGTCGGCGCGCAGTGGACCGTATTCGATACAGCAGGCAAGGCGGTCGCACGCGCGCCGGTGGTGATCGTCGCGAGCGCCCACGACGCCGCTCGCATCGCCGGATTACGGTACGCACCGACGCGCAGCATTCGCGGCCAGTTGACCTTGCTGCCTGCCGGCGCGGTGACGCAGCTCGCCTTGCCGGTGATCGGCGAGGGCTATGCGGTGCCGCTGGCAAACGGCGTCACGCTGACAGGCGCGACCTATGAACTCGACGACCCCGACACGTCGCTGCGCGCGAACGGCCATCTGGAAAACATCGAACGCGTCGCGCAGATGCTGCCGGCATTCGCGGGCGTCATTGACGAGGTGCAATCCTCGGCACTCGCGGGACGTGTCGCGTTTCGCTGCGTTACCAGTGACCGGCTGCCGATGATCGGTCAACTCGCCGACGAAACCCGCGCGGCCAGCGACGCGCAACGTCTGCGCGGTGCATGGCCGCTCGATCTGCCGCGCACGGAAGGCTTGTACGGCGCGTTCGCCTACGGTTCGCGCGGCCTCGTCTGGGCAGCGCTGGGCGCGGAACTGATCGCGTCGCAGATCGAAGGCGAGCCCTGGCCGCTCGAACGCGATCTGTCGGACGACATCGATCCCGCACGTTTCCTGCTGCGCGCATTGCGACAGGGAACGGTCAGTTAACTGCTGCGGCGTCAGCCGGAACGCCGGCGTGCATCCGAACGAGAAGGTTATTCACTGAAACTTGTGGATAACCGGGCAGTTAACCGGCGCAAGTCGTGTGGAACCGTTGTGGACGTAAACGGGGTAACTTTGCCGCCATCGAAAAACGCAAAAAGTTGCTCGCGTATACCCGCTGCCCCCGCACATGCTGTGCATCCGGTTATGCCGTCGGCAAACCGATGATTCATTTCGGTAAACAGCAGTTATCCACAGAAAGACGGGCACCTTGTTAACTGTTACTACGTATACATACAGTAAACGTGTAAACGACAAGGCCGACGCTGACGCCGTGCCCATCGACTCGGCCAAAACCCTTTCCAACCCACGCGAAACTTTCTGGCGAATTTCTCCAAAAAGCCCACGCGACCCTTCTATCTGACGGTTTGCTCCGTCCCGATTGAGCGGTAAAAAAGTCGCTTTTTCTTCATGACATGGAGATGGGGTACGTTTTTACCGTTTTACCTGCATGTTCGTGTCATTTCGCTCAAAGTTCAAAAAGCTATGGCACAATCGCCGTTCATTTCCGCGTCGTGCCCTGCGTTCAGCGGCACCTCGCACCAACGGAACGGTGCCGGTCAATCAGAATCTGATTCAAGGTCGACGGCGTTCTTTCACCGTGCCGTGCCTGTTGCTACGGCCGCACCCTTGAATGCGCCGGGCTCCTTGCGGCTGCAGCGCATTCAGATAGATCTTCCGATCATTGAAAACTCGCAACGCTGGCCACGCGAAGCGATTGCGACAGTGACTGTGAGCCTCATGCGCTCACTCGCTCGCTGGCGTTTGTGCTGGTTCGTGTCGTCTGCCGTTGCAGCAAAAGGAGAACCCATCACAATGAATTCGGCGTTTTCATTTTTTCCAGCCTGGCCGCTTTCGCCCGACGCCATCTTTTGGGCTGGTCTCGCATTGCTCGCCGCCGGCCTGTGCGGTGAGCTGTGCTATCGCGCGTGGCGTTTGCCGCGTATTTCCGGGTATGCGGTCATTGGTCTGATTGCCGGCGCGGCCGGCTTCGGCGTGATCGATGCGGATGCCGCGAACGCCGCGCGGCCGCTGCTCGATGTCGCGCTCGGTTTGCTGTTGTTCGAACTCGGCAGCCGGCTCGATTTGCGCTGGATCCGCCGCAATCCGTGGCTGATTCTGTCGAGCGTGGCCGAAGCCACGCTGACTTTCGCGCTGGTGCTGCCCGTCCTGCTGTTCCTGAAGGTGCCGCTGATGGTCGCAACCGTGCTCGCGGCGATTGCCATGGCCACTTCGCCCGCGATGGCGATTCAGCTCAAAACGGAATTGCGCGCGGAAGGCCAGGTGACCCAGCGCATGCTCACGTTGACCGCACTGAACAGCATGTATGCGGTGGTGATCGAAAAGCTGGTGTCGAGCTGGTTGCATCAGGAAGCCTACGGCAACGTTTTCGCGACCATCCTGCAGCCGCTTTATCTGCTGGTCGGCTCGCTCGTGCTCGCGTATCTGCTCGCGCGCACCTGTACGTTTTTTTATCGCCGTCTGAACATGCAGGATGAGCATTCATTCGTTGCGCTATTCGGTCTCGTGCTGTTGGCGATTGCGCTCGCGCATCTGTTCAAGCTGTCGACGATTCTTGCGCTGCTGGCTGCCGGCATCATCGTGAAGAATCTCGAAGCGCGCCCGAAACTGTGGCCGCAGCATTTCGGCACGGCGGGATGGCTATTGACCGTGATTCTGTTCGTGCTGACGCTGACTTCGTTCGAATGGAAGCACATCGCAATTGGCGGTGTAGCGGCGCTGGGTCTGATCGTTGCCCGGCTGATGGCGAAACTGGTCGGGGTGATGGCGTTCGCCAAGCCGAGCGGCTTGAACTGGAAGCAGGCGATGGCGCTCGGGCTGTCGTTATCGCCGATGTCGGCGCTCGCCTACCTGCTGGTCGACGACACGTATAACCTTTATCCGAACTTCGACCCGCAACTGCGGGCCATCGTGATGTGTTCGATTTTCGTGCTGCAGATTCTCGGGCCGTGGCTCGTGTACCGCAGCCTCGCGCTGGTGGCGGAACGGCGCGAAGAGTAAGCGCGGGCCGCTACGCGAGCTTCGCCACGGTTCATTCAATTCATTCGATTCAAAAGCCGGGCATGTGACACATGTCCGGCCGACCTGACTTAGAGGACGCCATGTCACTCGAACCCTTCATCGATTCGAAACCGTTCACGTTCGGTATCGAACTCGAGATGCAGATCGTCAATACACATGACTATGATCTGACCAGGGCCGGCAGCGATCTGCTGCGTCTCATCAAGGACGAAAAAATCCCCGGCAACATCACGCCGGAAATCACCGAAAGCATGATCGAGTTGTCGACCGGCATTTGTACGACGCACGAACAGGCCGTCGCCGACTTGCGCAAGATTCGCAACACGCTGGTCTCTGCCGCCGATCACCTGAATGTCGGCCTGTGCGGCGGCGGCACGCATGCGTTCCAGCAATGGAGCGACCGGCAGATCGTCGATACACCGCGCTTTCAGTATTTGTCCGAGTTGTACGGCTACCTGGCAAAGCAATTCACGGTGTTTGGGCAGCACGTGCACATCGGCTGTCCGAATCCGAACAGTGCGCTGTATCTGCTGCATTCGATGTCGCGCTTCATTCCGCATTTCATCGCGCTGTCCGCATCGTCGCCGTTCGTGCAGGGCGTCGATACCGGTTTTCATTCGGCACGACTGAATTCCGTGTTTGCGTTTCCGCTGTCTGGCCGAGCGCCGTTCGTGCTGACGTGGGACAGCTTCGAAGAATATTTTTCGAAGATGGTCCACACTGGCGTGGTCAACAGCATGAAGGATTTCTACTGGGACATCCGGCCTAAGCCGGGTTTCGGCACGATCGAAGTGCGCGTGATGGACACGCCGTTTTCGGTGGACCGCGCCGCGGCGATTGCCTGCTACATCCAGACACTTGCCCGGCACCTGCTGCTCGACAAGCCGATCACGCCGAAGGAAGACGACTATCTCGTCTACACGTTCAACCGTTTCGAAGCCTGCCGCTTCGGTCTCGCCGGGACCTGCATCAATCCGCAAACGGGCGAGCGCAAGACGATTTCCGAGGACATCCTCGAAACGCTGGATCTGATCGCGCCGCATGCCGCAGTGTTGGGCTCGGGCAACGCGCTTGCCCAAATCGGCGCGATCGCTCGTGGCCAGGTGAACGACGCGACCTGGTTGCGCGAGGTTTTCGCGCAGGAAAAGTCCCTGCACGAAGCCGTGCGGCAGCAGTGTCTGCAGTGGCGCGCCTAGCCCCGGACACAAGCGCGCAGGTCAGGCCTTGAGGAACCCGCTTCGAGCGGGTTTTTTTTGGTAATTGAAATTTTTAGCTCGTAGCCCTTCAGGTTTTTATAAAGTTTACGTATACAAACGTAGTAGTAGTTAACAGGATTTGCGTTAGCCTGTGGACAACTGAATAATTCCCTGCAGACTCAACACGCTGCGTAGAGCATAACGGGGCTGGTTGAGGGCGGGTCGGGGATGGTAAACAAGGACAACTGAGGTATCCGCCGACGCGGTCCTGGCGCTTATCAAGATTCGCTGCGCATGCTGTCCACGTGTTTTCCCGTGGTTATCCACAGAACGTGTTGAATAAGTTAGCTGTACGATTCGCCTGTCTCGCATAGAATGTCGTTTTCGCCGCCTTGGCTTCCAAGGCGGTAAATTTTTGAGATAGTAGAAACCGGTTTCGTCCGCGGCTGGACGAAGCTACCCCACACAAGCTAAGGGCGCGGTCGGCGAGCAGTTCACCGGCATCGCACGGAGGCTGTAAATAAACTAATCGAAGATTATGAGCGAAGGCGTATACGGAGAACAGGCAACCGGGCGAGTGACCCACAGCCTCTTGCGATTGAGCACGGCGATGCGAAGCCAGGCTTGGGAATGGGCCGAAAGCGCGGGTCTTACGCCGACTCAGGGCGAGATCCTGGTCTTGCTGATGCAACGCAAAGGGCCGATGCGCCTTGGCGAAATTGCGCGTGAAACGGCGTTGACCGCCGCGACCACCAGCGATGCGGTCAGCACGCTCGAAACCAAGGGGCTCGTCGAAAAGCGCCGGGCCCTCGACGACGGCCGCGCGCTGGCGGTCCGTCTGACGGCACGTGGCCGCACGGCTGCCAAGCGCGCTGCGCAGTGGCCGGACTTTCTGGCCAAGGCGGTTGGCACCTTGCGCGACGACGAGCAGGCCACGTTCTACCGCACGCTGCTCAAGACCGTCTATCAGCTCGAAGCACAAGGCACGATTCCGGCGCACCGCATGTGCCTGAGCTGCACGCACCTGGAGCCGAGCAAGAATCCGAAGAAGACGCCGCATCATTGCGCGCTGCTCGACCTGCAGATGTCGGACACGGATCTGCGTCTCGATTGCTCGGTGCACGAAACCGCCGACGTCGCCACCCAGAAGAAGACCTGGAAGATTTTCGCCGTATAACGCGGCTTCTTCCGGGACAATCCGCTACACTGCCTGGTTGGCTCCGGTGGGCGGCATCGACCGCCGGTCGGCTGCCGCGCGCCGCGTAGCGGCCATTCTTTAGTTAACCTGAAGATAGGGCAGGGCGATGAATCACGAAGTACTGGCCATTCGCCATGTGCACTTCGAGGATCTGGGCAGTCTTGAGCTGGTGCTCGGCGAGCGCGGGCGCCCCGTCCGTTACCTCGACGTGGGCTTCGCCCGCATCGAGGCGCCCAATCCCGTCTCTGCATCGTTGATGGTGGTGCTCGGCGGGCCGATCAGCGCAACCGATGACGCGCGTTACCCCACGCTCGTACCGCTGCTGGCAAAGATAGAGAAGCGCATCGCGGCAGGTTTGCCGACGCTCGGCATCTGTCTCGGCGCGCAGTTGATTGCGCGTGCGCTCGGTGCGCGTGTCTATCCCGCAGGTCATACCGAACTCGGCTGGACACCGCTCACGCTGACCGAGGCCGGTCGTGCCTCACCCCTGCGCCACGTTGATGGCGCGCGTACGTCGATGCTGCATTGGCACGGCGACACCTTCGATCTGCCCGCCAACGCGACACGTCTCGCGTCGACGCCCGCATGCGAAAACCAGGCATTCGCCTGGGGCAAGCATGTCTTGGGTCTGCAATGTCATCCGGAGATTCGCACCGACCGGTTCGAACCCTGGCTGATCGGTAATGCGGGCGAGATTGCTGGCCATGGTATCGATGCGCGTCAATTGCGAGCCGAAACCGCGCAATTCGGTCCCGCGCTTGAAGTCGCCGCCTGCCGCATGTTCGGCGAATGGCTGGATCAGGTCGAGGCGAAGTCCTGACAAGTGGGTTTGTGCAGCAAACCGCTCACGGTGCTATGCTCGATCGCTCTTGGGTTTTCACTGGGTGTAATCCATGAGCGCGCTTTTTTCTCCACTCACGCTGCGTAGCGTGACGCTTCCCAACCGTATCGTCGTGTCCCCGATGTGCCAGTATTCCGCCGAACGTGGCGAGGCGACGGCGTGGCACATGATCCACCTCGGAAGTCTCGGGTTGTCGGGCGCCGGCATGCTGTTTATCGAGGCGACTTCGGTCGAACCGGATGGCCGCATCACCCCTGGTGATCTCGGCTTATGGGACGACGCCACCGAAGCTGCGCTCGTGCCGGTGCTGGCCGCGATCCGCAAACACTCGCATATCAACGTCACGATGCAGTTGGCGCACGCCGGGCGCAAGGCGTCAAGCAATGTGCCATGGCAAGGCGGCCAGCTGATTCCGGTGTCGCAAGGCGGCTGGCTGCCGCATGCACCGTCCGCGTTGCCGCACAAGGCGGGTGAAGAGCCGCCTCTCGCGCTCGATGCAGCCGGACTGAACCGGATCCGCGAAGCGTTCGCGGCGTCTGCGCGACGTGCCGCGCGCCTCGGCGTCGACGCGTTGGAAGTGCATGCGGCGCATGGTTATCTGCTGCATCAGTTTCTCTCGCCGCTCGCCAATCAGCGCGCCGATGACTACGGCGGCTCGCTCGAGAACCGCATGCGTTTCCCGCTGGAAATTTTCGACATCGTGCGCGCCGCGTTTCCCACCGACAAACCGGTCGGCGTGCGCGTTTCCGCGACCGATTGGGTTAATGGCGGCTGGACGCTCGACGACACCGTCGCGTTCGCGCACGAGTTGCAAAAGCGCGGCTGCGACTGGATCGATGTGTCGTCGGGCGGCGTGTCGCCGCTGCAGAAAATTCCGCTGGAACCGGGCTATCAGATTCCGTTCGCAAAGGCGGTCAGGCGCGCCACCGGCCTCACCACGATCGGCGTTGGACTAATCACCGACCCCCTGCATGCCGAACAACTGATCGAAGCGGGCGACGCCGACCTGATCGCATTGGCCCGCGCATTGCTGTACAACCCGCGCTGGCCGTGGCACGCCGCGGCGCAACTCGGCGCAACGGTCGAAGCGCCGCCACAATACTGGCGCTCGCAACCGCGCGGTCAGAAGGCGCTGTTCGGGGAGATATCGTTCGGACAACGGTGAAACCGGCTGCACGTTGCACGAACACGTTGGTTTGACGGTTGAACGAAGCCGTGTTGAACGTGTAGGATGCCGGATGTGGCGCGTAAGCGTCGCAAGTCGACGCGGCGCTCGCAGGGCGCCGCGTTTGCTATTTACGTCAGAAAAAGCAGCGCGTCAGACGCGGGCGTTTCAGGCGGCTGCCGGACTTCATCCCCAGTTCTTCACAAGGATTCATTCAATGAGTTCACGCAGGATCGCCGTGCGCCGTTCGGGCGTGCACGGCAAAGGCGTGTTTGCCCTCGAACCGATTGCTGCCGGCGAGCGGCTGATCGAATACAAGGGCGAGCGGATCTCTTGGAAAGAAGCATTGCGCCGTCATCCGCACGATCCGGCCGAACCGAATCACACATTCTATTTCGCACTCGATAGCGGCAAGGTAATCGACGGCAAAGTGGACGGCAACAGCGCGCGCTGGATCAATCACTCGTGCGCGCCGAATTGCGAAGCCGAAGAAATCGACGGGCATGTGTACGTGCACGCGTTGCGCGACATCGCCGAGGGCGAAGAACTCTTCTATGACTACGGCCTCGTGATCGACGCGCGTCAGACGAGGAAGCTCAAGAAGGAATACGAATGCCGTTGCGGCGCGCGCAAGTGCCGCGGCACGATGCTGGCGCCGCCGGAGAAAGCGAAGGGCGCGGGCAAAGGCGGCAAGTCGGCGAAGCAGGCCAAGGCGGAATCCGGGACCTCGGGGAAAAAGGCAAAGAAGAAATGACTTACCGGCTGCTCGGGCTCGCTCACATGAGCGGCTCGAGCAGCCCGTCGAGCATCGACACCATCACATATCCACCGGCGCCGAGTGCGCCGTTTTTTTCGCCGTGGGCCATGGCTCGGAAGTCGTGGTGTCGCCCGCAACGCTGAGCGGCACGAGCGGAATGCGCACGATAAACCGGGCGCCGCCCTCCGGCGCGTCTTCGTAATGCACGCTGCCGCGATGCAGCACCATGATGTCGTGGACGATCGCGAGACCGAGACCGGCGCCGCTATCCACGCCAGCTTCGGCTTGACCATCGCCGCGGAAGAACCGTTTGAACAGGTCCGCTTGCTGTGCGCGCGGCACGCCCGGTCCATTGTCTTCGACCACGATCTCGGCCATACGCACATCGTTGAGCACCGTTTGCGAAACCGTTACGGTGATGCGGCCGCCATCGAGGCGTGACGGCGGCACGTACTTGAGCGCGTTATCGAGCAGATTGGCGATGACTTCATGCAGCAGCACCGGGTTGCCACGCGCCATCAGCGGATGATCGTTGGCCGGGTCGTCGAGGCGCTGGAAGCCGAGATCGACGTGGAACGTCAACGCACGCGGCACCCACTCCGCGCCGGTATCGAACGCGAGCGCGGCGATGTCCATGTTGACGAAGCGTGCCGCCTGCTCACCCGGCTCAGCGCGCGCCAGCGACAGCAATTGATTCGACAGCCGCACCGCGCGGTCGGCCGCCGCGCGCAGCTCACGCACCGCGGCGAGCGTCTGCTGCGGATCGCGTGCGATGGCCGCCTGTTCCGCATGCAGCTTGACGGCGGTAAGCGGCGTGCGCAACTGATGCGCGGCGTCGGCGATGAATTTGCGCTGGCCATCGAGCGCGGTTTTCAGGCGATCGAGCAGGCCGTTGAGCGCGCCGGTGAGCGGCCGGATTTCAACCGGCACATAGGTTTCGTCGACTGGCTCGAGCGATGTGTGAGTTTGCCGGTTCAGCGAATCCGCGAGATCGGTCAGCGGATTGAGCTGCTGGTTGACGACGCGCCAGACGATCACCCAGCCGGCGAGCAGCAGCAACAGCAGCGGCATCATGATCGCGACCAGAAACTCGGCGGCGATGCGAAAGCGGTGATGGACCGGCTGACCGACTTCGATAACGATCGGATTGCCGGTCGGTTGATCGACTCGCACTTGCGCGACGCGCACCGTCACGCCATCGTGCTGCGTCTCGAACACGTACGCGTAATGCATACGGCGCACGCTGGTGCCTTGCAGCGGCAGGTTGTGGTCACCGGCGATTTCGGTCTCGCCGTCGCTGATCCGGTAGACGAGCTGTTCGACCGGATCGGAGAACATCGCCTGAGCGAGCGGCGGCACGGTGATCGGCGCATCCGGGCCGGCAATCTGGATCTGTTTGGAGATCGCGGTGGCGAGGTCGGCGAGCGAGCGGTCGACCACATGCTGCGTGTACTGCCAGGCTAGCCAGTAAGCGATCAGGCCGCTCATCAGAGCGAGCAGCGAAAGAGGTGCAGCGAGGCGCCGCAGCAGCGTGCGGCGCAGACTATTGGCGGCCGGCTGGGGCATGATCGAACACGTGGGAAAAAGGCCAAGGCGCCTTGCGCCGTGAAATTCGCCGGATGCCGGCGGACTGCGCACCGGGTGCGCGGCGCCGGCCCGGCGCGGTCAGGCCGCCATGCAGCTGGCGGCCTTCACGACGATTATGCGGCCTGGCGGATTTCCTGCAACAGGTAACCAAAACCGCGCACCGTGACGATTTCGACACGGCAGTTCTCGAGCTTCTTGCGCACGCGGTGCACATAGACTTCGATTGCGGTGTCGCCGAGATCGCCGCCGAAATGCGTCAGGTGGTCTTGCAGTTGCGCCTTGCTGACCACGCGGCCATGACGCAGCAGCAGCATTTCGAGCACCGCGAATTCGCGCGGCGACAGTTCGAGCGGCTTGTCATCGTTGAAGATGCGGCGATCGACACCCGACAGACGCACCCCGCCCAGCGACACTTCCGGACGCGGCATATCACCGTGCGGACCGCTGCGGCGCATCACTGCGCGAATGCGCGCTTCGAGTTCAGCCGGTTCGAACGGCTTCAGCAAGTAGTCGTCGGCGCCGGAATTCAGGCCTTGTACGCGGTCGTTCAGTTCGTCGCGCGCCGTGAGGATGATCACCGGAGTGTGACGATTGCTCTGACGGAAGCGCGAGAGCAGCGTCATGCCGTCGATACCGGGCAGGCCCAGATCGAGAATCACAAGCTCATGGCGGTTTTGCGCGAGGGCCTGTTCGGCAAAAATGCCGTCATGGACCATGTCGACGGTGAAGCCGGCTTGTTCGAGACTGCTTTGGATGCCGCGTGCGATGGGGCGGTCATCTTCGATCAGAAGGAGTCGCATGGATTTCGCTCAAGTACAATGGGTTTAGGCGTTTGGGCAAGCGGTTCGCTGGAGCGCCTGCTGCACAGGCAGCATGCATTGTGGCCATGCCGGATCGGCGAGAACGGGCCACGAAGCAGCCATCGAGCCGCGTTGAAGCGCCCTGTGAGCCATCACGAAGTCATGTCCGATATAACCATTCACGAACTGGAAGCCGCGATCAACTTCTGGCGCGCCCGCTCACCTTCGAGCGGCGACGAACTCGTTCTGTGCAAGGAGGCAAGCGCGCTCTCCAAGCCGTATGCGCTGCTGATTGTACAGCGTCAGCAGACGCTGTCGCCGGATCGTTTGGACGGGATTGCCAGGGAAGCATGGGAATCTTACGTTCGCCTTAATAATAGCCTGTAGAACTGAAGGTTTGACCCGAGGATTACCTGCATTGCCCTTTCATTCCCGCCGGATTGTTCGGCACGCGTGCGATTCACGCGCGTAAAAGGCGGCAGATCTTTTGTATTACGCGGTAATGCTATCGATGAACGACGCGAGTTCGATATCGCGCTGGGTGACGCCGTCGGCCTCGTGCGTGGATAGTGTGATATTCACCTTGTTGTACACGTTGAACCATTCGGGGTGGTGATCCATTTCCTGCGCCTTGATCGCCACTCGCGCCATGAAGCCGAAGGCTTCGTTGAAGTCGGCGAACTCGAAATTGCGCTCGATCGCATCGCGGTTCGCTGCGGCTTGCCAGCCGTGCAGTTGGGCGATCTGCCCGGCACGCTCTTCGGAAGTCAGTTTCTGAATCATGGGGTTACCTCTTTGATCAGACCACACACGCGCGGTTGAGCACGCGCATCGCCTATTTTTTCACGGATGCGGTCTGCCCGCTGTTAGCCCGTCAAGGGTTGGTCGTCAGATATCGCCGTCGGCTTGCCAGCCTTCCCGCGAACCGCGCGTGATCACCCGATCGCCTTCGAGTACGTCGCCGGCCATGTGCACCGGTTGGGCGGCGAGCCGCGCCAGCAACGGCGCAAAATCGGCGTGCGCGACGCCGAACAGTTGCGCGAAGTCGTCGATCACGAAGTAGGTTTTCTGGAAGGTGTCGATGCGGTAACGCGTACGCATCACGCGTTCGAGATTGAAGCCAAGCCGGTTCGGCGCCGCGCTTTGCTGGCTGTAGAGCGTCTCGCCCTTGCTCGACACGATGCCGGCGCCATAGATCTTCACGCCGTTCGGGCTTGCCGCGTCACGGATCAGCCCGAACTCCACGGTGTACCAGTAGAGCCGCGCGAGCAGCGGCAGCGCGAGCGCGTCGTTGGCCGCGAGCGCGGCGCGGCCGTAAGCGTGCATGTAGTCGGCGAATACTGGCTGGATCAGCAGCGGTACGTGGCCGAACAGATCGTGAAAGCAGTCGGGTTCCTGCAGATAATCGAGCTGGTCCGGGCGACGCATCCACCACGTGACGGGAAAGCGGCGGTTCGCCAGATGCTCGAAAAACACTCTATCCGGTACGAGACCCGGCACGGCAACGACCTGCCAGCCGGTGGCCGGGGTCAGCTTCGCGTTGACTTCGCCGAACGAAGGCAGCGGTGCTGGCGGTGGACATGGGCGGCGCTCTACGTGCGAATGAAATCAATGATGCAAGTCTAGAGCGGCAAGCGTGCGGTGAGGACGCGAAACTGGCGTCTGACAGCCGAGATATGCAATAATCTCGCATCGAATGACGGTTTAATGCGGATACTCAACATGTTGGAACTAGATCACTTCGATCTGGCGCTGCTGGACGTGCTGCAACGCTTCGGACGGGCCACCCATCAGCAGCTGGCCGAGCAGGTGCCGCTGTCGCCCTCGCAGATTGGACGGCGTTTGCAGCGGCTGGAACAGGTGGGCGTGGTGGATGGCTATCGCGTCGTGCTGAGGCCGGAGAAGCTCGGACTCGGCGTCACAGCCTTCACGAGCCTGAAGTTGAAACACCACGGCGATTCGATCATCGAGCAATTTCAGCAGCAGATCGATGTGTTGCCCGAAGTGCTCGAATGTCACGCAGTGGTGGGCGATGCCGATTACCTGTTGCGCATCGTCGCGCCCGATCTGAATTACCTGTCGACGTTCGTGATGAAGAAACTGATGCGCGTGCCGGGCGTCGATAGCGTGCGCTCGAATATCGTGCTGACCACCTTCAAGCGCAACGGGCCGTTGCCGCTTGGCCATCTGTCGCCGGGGACGGCCGCCGGGTGACGCGGCGGCACTGTTGCGTGGGTGGCCGCTGGCAGTTCGCCGCGGCCCGCGCTGCATGAGATCTACGCCGGCAGCTTCGGCTCGTTGTGCGGGCTCAGCAGATCGACATAGGCCACCGCCACCAGATCCGATTCCGGTACTCCGAGACTCTTGAACATCGCGTGTGCTTCGGCGTGACCGCCTTCTTCGTCGTCATCCTGGGCGAGCACCACCTCGAGTTCGACGAAGTCGCCCAGACCGTCGACCCGGTCCAGATGGATGCGCGTGCGGCCAGTCAGATACACATGCCGCTCCTTGGTGACGATGCCGCGGGTGGTCAGCGCGCTGGCGAGCAGCGCATGCATCGCTTCGGGATTGGTCACCGGGCTGCGCGTGTAGTACGACGCCTTCGGACCGTCGCGGTCGTCGCGTTGATAGAAGATCAGTTCGGCGGGTGTGCCGTCGTCGAACTGGCGCAGCTTCAGACGGCCGCGCGGCACGTCATAGAAAAAGTCCTGCTGGCGGAAGATCAGCGGCGCGTCCGTTGCAAGCTGCGCCGCCCGCTCGCGCAGTTGCTCGAAATGCCGGGCGCGGGCTTTGATTTCAATGTTGCGTGCCATGTCAGGTTCCTGTCGAAAGAGATGGAGGGGCAGCGGCTCGCGGTGTTGCCGGAGCGAAGCTGCCGGGACGGACAAAAGTCAAGTGGAACGGAAAACGAAGCGGGGCCGGCGCGTCAGCGCGAACCGTCAATCTAACAAAAACTGCGTGTCGGTGTGGTTTCAGAGAGGTGGCTTCAGATGAGGCGATAGAGCCGTGAGCTTGAGGTCAGGATGCGCCGCGCATTTGGCGCCGCGCATCTTGATGCCGATTGCAGCACGAACGCCCGGACGCCTGGCATTAGCGCGGCTCATATCGTAGCGCTGAACCCCTGACGCGCAGATCCGACGCATTCGCGCTGGCGTTCACGTCGCCCATTGCTGTTCAATCAGCTTCAATGCCGCGGCAATCGCCGGCTCGTCTTTGCGCTCCTCGAGCGTGATAAAGCTGAGCTGGGTTGGCACCGTGATTCCTTCGACGATGGTCAGCGCGTGCGCATGCGCTTCGGCGATCGCAGTGGCGTCGCGTGCGAGCGTCAGGCCGACGCCCGACTTCACCAGATCGAGCATCGACGGTTCCTGATCGACTTCCGCCACCTTGACCGGTTTCACGCCCGCTGCGCCGAAGCAGCGCGACAGCAGGCGATTGTGCGCCGACGCGGGTGGCGTCCAGATCCACGGTAGCGCGGCGAGAGCGCGCCAGTCGCGCGCCCCTTTGACGCGATCCTTCCAGCCGGCCGGCGCGAGCACGCGATACTGGAAGTGGGTCAGCGTGACGGCGTGAAACGCAGGGCCGTCGCGCGTTTCGTCTTCGGACGGTAGACCGATGTAATAGCCGACATCCAGTTCATCCGCGCGAATCTGCTCCAGCACCCAGCCCGACATGCCGTGGCGCAAGGCCGTCTCGATGTGCGGCCAGGTTTCCACCAGTTGCTTGAGAAAGCCGCCCAGGCGCAAAAACTCCGGGTCGAGAATCGTGCCGATCCGCAAGCGCCCACGCACTTCCTGTCGCAGCGATTGCGCGGCACGCTGCACGTCGGCCGCCGCGCCGAGCGCGCGTTCGGCGTGAGGCAGCAGCGCCTGTCCATCGCGCGTCAACGAAAGCCCGTGCGAGGTCCGCGTGAACAGCGTCACGCCAAGCGTCTCCTGCAAATGCTTGATTTGCAGGCTGACGGCGGGTTGGGTCAGATGAAGCTGCACCGCAGCACGCGTGAGGTTGCCCTCACGCGCGACGGTGACGAAAGCCCGGAGCAGAGTCAGATCCATAGCCTGATATTAGCGCGGCTTATGGCGCAGTTGAGCATTACTCATTGGATTTGTCGCCCGGAAGCGCCGTACGCTTGGCGTTCGACACTGCGTCGGCGCGCGTTGCGCGTCGGACGCAAGACTTCACATATAGAGGCAAGCCATGAGCGAGACATATCAGGACGAGACCCTGCACCGCGCGGCCAGCGCACGGGCGCTGACCCATTTCATCAATGGCAAGGTTCTCGATGGCACGAGCGGCCGCTTCGGCGATGTCTTCAATCCTGCGCTCGGCAGCGTGAGCGCGCGTGTGCCGCTGGCGAGCGTCGCCGAGGTCGACGCCGCAGTCGCCGCGGCGAGGGCCGCTTTTCCCGCATGGAGCGAAACCGCGCCGATCAAGCGGGCGCGCGTGTTGTTCAAGTTCAAGGAATTGCTAGATCGCCATCACGATGAGCTCGCCGAGCTGATCACGCGCGAACACGGCAAGGTGTTTTCGGATGCGAAGGGCGAGGTGATGCGCGGTATCGAGATCGTCGAGTTCGCATGCGGCATTCCGAATCTGTTGAAGACCGACTTCACCGATCAGATCGGCGGAGGCATCGACAACTGGAATCTGCGTCAGCCGCTCGGCGTAGTGGCTGGGATCACGCCGTTCAATTTCCCGATGATGGTGCCGTGCTGGATGTTTCCCGTCGCGATCGCGTGCGGCAACACGTTCGTGCTGAAGCCGTCCGAACGCGATCCGTCAGCGTCGAACCGGCTCGCCGAATTGCTGAAGGAAGCGGGTCTGCCCGACGGTGTGTTCAATGTCGTGCATGGCGACAAGGTGGCGGTCGATGCACTGCTCGTGCATCCCGAAGTGAGTGCGTTGTCGTTTGTCGGTTCGACGCCGATTGCCCAATACATCTATACGGAAGGCACCAAACACGGCAAGCGCGTGCAGGCACTGGGCGGAGCGAAGAATCATCTGGTCGTGATGCCGGATGCCGATCTCGACCAGGCCGTCGATGCATTGATCGGCGCCGCATATGGTTCGGCAGGTGAGCGGTGCATGGCGATTTCGGTGGCGGTCGCGGTCGGACATATCGCCGATGAATTGATCGAACGGCTGACGCCGCGCGTGAAGAGCCTGAAGATACTCGACGGGATGGAATCGGCGGCGGAGATGGGACCGTTGGTGACGGCGGTGCATCGCGACAAAGTGGTCGGGTATATCGACGCGGGTGTTGCGGCGGGCGCGAAGCTGGTGGTCGACGGACGCGGTCATCAGGTAGCCGGGCACGAGAAGGGCTTCTTTCTCGGCGGCAGCCTGTTCGACAATGTGTCGACCGACATGAAGATTTATCGCGAAGAGATTTTCGGGCCCGTGCTATGCGTGGTGCGTGTGCCGGATTTCGCGGCCGCTGTCGAGTTGATCAACGCCAACCAGTTTGCCAACGGCGTGTCGTTGTTCACGTCCGACGGTGGTATCGCGCGGGCTTTCTCGCGGCAGATCGAGATCGGCATGGTGGGTATCAACGTGCCGATTCCGGTGCCGATGGCATGGCATTCGTTCGGCGGCTGGAAGAAGTCGCTGTTCGGCGATCATCACGCGTATGGTGAGGAAGGTGTGCGGTTTTACACGCGCTACAAGAGCATCATGCAGCGGTGGCCCGACAGTATCGCGAAGGGAGCCGAGTTTACGATGCCGGTCGCCAAATAGTCCGGCGCGCGGTTCGACGTAGTTGCCTTCGGCGGCGCTCGAGGTCACTTCGAGTCGCTTCACGTGACTCCAGGTGGCCTTGAGCGTGCTTCACGCGGCGCAATGAAGGCATCGTTACCAACCCTCGCCGCGGGAACAGAAAGACACAAAAAAGCCAAACGCCGCGATCGCACGCTAACAATGCCAAACAACGCGACTCGCGGGAAAAAAGCTTAGGAGACTGAATCATGAGCCACACCGAAAGTACGCATGCGACTGCCCGGCGGCTGGAAGGCGAGTTCGACTACATCATCGTCGGCGCGGGAACGGCGGGTTGTGTGCTCGCCAATCGGCTGACCGAAGATCCGGAGATTCAGGTTCTGTTGCTGGAAGCGGGTGGCAAAGACGATTACCACTGGATTCACGTGCCGGTCGGCTACCTCTACTGCATTGGCAATCCGCGCACGGACTGGCTCTACAAGACGCAAGCGGAAGCCGGCCTGAACGGTCGCGTGCTGTCGTATCCACGCGGACGCGTATTGGGCGGCAGCTCGTCGATCAACGGCATGATCTATATGCGCGGCCAGCGTGAAGACTACGACGAATGGGCGCGCGTGACCAACGACGCCTGCTGGTCCTGGGACGCGGTTCTACCCGTCTTCAAACGCAGCGAAGACCATCACGCGGGTGCGAACGAATCGCACGGCGCGGGTGGTCCGTGGCGCGTCGAAAAGCAACGCCTGAAGTGGAAGATTCTCGAAGAGTTCGCGCGAGCCGCGCAGCAGAACGGCATCCCCGCGACGGACGACTTCAATCGCGGCGACAACACCGGCGTCGGCTACTTCGATGTCAACCAGAAGCGCGGCATTCGCTGGAATGCGTCGAAAGCGTTTCTGCGTCCCGCACTCAAACGTCCGAACCTGACGGTCATCACCGGCGCGCACACCCAGCGCGTCGTGTTCGAAGGACGCCGCTGCACCGGCGTCGAATATCGCGGCGATAACGTCGACTATCTCGCCAAAGCCCGCTGCGAAGTCATTCTCAGTTCGGGCGCGGTCAACTCGCCGCAACTGCTCGAGCTGTCCGGCATCGGCAATGGCGCGCGTCTGCAAGAGCTGGGCATCGAGGTCGTCAACGATCTGTGCGGCGTCGGCGAAAATCTGCAGGACCATTTGCAATTGCGCATGGCCTATCAGGTGGACGGCGTACGCACGCTGAATACGGCGTCCGCGCATTGGTGGGGCAAGCTGATGATCGGCGTGCAATACGCGCTCTTTCAAAGCGGCCCGATGTCGATGTCGCCGTCGCAACTCGGCGCGTTCGCCAAGTCCGATCCCGACGACCACTCGCTCACGCGTCCCGATCTCGAGTATCACGTGCAGCCGCTCTCGCTCGATCGCTTCGGCGAACCGCTGCATCGGTTCAATGCGTTTACGGCGTCGGTGTGTCAGTTGCGGCCCACGTCACGCGGCAGCATACATATCGAATCCGCCGATCCGTCGGTACCGCCGTTGATCGCGCCGAACTATCTGTCCACCGACTATGACCGGCACGTTGCCGCCAACGCATTGCGTCTCACGCGCCGCATCGCTGCGGCGCCGGCGCTCGCGCGCTATCGGCCGCGGGAGATTCTGCCGGGCATCCAGTATCAAACTGAAGAAGAGCTGCAACGGGCCGCCGGCGCGGTTGGCACGACCATCTTCCATCCGGTCGGCACCTGCCGCATGGGCATGACCGACGATCCGGGCGCGGTGGTCGACAACCGGCTACGAGTTCTCGGAGTCGACGGACTGCGCGTGGTCGACGCCTCGGTTATGCCGAATATCACGTCGGGCAACACCAACTCACCAACCTTGATGATTGCCGAGCGCGCGAGCGACATGATCCGCGCAGATCGCCGTGCACGTGTGAGTGGCAGCGTTGCGCTGCAAAGCAGCCCGACTCCTTCGATGTCCGCCGTATGACAACGTGAGTAGGTAATGCGCGAGACATCGGCACGCATCGGTCATGTTTGCCGGCGCGATGTCTCGTGTGTTAGCCCGCACGGGCCGGGCGTCATCCACTAAGTGCAAATCCCAATGAATGCGCTGCATCATTGGCGCGACAATGGCAGCCATGCTGCGTGCCACGCCATGGACTATCGTCTGGATTGGTGCAGTACGCCAACGAGCGGCATGGGGGCCGCCGTCATAAAAAGACTCGCGGGGCTTTGCGCGGAAGATCGTAACGCTTCGCCTTACTCCGTATGGAAGGGAACATGATTCTCGGCGATACGATTCTCGAAACGCGTGGCCTTACCCGTGAGTTCAAAGGCTTCATCGCCGTGAACGGTGTGAACCTGCGCGTGCGCCGTGGCTCGATCCATGCGCTGATCGGGCCGAATGGGGCGGGCAAGACCACCTGCTTCAATCTGCTCACCAAATTCCTTGAACCTAGCGCGGGCCAGATCGTCTTCAACGGCGTCGACATCACGCAGGAACGTCCGGCGCAGATCGCGCGGCGCGGCATCATTCGTTCATTTCAGATCTCCGCGGTGTTTCCGCATCTGACAGCATTGCAGAACGTGCGTGTCGGCTTGCAGCGCTCGCTCGGCACCGCGTTTCACTTCTGGAAGAGCGAACGCACGCTGCGCCAGCTCGATGACCGCGCGATGGATCTGCTCACCCAGGTCGGATTGACCGATTTCGCCGATATACCGACCGTCGAGCTTTCGTATGGCCGCAAGCGCGCATTGGAAATCGCCACCACGCTCGCGATGGAACCCGAGCTGATGCTGCTCGACGAACCGACGCAGGGCATGGGCCACGAAGACGTCGACCGTGTCACGGCATTGATCAAGAAAGTCTCGAGCGGCCGCACGATCCTGATGGTCGAACACAACATGAATGTGATCGCCGGCATTTCCGACACGATCACCGTGCTGCAACGTGGCGAGGTGCTCGCCGAAGGCAACTACGTGGAAGTGTCGAAGAATCCGCTCGTGATGCAAGCCTATATGGGCAGCGCCGACGCGGCGCTCGCCGGAGCCCACGCATGAATACGATTGTCGAGCGCGAAGGCCTCGAAGTGAGCGGCTCGAGCGAAGCCGCGCCCGCGCTGGAGATCATGGGATTGCAGGCCTGGTACGGGGAATCCCATATCCTGCACGGCGTCGATCTCACGGTGAACCGCGGAGAAGTCGTCACGCTGCTTGGCCGCAACGGTGCGGGGCGCACTACCACGCTACGCGCGATCATGGGACTGACGGGCCGGCGCACGGGTTCGATCCGTATCGGCGGACGCGAAACGATCAACTTGCCCACGCATCGCATCGCGCACTGCGGGATCGGCTATTGCCCGGAAGAGCGCGGTATTTTTTCGAGCCTCTCGTGCGAGGAGAATTTGCTGTTGCCGCCGCCCATCGGCGACAAGGCGCATATGATGTCGCTCGAAGAAATCTATGCGATGTTCCCCAATCTGCAGGAACGCCGCATGAGTCAGGGCACGCGGCTGTCGGGCGGCGAACAGCAGATGCTGGCAGTGGCGCGGATTCTGAGGACCGGCGCTAACCTGCTGCTGCTCGATGAAATCTCGGAAGGGCTGGCTCCCGTGATCGTGCAGGCGCTCGCGCGCATGATCATCACGCTCAAGGCGCGCGGCTATACGATCGTGATGGTCGAACAGAATTTCCGCTTTGCCGCGCCGCTTGCCGATCGCTTCTATGTGATGGAGCACGGTGCGATCGTCGAGCACTTCGGGGCGAGCGAACTCGAAGGCAAGATGCCGGTGCTGCACGATTTACTGGGCGTATAAGGAAGCGTCCGGTTGCCTCTGAAAACCACAAGCGAAGAAACCAGGAGACACGTATGACAAAGAACCCACTCGCGCGGCTTGCTTCACTCTGTTTCGCGGTTGCCGCCGGCGCGGTGTTCACGATGGGCAGCGCACAAGCGGCCGAAGATGCCGTGAAGATCGGCTTCATCACTGACATGTCGGGGCTGTACGCGGATATCGACGGGCCGGGGGGGCTCGAAGCGATCCGCATGGCAATCGCTGACTTCGGCGGCAAGGTCAACGGCAAGCCGATCACGCTGGTGTACGCGGATCACCAGAACAAGGCCGACATCGCGGCGTCGCGTGCGCGCGAGTGGTTCGACCGCGATGGCGTCGACATGGTAATCGGCGGCACGAACTCGGCGACCGCGCTGTCGACGAACACCGTCGCGGGCGAGAAACACAAGGTGTATATCAGCATCGGTGCGGGCGCGGACACGCTCACCAACGAGCAGTGCACACCGTACACGATCCACTATGCATACGACACGACCGCGCTCGCCAAGGGCACAGGCTCGGCGGTGACGAAGCAGGGTGGCAAGACGTGGTACTTCCTGACGGCGGACTACGCATTCGGCAAGGCGCTCGAAAAGAACACGTCGGACGTGGTGAAGGCGAATGGTGGTCAGGTGCTGGGCGCGGTGCGTCATCCGCTGTCGGCGTCGGACTTCTCATCATTCCTGCTGCAGGCGCAAGCGTCGAAGGCGCAAATTCTCGGCCTCGCCAATGCAGGCGGCGACACCATCAACTCGATCAAGGCTGCGAAGGAATTTGGCATCAACAAGACGATGAAGATCGCCGCACTGCTGGTGTTCATCAACGATATCCACAGCCTGGGCCTGGACACTACGCAAGGCCTGGTGCTGACCGACAGTTGGTACTGGAACAAGGACGCCGACACGCGCAAGTGGTCGCAGCGCTATTTCGACAAGACGAAGAAGATGCCGTCGAGCCTGCAGGCGGCCGATTACTCGGCAACCATGAACTACCTGAAGGCGGTACAGGCGGTTGGCTCGACGGATCCCGACAAGGTGATGGCGCAACTGAAGAAGACCAAGATCGACGACTTCTACGCGAAGGGCTACATCCGTCAGGACGGCAGCATGATCCACGACATGTATCTGATGCAGGTGAAGACGCCGGCTGAATCCAAGGAGCCGTGGGACTACTACAAGATCACTGCGACTATTCCGGGCGAGCAGGCGTTTACGACCAAGGCGGAAACACGTTGTGCGTTGTGGAAATAAGCGGGGACTAAGCGTCTGAGGGCCTTGGTTCTGTCTATTCGCGCTGCGCCGGTCGGGTTGTCCGGCGCGCGCTGTGGGTAAGCAGGCCGATGGCCAACCGTTTCATACGCTGTGCACGATGGGCGCTGTTGCCGCCCGTCGCGTGTCGGCTGGATCGTGCGTGACCGATCTCACCTTGGCGATGGCTTCAGGGGTTAAGGGCTTCAATGGATATCTTTGGCGTTCCGCTACCGGCAATGCTGAGCCAGCTGCTGCTGGGGCTCGTGAACGGCTCGTTCTACGCGATTCTGAGTCTCGGGCTGGCAGTGATCTTCGGCTTGCTCAACGTGATCAACTTCGCGCATGGCGCGCTGTTCATGCTCGGCGCGATGCTCGCGTGGATGGGGCTGTCGTACTTCGGGTTGCCGTACTGGGTGATGCTGGTGCTGGCGCCCTTGATCGTGGGGCTATTCGGCGTCGCGATCGAACGCTCGATGCTGCGCTGGCTCTACAAGCTCGATCACCTGTATGGCCTGCTGCTGACCTTCGGACTCACACTGGTCGTCGAAGGCGTATTCCATTCGATCTACGGTTCGTCGGGCCAGCCGTACGACGTGCCGTCGGCGCTCGCAGGCGCAACCAATCTCGGCTTCATGTTTCTCCCTAACTACCGTGCGTGGGTCGTCGTCGCATCGCTCGCGGTCTGCTTCGCTACGTGGTTCGTGATCGAGAAGACGCGCCTCGGGGCTTACCTGCGCGCGGGCACCGAGAACCCGAAACTGGTCGAGGCATTCGGCATCAACGTGCCGCGGATGATCACGCTGACCTATGGCTTCGGCGTCGCGCTGGCGGCGTTTGCCGGCGTGCTGGCCGCGCCGGTCATTCAGGTCTCGCCACTGATGGGCCAGCCGATGATCATCACCGTGTTCGCGGTGGTCGTGATCGGCGGGATGGGGTCGATCATGGGCTCGATTCTCACCGGCCTGATGCTCGGCGTGATCGAAGGGCTGACGCGCGTGTTTTATCCGGAAGCGTCGGCGACCGTCGTCTTCGTGATCATGGCGCTGGTGTTGCTCGTTCGCCCGGCGGGTCTGTTCGGCAAGGAAAAATGATGCAGAGAAAAATGCTCTACGGTCTGTTGCTGATCGTGCTGCTCGCGGTACCGGTGCTCGGCATCTATCCGCTCTTCGTGATGAAGGTGCTGTGCTTCGCGCTATTTGCAGCGGCGTTCAATCTGCTGATCGGCTACACCGGTCTGCTGTCGTTCGGCCATGCGATGTTTCTCGCTTCGGCCGGCTATGTCGCCGGCTATGCGATGCAGACGCTCGGCTTCTCGCCGGAACTGGGCGTATTGGCCGGCACCGCGACGGCCACGCTGCTTGGCCTGATCGTCGGCTTTTTCGCGATTCGTCGGCAGGGTATCTACTTCGCGATGGTGACGCTGGCGCTCGCGCAGATGGTCTACTTCGTATTCCTGCAAGCGCCGTTCACGCATGGCGAGGATGGACTGCAAGGGGTGCCGCGCGGCAAGCTGTTCGGTGTGCTCGATCTGTCGTCGGACGTGGCGTTGTATTTCGTCGTGCTGGTCGTGATGGTGCTGGCCTTCCTGCTGATCGTTCGAATCGTGCACTCGCCGTTCGGACAGGTGCTGGTCGCGATCAAGGAAAACGAGCCGCGGGCGGTGTCGCTCGGCTACGATACGGATCGCTTCAAGTTGCTCGCGTTCATTCTGTCGGCGGGGCTTGCCGGCCTCGCGGGTTCGCTCAAGGTGCTGGTGCAGGGCTTCGAAACGCTGAGCGACGCGTACTGGACCATGTCCGGTCTGGTGATCCTGATGACGCTCGTCGGCGGCATGGGCACGTTGTTCGGACCTCTGCTCGGCGCCGCGTTGATCGTCGCGCTGGAAGACCGGCTCGGCGATATCGGCGCAGCGCTGGCCGCGACGACCGGCATCGAATGGTTCCGCTCGCTGGGCGAGTCGGTGACGATCGTGACCGGCGTGATCTTCATTGCGTGCGTGCTGGCGTTCCGACGCGGTATCGTCGGCGAGATCGTCGCGCGAGTGCGGCCGCTGCGAGCCTGACGCGTGAAGCGTACTGAGACGCGCAATTGATTCGGTGTCCGATGTAATTGGGCGACTCTGAGCAAGCGGATGCCGCGAGGTGGCTGAGCGATGCAGGGCGTCTACCCGTTGCCGGAATACGCCCCAATTCGGTGCCGCAGTGCACCACTAGGGTAATTGCTAGTTGTAGCAGGATAAGTGCTCGTTTAATCTTCACCCAGTTCTGATGCACCACGAATTTGCAGGTGGAGAACGAGGAGACAATGAGGCACTCAGTGCCCAGACGAAAGCGCTGTTGGATTGATATCCAACAGCGCTTTTTATTTGTGCTTCCATAAAGCGCCATTTCAATTTCCTGCTAATTCGGTGCCTCTTTTTTATATCGCCGTCAATCCGTAATCCCCTACGTCCCAAGCCTGCAAAAAGCTTGCAGCACAAGGCTTTCGTCGGCTAAACTCGGCATTCGCCGACCACTCGGTCGGGATTTAAATTCACGGATTTAAATTCGATTGAATAACGGGGTAGACAGAGGAGCAGGATGAAGTCGGCATTGCGTTGGATCAGCGCGGCATTGGTCGCTACCGGCGTCTGCGCAACATGGAGCGGCCATGCACTTGCGGACGTGAAAATCGGCGTGACGGTGTCGGCAACGGGGCCGGCTGCATCGCTCGGTATTCCGGAAAAAAACACCATTACGCTGCTGCCTAAAGAAGTGGCAGGCCAGAAAATCGACTACATCGTGCTCGATGATGCGACCGATTCGACCCAGGCAGTCAAGAACGCGCGCAAGCTCACCAGCGAAGATCACGTGGATGCATTGATCGGCTCGACCGTCGTGCCGAACTCGCTCGCGATGATCGACGTCGCCGTCGAAAGCGCCACGCCAATGATCTCGATGGCTGCCGCGGCGGCCATCGTCGAACCGATGGATGCGAAGCGCGCGTGGGTCTTCAAGACGCCGCAAAACGACATCCTGATGGCCACCGCGATCGCACAGCATATGGCGAATCACGGCGTCAAGACGGTCGCGTTCATCGGCTTTTCGGACGCGTATGGCGAGAGCTGGTTCAAGGAGTTCGGCAAGGCCGCCGATCTCGCGAAGATCAAGGTCGTTGCGAACGAGCGCTTCGCGCGCAACGACGCATCGGTCACGGGCCAGGTGCTGAAAATGATCTCGCAGAATCCGGATGCGGTGTTGATCGCCGGTGCCGGCACGCCGGCCGCGTTGCCGCAGAAAACGCTCAAGGAGCGCGGCTACAAGGGCAAGTACTATCAGACGCATGGCGTGGCGAACAACGACTTCCTGCGCGTGTGTGGCAAGGATTGCGAAGGTACGTGGCTGCCGGCCGGCCCGCTGCTGGTCGCCGACCAGTTGCCCGATTCGAATCCGGTGAAGAAAAGTTCGCTCGCGTATAAGCACGCGTATGAAGCCGCTTACGGCGCCGGTTCGGTGTCGACCTTCGGCGGTCATGCGTGGGATGCGGGCTTGCTGCTGCAACGCGCGATTCCGCTCGCGTTGAAGAAGGGCCAGCCGGGCACGCCTGCATTCCGTGAAGCGCTGCGCGCGGCACTGGAAGGCACCAAAGACATGCCCGCGTCGCACGGCATCTTCAACATGAGCGCGAACGATCACGCTGGCCTCGACCAGCGGGCGCGCGTGATGGGGGAGATTGTCGGCGGCAAGTGGAAGCTGGCCAGCGACTAAGCGAAGGCGAAGCGATACGGGACCTCATCGAAAAAGACGCGTGCAGTTAACGCGTCTTTTTTATTGCCCGCGTCGCGTGACGAAGTGTGGTTCGGTCCGTCGCTTTAGGACAAACCCGCAGTTGACTCACGGTCCATTGATCGTCAATGATGCAGAACGCAATACTACTAACATGTTAGTAGTTTATCGGCGTCTTTATCGGCATCGCTTGTCGCAATCGAACCGCAGCAGTTTGCAGTCGTAGTAGCAGGGGAGTGGTACCCAACAAAAAATGGCGAAGGGTTTCGCGCTGAGCAGGGAAAACCACGCTTGGCACGCCTGGACCGCATAACTAAATTCAGACACCCGGCCAACTGGCCGGATTTCAGATACGCGCTTCAAAGCGTTTGGAGACTCGCAATGAATATGACAAGGCAATGGGTACGCACCGGCATCGCAATGGCGTTGATGTGCGGCGCGGGCGCCGCATTCGCGCAGGTGAAGATCGGCGTGACGTTGTCCACCACGGGGCCTGCTGCATCGCTCGGGATTCCGGAGAAGAACACCATCGCACTGCTGCCCAAGGAGATCGGTGGCAAGACCGTTCAGTACATCATCCTCGACGACGCGTCGGATACCGGCAAGGCCGTGCAGAACACGCGCAAGTTGATCGATGAAGAGCACGTCGACGCGATCATCGGCTCGACCGTCACGCCGAATTCGCTCGCGATGCTCGACCCCGCCGCCGAAGGCAAGACACCGGTCATCTCGCTGGCTGCATCGGCCGCGATTATCTCGCCGATGGACGCGAAGCGCGCATGGGCCTTCAAACCGCCGCAGAACGACAGCCTGATGGCCGACGCAATTGCCGACTACATGGCGCGTCACGGCGTGAAGACGGTCGGTTTCATCGGCTTCGCGGATGCTTACGGCGACAGTTGGAACAACGTGTTTGCCGTGTCGGCCGCTGCGCACAATCTGAAGATCGTCTCCAACGAGCGCTTTAACCGCACCGATGCATCGGTGACGGGTCAGGTGCTGAAAACGATGGGCGCGAATCCTGACGCAGTGTTGATCGCGGGCTCGGGCACGCCGTCGGCACTGCCGGCCAAGACGCTCAAGGAGCGCGGCTACAAGGGCAAGGTCTACCAGACGCACGGCGTCGCGAATAACGACTTCCTGCGCGTGTGCAGCAAGGATTGCGATGGCGAATTGCTGCCGGCCGGCCCGATTCTAGTGGCGGACCAGTTGCCGGAATCGAATCCGGTGAAGAAGAGCTCGCTTGCGTACAAGTCGGCGTATGAGAAAGCGTATGGCGCGGGGTCGGTAGCGACCTTCGGCGGCCATGCGTGGGATGCCGGCCAGATGCTGCAAGCGGCGATCCCGGTCGCGCTGAAGACCGCTCAGCCGGGCACGGAAGCGTTCCGCGTGGCACTGCGCGGCGCTCTCGAAAGCATCAAGGAGTTGCCGGTATCGCACGGCATCATGAACATCACGACGGCCGACCACAACGGCCTCGACAAGCGTGCACGCGTGATCGTGCAGATCGTCGACGGCAAGTGGAAGCTGCAGAACGACTAACGATAAAAAGCGCTACGGGCCTCTCGCGCAATCGGCGGCGTGCATGACGCCGCATTGCCATTCTGTTCGATGACAATGGCATCGACCGCCGCGCCGGAACACGGCGCGGCGGTTGACTTTTCACACGTCGCAGGTCGATGGACGGCTACGCGGGTTGCGCCGTCACTGCCGTCACGATTGTTGCCCGGTTTCGATTTCGACGCTTCAGGACGAGGAAGTATGGATCTATCAATTGCGGCGATCCTCGCGCAGGACGGCATCACCACTGGCGCGATCTACGCGCTGCTCGCGCTCGCGCTGGTGCTGGTGTTCTCCGTGACGCGGGTGATCTTTATCCCGCAGGGGGAGTTCGTTTCGTATGGCGCGTTGACGCTCGCCGCACTGCAAACGCAGAAATTTCCGGCCACCTGCTGGCTGCTGATGGCGATGGGCGCGGCCTGTTTCGTCGTCGAGCTGGCAGGGATGGCGCGGCATCCTGAACGACGACGCTATGCGGCACGCACGTTGGTCACGCTGGCCGGGAAATACCTGCTGTTTCCGATTGCGGTATACGCGCTCACTCGAGGTGTTTTCCTACAGCCGCTACCCATGATCGCGCAGATTGCATTGACGCTTCTGATCGTGATTCCGATGGGACCGTTCGTCTACCGACTCGCGTATGAGCCGATCGCGGAAGCGACCACGCTGTTGCTGCTGATCGTGGCCGTGGCGGTGCATTTTGCGATGGTCGGCCTCGGGCTCGTGATGTTCGGCGCGGAAGGTTCGCGCACGACCGCATTTTCGGATGCAACGTTTAACGTCGGCAGTCTGTCGATCTCCGGACAAAGTCTGTGGGTGGTGGGTACCGCAGTCGTGTTGATCGGCGGGCTGTATTTGTACTTCGATCGCTCGATCTCGGGCAAGGCTTTGCGCGCGACGTCCGTGAACCGGCTCGGCGCGCGGCTCGTCGGCATCGGCACGACGCAGGCGGGGCGGCTCGCATTCACGCTGGCGGCCGGGCTCGGCGCGCTGTGCGGCATCCTTGTCGCACCGTTGACCACCATTTACTACGACTCGGGCTTCCTGATCGGTCTGAAGGGCTTCGTGGGGGCGATTATCGGCGGGCTCGTCAGTTATCCGCTGGCGGCGGCCGGCTCCATCCTGGTCGGCCTACTGGAGTCGTATTCGTCGTTCTGGGCGAGCGCCTATAAAGAAGTGATCGTGTTCACGCTGATCATCCCGGTGCTGCTCTGGCGGAGTCTTGCCAGTCCGCACGCCGAAGAGGAAGAGGAGTAACACGATGAAACGGATCATGCGAAACAAGTTCTTCTGGTTGTTCCTCGTGGTGCTGTTCGCGCTGCCGGTATTGCCGCAGCCGATTCATCTGCCCGAGTACTGGGTGACGTTGCTCAACTACATCGGCCTGTATGCGATTGTCGCGATCGGCCTCGTATTGCTGACTGGCATCGGAGGGATGACGAGCTTTGGGCAGGCGGCGTTCGTCGGCATCGGCGCCTACGCAACCGCGTATCTGACGACGGCGTATGGTGTTTCCCCGTGGTTCGCGCTGATCGCGGGCGTCGTTGTGACGGCCTTGATCGCGCTGATGCTCGGCCTCGTGACGATGCGGCTGTCTGGCCACTTTCTGCCGCTCGGTACGATCGCGTGGGGCCTCGCGCTGTTCTACCTGTTCGGCAACCTCGAAATGCTCGGCAAATACGACGGCATCAACGGGATTCCGGTCCTGAATGTTTTTGGCATCGACCTGGAGTCCGGCCGCCATATCTATTACCTGATCTGGCTGGTCGTCCTCGGCGCGGTCGTCTCTGTTCAGAATCTGCTTAATAGCCGGCCGGGACGGGCGATCCGCGCGTTGCGCGGCGGCGGCATGATGGCGGAGGCGATGGGCGTGAATACCGGATGGATGCGCGTGGTGATCTTCGTCTACGCGGCGGTGCTGGCGTCGGTGTCGGGCTTCCTGTATGCGCATCTGCAACGTGCGGTGAATCCGACGCCGTTCGGCCTGAACCATGGCATCGAGTTCCTGTTCATGGCGGTGGTGGGCGGTGTGTCCCACGTCTGGGGTGCGGTGCTCGGCGCAGCGATTCTGACCGTGCTGCAGGACTATCTGCAAACCCTGCTGCCGAAGCTGCTCGGCGAGAACGGCAACTTCGAGGTGATCGTGTTCGGCATCTTGATGGTGCTGCTGCTGCAGTACGCGCGCCAAGGGGTTTGGCCATTCGTCGCACGCTTTTTCCCACGGGGGCCGCGCGCTCATCTGTCGGATCATGCTGAGCCGTTGCCGCAGCGCAGCAAACCTGCGGCGGGCGAGGAGTTGCTGACCGTCAACAAGGCGCGCAAGCAGTTCGGCGGTCTGGTGGCGGTCAACGATGTCAGCTTCGAGGTGAAAGCGGGGCAGATCATTGGACTGATCGGACCGAACGGCGCCGGCAAGTCGACCACATTCAATCTCGTGACTGGTGTATTGCAGGCGACCAGCGGCGAGATTACGTTTCGCGGTGAGCGCATCGATGCGTTGAGTTCACGTGAAATCGTCAAGCGCGGGATTGGTCGCACGTTCCAGCACGTCAAGTTGCTGCCCAGGATGACGGTGCTCGAAAACGTCGCAATCGGCGCGCATTTGCGCGGGCGTTCGGGTGTTGTGCGCAGCGTCGTACGCCTGAACGGCGCCGAAGAAGCACAGTTGATGGCGGAGGCAGCTCGACAGATTCGGCGTGTGGGACTCGAGCAACATATGTACGACGAAGCCGGCAGTCTCGCGCTCGGCCAGCAACGGATCCTCGAAATCGCTCGCGCGCTGTGCTGCGATCCGACGCTGCTGTTGCTGGATGAACCCGCAGCCGGTTTGCGTTATCAGGAAAAGCTGCAACTCGCCGACCTGCTGCGCCGACTCAAGGCGGAAGGCATGAGCGTGCTGCTGGTGGAGCATGACATGGACTTCGTGATGAATCTCACCGACCGGCTAGTGGTGATGGAGTTCGGAACCCGGATCGCGGAAGGCTTGCCGCAGGATGTTCAGCAAGACCCGGCGGTGCTCGAAGCGTATCTGGGCGGGGTGGAGTGATGGAGAAGATGATGAATGCTGCTGTACCGATTCTCGACGTGAACGGTCTGTCGGTCCGATACGGCAAGGTCGAGGCGCTGCACGACGCGGCGATCAAGGTGCGAGCGGGGCAGATCGTTTCGGTGATCGGGCCGAACGGCGCGGGCAAGTCTACATTGCTCAATGCAATCATGGGCGCGCTGCCGAACACGGGCCATGCAAAGGGTGCCGTCGTCTACCGGGGTGAGGATGTCAGTGCGGTTCCCGTGGAGAAGCGGGTCGCGCGTGGCATGTGTCTGGTGCCTGAAAAACGTGAGCTGTTCGCGTCGATGACGGTGGAAGACAACCTTGTCCTCGGCGCTTATCGGCGTAAGCAGGCAGGCGAGCGCAATTTTCTCGATCAGCTGGAACCGGTCTTTGCGCTGTTTCCACGGCTGAAAGAGCGCCGCAAGCAGGCTGCCGGCACCTTATCCGGTGGCGAGCGACAGATGCTTGCGGTAGGGCGGGCGTTGATGGGTAAGCCCGATCTACTGATGCTGGACGAGCCGAGCTTGGGACTCGCGCCGCTGATCGTCAAAGAAATTTTCCACATCATTAGTGCGCTGCGTCAGACGGGAGTGGCGACCCTGTTGATTGAACAGAATGCACGAGCCGCGCTGCAAATCTCCGACTACGGCTATGTGCTTGAAACCGGAGAGCTGGCGCTGGAAGGAGCGGCAGCCGACCTTGCGCAGAACCCACGAGTGATCGAAACGTATCTCGGGCTGGCGAAGAAAGTGGCCTGAAGACGATTTATCAGCGGTCTGCTAAATGGCGAAGCGGTGTGTTTCACGTGAAACACACCGCTTTTTTTATTCGTTGGCCATTCGGACGAAATTCGGGCCTAAACCGAACCCGTTATAATTCGCCCATACATTTTCCTTTGAAAGGCTCACGCGACGATCTGGCGTGAGATCTCGCAATGCTTTTTCCCACTGAATTTGACGTAATCGTCGTCGGCGGCGGTCATGCCGGCACCGAAGCCGCTTTGGCCTCGGCGCGCATGGGCAATAAAACGCTGCTTCTGACCCATAACATCGAAACCCTCGGCCAGATGAGCTGCAATCCGTCGATTGGCGGCATTGGCAAAGGCCATCTGGTCAAGGAAGTCGATGCGCTCGGCGGCGCCATGGCGGCGGCAACGGACGAAGGTGGCATCCAGTTCCGCATCCTGAATTCGTCGAAGGGGCCCGCGGTTCGGGCGACGCGCGCACAGGCCGATCGCCTGCTGTATAAGCAGGCGATCCGGCATAGGCTGGAGAATCAGCCGAACCTGTGGCTGTTCCAGCAGGCCGTCGACGATCTGATGGTAGAGGGTGACCGCGTCGTTGGCGCGGTCACCCAAGTGGGAATTCGTTTCCGTTCGCGGGCGGTCGTGCTGACGGCTGGGACGTTCCTTGACGGCAAGATTCATGTGGGGTTGAACAACTACACGGGCGGCCGTGCGGGCGATCCGGCTGCGGTCTCGCTGTCTGCGCGTCTGAAGGAATTGAAACTGCCGCAGGGCCGTCTGAAGACCGGCACGCCGCCGCGGATCGACGGCCGCACGATCGATTTCTCGCAACTCGAAGAGCAGCCGGGCGATCTGGATCCGGTGCCGGTGTTCTCGTTCCTGGGGCGCGTCGAGCAGCACCCGCGGCAAGTGCCTTGCTGGGTCACGCATACGAACGCGCGGACGCATGACATCATTCGCGGCGGGCTTGACCGGTCGCCGATGTACACCGGTGTCATCGAGGGGGTGGGGCCGCGCTATTGCCCGTCAATCGAGGACAAGATTCACCGTTTCGCATCGAAGGAATCACATCAGATCTTTCTGGAGCCAGAAGGCCTGACGACTAACGAGTTCTACCCGAACGGGATTTCCACGAGTCTGCCTTTCGATGTGCAGCTGGAACTGGTGCGGTCGATGCGCGGTCTGGAGCATGCTCACATCCTGCGGCCGGGCTACGCAATCGAATACGACTATTTCGATCCGCGCGGCCTGAAGGCATCGCTGGAAACCAAGGTAATCAACGGACTGTTTTTCGCGGGTCAGATCAACGGCACAACCGGGTACGAAGAAGCGGCCGCGCAAGGTGTGCTGGCGGGCATCAATGCAGGCTTGCATGTGCAGGGTAGGGAAGCATGGTGCCCCCGGCGCGATCAGGCCTATCTCGGCGTGTTGGTCGACGATCTGGTGACGCGTGGCGTATCCGAGCCGTATCGGATGTTCACGAGCCGTGCTGAATATCGCCTGAGCCTGCGTGAGGACAATGCCGATATGCGTCTGACCGAGATTGGCCGCGAACTTGGCGTGATCGACGACGTGCGCTGGGACGCGTTCAGCCGTAAGCGGGACGCTGTTTCACGTGAAACAGAGCGACTTCGCACGACGTGGGTCAATCCTAAGACGTTACCCGCCGACGAAGCGACGGCCTTGCTCGGCAAGCCAATCGACCACGAGTACAGCCTCGCGGATCTGTTGCGTCGCCCAGGCGTCACGTACGACGGCGTCTGCGGACTGCGCGCCGGCGCCTGTGGCGCACCCGAAATTCTCGCGGAAGACGAAGTATTGCTGGCGCAGATCAAGGAACAGATCGAGATCGGGATCAAGTATCAGGGTTATATCGACCGCCAAGCTGGAGAGATCGAGCGGAACGAAGCTCAGGAAAGCACACGTCTACCTGAGGGGTTGGACTACGCGGAAGTCAGAGGCCTGTCCTTCGAAGCGCGCCAGAAGCTGACGCAATTCCGACCCGAAACCATCGGCCAGGCGTCGCGCATCTCTGGGATCACGCCGGCGGCAATCTCTTTGCTGATGGTTCACTTGAAGCGCGGCTTGGGCCGTCGCTCGACGAAACCCGCTGAACCTGGCGCCGACAGCACGCCGGTGGCGCAATGACGGGGAGCCAGAAGGGAAGCGCTCAGCAAGCGTTGGCGTCATTGCTGGCGGACGGTGTTCGCGAACTCGGCCTCGATTTGAGTGACGCGCAGCTCACCAAGCTGCTGGACTACGTCGCGCTGTTGTCGAAGTGGAATGCCGTCTACAACCTGACGGCGATTCGCGATCCGCGGCAGATGCTGATCCAGCACATTCTCGATTCGCTTTCGATCATCCCGCACCTCGCGCCGCGCGGCCCGTCGTCGGTGCTCGACGTCGGTTCGGGTGGCGGCCTGCCCGGTATCGTGCTGGCCATCGTTCTGCCCGAATGGGCCGTCACCGTGAACGACATCGTTCACAAGAAAACGGCTTTTCAGGCTCAGGCGAAGGCCGAGCTTGGCCTGGCGAACCTGTCGGTCGTGACCGGGCGGGTCGAGACGTTGACGCCGGGCGCCGAAGTACCGGCAAAGTTCGACGTAATTGTCTCGCGTGCATTCGCAGAACTCGCGGATTTCGTTACACTGGCCCGTCATCTGGTTGCGGAGCGGGGCGCGATCTGGGCGATGAAAGGCGTGCGCCCGGATGGCGAAATCGAGCGCTTGCCGGCCGGCGCCCACGTGGAAGAGATTATTCGGCTGAACGTGCCGTCGCTGGACGCCGAGCGGCATCTGATCAAGGTGGTGGTGGATGCCGATAAGTAAAGGATAACTAGCGGATAACTAGCGGATAACTGACGGCCACCGTTAGCCGCATGTCGTACCCGTACCATCAGCGATTTTTACTTCATCCAAGCAGCAAAAGGGACACTCCAACGATGGCAAAAATCTTCTGCGTTGCGAACCAGAAAGGCGGCGTCGGCAAGACGACGACCACAGTCAATCTGGCCGCGAGCCTGGCAGCGCAGGGACAGCGAGTCCTTCTTATCGACCTGGACCCGCAGGGCAACGCCACCATGGGCAGTGGCATCGACAAGGCCGCATGCGAGAACACCGTATACGAAGTGCTGGTGGATAGCGTGTCGGTGGCCGATGCGCGAATTCGGCCGGATGCCGTCGGCTACGACGTGCTGCCCGCGAACCGCGAACTGGCGGGCGCTGAGGTCGAACTCGTCACCGTGCAGAATCGTGAGCGTCAGCTGAAGGCCGCACTTGGGGTCGTCGCCAGCGAATACGATTTCGTGCTGATCGACTGTCCGCCGGCGCTGTCGCTGCTTACGCTCAATGGCCTGTGCGCCGCACACGGCGTCGTGATTCCGATGCAGTGCGAGTACTTTGCGCTCGAGGGCCTGTCCGATCTGGTCAACACGATCAAGCAGGTGCACGCCAATCTGAACCGGGATCTGAAAGTTATTGGCCTGCTGCGCGTAATGTTCGATCCGCGTATCACGTTGCAACAGCAGGTTTCAGATCAGTTGAAAGAGCATTTCGGCGACAAGGTGTTCGACGCGGTCATTCCACGCAACGTGCGTCTCGCCGAGGCGCCCAGCTACGGTTTGCCCGGTGTGGTGTTCGACCGCGCCTCGCGCGGCGCGCAGGCGTACGTGCAGTTCGGCGCGGAAATGATTGAGCGGGTGCGCGCATTGAATGACGCACCCCTGGCATCCTAAGCGGATCGAGGGAGCACGATGAACGCAGTAGCGAGAAAGAAGGGATTGGGCCGCGGGCTTGAAGCATTGCTAGGCGGCACCGCGGATATCACCGAGGCGGTGGCGATCAATGGCGCGCCCCACGTGCTGCCGCTCGCCAAGATGCAGGCGGGCAAGTATCAGCCGCGCACGCGCATGGATGAAGGCGCGTTGCAGGAATTGGCAGCCAGCATTCGCGCTCAGGGATTGATGCAGCCGATCCTGGTGCGTCCCGTGTCGGTGGACAAGTACGAGATCATTGCCGGCGAGCGGCGTTTTCGCGCGGCGCGTCTCGCCGGCCTCGATGAAGTACCAGTGCTGGTGAGGGACGTGCCGGACCAGGCTGCCGCTGCGATGGCGCTGATTGAGAATATTCAGCGCGAAGATCTGAATCCGCTGGAAGAGGCGCAGGGCATCCAGCGTTTGCTCGACGAGTTCAATTTCACGCACGAGCAGGCGGCGGAGTCGGTCGGTCGTTCGCGCAGCGCGGTATCGAATCTGCTGCGCCTGCTCAACCTTGCATCGCCGGTGCAAACGATGCTGCTGGCCGGCGATCTGGACATGGGGCACGCTCGCGCGCTGCTGGCCGTTGACGCCGCGACGCAGATCACGTTGGCCAACCAGGTCGTCAACAAGCGCATGTCGGTGCGCGAAATCGAAAAGCTGGTGACGACGACCACCAAGGCTGCGCCAGCGGTCAAGGCGCGCGCCAATCCGGACGGCGGCCGCGATACGCGGCGACTCGAAGAGGAGCTGTCGGATCTACTGTCGGCGACGGTAAAGATCAAGCTCGGGCGACGCGGCCGGGGCCAGGTCCTGGTGGACTTTGGTGATCTCGATGCGTTGGAAGGCATTCTGGTCCGCCTGCGTGGGAATGGCACTGCCTGATCGGCAGACTGTATCGATGGGCGCTGAATTCGCCTGCGACTGCTTCCTGGGCGGCTCGCACGCTATTTGACGCGCCCAGCGGCCGTTTTGGTTTGATCGGCATTCCGCGCGAGTATCTATTGGATTCCTAAGTAAAACCGGGCAACCAGTAATTAGTAGTCCGAATATATCGTCGTGCCGTGGCCACGGTGCGAGTATCTTCCGGTATGCGCCCGCACCTTGCGTTGAGCGAGCGGGGCAGTGCGCACATGTGACGCATGGTTCGTCACAGACAAGCAGGCCGCTTGCGCTTTACTTGCCAGTGTCGAACTTGTCCAGTCATCTGCGCGAAAACCGACATTTGTTGCATTTCCGACACGTCCGCCACAACGTCCACGCGAGCGCTCGACGAACGCAAAACCACACGATTCAACGCTCATGTTTTGCCATCCCCCAGCCGCCTTACATTTGGCGCGTTTTGCGTCGCTGGAACGTAGTTTCCGCATCGTGAAGGCGCATTTCGCGCAGGTTATTGAACGGCCTAAAGTCTTGAATTGCCTGCAACTATCGCTTACAATCGCCCGGATTTAATTGCACGGCAACCCCGTAAACGCAGCGTAAGCTCGCGGGCTGGAACAAGACTTTCGGAACATTGCGATGGCGGTCAAATCGTCGAATCAGGCGCCAAAGAATGGGCGCGACGGACACCGCGCTGAACGCTTCACTTCCGATGCGTCCACCGGTCAGCAAGTTACACACGGCGAGACGTGGGACGTCGAGCAGGAAGATAACAATATCGTTCCGCTCACGCGGGCCGAAGCTGAAAAGCTGTTTGGTCCCAACGTGAGTCGTCCATCGCGCGTTACGCCTTTCAAGGTCGTGGCAGCGCAAATGGTTTTGTCCCTGGGTGCGACGCTGGTGTGGTGGCTGTTCTACAAGCCGCCGGGCGCTGCTGCGCTGTCCGCGTTTCTGGGGGGAGCGATCTGCTGGGTGCCGGGCGCGCTGTTCGCCGCGCGCCTGAGAACGTTGAGCGGCGCTGAAACAGTGATGAGCTGGATGATCGGCGAAGCGCTCAAGATGGGGACAACGATCGCGATGTTTGTAGCCATCGCGTTCTGGTATCACGACGTACGCTGGGTTCCGCTGCTCGTGACCTACCTCATCGCGCTTAAAACTTACTGGATCGCCCTCGCGTGGCGCTAACGTAAGTCGCCGTAGCAAAGTAGCAGCAACAAATTCAGGCTGGCGCGCAGCGCCGGCATCAGGTGTGCGGATATGACACGGTTCGCACCCGGCGTGTTCCCGCAATACAGCATTGCTGCGGGAGCGGCCTAAAACGATTTTCGACAATTTGGGTGGCTTTAACGATATGGCAGCTAGCGAAGGCACGCGCGCAATGGATCCGTCCGAGTACATCGCGCACCACTTGCAGAACTTTTCCACCGCACACCAGACGTCGATTTTCGACATCCACGTGTGGAATCTGGACACCCTCTTCTGGTCGATCGTTTGCGGTCTGGCCACCATCCTCATCCTGCGTCTTGCTGCCCGTAAGGCAACGTCCGGCGTGCCGGGCCGTTTCCAATGCGCAGTCGAAATGCTGGTCGAAATGGTCGATGATCAATCGAAGTCGATGATCCACGGCACGCGCACCTTCATTGCACCGCTGGCGCTGACCGTGTTCGTCTGGGTCGCGTTGATGAACTCGCTCGACTTCATCCCTGTCGACCTGCCGCCCCATGTGATCAGCTGGCTGGGTCTGTCCGAAGTCATCCCGCACCACCGCATCGTGCCGACCGCCGACCTGAACGGCACGATCGGCATCGCCCTCGGTGTGTTCGCGCTGATGATCTATTACAACTTCAAGATCAAGGGCGCAGGCGGCTTCGTGCATGAACTGCTGTCCGCCCCGTTCGGCGCGCATCCGCTCCTGTGGATCCCGAACCTTGCACTGAACATCATCGAGTTCGTCGCGAAGACGGTCTCGCTCGGCATGCGGCTGTTCGGCAACATGTACGCGGGCGAACTGTTGTTCCTGCTGATTGCCCTGCTCGGCAGCATCTGGAGCTTCGGCGCGGACACGACGGTGCTTGGCTTCATCGGCCACGTGGTCGCCGGCACAGTGTGGTCAATCTTCCACATCCTGATCGTTCTGCTGCAGGCGTTCATTTTCATGATGCTGACGCTGGTGTACATCGGCCAGGCACACGACAAGCACTAACCTGCGCTGTCGGCAAAGAATCGTAGTTTTTCAAATCCCAGTTCCAACCAGTTCTAAAAGACTTTTCACAAAGGAGTGATCATGCAAGCTTTCATCGCCAACATCCAGGGTCTGACCGCCATCGGTATCGGCATCATCATCGGCCTGGGTGCAATCGGCGCCTGTATCGGTATCGGCCTGATGGGCGGCAAGTACATCGAAGCATGTGCTCGTCAGCCGGAACTGATGAACCCGCTGCAAACCAAGATGTTCCTGCTGGCTGGTCTGATCGATGCGGCGTTCCTGATTGGCGTTGGTGTGGCAATGCTGTTTGCGTTCGCAAACCCGCTGCTGTCGAAGCTGGCAGGCTGAGGTTCCTCGGAAGTTTGCGCCTGAGCTATAACTGGTAAAGGCGCAGGGCGGAACGGGCACTTGGGCGCTGATCGAACACTGAATCGATGAGCGCCTTGCCGTTTCACTGTCCGAACTAGCAACGTTTAAGGAAACACCGTGAATCTCAACGCAACCCTGTTTGCGCAAATGGTCGTGTTCCTGATCCTCGCGTGGTTCACGATGAAGTTCGTGTGGCCGCCGTTGGTCAACGCCCTCGACGAGCGCTCGAAGAAGATTGCTGACGGTTTGTCGGCTGCCGAGAAGGGCAAGCAAGAACTCGAAGCCGCGCACAAGCGCGTCGACCAGGAACTCGCCCAGGCACGCAACGACGGTCAGCAACGTATCGCCGACGCGGAAAAGCGCGCTGTAGCAGTCGCTGACGAAATCAAGGCTCAGGCACAAGCTGAAGCCGCCCGTATCATCGCGCAAGCGAAGGCCGACGCGGAACAGCAAGTCGTGAAGGCGCGCGAAACGCTGCGCGGCGAAGTCGCGACGCTCGCTGTGAAGGGCGCTGAACAGATCCTGAAGCGCGAAGTCGACCAGACAGCTCACGCTGACCTGCTGAATCAACTGAAAGCCGAGCTCTGATCATGGCCGAACTTGCAACCATCGCCCGTCCGTACGCAGAAGCGCTGTTTGGCGTGGCCGAAGCTGGTGACATCGCCGCCTGGTCCACGCTCGTGCAGGAGCTGGCACAGGTTGCGCGTCTGCCCGAAGTGCTGTCGATCGCCTCGAGCCCGAAAGTAAGCCGCGTCCAGATCAGCGAACTGCTGCTGGCCGCGGTCAAGTCGCCGCTCAAGGACAACGCGCAAGCAAAGAATCTGGTGCAAATGCTGGTGGACAACCATCGCCTGCAATTGCTGCCGGAAATTGCCGTGCAGTTCGAAGAGTTGAAGAACGCCCGCGAAGGGGCGGCCGATGTGCTGATCGTCAGCGCATTCCCGCTCGAAGGCGCACAGTTGAACGAACTCGTCGCAAGTCTCGAACGCAAGTTCAAACGCAAGCTGAAGCCGACGATCGAAGTCGACTCGTCGTTGATCGGCGGCGTGCGCGTGACGGTCGGCGACGAAGTGCTCGATACCTCGGTCCGCGCGCGGCTTGCCAGCATGCACACGGCTCTGACGGCCTGAAGCGCTTCGCGCGCTGAAGCGGCTGGCACGCAACAGAATTGACTATCAGGAGCGAATAATGCAACTCAATCCCTCTGAGATCAGCGAGCTGATCAAGAGCCGGATCCAGGGCCTTGAAGCGAGCGCAGACGTTCGCAACCAGGGCACCGTGATCTCCGTGACCGACGGTATCGTGCGTATCCACGGCCTGTCGGAAGTGATGCAGGGCGAAATGCTCGAATTCCCGGGCAACACCTTCGGTCTCGCCCTGAACCTCGAGCGCGACTCGGTCGGCGCCGTGATTCTGGGTGAGTACGAGCACATTTCGGAAGGCGACATCGTCAAGACGACGGGCCGCATTCTGGAAGTGCCGGTCGGCCCGGAACTGCTCGGCCGCGTGGTCGACGCACTGGGCAACCCGATCGACGGCAAGGGTCCGATCAACGCGAAGAAGACCGACGCGATCGAAAAGATTGCACCGGGCGTGATCTGGCGTAAGTCGGTTTCGGAACCGGTCCAGACCGGTCTGAAGTCGATCGACTCGATGGTGCCGATTGGCCGTGGCCAGCGTGAGCTGATCATCGGCGACCGCCAGTGCGGCAAGACCGCAGTTGCAGTCGACGCGATCATCAACCAGAAGGGCAAAAACCTCGTCTGTATCTACGTCGCGATCGGCCAGAAGGCTTCGTCGATCATGAACGTAGTGCGCAAGCTGGAAGAAACCGGCGCGCTGGAATACACGATCGTCGTGGCCGCTTCGGCTTCGGAATCGGCTGCGATGCAGTACCTCGCACCGTATGCCGGCTGCACGATGGGCGAATACTTCCGTGACCGCGGCGAAGACGCGCTGATCGTATACGACGACTTGACCAAGCAGGCTTGGGCATACCGTCAGATCTCGCTGCTGCTGCGCCGCCCGCCGGGCCGCGAAGCCTATCCGGGCGACGTGTTCTATCTGCACTCGCGTTTGCTGGAACGTGCTGCTCGCGTCTCGGAAGAGTACGTCGAGAAGTTCACGAACGGCGAAGTGAAGGGCAAGAGCGGCTCGCTGACGGCACTGCCGGTCATCGAAACGCAAGCAGGCGACGTGACCGCGTTCGTTCCGACGAACGTGATCTCGATTACCGACGGCCAGATCTTCCTGGAAACCGACCTCTTCAACGCAGGTATCCGCCCGGCAATTAACGCTGGCGTGTCGGTGTCGCGCGTGGGTGGTGCGGCTCAGACGAAGGTCGTGAAGAAGCTGTCGGGCGGTATCCGTACCGACCTCGCGCAGTACCGTGAACTGGCGGCGTTCGCGCAGTTCGCATCGGACCTCGACGAAGCGACCCGTAAGCAGCTGGAGCGCGGCCGCCGCGTGACGGAGCTGCTGAAGCAGCCGCAGTATCAGCCGCTGCAAGTGTGGGAACTGGCTGTGGCGCTCTTCGCAGCGAACAACGGTTACCTCGACGACCTCGAAGTCTCGCAAGTCCTGTCGTTCGAAAAGGGCATGCGCGAATACCTGAAGTCGAGTCAAGCAGCCCTGGTCAAGCGCATCGAAGATACCAAGGAACTCTCGAAGGACGACGAAGGCCTGCTGCATACGGCCCTCAAAGACTTCAAGAAGTCCGGCGCTTATTGATCCGCGAGTGATCCGCAAGGCATAAACGGACCTTGAAGCGGCGCGGGCCGCATGTGAGTGCACCCGCGCTGCTTCGGCCGCTTTGCATGGGACCCGAGTTAGCGCTTCAGCGCTAACTCGGGCCGACAAAGGAGCAAGCAATGGCTGGAATGAAGGAAATTCGCGGCAAGATCAAGAGCGTGCAAAACACGCGCAAGATCACGAAAGCGATGGAGATGGTGGCCGCATCCAAGATGCGCCGCGCTCAGGAGCGCATGCGCGCTGCTCGCCCGTACGCCGACAAGGTCCGCGATATCGCTGCACACATGAGCCGTGCGAACCCCGAGTATCGTCACCCGTTCATGGTGTCGAACGAAGGCGCGAAGACGGCTGGCATCATCCTCGTCACGACCGACAAGGGTCTGTGTGGCGGGATGAACACCAACGTGCTGCGTGCGACGACACAGAAGTTCAAGGAACTGGACGGCCAGGGCAAGACGGTCCAGGCAACCGCGATCGGCACCAAAGGTCTGGGTTTCCTGAACCGCTTGCGCGCGAACGTGGTGTCGAATGTCGTGCATCTGGGCGATACGCCGCATCTGGAAAAGCTGATCGGCGCGGTGAAGGTGCAGCTCGACCTGTACTCGGAAGGCAAGGTCTCGGCGGTGTACCTGGCGTACACGCGCTTCGTCAACACGATGAAGCAGGAGCCGGTGATCGAGCAACTGCTGCCGCTGTCGGCAGAGCAGTTCGAGCGCAAGGAAGAAGACGGCACGACGCCGAGCACGCAGTGGGACTACATCTACGAGCCGGATGCGCAGTCAGTGGTGGACGAACTGCTGGTGCGTTATGTCGAGGCGCTGGTCTATCAGGCCGTCGCGGAAAACATGGCATCGGAGCAGTCGGCCCGGATGGTCGCGATGAAGGCCGCTTCGGACAACGCGAAGCAGGTCATCAACGAACTGCAGCTCGTGTACAACAAGAGCCGTCAGGCCGCGATCACGAAAGAACTGTCGGAAATCGTCGGTGGGGCCGCGGCAGTCTGACCTCGACGGTCGGGCAAACCGCTTCGTGTGCGCCCGTAAGGCGCACCCGTCCAGGCGACCCCATCGAAACTGCGCCTTTGCGCGAGTGAAGAATTGAGTATCTAAAGGAAAAGCGATGAGTACTACTGCTTTGGTAGAAGGCAAGATCGTACAGTGCATCGGCGCGGTGATCGACGTGGAATTCCCGCGTTCGGACATGCCGAAGGTTTACGACGCGCTCATTCTCGAAGGTTCGGAACTGACCCTCGAAGTCCAGCAACAGCTGGGCGACGGCGTCGTCCGTACCATCTGTCTGGGTGCATCGGACGGCCTGCGTCGCGGCACGACGGTGAAGAACACGGGTAAGCCGATCAGCGTGCCGGTCGGCAAGCCGACGCTGGGCCGGATCATGGACGTGTTGGGTCGTCCGATCGACGAAGCCGGTCCGATCAACTCGGACGTGGTTCGCGGTATTCACCAGAAGGCGCCGGCATTCGACGAACTGTCGCCGTCGACCGAACTGCTCGAAACCGGCATCAAGGTTATCGACCTGATCTGCCCGTTCGCGAAGGGCGGCAAGGTGGGTCTGTTCGGTGGCGCCGGTGTGGGCAAGACCGTGAACATGATGGAACTGATCAACAACATCGCGAAGGAACACGGTGGTTACTCCGTGTTCGCCGGTGTTGGCGAGCGTACCCGTGAAGGGAACGACTTCTATCACGAAATGAAGGACTCGAACGTTCTCGACAAGGTCGCACTGGTGTACGGCCAGATGAACGAGCCGCCGGGCAACCGTCTGCGCGTTGCGCTGACCGGTCTGACGATGGCTGAGCACTTCCGTGACGAAGGTCTCGACGTGCTGTTCTTCGTCGACAACATCTACCGTTTCACGCTGGCCGGTACCGAAGTGTCGGCACTGCTCGGCCGTATGCCGTCGGCAGTGGGCTATCAGCCGACGCTGGCTGAAGAAATGGGTAAGCTGCAAGAGCGTATTACGTCGACCAAGACCGGCTCGATCACGTCGGTTCAGGCTGTGTACGTCCCTGCGGACGACTTGACCGACCCGTCGCCGGCTACGACTTTCGGCCACCTGGACGCAACCGTCGTGTTGTCGCGTGACATCGCTTCGCTGGGTATCTACCCGGCAGTGGACCCGCTCGATTCGACCTCGCGCCAGATCGACCCGCACGTGATCGGCGAAGAGCACTACACGATCACGCGCGGCGTGCAGCAAACGCTGCAGCGCTACAAGGAACTGCGCGACATTATTGCGATTCTGGGTATGGACGAACTGGCGCCGGAAGACAAGCTCGCCGTTGCTCGCGCTCGTAAGATCCAGCGTTTCCTGTCGCAGCCGTTCCACGTCGCTGAAGTGTTCACGGGTTCGCCGGGCAAGTACGTGCCGCTGAAGGAAACGATCCGTGGCTTCAAGATGATCGTTGAAGGCGAGTGCGACCACCTGCCGGAGCAAGCGTTCTACATGGTCGGCACGATCGACGAAGCCTTCGAAAAGGCCAAGAAGATCCAGTAAAGGTCGGGTGTAACGAAGCGGGCGTCGGAGTCCGCGCTTTTCGAAGGCTTCTACAGCTTCCAACAAGCAAAGCCGGCGCCTCTTACTACGCTCAACCCAGCCTTGCATGGGACGAGAGTAAGCGCTGAAGCGCTAACTTTCGTCGACAGGAGTCGACACTTATGGCAACCATTAAAGTAGACGTCGTCAGCGCGGAAGAGGAGATCTTCTCGGGCCAGGCGAAGTTCGTCGCGCTGCCGGGCGAGGCGGGTGAACTCGGCATTCTGCCGGGCCACACGCCGCTGATCACGCGGATTCGTCCGGGTGCGGTGCGTATCGAAGCTGAAAACGGCGAAGAAGAGTTTGTGTTCGTCGCCGGCGGCATCCTCGAAATCCAGCCGGGCGCTGTGACGGTTCTCGCCGACACCGCGATCCGCGGCAAGGATCTCGATGAAGCCAAGGCAGAAGATGCACGCAAGCGTGCAGAAGAAGCGCTGCAAAACACGGGTTCGAACCTCGAATACGCGACCGCTCAGGCGGAACTCGCCTATGCGACGGCTCAACTCGCTGCGATCCAGCGCCTGCGCAGGCTGCGCGGTCAGCACTAGGCAATATGTATCAGAGAAAAAAGCAGCCCTCGCGGCTGCTTTTTTTTGATCAGTAGTTGACGTTTACGGAAAGGTAAGCAAAATCCATAGGGCCGCAGCGATATGTGGCCACCCGCCGCGCTCAATGTGACCCGCTGCGGGTAACACTTGATGCCGTACGGACACATGCCGGTGGCACAATCGATTTCAAATTCATTTCAATAGGGCGAGCTTCCGCTCACGGAGACAACACCATGGCAACGCAAATGTCGGGCGAAGGTGCACTCATCGAACCCAAAGACGACCTGTCGTATGTGCGCGGGCCGACCGAAATCCCGTTGAGTGAAGCAACGGTCGGCCAGTTCTTGCGTGACACCGCTGAGCGCTTTGCCGATCGCCCGGCCGTGGTGTTTCGCGAGCAGCGCATCCGGTGGACGTGGAAGGAGTTTGCGCAAGAAGTGGACGTGCTGGCGTCCGGCCTCCTCACGCTCGGCATTGCGAAGGGCGACCGCGTCGGTATCTGGTCGCCGAACCGGATGGAGTGGGTGCTCACGCAGTTCGCTACCGCGCGGATCGGCGCCGTGCTCGTCAATATCAATCCGGCCTACCGGCTCGCGGAGCTCGAATACGCGTTAAACAAGGTCGGCTGCAAGGCGATCATAGCGGCCGAGCGTTTCAAGACGTCGATGTACCTCGAAATGCTGCAGCAACTCGCGCCCGAGCTGGCCACGCAGGCGCCAGGCGAGCTTCAGGCGACAAGGCTGCCCGAGTTGCGTTACGTGATCCGCATGTGCGATACCGAGACGCCCGGCATGATGAGCTTCGCCGACCTGATCGAGCAGGGGCGCGCGACGCTCGATCTCACGCAGCTTGACGCCATCGGCGCTACGCTGTCATGCCACGAGCCGATCAATATCCAGTTCACCAGCGGCACGACCGGCAATCCGAAGGGCGCGACGCTGACCCACAGCAACGTGGTCAACAACGCGCGCTATATCGCAATGGCGATGCGGTTGACCGAACAGGACGCCATGTGCATCCCGGTCCCGCTGTACCACTGCTTTGGGATGGTGCTCTCGGTGCTGGCGTGCGTGTCGGTCGGCGCGAATATGGTATTCCCGGGCGAGGGCTTTGACCCGGCCGCGACCCTCGCCGCGGTTGCTGAAGAGCGATGCACCGCATTGCAAGGCGTTCCCACCATGTTCATCGCCGAGCTCGATCATCCGGATTTTTCCACTTACGACTTCTCACACCTGCGCACCGGCATCATGGCGGGCTCGCCGTGCCCGATAGAGACGATGAAGAAGGTCGTCTCGAAGATGCATCTGAGCGAGATCACGATTGCGTACGGCATGACGGAAACCAGTCCTGTGTCGTTCCAGAGTTCGACGACCGACCCGCTCGACAAGCGCACCACGACGGTGGGCCGAATCCAGCCGCATCTGGAAGTGAAGATCGTCGACCCGCTCGGCGAGATCGTGCCGGTGGGCCAAACCGGCGAGCTATGCACGCGAGGCTACTCCGTGATGCAGGGCTATTGGGGCGATGAGGCGAAGACGCGCGAAAGCATTGTCGACGGCTGGATGCACACCGGCGATCTGGCGACTGTCGATGCCGAGGGTTACTGCAATATCGTCGGCCGGCTGAAGGACATGCTGATTCGCGGCGGCGAAAACATCTATCCGCGTGAGATCGAAGAATTTCTGTTTCGTCACCCGAAAATCCAGAGCGTGCAGGTGTTCGGCGTGCCCGACGCGAAATACGGCGAGGAAGTCTGCGCGTGGGTCGTGCTGCGCGCCGGCGAACAGGCGACAGCTGAAGAAATCCAACAGTTCTGCCAAGGGCAGATCGCGCACTACAAGGTGCCCAAATACATTCGTTTCGTCGACGAACTGCCCATGACGGTGACCGGCAAGGTGCAGAAATTCGTCATGCGCGAACAGATGATCGGCGAACTGCGGCTACAGGAAAGCAAAACGGCGTGAGATCGCTGCGCGGGCCGTGCTGGCAAAGACCTGGCAGCACGGCGTGAATGAGGAAGGCAAAGACCGTTTGCCGCGATGATTCGTTTGCAAGCAGCGAATGTTGCTCAACGGGCAGGTTCCCGCACTGCGCAAACGTTTGACAAGACGAAAAAAAAGCGGGCCTGGAGCCCGCTAAAAACCACACGCTACGGGGTTAGCGCGAGGAGACCAAAGTTGGAACCGATCGGGACGACGACCCGGCGTCGACCACGGCCCCAGCAAGGATGCCCCTTCTCAGGGCTTCGGCATACGCCGATCGGCAAGTGCATCGTATCCGCTCACACCACGCACCCGGCCACATCCGTGTTGAAACCGTTAGGGCATTGTGGGCGAATTACTCTAGCCGCGCGGTAACAAAGTGTTTCAGGTTGTAACGCCCGCCAGCTAAGGCATTCAGGCATTTATTGCCACGCTAAAGCGTTTAAAACGCAATTTTTACCGATGACTTGGCTGCAATTTTGAACGCATGATTAATGCCATTCGTGACGCATGTTGCGACATATTCCGTTGAGTCAATTCTGCATGAAATAGTTGCATATGCATCCTTCCTTGAAGAATCTCCCTTGTTACAGGAGTTTTTTGAGATGACGAGATTTTGTTTGCCGCGATGCGGTTGGCGTTCTTCTTCCAGCACCAACCGTCGGCTGAGTAGCATCGCAAATGGGGGCGATTCGTTGTGCCTGGATTCGCAGCGTCAATCAGGTTTCGCTTAAAACTGGCGCGCTCGGTTACATGATCGTCGTCGAAATGAGAATCTGTTGACGTGTGGAGACCGCCTGCATCGGAAAACAGGCGGCCGAACGCAGCCGCTTTATTTCAGCCACTTATCGGAGATGGCCTGATACTCGCCAGTCGCCCGTGCGAGATGCAGCCATTGATCGACATATTGCTGGAATGCCACATCGCCGCGCGGCAGCAGCCACGCCTTCTCGCCATACTGGAATGGCTTGTCCGGATGCACGGAGCAAAGTCCCGGATTCAGCTTTTGCTGCAATAGGGTTTCGGATGCGTCAGTCACCATCACGTCCGCTTTCCCAGCGAGGATCTGCTTGAAAATGGTCACGTTGTCCGGATAAACGGTCACGCTGGCATGGGGGAAATACTGTTTGGCGAACCGTTCGTTGGTGCCGCCCGGATTGACGATCACCCGCGTGGTGGGCTGATCGATCTGCGCGACGGTTTGATATTTGTTCACGTCGTCGCATCGAACGATCGGCGTTTTGCCGTCGATCATATAAGCCTGCGTGAAGAAGGCGCGCTTTTGCCGTTCGAGTGTCGGCGACACGCCACCGACGCCAATATCGCATTTTGCGACGAAGTCATTCATCAAATTCGGCCATGACGTTTTGACGAACTCCGCCTTGACGCCTAGTGACTTGGCCAGCGATTCCGTCATGTCGATATCAATGCCTTCAAACTGGCCGTCCTCCTTGTAGAACGAATAGGGCTTGTAGTCGCCGGTCGTGCAGGCGCGCAGCGTGCCGCGGCTGAGAATTTCGTCGAGCCGGGACGGCGCGGCGGCAGCGTTGGTTTGCGCACCGGCCACGCCTGCATGCATCAAAATACCAGCGAGCGCGCCGAGCATTGCGAGGGCTGCCTTGTTCATCGAGTGTCCTTGTTGTTGGCGTGTAGTGAATGGTGGGTCAGGCTGTCGGATAGTAGCCCGGCAATGCCGGGTTGAACATCGGCCGTTCAGCTAAGTCGCTGCGCCGCGGCCGGCCTGAAAAAAGCCACCGGCAACCCGTTCGCGCAATAGTTATTGACCGCATCAGGCGCGATCGAACAGCCGGGTCCGGTAAAATGCCCCTTTGCCCTCAGTCGTACCCAACGTGGCCCATAAACTCCTGAACGACACCTTCCTGCGCGCGCTGCTGCGCCAGCCTACCGACTACACGCCGATCTGGCTGATGCGGCAGGCGGGCCGCTACCTGCCGGAATACAACGCCACGCGAGCTCGCGCGGGCAGCTTCCTTGGTCTCGCGAAGAGCCCGGCGTTCGCGACCGAAGTCACGTTGCAGCCGCTCGAGCGCTACCCGCTCGACGCCGCGATTCTGTTCTCCGACATCCTGACCGTGCCCGACGCAATGGGTCTTGGCCTCGAGTTCGTCGCTGGCGAGGGGCCGACATTCGCACGCCCGGTGCGCACGGAAGACGACGTCACGCGCCTTGCAGTGCCGGACATCGACGCCACGCTGCGCTACGTGACCGACGCGGTGCGCGAAATCCGCAGCGCGCTCACGGATGCACAAGGCCACCAGCGCGTGCCGCTCATCGGCTTTTCGGGTAGCCCGTGGACATTGGCGTGCTACATGGTCGAAGGTGGCGGTTCGGCGGATTTCCGCATCGTCAAGTCGATGCTGTACGCGCGGCCGGACCTGATGCACCGCATTCTCGACATCAACGCGCGGTCGGTCGCGGCCTATCTGAACGCGCAGATCGAAGCCGGTGCGCAAGCCGTGATGATTTTTGACACATGGGGTGGGGCGCTGGCCGATGGCGTCTATCAGCGCTTCTCGCTGCATTACATTGAGCAGGTGGTAAGCCAGCTGAAGCGCGAACACGACGGCGCCCGGGTGCCGGTGATTACCTTCACGAAGGGCGGCGGACTGTGGCTCGACGAGATCGCGGAGATCGGCGTGGATGCTGTCGGCCTCGACTGGACCGTGAATCTGCGCGAGGCGCGCGAGCGCGTGGGGGACAAGGTCGCGCTCCAGGGCAATATCGATCCTTCGGTGCTGTTTGCGCCGCCGGCTTCGATTCGCACGGAAGCGCGAGCGGTGCTCGACAGCTTCGGCAATCATCCGGGCCACGTATTCAATCTCGGGCACGGCATTTCGCAGTTCACGCCACCGGAGCATGTCGCTGAACTCGTCGATGAAGTGCACCGTCACAGTCGCGCGATTCGCAGCGGGAGTCATGCACCGGCATGAAGTCGTAGTCCGTAATCGTTACCATTTTTTGTTGCGATGCAACCTGGCGGGCTCTCGGCCTAGGGGAAAGTCCGCAGTACATAGCCCGTCAAATGGCGGTCTTGTGAAAGTCAAGACTTGACTTATGCACATTCGCCACGCTGCGGCGCAATAGAGGCTTTCGTCGTGTCCGACCCCTTGCACAGTGTAGGTCCGCATGATCCGAGCCTTGTCTGGCAAGGGTTTCACGGCTTCCCGGAGAAATGTGCGGAACCCCACACAAGCCCGCTGGGACGCGGTTTCCGGCCCTTCGAAGCCAAGTTCTCAACAAAGTTATCCACAGGCGAGCGGATCGATTGCAATTCTTCAGCGGAATCTTGAACTTAGCGCCGACATTGAAGTTTCACTTTAACTTCGACGGACTCGCCACCGATTCAACGCGCATGGCGGTGCGACTTTGTGCCGCGTCAGTTCACCTCGTCCATACCGCCGCGTGAGCGAAGTGTTTGTCCGCGTCGCGCTGGACCATCCGCTGCCGAGCCTGTTCGACTACCGTTGCGACACGCCCGACGTCGCCGTGCCGGGCATGCTCGTCAGCGTGCCGTTTGGCAAGCGGCACGTGGTGGGGCTTGTCTGCGAAGTGACCGCTCACAGCGACGTGCCCGCCGAGCGCTTGCGATCGATCAGCGGCCTGTGCACCGCCTGTCCGCCGCTGTCGGCGCAGTGGCTGGGTTTGGCCGGGTTCGCCGCTGACTACTATCAACGCGGTCTCGGCGAAGTGGCGCTGCCCGCGCTCCCGCAAGCCCTGCGCGATGCGTCGCGCTGGCCGCGCCTGTTCGCACCGCAAGAGCGGTACAGCCTCACCTCCGAAGGCCGCGCGGCGTTGCCCGGCGCACTGCCGGCCCGCGCCAGTGCATTGAGAAAGCTGGCGCAGGCATTGACCGAAGCCGATTTCCTGCTGGCCGCCGATGCCCGCGCGCTTCATCCCAAAGCGCTGGCGAACCTGGAAGCGTGGCAAGCGGCGGGTTGGGTTGCGCTGGACGTCGTCGAAGCCGCCGCGGTGCCCGGCGCGCCCATGTCGCCGGACGCGCTCGCCCCCACGCTGCCCAAACTCACCGACGAGCAGGCGAGCGCCGTCGAGGCGATCCGCGACGCGGACGGGTTTACGCCGTTCCTGCTGCACGGTGTGACGGGCAGCGGCAAGACCGAGGTGTATCTGCGCGCGCTCGCCGAAATCCTGGCCGCCAAGCCCGATGCGCAAGCGCTCGTCCTCGTGCCGGAAATCAACCTGACGCCGCAATTCGAGGCAGCCTTCCGAGCGCGCTTTGCCGCGCTGGACGGCACGTCGATCGTCACGCTCCACAGCGGCCTCGCGGAAGGCGAGCGCGCCCGCAACTGGTTCGCCGCGCATACTGGCCGCGCCCGCATCGTGCTGGGTACACGGCTCGCCGTGCTGGCGTCGCTGCCGAGTCTCGCGGTTATCGTGGTCGACGAGGAGCACGATCCGGCCTACAAGCAGCAGGAAGGTTTGCGCTATTCGGCGCGTGATCTGGCAATTTACCGTGCCAAGCAGCTGGATGTGCCGGCCGTGCTGGGTTCGGCCACGCCGTCGCTGGAAAGCTGGTGGCAGGCCGACCAGGGACGCTACAAACGGCTCACGCTGTCGCGTCGGGCGGTGGCCGATGCGGTGCTGCCGACCGTCAAGCTGATCGATCTGGAAGAAGAGCGCCGGCGCGGTAGGGCCTCGGTGGAAGGGTTGTCGGGGCCGTTGCTCGCCGCGTTGAAGGCGCGGCTCGAGCGCGGCGAGCAGAGCCTCGTCTTCCTGAATCGCCGCGGTTACGCGCCGCAACTCTCTTGCGATGCGTGCGGCTGGGTCGCCGGTTGTCCGCGCTGCAGCGCCTATGTGGTTCTGCACAAGCCCGAACGCGCCTTGCGCTGCCACCACTGCGGCTGGGAGTCGCGCATTCCGCGCTCCTGTCCGGAGTGTGGCAACGTCGACATCGCGCCGATGGGCCGCGGCACGCAACGCGTCGAAGAAACGCTGGCGCACGCCGTGCCCGGCGCCCGTGTGCTGCGTATCGACGCCGACAGCACCCGTCGCAAAGGCAGCGCGCAGGCGCTGTTCTCCGATGTCCACGCGGGCGACGTCGATATCCTGGTCGGCACGCAGATGATCGCCAAGGGCCACGACTTCCAGCGCGTGTCGCTGGTCGGCGTGCTGAACGCCGACACGGCGCTGTTTTCCCACGACTTCCGCGCGAGCGAGCGACTTTTCGCGCAGTTGATGCAGGTGAGCGGCCGGGCAGGGCGCGCAGGCTTGCCGGGCGAAGTGCTGGTGCAAACGCGCTATCCGCGCCATGCGCTTTATCACGCGCTGGGTCGCCACGATTATGTTGGCTTTGCCAATTCCACGCTGACCGAGCGGCGCGACGCGCACTTGCCGCCGTTCGTCTATCAGGCCTTGCTGCGCGCCGAAGGCCGCACGCTCGAGGCCGCGCTCGCCTTCCTGCAACAGGCCGCCGCGGAATTGACCGGCATTGCGGCCGCGGAGCGCGTGACCGTCTACGACGCCGTGCCGTTGACCATCGTCAAGGTGATGCATGTGCATCGCGCGCAGTTGCTGATCGAAAGCGCGTCGCGAGCTGCATTGCAGGCCACGTTGCGCGCGTGGCAACCGCTGTTGCGCGGTCTGAAAGGCGTGCTGCGCTGGAGTCTGGAAGTCGATCCACTCGACATCTGACGCGCGTCGCCGGCTTCGTGCGCGTCGTTACTCCTTTCAGTCATATGCATAGAGCGAATGGTCGTTTCGGTTTGCGCCATCGCTCGCCTATATTCGCCGAATCGGCGCGTATCTACGCAAAACCCCAACAATCGCGCGCCGATCCACCTCAACTTCCTCGGGGCATTTGCGATGAGCGACACCAACCAGACCGTGCCGGGCGGCGCTGCGCCCGCACACCGCCACGGCGCGCATGGCGGCGGACTGTTACTGACTGAAGACTGGCTGGCCGTGTGGGTGGGTCTGCTGGTGATCGTGGTGGCTTGGGTGCTGTTCGCGTCGGGCAGTAGCATCAAGTGGCTGGCGGTCGCGCCGGCCAGGTGGTCGAGCGTCGGCCAGGTCGCGCACGACCTCGGCACGCATCTGCCGAACTATGTCGCGCTATTCATCGTGTTCGCGGTGCTGTTCGGCACGAGCCTCGCCCTGATGAAGCAGCGTGTCGGTGCTTTCCTCGCCGCGTTCCTGATTCTGTTCATCGCGTCGGCGCTGATCTTCACGCTGGGCGCGTGGGTCAACGCCGCGAAGTACAACCTGGAGCCGCCGCTGGTGGCGCTCGCGCTCGGACTGCTGATTTCGAACCTGTTTACCTTGCCGGAGTGGTTTGCGGCGGGCTTGCGCGTCGAGTTTTATATCAAGGTAGGGATCGTGCTGCTCGGCGCGACGCTGCCGTTCACGCTGCTGGTGTGGGCCGGACCGGTGGCCGTCGCTCAGGCGACCATTGTGTCGCTCGTGACCTTCTTCGTGATCTTCTTTGCCGCCAGGGCGTTTGGACTTGACCGCCGCTTTGCCGCCGTGCTCGGTGTCGGTGGCGCGGTATGCGGCGTGTCGGCGGCCATCGCGATTGCCGGTGCGGTGCGGGCCAAACGCGAACAGGCATCGGTGGCGATCACGCTGGTGGTGCTGTGGGCGATCGTGATGATCTTCGTGTTGCCGTTCGCGTCGCGTTCACTGGGACTTTCGACGGCGGTCGCCGGCGCGTGGATCGGCACCTCCGAATTCGCCGACGCTGCCGGCATCGCGGCCGCGCAAGCCTTCGGCGACTTCGCGAAGCACGCGGGCGGTGCGATCGCCGGTGCACCGGAGGCTTCGCTGCAGGCATTCACGCTGATGAAGGTGGTCGGCCGCGATATCTGGATCGGCATCTGGGCCTTCGTACTGGCGATTGTCGCGACGACGCGCTGGGAGTCGCAGGATAGCGGTGTGCAGGCGAAGGCGAATGCCGGCGAGATCTGGGCGCGTTTTCCGAAATTTGTGATCGGCTTCGTCGTCGCGTCGGCGCTGGTGACCTGGATCGCCAGCCACTACTCGCTGGCCGACTACCGCAAGGTGGTCACGCCTGAGTTCGTCGCGCCGATCACGGTTCTGCGCACGTGGGCATTCACGTTCTGCTTCCTCAGCATCGGCCTGAGCACGCGCCTGCGCACGCTGACGGCGACTGGCCTGAAGCCGTTCCTTGCGTTCACGGCGGGCGTGGTGGTCAACGTCGGCGTTGGCTACGCGTTGTCCGCGCACGTGTTCGCGGCGTACTGGAATAGTCTGGGGTAGGGCTCGTGCCCCCTATGACACCCGTAAAACCCACTGCCGGCCGCCGCCTCTGGAGCACCACGGCGGCGCGCGACGCAGCTTGCGCGCCCTGCTGCGCCGGCTGCCGGCATCGCGCCGGCGATCGGCACGCGCTGGAGCAGAGCCTGCCGGGTCTCGCGGTATTCGGCTCTGGATTTGGCGCGAGCGTCGCGGATAGCCGGCTGTGTCGTCTGCACGACCAGCTCGTATCGCCGGGCGACGTCTGCGCGCAGTTCGAACCGATCGCGTCGCGCTGACGCGCACGTCGACCCCGCGTGCACACCGGGCACGCGGCGCTTGCTCGCGGTTTACGGCTCAAGGCTCATGGCTCAAGGCTCAAGGCTCAAGGCTCAAGGCTCAAGGCTCAAGGCTCAAGGCTCAAGGCTCAAGGCTCAAGGCTCGATTCCAGCCTACGCCGCAACCATCTCGCTCAGTCGTTCAATGCGGCCCGTGTGACATCGCCAGCCGATGCGCGCGATGCCACGCGTGGCCCTTCCTCGGCGGCCTCGCGCCTGTTTGAGCGGGCCGTCGCGCCGCGAATGAACAGGATCGCGCAGGCCGCGCACATCGCCCAGATGCCCAATACCACCAACCACTTTTCCATTTCACCGGTCCTCACAAACCCCATAACCCCGTATCGTTCTTTTGCGTGCCATAAGAGGCCGCTGCTTCCATGTCTCTTTAACGGCGCGCAGGGTCATTTAATAAGGCCGACGAAAAAAAGAATCACGCCAGGGAAAATACCGAGCGCAACCGCCGCCGCCGCGCCCACGCCCGTCGGCCGAAACTCCCCGTCCCACAAGGGTTCCATCAGGGTGCAACCATGCGTGCTGAATGGTTGCACCTTTTTATTGGGAGGCGTACGATTCGGCCAACTTTAGTCTTTCACCAAACATTCGTTTGGTATCCGAGAAGGAAACATGGCTAGCACCACCCTTGGCGTCAAGGTCGATGACCTCCTGCGTTCCCGGCTGAAAGATGCCGCCACCCGCCTTGAACGCACCCCGCACTGGCTGATCAAGCAGGCGATCTTCGCTTACCTCGAAAAAATCGAGCATGGCCAACTGCCGCCCGAGCTGTCGGGTGCGACGGGCACGGCCGATCTGGCCGACGGCGCCGCGCTCGAACACGAGGAAGAAGGTGCCTCCCACCCCTTCCTCGAATTCGCGCAGAACGTGCAACCGCAATCGGTGCTGCGCGCGGCAATCACCGCCGCTTACCGTCGTCCGGAGCCGGAGTGCGTGCCGTTCCTGCTGGGCCAGGCGCGCTTGCCGGCCAATCTGGCCGGTGACGTGCAGACGATGGCCGGCAAGCTGGTTGAAACACTGCGCTCGAAGAGCAAGGGCGGCGGCGTCGAAGGGCTGATTCACGAGTTCTCGCTGTCGAGCCAGGAAGGCGTCGCGCTGATGTGTCTCGCCGAAGCGCTGCTGCGCATTCCCGACCGCGCGACCCGCGACGCGCTGATCCGCGACAAGATCAGCAAGGGCGACTGGAAATCGCACGTCGGCCAGGCGCCGTCGCTGTTCGTCAACGCCGCGACCTGGGGCCTGATGATCACCGGCAAGCTGGTGACGACCAACAGCGAAACGGGTCTCTCGTCGGCGCTGACGCGGCTGATCGGTAAGGGCGGCGAGCCGCTGATCCGCAAGGGCGTGGATATGGCGATGCGCCTGATGGGCGAACAGTTCGTCACCGGCGAGAACATTTCCGAAGCGCTGGCCAACAGCCGCAAGTACGAAGCGCGCGGCTTCCGCTACTCGTACGACATGCTCGGCGAAGCGGCCACCACCGAAGCCGACGCGCAACGCTACTACGCGTCGTACGAACAGGCGATCCACGCGATCGGCAAGGCCGCCGGCGGCCGTGGCATCTACGAAGGCCCGGGCATCTCGATCAAGCTCTCGGCGCTGCATGCGCGCTACTCGCGTTCGCAGCATGAACGCACGATGAGCGAACTGCTGCCGCGCGTGCGCGCGCTCGCGATCCTCGCGCGCCGTTACGACATCGGCCTGAATATCGATGCCGAGGAAGCCGACCGCCTCGAAATCTCGCTCGATCTGCTCGAAGCGCTGTGCTTCGATCCGGAACTGGCTGGCTGGAACGGTATCGGTTTCGTGGTGCAGGCGTATCAGAAGCGTTGCCCGTTCGTGATCGAATACATCGTCGATCTGGCGCGGCGCAGCCGTCACCGCATCATGGTGCGCCTCGTCAAGGGCGCTTACTGGGACACCGAAATCAAGCGCGCGCAGATGGACGGCCTCGAAGGCTATCCGGTCTACACGCGCAAGATCTACACGGACGTGTCGTACCTCGCCTGCGCGAAGAAGCTGCTCGGCGCGCCCGACGCGGTCTATCCGCAGTTCGCCACGCACAACGCGCACACGCTGTCGGCGATTTATCACCTCGCTGGCAACAACTACTACCCCGGTCAGTACGAGTTCCAGTGCCTGCACGGCATGGGCGAGCCGCTGTACGAAGAGGTCACCGGCCGCGACAAGCTGAACCGGCCGTGCCGCGTCTACGCGCCGGTCGGCACGCATGAGACGCTGCTCGCCTACCTCGTGCGCCGTCTGCTGGAAAACGGTGCGAACACGTCGTTCGTGAATCGCATCGCCGATGAAAGCGTCGCGATCAACGACCTGATCGCCGACCCGGTCGACGAAGCGTCGAAGATCGTCCCGCTCGGCGCGCCGCACGCGAAGATTCCGCTGCCGCGCAATCTGTATGGCGCCGAGCGCCTCAACTCGATGGGTCTCGATCTGTCGAACGAGCATCGGCTGGCGTCGTTGTCGTCGGCGTTGCTGGCGAGCGCGCATCATCCGTGGCGCGCCGCGCCGATGCTCGAAGACAACGAGATCGCCGTGGGCGCCGCACGCGACGTGCGCAATCCGGCGGACCACCGCGACCTCGTCGGCGCCGTCGTCGACGCGACGCCGGAGCACGTGAGCGCCGCGCTTGCGCATGCGGTTGCCGCCGCGCCGATCTGGCAGGCCACACCGGTCGATGCGCGGGCCGATTGCCTCGCACGCGCCGCCGATCTACTCGAAGCGCAGATGCATACGCTGATGGGTCTGGTGGTGCGTGAAGCCGGCAAGTCGCTGGCGAACGCGGTGGCGGAAATTCGCGAAGCGATCGATTTCCTGCGCTACTACTCCACGCAGATTCGCAACGAGTTCTCGAACGACACGCATCGTCCGCTCGGGCCCGTGGTCTGTATCAGCCCGTGGAATTTCCCTCTGGCGATCTTCATGGGCCAGGTGGCGGCCGCGCTTGCCGCGGGCAACACCGTGCTGGCCAAGCCAGCCGAACAGACACCGCTGATCGCCGCGCAGGCCGTGCGGATTCTGCGCGAAGCCGGCGTGCCGGCGGGCGCGGTGCAACTGCTTCCGGGCGACGGTGAAACGGTGGGCGCCGCGCTGGTGGCCGATCCGCGCACCCGCGCGGTGATGTTCACCGGTTCGACGGAAGTCGCGCGTCTGATCAACAAGACGCTGTCGAGCCGCCTCGATCCTGAAGGCAAGCCGATTCCGCTGATCGCCGAAACCGGTGGCCAGAATGCGATGATCGTCGATTCGTCGGCGCTCGCCGAACAGGTGGTGGCGGACGTGCTGCAATCGTCATTCGACTCCGCCGGTCAACGGTGTTCCGCTTTGCGCGTTCTTTGTTTGCAGGACGATGTCGCGGACCGCACGCTGGAGATGCTAACCGGCGCGATGCGCGAACTGTCGGTCGGCAATCCGGATCGGCTGTCGATCGACGTCGGTCCGGTGATCGACCTCGACGCGAAACGCAGCATCGACACGCATGTCGCGGCGATGCGCGAGAAAGGCCGCAAGGTCGAGCAACTGCCGATACCGGAAGGCGCGGCCCAAGGTACATTCGTGCCGCCGACGCTGATCGAACTCGACAGCATCGACGAACTGAAGCGCGAAGTGTTCGGCCCGGTGCTGCACGTGGTGCGTTACCGTCGCAACCAGCTCGACAAGCTGCTCGAGCAGATCCGCGCGACCGGCTACGGACTCACGCTCGGCATCCATACGCGGATCGACGAAACGATCGCGCATGTGATTGGCCGCGCGCATGTCGGCAACATTTACGTGAACCGTAATGTGATTGGTGCGGTGGTTGGTGTGCAGCCGTTCGGCGGCGAAGGGCTGTCGGGCACGGGTCCCAAAGCGGGCGGCGCGCTGTACCTGCAGCGCCTGCTGGCCACGCGTCCGGCAGGTTTGCCGAAGTCGCTCGCGCAGTCCCTGGTGGCGGATGTACCGCAAGCCGCGGAAAACGGCGACAATCCGTCCGCCGCGTTGACCGCGTTGCGCGACTGGCTGATCGCCGAGCGTCAGCCGCAACTGGCCGCGCGCTGCGACGGGTATCTGTCGCATGTGCCGGCGGGCGCGACCGCCGTGTTGTCGGGGCCCACCGGCGAGCGCAATACCTACACGCTGGGCGCACGCGGCGCGGTGCTGTGTATCGCGTCGACGGCGAGCGGTGCGCGCGTGCAGTTGGCCGCCGCGCTGGCCACGGGCAATCGTGCGCTGTTCGAAGGCGCGGCCGGTGAACAATTGGTCTCGCGCTTGCCCGCATCGCTGAAGTCACATGCGAGCGTGAAGAAGAGCGCCGATGCGCCGTTCGATGCCGTGCTGTTCGAAGGCGACAGCGACGAACTGCTGGCGCTGGTGAAGGAAGTGGCGAAGCGCCCGGGACCGATCGTCTCGGTGCAAGGCGTCGCGGCTCGCGCGCTGGAAAGCGGCGACGAGGACTACGCGCTCGAGCGTCTGTTGACGGAACGCTCGGTCAGCGTGAATACCGCAGCAGCAGGCGGCAATGCAAATTTGATGACGATCGGCTGAGCGAACCTCATCCATCCCTCAAAAAACGGAAGCGGCACGGCGACCCCGAAAACCGCTTCATCTATACCTGGTACCAAGGAGAAGCTATGCAACACAAAATGAAACAGCTGGCAGGCGCAACGCTGGTTGCGGCAATGTCGCTGGCGGGGACGGCCAACGCTCAATCGACCGAAGACGTGAAGGTGGGTTTCGCCGGTCCGATGACGGGCGCGCAGGCTCACTATGGCAAGGACTTCCAGAACGGCATCACGCTGGCCGTGGAAGAGATGAACGCGAGCAAGCCGGTGATCGGCGGCAAGCCGGTCCGCTTCGTGCTGGATGCGGCCGACGACCAGGCTGACCCGCGCACCGGCACGACCGTCGCACAGAAGCTGGTGGACGACGGCATCAAGGGCATGCTCGGCCACTTCAATTCGGGCACGACGATTCCGGCTTCGCGCATCTACGCGAACGCGGGCATTCCGCAGATCGCCATGGCGACCGCGCCGGAATACACGCAGCAAGGCTTCAAGACCACATTCCGCATGATGACGTCCGACACGCAGCAAGGTTCGGTCGCCGGTGCGTTCGCGGTCAAGAACCTGGGCATGAAGAAGATCGCGATCGTCGACGACCGCACGGCCTATGGCCAGGGTCTGGCCGATCAGTTCGAGAAGGCGGCGAAGGCGGCGGGCGCGACGATCGTCGATCGTGAATACACGAACGACAAGGCCGTGGACTTCAAGTCGATCCTGACCAAGCTGAAGTCGGCGAACCCGGACCTGATCTACTACGGCGGCGCGGATTCGCAAGCGGCGCCGATGGTCAAGCAGATGAAGCAACTGGGCGTCAAGGCTCCGTTGATGGGCGGCGAAATGGTGCACACGCCGACCTTCATCAAGCTCGCGGGTGACGCGGCCAACGGCACGGTGGCATCGCTCGCCGGCCTGCCGCTGGAAGAAATGCCGGGCGGCAAGGACTACGTCGCGAAGTACAAGAAGCGTTTCAACGAAGACGTGCAAACGTACTCGCCGTACGCGTACGACGGCGCGATGGCGATGTTCACCGCGATGAAGAGCGCGAACTCGACCGATCCGGCCAAGTACCTGCCGGTGCTCGCGAAGACCTCGATGCCGGCGGTGACGTCGTCGAACCTCGCGTACGACAGCAAGGGCGACCTGAAGAACGGCGGCATCACGCTGTACAAGGTGGTCGACGGCAAGTGGACGACGCTGCAAAGCGTGGGCGGCAAGTAAGCGCGTCTTTCCGGCTTGCTTCGGCGTCAAAAAAACCCCGCTTCGGCGGGGTTTTTTTATGGCAAGGCGCGGCAACACGCGCCGTTCGAGCCCGCCTTACTCCCCGCGCAGCTTCCTGCCCTGCTCGCGAATCTGCTCCAGCGTCGCGCCCGGCGTGCTCGCTTCCTGCGGCAGGCGAATCTCGATCAGCGCCGCGCGTTGGGCGTTCATCGCACGTTGCAGCGCCGGCAGAAAATCCTCGGTGCGCTCCACCGTTTCTCCGTGCGCGCCGAACGACCGCGCGAACGCCGCGAAGTCTGGATTCGTGAGTCCGGTGCCATGCACACGGTTTGGATAATGCCGCTCCTGATGCATCCGGATCGTGCCGAAGTGGCTGTTGTTCACGACGATGAACAGCACGTGCAGGTCGTACTGCATCGCTGTTGCCAGCTCCGGCGCGGCCATCATGAAGCAGCCGTCGCCGGCCAGCGCGACGACCGCGCGGTGCGGATACAGCGACTTCGCCGCGATCGCCGCGGGCACGCCGTAGCCCATCGCGCCACTCGTCGGTGCGAGCTGCGACCGATAGTGACGATACGAGAAGTGGCGATGCAGCCACGTCGCGTAATTGCCTGCTCCGTTCGTGACGATCGCGTCTTCCGGCAGATGCGCGCGCAATTGCTGGATCACCTCGCCCATTTGCACGTCGCCGGGGATCGGCAGCGGTTTGCGCCACTCGAGATACGCGCGATGCGCGCTTTCAGCCGCACCAGCCCATGCCGGTTTGTCGGAGGGCGGCTGCAACGCGGCCAGCGACGCGGCCAGCTCGGGCATCCCGGAGACGATCGGCAGATCCGCGACATACACGCGGCCCAATTCTTCCGCGCCTTGATGCACATGCACCAGCGTTTGCTTCGTCTTCGGAATGTCGAGCAGCGTGTAGCCGTTGGTGGTCGCTTCGCCCAGGCGCGGGCCGAGTGCGAGTAGCAGGTCGGCGTCGCGGATGCGCTGCCCCAACGCGGGATTGATGCCGAGGCCGACGTCGCCCGCGTAATTTGGATGCTCGTTATCGAGCGTGTCCTGGAAGCGGAACGCGAGCGCGACCGGCAGTTGCCAGTTCTCGACGAAGCGCCGCAGATCCGCGCAGGCGGCCGGCGTCCAGCCGCTACCACCGGCGATCACCATGGGCCGTTGCGCGCCTTCGAGCAACTGGCGCAGCTTCTCGATCTGCGCGCCGGACGGCGACGCCGCCACGCGCTGATAGGGCGGCACGCCAGCGACGACGTCGCACGTTTCGCTCAACACATCTTCGGGCAACGACAACACGACCGGACCCGGCCGCCCGGCAGTCGCGGTGTGAAAGGCGTGGCTCAGATATTCGGGGATGCGTTTGGGGTCGTCGATCTGCGCGACCCACTTTGCCATCTGACCGAACATGCGCCGATAGTCGATCTCCTGGAACGCCTCGCGATCCAGATGCTCGCGCGCGCATTGGCCGATCAGCAGGATCATCGGCGTGGAGTCCTGAAATGCGGTATGTACACCGATCGACGCGTGCGTGGCACCCGGTCCGCGTGTGACCAGCGCGACGCCCGGGCGGCCAGTCAGTTTGCCGACTGCTTCGGCCATGTTCGCGGCCGCGGCTTCGTGGCGGCAGACGACGGTCTGGATGTGTTCAGTCTCGTCGCGCAGGGAGTCCAGCACAGCGAGAAAGCTCTCGCCAGGAACACAGAAAACGCGTTCGACACCGTGCGTCAGCAAGGCATCGACGATGAGGCGCGCGCCAGTGGTGCGAGCGGCGTTGGAATCTGAAACGGGAGCATTCGGCAGCGACATTGCGAAAGAGCCTCCAGGCAGTGCATGAGTGCGGTCGGATAGGGCCGTATCGGCGGATGCGTGAGACGTTGGCCGATGGGCGCTTCGACAGCTTACGCTGAGCGCGCGTTGGCTGTCATGGTGCAGCGCAACTGCGCCGGACACGAAGGGCGAACGCGCGAATGAAAACGCCAGTGAAATCGCCAGTGAAAACGCGCGCCGCGGCCCGCGTCGTCACACATCTTGAAGCACATTGCTCAGCACTCGACGATGTTCACCGCGAGGCCGCCACGCGACGTTTCCTTGTACTTGGTCTTCATGTCCGCGCCAGTCTCGCGCATGGTCTTGATGACCGAATCGAGCGACACGTAGTGGCTGCCGTCGCCGCGCAATGCCATGCGCGCCGCGTTGACTGCCTTCACCGACGCCATCGCATTGCGTTCGATGCACGGAATCTGCACCATCCCGCCGACCGGATCGCAGGTCAGCCCGAGGTTATGTTCCATGCCAATTTCGGCGGCGTTCTCGACCTGCTTCGGCGTGCCGCCCATCACCGCGGCGAGCGCGCCGGCGGCCATCGAACAGGCCACGCCCACCTCGCCCTGGCAGCCCACTTCCGCGCCGGAGATCGACGCGTTCAGCTTGTACAGAATGCCGATGGCCGCCGCCGTCATCAGGAAGTCGAGCACACCCTGCTGGTTCGAGCCCGGCATGAAGCGCGTGTAGTAATGCAGCACGGCCGGAATGATGCCGGCCGCGCCATTGGTCGGCGCGGTGACGACACGCCCGCCCGCGGCGTTTTCTTCGTTGACGGCGATTGCGTAGAGGTTGATCCAGTCGACCATCGACAACGGATCACGCAGCGCAAGCTCAGGATTGCCGGTCAGCGCGCGATACAGCTGCGGCGCGCGGCGCTTCACCTGAAACGGGCCGGGCAAGTTGCCGTCGGCGTCGGGATTGTTGATGCCGCAGCCGCGCGTCACGCACGATTGCATGACATCCCAGATCTTCAGCAAGCCGGCGCGCGTCTCTTCTTCCGTGTGCCAGACGCGCTCGTTATCCCACATCAACTGCGCGATGCTCTTGCCAGTCGACTCGCACAACGCGAGCAGTTCGTTGCCAGTGCGAAACGGGTGTGGCAACTGATCGACTGCGCTCAGCACCTTGGTGTTCGGTGCGCCGGCTGTCACCACGAAGCCGCCGCCCACCGACAGATAGGTCGACTCGCGCAAGGTCTCGCCTTGCGCGTCGAACGCGCGCAGCTTCAGACCGTTCGGATGCTCGGCCAACGCTTGCCGATAAAACGCAATGTGATCTTTTTGCACGAACGGCACCTCGTGCGTGCCGAGCAACGCGAGCTTGCGCGACACCCGCACCGCTTCGAGCCGGCGCGCGATCGTGTCCGGGTCGACCGTGTCGGGCGCGTCGCCCATCAGGCCGAGCATCACGCCGCGATCCGTGCCGTGGCCTTTGCCGGTCGCGCCGAGCGACCCATACAGCTCCACTTTCACCGATGCGGTGGCGCTCAGCAGCCCGTCGCGTTCGAGCCCTTGAGCGAACATCAGTGCCGCGCGCATTGGTCCGACCGTATGCGAACTGGACGGACCAATGCCGATTTTGAAGAGATCGAACACGCTGACTGCCATTGACTGCTCCCTGCTGATAAGTAGATATTAGCGCGCCGGCAGCGGTAGGCACACGGCGAGCCACGCGGGCGGCGACGGTGCGAGCTGCAGCGCGATTGGCGTAAAGCGTCCGTCGAGACGCGCCGCCAGGTGAAACAGTTCCGTCGCGTTCTTCGGGTCCCATTGACCCGAATAGCCGGGCAAACCGGCCTCGCGGCGTTTCGCATCGAACGAGACGTTCGAATGCACGAATTCTTCATGCGTCTGTTTGCCGGTTGCGTACGGCGCGAGCCAGTTGAGCGCGGCGAGCAGCGTGGCGCCGTTGGCACCCTTCTCCTGCAGCCAGTTGCGGTTGTGGCGGCGCGCGGCGAGCGCGGCCATCACGAGCGGCTGCAGGTCGTACGTGACGTAATGCAGCGCGTCGCGTTCGTTGAAGTCGATAGTCGAGCCGTCCGGTGCAATGTTGTCGCCGATATGCTCGGTGAACAGACGCTGCGCCGCGTTGATCATCTTGCGGTTGTCGAGCGTGAACGCGGCCATCGCGATCAGCTTGATACGGTGGCTTTGCCAGTTGTTGCGGAACGTGCCGGTGAGCGGCCGCGGCTGCGCATCGATCTGCGCGATGTAGCCGTTCGCGAGCTTCGTCAGAAATGCCATTGTCGCGTTGCGCGTTTTCACGGGCAACGCGCTCGCCGTCATGTCGTAGGCGAGGATCAGGCCTTCAAAACGGGTTTCGTCGATCGGATTGAAATTCGGCTGATAGGTCGTGACCCACGCGTACAGCAAGCGGTCGACGAGCTTCAGAAAGCGCTCGTCGCTGGTCGCGCGCCACGCGAGCGCGGCGTCGCGCAACAGATCGAGATCCTGCTCCGCTGCGACGCTCTGATCGTAGATGCCCTCGTGCGGCAGCGTGCCTTCGGTATGGAGCTTGGCCAGGGCGTGCGGCTGCTCGTTCAGATGGGCCTGCACATTGCTGACGAGCGCCTTCACGCCGGGATCGGCATTGGTACGCTCGCTGGTTTGCAACGCGGGCGCGGCGCAGAAATTCATCGCGGCCTGCGCTTGCCGCAGCGGCAGCAGCGCGGCTGCGCCAGCCAGCAGCAGTACGTAAGTTGGCTGCCACGTACGGGCTCGCCTTGCTTCGGCCCGGCTTTGCATCGATCGCACCTGTCGCGCCATGCGAAACTCCTCGTTAGGCTGATTTGGTGTGTGATGTTAGCCGTTTGCGGCCACGAACGACAGAAGCGCGGACACAACGGCGCACCGCCCCGCCGCCTGTTCCAGACAGCGGGCGATGCGCGCTCATGCTTACTCGTAGTCGGCGATCGGCACGCAGGAGCAGAACAGATTGCGGTCGCCGTACACGTTGTCGGCGCGGCCGACCGGCGGCCAGTACTTCTTCGCGATCAAGGTGGGCAACGGATACGCGGCGGTTTCGCGCGTATAGGCATGCTTCCAGTCATCGGCGATGACCGCCGCCGCGGTGTGCGGCGCGTGCTTCAGCGGATTGTCCTCGCGGTCCGAGCGGCCTTCTTCGACCGCGCGGATTTCGTTGCGGATCGCAATCATCGCTTCAATGAAGCGATCGAGTTCTTCCTTCGATTCCGATTCGGTCGGCTCGACCATCAGCGTGCCCGGCACTGGGAAGCTCATCGTCGGTGCGTGGAAGCCGTAGTCGGCGAGGCGCTTGGCGACGTCGTCCACGGTGATGCCGCTGGTTTCCTTGAGCGGACGCAGATCGAGAATGCATTCGTGCGCGACCAGCCCGCCCGGGCCCGAGTACAGCACCGGGTAATGCGACGCGAGCTTGTTCGCGACGTAGTTCGCGTTGAGGATCGCGGTTTCGGTCGCGGCGGTCAGGTTCTTCGCGCCCATCATCGCGATATACATCCACGAGATCGGCAGGATCGACGCCGAGCCGTAGGGTGCGCCCGACACCGCGCCGATACCGTTCGGCGCGCGTTCATAACCCGATGAGATCTGGTTCGGCAGGAACTGCGCGAGGTGCGCGCCGACCGCGACCGGACCGACGCCCGGTCCGCCGCCGCCGTGCGGAATGCAGAACGTCTTGTGCAGGTTCAGGTGCGAAACGTCGCCGCCGAACTGACCCGGCGCGCACAGACCCACCATCGCGTTCATGTTCGCGCCATCCACGTACACCTGGCCGCCGTGTGCGTGCACGATCTCGCAGATCTCGCGCACGTTCTGCTCGAACACGCCGTGCGTGGACGGATAGGTGATCATGATCGCCGCGAGTTTGTCGGTGTGTTGCGCGGCCTTCTTCTGCAGGTCTTCGATATCGACGTTGCCCTGCGCGTCGCACGCGACCACCACCACCTGCATGCCGGCCATCTGCGCCGACGCCGGGTTGGTGCCGTGCGCCGAAGCGGGAATCAGGCAGACATTGCGCTGCGCTTCGCCGCGCGACGCGTGATAAGCGTGGATGATCAACAGACCCGCGTATTCACCCTGCGAGCCGGCATTCGGTTGCAGCGACACCGCCGCATAGCCGGTGGCGGCGACCAGCATCGCTTCGAGCTGATCGATCATCGTGCGGTAGCCGACCGTTTGCTCGGCCGGTGCGAACGGATGGATCTGACCGAACTCCGGCCACGTGATCGGCAGCATTTCCGAGGTCGCGTTCAGCTTCATCGTGCAGGAGCCGAGCGGGATCATCGAACGGTCGAGCGCGAGGTCCTTGTCCGACAGGCTGCGCAGATAGCGCAGCATTTCCGTTTCCGAATGATGACGATTGAACACGTGGTGCGTGAGGTACGCGCTGGTGCGCTCGAGCGCGGCCGGCACCGATGCCGTGTTCGACGCGGCAAGCCTGGCGTCGAGCGTATCGACTTGCGGCACGTCCAGCACGCCGGCGGCTTGCGCGAACACCGCGAGCAGATCGGCCAGGTCGTGGCGCGTGGTGGTCTCGTCGACCGACAGGCCGACTTGCGTGTCGCTCACGTGGCGCAGGTTGATGCGCTTCGCTCGCGCGGCATCGTGCAGTGCTTGGGTGCGCGCGCCGGTGTCGAACGTGAGCGTGTCGAAGAACGATTCGTTGGCGAGCGTGTAGCCGAGTTGCTTCGCGCCTTCAGCCAGCAACGCTGCAATCCGGTTCACGCGCAGCGCGATCGTCTTCAGGCCGTGCGGGCCGTGATAGACCGCATACATGCTGGCCATGATCGCGAGCAGCGCTTGCGCGGTGCACACGTTCGAGGTGGCCTTCTCGCGGCGGATATGTTGTTCGCGCGTTTGCAGCGCGAGACGCAGCGCGGGATTGCCTTGCGCATCGACGGTCACGCCGACGAGACGGCCCGGCATCTGCCGCTTGAATTCGTCACGCACCGCGAGGTAAGCGGCATGCGGGCCGCCGAAGCCGACCGGCACGCCGAAGCGCTGCGTATTGCCGACGGCCACGTCCGCGCCCCATTCGCCCGGTGGCGTGAGCAGGGTCAGCGCGAGCAGGTCGGCGGCGACCACCACGTGGCCGCCCGCCGCGTGGATCGCTTCGGTCAGCGCGCGGTAGTCGCACACGTGGCCGTTGACGCCCGGGTATTGCAGCAGCACGCCGAACGCGTTCGCGTTGGCGGCTTCAGCGGCGGGACCCACCTTCACTTCGATGCCGACCGGCGTGGCGCGTGTCTTCACCACTTCGATGGTTTGTGGCAGCACGTCGTCAGCCACGAAGAACAGGTTCGACTTCGGCTTGCCCACGCGTTGCAGCAGCGTCATCGCTTCGGCGGCGGCGGTGGCTTCGTCGAGCAGCGATGCGTTCGAAATCGCGAGGCCCGTCAGGTCGACGACCATCTGCTGGAAGTTCAGTAGCGCTTCGAGACGGCCTTGTGAGATTTCCGGCTGATACGGCGTGTACGCGGTGTACCACGCCGGATTTTCCAGCACATTACGCAGGATCACCGTCGGCGTGTGCGCGTTGTAGTAGCCCTGGCCGATGTACGAGCGGAACACCTGGTTCTGGTCCGCGAGCTCGCGCAGCGCGGCGAGCGCTTCGGCTTCGCTCTTCGGTTGCGCGAAGGGGCCGAGCGGCAGCGTTTCGGTGCGGCGGATCGTCTTCGGAATGACCGCGTCGATCAGCGCGGCGCGCGACGCGAAGCCGAGGGCTTCGAGCATCGCTTGCTGGTCGGCCGCATCCGGGCCGATGTGCCGTTCGGCGAAGGCGTCGTGCACTTCGAGCGCGGCGAGCGAGAGAGGAGTGCGGTTCATCAGACGATCCGGGTGTTCGAGCTTCATGGGTGTTCCTGGCGGTGCGGCGCGTCGTGCCTTGCGCTCGCCGCACCTGACGGTTAAACGAGGTGTGCGAGGTGTGAATCAGGCGCCGATCGACTTCGTGTACGCGTCGGCGTCGATCAGGCGATCCTGCGCTGCATCGGCAGCGGGCTTGATCTTGAAGAGCCAGCTTTCGTACGGAGCGGAGTTGACCGAGTCGGGTGCGTCGGCGACAGCCGTGTTCGCTTCGATGATCTCGCCCGAAACCGGCGCATAGATATCGGAAGCGGCCTTCACCGATTCGATCACGGCGACGGTGTCGCCCGCAGTCACGGTCTTGCCGAGTTCCTGAACTTCGAAGAAGACGATATCGCCGAGCGCTTCCTGTGCGTGGTCGGTGATGCCGACCGTCAGCGTGCCGTCCGCTTCCGTGCGGACCCATTCGTGCGATTCGGTGTATTTCAGATCGGCCGGGATGCTCATCGGATGCTCCTATTCGGTGTGGTTCGTTATTGGCTTAAAAGAGGGGTCGCGCGCCGGCTGCTCAAACCGCCAGCACTTTGCCGTTGCGCACGAACGGCAGTTTTACCACGCTTGCGGGAACAGCCTTGTCACGAATCTGAACGTGAACGGTGTCGCCCGGCTGCACGCCTTTCGGCACGCGTGCGAAGGCGATCGACTCCTGCATCGTCGGGGAAAAAGTGCCGCTGGTGATTTCGCCTTCGCCGTGCGGCGTGACGACTTTCTGATGCGCGCGCAGCACGCCCGCCGCCTTGCCGTTTTCCTTCAGCAGGATCAGCCCGACGAATGCCGCGAGCGAGCCTTCGGCTTCCAGCTTGCTCCTGCCGACGAAGTCGCGCGGCGAGTTCAGATCGACTGTCCATGCGAGGCCGGCGTCGAGCGGCGAGATATTGTCGTCCATGTCCTGGCCGTACAGATTCATGCCCGCTTCGAGGCGCAGCGTATCGCGTGCGCCGAGGCCGGCCGGACGCACGCCTTGTGCATGCAACGCGTTCCACAGCGCTTCGACGCAATCGGCCGGCACGATGATTTCGAAGCCGTCTTCGCCGGTGTAGCCGGTGCGGGCGACGGTCAGTTCGCCAAACGGCGTGGCGTCGATGCGCGCGGCGTTGAACGGCTTGAGCGCTTCGGTAGCGGCGCGCGTGGCCGGCACCGTTTGCCAGACCTTCTCGCGTGCGTTCGGGCCCTGCACCGCGACGATCGCGTAGTCGCGGCGCGGCGTGATGGTCAGGCCGAAGCCGCCTTCGGCATTGAGCTGGCCGAACCACGCGATGTCTTTGTCGGCGGTGCCGGCGTTGACGACCACGCGGAAGTGATCTTCGCCGAAGTAATAGACGATCAGATCGTCGATCACGCCGCCATTCGGGTTCAGCAGACAGGAGTAGAGCGCGCGGCCGGGCGTTTGCAGCTTCGCGACGTTGTTGGCGAGCGCGTATTCGAAGAAGGCGCGCACGCGCTCGCCGGTGAAATCGACGACGCACATGTGCGAGACGTCGAACATGCCGGCGTCGGTACGCACGGCGCGATGTTCCTCGATCTGCGAGCCGTAGTTGACGGGCATGTCCCAGCCGCCGAAATCGACCATGCGGGCATTGAGCGCACGATGGGTGGCGTTGAGCGGGGTGTGTTTGAGTTCGGTCATGGGGCCTCGGGCATCGCGAAACAAAAAAGGCCATGCGGCGCTACGCCTCGCGGCCGGGTGCCTGCGAGCGTGGTTCTGCATGACCCCTCTGTCCTCGATACCTGAGAGATTGCGCTGCCGTGAGAATCTGGATTCGTCACGGTGAAACGCGCGCCCCTTCGGTGGGCAGCCTGCCTGTGCCTGCACGATACAAACGACGCAGATGGCTACTGCCGCTCTCCAGAGTGCGAAAAACCGCTGCCGTTAGGCGGGTTTTTCGACGCGTTCGGTCCTTTTGCCTGAGAGTTTGCGGGTGTGCCCCTTCGGCGGCGCGGCCTGCGATTGTCAGCGGCCAGCGCGCTCTCCCGACGCGTGCGGCGAATGTACGCGACGGCTGGGGGCTTGTCAAATAAAGGCTTGCGACCGGCGTGGTGGCTGACATCGCACGTTGCCGGCGCAAAAAAAAGCGCGGGACGTGATGCCCGCGCTCGCGCTGCTTTGCTGCGCGGACTCGAGGCGGTTACTCGCCGATCGCGTGAGCCGCGTTGTCCAGCTCCTGGTTCAGCACGCGCTGTTCGTCGCTGGTGAGGCCGCCACCGTGTTGCGAGGCCATGTCGTGCGCTTCCTGGCGGATGACATCGAGCCGATGGTGCAGGGCGGCGCCTTGTGGCGGCGGGTAATCGCCCTGATTCACGCGTTTGTCGATCCGGCGGGCGAGATTGTCGATCCGGCCGTCGACCTGATGAAGACGCTGATCCGCGATCTGCTGCGGACTGGGGCGCGGTGCCGGCGCGGGTTGGGGCGCGACCACGCAGGCGGCGACGGAACTGAGCAGGGCGCAGGCGGCAATGGCGCGGATGAGACGAGGCATGGACTCTCCAGAAGTCGTTGTCGTTGGCGGCGCTACTCGGGAGCAACGGATGATCGCGGCTGCGCGCTGACCGGGGAGGGGGACAGAGTTGTAACGCTATATTCCTTTCGGGACGTCAGATTTTTGCCTGCGCGGCGGCTTGGGCGACAAGTGGTTGTGGGAGCACAAGTCGTCGCGCCGCGCAGGTCAGCGACTCAGCGAATCAGCGAATCAGCGAATCAGCGAATCAGCGAATCAGCGAATCAGCGAATCAGCGAATGCGCTCGAACGGCAACCGGACGCCTTCTTCCGAACTGCGCGCGGCAAGCTCGATGATCGTCATCACGTCAACTGCATCCTGGGCACTGACAGGGAAGGCGGTGCCGTGCTGGATGGCGTCGGCCACCGCGACATAGAAGCCGACATAGTCGCCATTGCGCGTCGGCAACTCGCGCTCGACTTCCTGACCGCCTTCCAGCACGCGCAGCACACCCGCGGTGTTGCCGGCGCCGAAGCCTTCATTGCCGGGACGCAGGCCGGCCTTCAACTGATCCTCCTGCGTATCGAGCCCGTATTTCACGTAACTGCCGCGCGTGCCGTGGATCGCAAACCTCGGCGCGAGCAACGCCGTCAACGCGCTCGCATGCAACATCACCTCGAACTCACCGTAGCCGAGCTGAATATGCACATAGTCCGGCGCGCTGGCCTGGTCACGATGCGCGCGCACCGTCGCCGATACCGTCTGCGGTGCGCCGAACAGAGCCAACGCCTGGTCGATCAGATGCGGGCCGAGGTCGAACAGCAAGCCGCCGCCTCGCGACACTTCTTCGCGCCAACGCTGCGGCACAGTTGGCCGGAAACGGTCGAAGTGCGATTCGAAGTGCGTGACGCGCCCCAGCTCCACGCGGGCGAGCAGATCCCGCACGGTCAGAAAGTCGCCGTCCCAACGACGGTTGTGAAACGGCATGAACCGTTTGCCGCGGGCGAGCGCGATGTTGGCGAGCGTGTGGGCGTCGGCGGCGCTCAGCGTGACCGGCTTGTCGACCACCACGTGCTTGCCGGCTTCCAGCGTGCGGCGCGCGAGGTCGAAGTGGGTGTCATTGGGCGTCGCGATCACGACGCACTCGATGTCTTCGAGCGCCAGCAGCGCGTCGAGGTCGGCCACGACTTTCGCATGCGGATAGTCGGTCAGCGCGCGTTCGGGCTGACTCGTCGCGATCGCGGCGAGGCTCGCGCGCCCGCAATGTGCGATCACCGGCGCATGAAAGGTCGCGCCAGCAAAACCGTAACCCACCAATCCAATCTTCAGCGATGCGGACATGCGTGTCTTCCTGCAAAAACGGCGCGCCGCTTTGCCACCGTGGCGACGGCGCGCAACACTGCAATTGTGGCATGTCCCGAAGGCGGACCGGCAACGTTGCCACCGTCATGCGCCGCGGTGTCGTTGCCGGCGGCCGTGCGGCATTCGTTGGGGCGTCCGCGGGAGGCTCTCATCGGGACGTCCACGTGGGGGCATTCATCGGGAGCGTCTATCGAGGGCGTCCGTCGAGGGCATCCATCGAGGGCATCCATGTTAACATCGCTCCTCTCGCGCGCATCGCGACGGGCTGGAACCCCTGCGCACCATGCCAGGTGTCCGTTCCAGCCGGCGACGCCGCGCCGCACGCCCCCGGGCCTCCGGTCGCGATTCAGCGCCGACGCGCCCTCAACCGCAATACCCATCCACAGACGATGTCCGCAGGCCTGAACCCCGCTCAAAATGAAGCGGTCCGTTATCTCGACGGTCCATGTCTCGTGCTCGCCGGCGCAGGCAGCGGCAAGACGCGCGTGATCACGCAGAAAATTGCGCACCTGATCGAAGCCAAAGGCTTCGAGCCGCGCCACATCGCCGCTGTCACGTTTACGAACAAGGCCGCCGCGGAAATGCGCGAGCGCGTGGGCAAGCTGCTCGAAGGCAGGACGCTCACCACGCCTGGCAAGGAAGGCCGCAAGGTGCCGGTCAATCAGTTGACGGTTTGCACCTTCCACTCGCTCGGCGTGCAGATACTGCGGCAGGAGGCTGAACACGTCGGCCTGAAACCGCAGTTCTCGATCATGGATTCGGACGACTGCTTCGGCATGATCCAGGAACAGGTCGGCTCGACGGACAAGGGCTTCATCCGCAAGATCCAGTCGATCATCTCGCTGTGGAAGAACGGCCTGATCATGCCCGAGGAGGCGATCGCGATCGCCGCGAACGAGGACGAGCATCAGGCCGCGATCGTCTACCGCAATTACGTGGCGACGCTGCACGCGTATCAGGCGGTCGATTTCGACGATCTGATCCGCCTGCCCGCCGAGCTCTTCGCGAACAACGAGCCGGTGCGCGAGCGCTGGCAGAACAAGCTGCGCTATCTGCTGATCGACGAGTACCAGGACACCAACGCGTGCCAGTACGAACTGGTCAAGCTGCTCGCGGGCAAGCGCGCGGCGTTCACGGCGGTCGGCGACGACGACCAGGCGATCTACGGCTGGCGCGGCGCAACGCTCGAAAATCTCGGGCAGCTCAGCAAGGATTTTCCGAAACTGCACCTGATCAAGCTCGAACAGAATTACCGCTCGACGGTGCGCATTCTGACCGCTGCGAATAACGTGATCGCGAACAACCCGAAGCTGTTCGAAAAGAAGCTGTGGTCCGAGCACGGCATGGGCGACACGATCACCGTCACGCCTTGCAATGACGAGGAGCACGAGGCGGAGTCGGTGGTGTTCCGCCTGTCCGCGCACAAGTTCGAGCGGCGCGCGAATTTCCGCGACTACGCGATCCTGTATCGCGGCAACTTCCAGGCGCGCATCTTCGAACAGGTACTGCGTCGCGAACGGATTCCGTACGTGCTGTCTGGCGGTCAGTCGTTCTTCGACAAAGCCGAAATCAAGGACATCTGCGCATATCTGCGCCTCATCGCCAACGCGAACGACGACCCCGCGTTCATCCGCGCCATCACCACGCCGCGCCGGGGCGTCGGTAATACGACGCTCGAAGCGCTCGGTGCATTCGCGGGTCAGGCGAAGGTGTCGCTGTTCGAGGCGGTGTACATGGGCGGGATCGAGGCGCGCCTGTCGCCGCGCCAGATCGAACCAATGCGCGTGTTCTGCGACTTCATGCAGCGTCTCACCGATCGCGCGGAAAAAGATGCCGCCGGCACACTGCTCGACGAACTGATGGACGCGATCCACTACGAAGCCTATCTGTACGACGCGTTCGACGAACGCCAGGCGCAGGCCAAGTGGCAGAACGTGCTGGAATTCATGGAGTGGTTGAAGCGCAAAGGCACCAAGGCCGAAACCGAGGATGCCGGCAATCGCGAAGCCACCGGCTACGACACCGCCGACGGTTTCGGCGATACCGGCAAGAATCTGCTTGGCCTGATCCAGACCGTCGCGCTCATGTCGATGCTCGAAGGTCGTGAAGAAGATCCCGATGCGGTCCGGCTTTCGACCGTGCATGCGTCGAAGGGACTGGAGTACCCGCACGTGTTTCTGGTGGGCGTCGAAGAAGGCATCATGCCGCATCGGGGCGGCCCCGACGACGAGCCGATCGACGACGCGCGCATCGAGGAAGAGCGCCGTTTGATGTACGTCGCGATTACGCGTGCGCAGCGCAGCCTGCATCTGAACTGGTGCAAGAAGCGCAAGCGCGCGAGAGAGACGGTGGTGTGCGAGCCGTCGCGCTTCATTCCCGAAATGCTGCTCGACGATGCGCCGCCGCCGACACCGGAAGAAGCACCGATGTCGCCGAAAGACCGGCTCGCGAGTTTGAAGGCACTGCTGCAAAAGCCGTGAATGCGCGCGGCGCGTGGTGGGCTGGTTCACGGCACGGGGCGTATTGAGCTTTCTGTTGCGTTCGCAAGACCTTGGGCGTGACAGGTGCTTTGGCTGTTTTTCGCAGGCTTGAGCTAGAGTGGCGCGGCTTGTCGATCGCATGTCGGCGAGCCTGATCGGAGACTTTCGTATGAACGCGCCGCCGCTCGCGCGCTATCGCCGCGCACTCGAAACCTATATCGACGCGAAAGACAACACGCTCGCTCCGCGCATCGCCGAGGCGTTCGCTGCGGACGCGGTGCTCACCATGTCGCTTGCCACGTCGGCGATCGCGTTTCCCGCCCGCACCGTGGGCGCCGCTGCGATTGCGAAAACGCTCGTTACCGATTTCGGCGCCCAGTACGCGCGATGCCGGACTTATTACGTGTGCGATTCGCTCGAGGTGCAAGACGGCGTACTCGATGCGATCCCTTGGCTGGTGGTGATGCGCGAGCAGGCGAGCGGCGCACTGCGCGTCGGCCACGGCGTGTATCGATGGACCTTCGACGAGACACCGTTTGTGACGCACTTCGACATCCATATCGCGCGCATGGACGTCGTGCCCGATGCCGACGGTGCGTTACTCGACGCTTTGCAGGCGGGCCTGGACTATCCGTGGCTCGCACCCGCCGCGTTGCACGCGCATTTCACCACTCTGGCTCGCGACACGCCGGCCTTGGCGTTTATTGACGCGTTTAGCCGTCCCGCGTCCGCGCCGGACTTCTCCCATCCGGTCTGACGCGGGCACCTGTCATGCATAAAAAATCCCTGCACAGCGACGACGCGTGCAGGGATTCTTCGTTGCGCGGCCGATGCCGCGAGCGCTCAGTCGGATGTCTTACTTCGCCGCGCTGACCATGTAATCGACGGCGGCCTTGACGTCCGCGTCCGATGCATTCGAGCCGCCCTTCGGAGGCATCGCGCCTTTGCCATGCAGAGCGTAGTTATAGACCGTGTCCATTGGCTCTTTCAGACGCGGGGCCCAGGCTTCCTTGTCGCCGAACTTCGGTGCGTTCAGCACGCCGGCCGCGTGACAGGCCTGGCAAACCTGTTGATACAACGCCTTGCCGGCCTGCGATGCGTCCGCGCCGGTGGCGCCGGCTGCCGGCGCGGCGGCTTGCGGCACGCTTGCCATGGCCGCCAACGCAGCGGCGGCTTGGGCCGCCCCCGCATCAGACGCGCCAGCTGGCGCAGCCGCCGTCGCGCCGGAGGCCGCCGCCGCGCCTGCTGCTGGCTGCGCCGGTTCAGGGAAGCTGGCGCCGGAGTTGTTCGCCATATAGGCCACCGCGCGGGCGATTTCGAAGTCGCTGTAGTCGTCCGGGCTGGTGCCGCCGCGCGGCGGCATCGCGCCTTTGCCGGCGAGGGCCGTGTGCAACAGCGTGTCGAATCCCTGCGCGATGCGCGGCGCCCAGTCGGCGGTATTGGTGAATTTCGGCGCGCCTGCCGCACCCGACGCGTGACACGCGGAGCACACGGCCTTGTAGACCTCTTCGCCGCTCTTGTAGACGCGCGGCGCATTGGCGTCGCGAATTTCAACCTGGGCTAGCGGCTTGATGCGGGCGGTGACTTCGGCTTCGGAGAGAGAGTCGGTGCCGGCGCCGGTGCGGGTTGAATTATCGACGTAGATCGCCAGCAGGACGATGATGATGATCGGCACAGCAAACCCGGCAATGACTGCGGCGACGAGCTGCGCGGGGGTTTTGATCGGGGCTTTATGCGGTGCTTCGCTCATGCTTGTCTCGTCTCCGTGGGTATGTGAGCGGTACAGCGTGATGGCAACTTCTTGTTCTATATCAGCCACGGAGGATTATAGACGCAAGCTTTTGGCGACGGCGAGAGGGGCGGCGGCGTGTTCAGCAGGCGTTTACCCGGAGCACTGGAGCTGGCCGGAAGGTGGCGAATTCTGCTATGTCGGCCGTCCGGTGGACGGTACGGCCGAAACCGGGTATCCTTGCGGTCTCACTTTGGCGCCGCATCCGCTCAGGTTGTCGCGCTTCCGTGTTCAAGCGCCCGTAGCTCAATGGATAGAGTACTGCCCTCCGAAGGCAGGGGTTGCTGGTTCGATCCCAGCCGGGCGCGCCAAGTCTGATAAGGGTTTGCGGGCGATTCGCTCATTCTGAAAACCCGCCGTACGGCATCTGTACGGCAAAACTCCAACGAACTTTGCCGTATGGATTCGGGCCGGTAATGACCCGCATCGTCGTCAGGTATTTCCCCACTACATAATGTATTCGCCGGTGTTTCGGCCGAGGTCTAGCGTGCGGCCAACTATGATCGTGGTGCAACAACGCAGCCAACACTTGTCGATTGTTCCGAAGGCATCGAAACACACGCGAACGCGCCGCCGCGATTGAACGAGGCAACCGGTTGCCCGATGGACGGGTCATCATCGCCCCGCATGAGGTTGAGAGACGTGAGGAAGTCCAAGTTGGTTTTCTCGTCTTGGCCGGGGTTCAGCATGTTGTTAATCAGACCGACTGCGCCGACGAAGCGCATGAGATTGACGGGATCAGATCGGTTGCCCATCACCTTTATTACTGACACCTTGCCCGCGCTGCTTATCGAAAGCTGAAGTGCGAGCTTGCTCGCGAACCGTCCATTCGCCAAGTCGAGCTTCTTCATTTCTGCGATTCCTTGCTGAAAACGCTCGTCATTCAAAGTGACTGCGATCCCGTCCTTGGTCCTGCGCATCCGCTTGATCGTGTCGCTACCGTCAGCCTTTGCAAGTTCGTCGTAACGCTTGCGAAACGTTTCCGGGTTGAGGTCAGCCCATCCGTCAAGCGGCGCAGGTCGAGCGCTAGCGTCCGCTTCGGCTGGCCCAGTTGGACCTGATGCCGGGAGCGCCGCTGCTTGAACCTCTGGCGAGCTAGAGGCGGACACTGCCGATACTGCCGTTGATTGCTCCGAGTTTCCGCAGGCAGTCAGAGCGACAACCGCCGAACACGTCAAGATCCACGCTTTCATAAATCCCCCGCAGTTTGTTTTTGGTCGAGTCCTATTATAATGAGCCGGATCACGTGCGGTCCTGTGGACGTCAGCGCCGGGTCGCGCGCCGGTGCGTGCGACTCCACGTCGCATGCCGGCGGGGTCCGGCCGGGGTCACGCCGGGGTCTTTATTCACCATCCGCTTACAAAATTCAGGCCAGCGCTACCCGCGTTCGCGTAAGCGTGAGCCGGCGTTAGGTGTTTTCGGGCCTCTTCGTTCTGTCCCGAATACCCCCCGGTCTTTCACGGCTGACTTTCCAGCGCCCAGCGCAATAAGAACCGTGCCAGCGCTCGGCGGTCAACGCTTCGTGCCTGGTAGTGGATCGGCCAGCCGCACCACGTGCGTCCCTGAATAGTCGAGACGCGGCCGGCGGGCGCGGTCTTCGGCCAACGCCCGCTCAACCATCAGTTCGACTTCGGTCAGGTGGCGCGCGTGCTCGATCCTCGCGTCGGAATTCGCGCCGATCGTCACCAATGACAACTCGCACCAGCGCCACTTCACGTGCCGCCGTCCACCGCCTGTAATGGGTTGCGACTGCAACGAGATAAAACCGATACTCACTGCGCGCACCAGTTGGGCCTTGACCGACTCCCAGGCCTCATTGACGCGATCCGCCAGGAGGCCGGGTGCCTGAATGTGTGCGATCTGTGCGCGAAAACGGAGGCAGGTTTCATCCCGTTGAGCCGAGATCACGGCACCAATTGGCTTGTCGTGCTGGTGCTGCCATAGCAGTGGCACCGGCAGCGAATATTCAGCGCCACTCGGCACGACGATATCGCTGTACGCATCAACATTGCCCGATGTCGCGATGCCTTCAATGGTGCGTTCGTCTTCGTTCACATTCACGCCTCGCACCAGCAGTGAAGTCGCGTGCTGGATGCCGTCGCGGCGGGTGAGTCCGGTGTCGCTCATGGTGTGCTCCTCAGCGTGGGTGCTTCATGCGGCAAGGTGGATGGCGCACCGGTCGGGTCTCGCCGTGAACTGTTCGCCGCGACGCGTCCACCAGATCGCGCCGCCATCGCCCACCAGCACGTCAGCCACGGCCGCGCCGTCGAGCGAGCGCGGGTCAGCGCGGATCGCGGCAACGAAGCGGCGCGCGGGCGGCGAGGCGGACGCGGTGGCGTCATGCAGCAAATCAAGTACGGCATGCTCAAGCGCGCTCGCCTCGGCGATGCGTTCGAGTTCGGCCTGATACTCGGCCTCGTCGCGATAGCAGGGGCAGCGCTCTCCCGTATGACAGATGCACATGGTTGTGTGTCTCCTTTCCGGTATGCCGTGCGCCTTACTGGGTGTGCGGCTTGTCCACCACGAGCGCACGGCTCGCGCCACTGGCGAGCTCCACGAGCACGAGCCATTGTTCGCGGTGCGCGTCGTCGTCGACCATCACACCTCGCACGGCGAGCCCTCGCTCGGCCGCCGGACATTCGAGCACGGCGCTCGTGATGACTCGCACGTCCTCGCCCATAGCATCGGCACGGCCGGCCCTGGCGGCGGCCAGCACGGCGCGCTCCAGCACGTCCTGACGGCGGAAATATTCACGCTGCCGGCGCATGGTGTCGGCGTTCATTGCGGCGCTCGTTTGCATGGCGTTCCCCTGTGCGTTACTTCGTGCCGGCCGCGTTGATGCAATCCGTAATCAGTCCGGCCGCGTTGTCCGTCGTGGCTTGCCAGTTGATGAAATAGGTCGCGCGCAGGCTCGCTAAATTTTCGACCCAGAGGCTATGGATTGTGCTCTCGTGCGTGTCCGGGTCGATTGCCTCGAATGTGGCTTGTGTCGCGTGCTCGATAATGAGTCCGGCATCGGTGAGAAGAATCTCGGGCGGCACGATCCAGGCGACTGCGCTTCGCGGGATGGCGGTCGAACAGATGGCCGGATAACCACACAAATAACCTCCGTCGATGTTGAGCGAGCCGGCGTCCGAAAGACCCTGTTCGATGGCGGCTGCCACGTCGGCCGGATTGAGAACGAGCACGCAGTCGGCTATCTGTCCGTCGCTCAGTCCGGCAAGCGCGTTGCCCAGGTCCCAGGCCGCGTTGCCACTGCCGGCCGTGATGTTCGTGCCGTAGACGTTCGCCGGTTGAATGCCATCAATGCCCAGGTTATCCGGCGAGAGAAGCGCCGAGTCCAGCGCGGCACTCATCGCGCGCACGATATCGCGGCGGATTGCGCCGTCTACGTTGGGGTCCATCAGGCGCAGAAATTCGAGCGTGTAAATCAGGATGACGCCAAGTTTTCTGGCTGCCAGGCGGCGGACGGCGAACGCCATATCACTCACCTCATAGGCATGCCCTTCGCCGGTCCAGGTGGCGATAACGTGCTGCGTGATGCCAAGCACGGGTGCACTGACGGGCGCGCGAAAGAACTGGCGCAGGGCGTCGAGCCGGCCGAGTGCGGAGCGGCGCAGTACGAGCTCCACGATGAAACGGCCAAGTGCCCGCGCGGGGCCGGCCGGGTCGTCTACCCTGCCTGTGTCGAGCAGGCGTTGCTCCAGCACGTCCGCTACCTGCGTGGCGTTGCCCCATGCGCTGCGCGCGAAGTCCGCTCCGTCCGTCATGCTGCCCTGGCTTATGACAAGCGCTCGCACGGCGCGAATGAGCGTCATGCCCCTGTCATCGGCGAAAGATACCTGTGTCATGTGTGCCTTCCCCTAGTAGCACTCTCAGGGTGCGCGCGCCTCGCGCGGAACTCCACGGGCAAACATGGGCGAACACAGCGAAAAACAACGAAAACCTCAATATCCGGCTTCGTGATATCCAAACACGAGCCAGCGCGCCACGTCCCTCACTTTGTATCTGCGCCTGCCGCTTGGCGCGACGTGATAGCGCGGCACGCCCAGGCCCTCGGCCACGCGGGCGGCCAGCCGCGAGCGCTCATATCCGCAGAGCTCGCACGCGAGCGGCTCGCTCACGTATCCATCGGGGCTTATGCGCCGGCCGGTGTCCGCAATCCAGCGCAGCAGATCGGCCTCGCGCTCGTCGGCGAGCGCTTCGCTCGGCTCTTCGCGGGGCTCGAAGGTTTTCACGGCCGGCGCTCAGTCGTCGTTCATGCGCCCTATTGGCGTGGGCTCCACTCAGGTATCCCACTCATTGACGCTTTCAGCGGAAAGCATCAGCGCGGCAGGATTGCCGGACAGAAGGCCAGCAATGTCGTGCTTTTCCATCGGCGGTAACAGTTGCTCGGGCGTCGGCATGCTTGCCAGCGCGGCCTTTGCTTCGTCGCTCGTCAGCGAGCCAGCGAGCAGTTCCGTATGTTTCGCGGCCAGCGTGCGCTCCAGTTGCGCGCGTGCCTTTTTCACGCGGGCGTCGATTTCCGCGTTGCCCGCACGGCGCACCTCGTCGCGGCGTTCCCTGATGCCGTAGCGGCCACGGTTGATAAACGCACAAGCGAAGCCCGGTGCGTTTTCCATCGGAATACCGGACGCCTTCGCGATGGCCTTTAGCTTTTCGTCTGCTTCATGACTTACCCGCTTCGCGTGCGCCACCAGCTCGGCCCATCGCTCATCGTCCTCGTCAAAAATCAGCGAGAGGTTTTCTTCCATGCGGGCGCGCAGGATTGCCGCGTACTCATCAATCGCGGTCTTTGCCACGCGGCCATTCAGGCGCACCACCTCGCGCAACAAGTCGCGCTCCTTCGCGGTCATGCCCTTCGCTTCGCTCGTCATGTCAATCTCCGGTTAGTCAGGACGTGTGACGCTAGTGACGCTAGTGACGCTTACCTCCATTTATCTCTTACATGCGCGCGCGATATGTATAGATAGAGGAAACAAGCGTCACTAGCGTCACAGGCGTCACGGTTCATCGTCGTCAAACACATCGAGTCCGACGCAGCGATAAAGACGCTCGCGTGCGTTGCGCTCATGGACCGCGCCCATGTCGAGCATCCGCACCTTGAATTCCCTTGGCGACGCATACCGGCCTTCGTGGCCGTTCGCTTCGAACCATCGCCGGTAATCCGCATAGGCGCGACTCGCGGACACCGACAAAGCCTTGTCGAGCAACAGCCGTTCACTTGCCCACAGGGCGAAGACGTCGTTTTCCGCGAAATAGTCGTCGGTCGCCTGCGTAACAGCGGCGGGCATTGGGCCGAAGCCTTCGGCAATGACGGTCTTCGCGCCTTCGAGCATCCACGTGAGAATCGCCGGATATTCCGTGCGCAACGCGTCTTCCAGCGTCGGATCGCGCCGGTTCTCGGGCACCTTATGGACGAACGGAACGATGCGAAAGCGCCGCTTTTCGGCTTCGCCCGTCTGTCGCAAACGCGGGCGATGGTTGCCCACGAGCAGCAGCTTGCAGACCGGCACGAAGTCATAGAAGTCCTGGCGCATATGACGCGCCGACATCTTCTCGCCGGACGAAATATCCTTGACGCGCTGCGAGTTCCATGCGCGGTTATCCGGCAGTTCGCCACAGGCGGCGAGCCGCGCGCCTTCGATATGCGCCATGCCGGTCGGGTGCTGGTCGTGCGCCGATTGAAGAAAAGTTTCGACCGCGACTGAGACGAAGTAATCGCCGAGGATTTCGCGCAGCACGCGCAGAAAGGTTGTTTTACCGTTTGCGCCGCCGCCAAACAGCAGGAACACGAATTCGTATCGCGTCGAACCAGTCAGAAAGTAACCGCCCATACGTTGCAAAAACCGCATCATGTCGTCGTTATCGTCCTGCGCCTTGCGCGGCTCGCCGTGCTCATCGAAGCCATGAATGCATGTTCCGAGAAACGCGCGCCAGCGCGGGCAGTCGCCGCCGAAGTCTGGCGCGCACCCCGTCAGGCGCGTCATCATGTCTTCGGGGCGCCCGGCGCGCATCGAGCCGTCACGCAGGTCAACGACGCCCGCAGGCGTGGCGAGCAACAGCGGATTGGCGTCGAAGGTTCCGCGCGGACAGGTGCGCTCATCGGTGCGCGCGAGCTTTTCAACCGCGTCGATGACGCGGGCCGTCAACCAGCGCGGTTCCCCCCCGCACATGTTGCGCACCGTGCGGCGAATCATTTCGCGCGTCACGCGTGCGCCTTCGTCCAGTTTCCAGTGCGTACCTTCCCACCGGAACCACTTGCCGCGCAGCGTTTCGAAAAGCAGCCGGCCCTGATGGGCGGATGCGAACACCACGGCAATTGCGTCTTCGTTCAAACCGACAGTGGCAACGATTTCGCCCGCCAGATGCGGCGGCACCGCATCGAGCGGCGCGAGCATGCGTCCATCGTTGCCGGCCGTGCGCTTCGCCTTCGGTGCGGGGTCGTTCGTGGCGTGGGCCTTCGAAAAAAACTTGCGGCGCGCGTCATCGACCGTCTGCGCGTCAGCTTCGAGCGCGGACAGAGCTTGCCGTTGCGGGCTCGCGTCTTCGGGGCAGTCGAGCACGTGGTCGGCGCTCATGCCTCCGCCCCTGCGGTCAGTGGGTAGCCGATAACGCGGGCGATATTCTCAACCGTTGTCTTCGCATCGAACCCGCCGTTGTAGTCATTGAGCGCGCGTTCAATCACGTTGAGTGCGTCGGCGTGCAATGTCTGCGGTGTCATCACCGAGCCTCCGGATAATCGGTAAATCGGCACGGCACAAGGTTCACGAGCGGCCTTGTCTTGCTTACGTCGATTGCGATTTCAGGGGAACCCGCGAGCACTCAAGAGCAATAGCAATCACCCGCAGCACTTCATCCCACGACCATTGGCGCGCAACCGCGACTTCCAGGGTGTCGCGCAAGTCCGAGAGAAATTGCATATTAAGGGTTCCGATATCCCCTTCCCGTTCCAGATCCGCCACGTGGCGATCCAGATCCGCCTCGTGGTCTTCCAGATATTCGAGATACCCGTCCCATTCCAGATCGATATACTCTTTCGTTTCCCCCGCGAAATATTCTTCGAAAAACTCTTTCATTTTCATCAGCTTCATCTCGCGGTTATCGGGCATGGCTTTTTGCTCCTTACTGGAATCAGTCAGGACTGGTTTTTCGGAATCGCTCGCTTTGGGATGGTTGTTCATGGCGGCTCCCTACGCAGTTATTTCGGATTCGGCGGCGCGATGCGTCATGCGCTCTTGCCACTCTCGCGCAGCTTGCGGGGTAATGGTCGTGCGCCGGCCCGCGCGGATTTCGTCCGGCCCATTGCCAGTCTTTTTCAGCGCGTAGTAGTGAACTTTCGAGATTCGGTTAATCTCGCAAAATTCGGCGACAGTGAGATTTCTTTCCACAGCAGTAGTCTCCTTTTACTTCGGCGACCCGTTGTGAATCACCATGAAAAGAAGATTACTCAAGGGATAGCGGCACAAGAAGTGGCCGCGCGGGAGAATCGAACCCAAAAAAAGAGCGCCCAAATTCGGGTGCTAAAAAAATGGGTTATTTTCTGAGTAGCTTTAGTTGCGCCAATGGTTCTATACGCTCGCGATACGTGTCGTACGCCTGCTCTACCGCGCTTCGCCTGTAACCGTATCGTGTGGCAACGTCCGCTATTGCGACCTTGCGTGCTCCTCTGCCTGGGTTGCGCAATATCAACTCGCACACTTCGCGGCACATCGTCATATGCAGGCGTTGCGTCGCGTTCGAAATATCGTCGGAATCAAAGAACGGCATAGGCAACGTGACCGTCAGCGGCTCGCCTTTGCTCGGACGCTCGGCCGGCGGCGTCATCAGCCTTACAGCAAGAATGCCAGCAGCAGCGGCGCGACCCTTCAGCGGCTTGGCCGTGCCGAGCTCTGGTCCCGGCTCGTAGTTGGTCGCCTCATGCACCGTCGCAAGCGCGAACAGCTTGACGGCAAGCTCGATAACCTCCGGGTAGCGCTCCGGTAGCGAACCCACGACGCTCCAGGCATCCGCGCGGCCCGTGCTCCGGCTGATTGCTTCGAGTGCCTCATCAAGCTGCGCCGCCAGCTTGTCCTGATATGCACGGGCATTGCCGGCCACGCGTTCCGCCATCTCCAGCATTTCGGCTTCCGTCATACGCCCACCTTCACCAGAGACGGCACCGCGTCGAGCAAGTCGCGCACGCGCCCATCGTCAACGTGCTCGTAGTGCTTCTGGATCATTTCGACGGACGTTCCGGCGAGACGCGCGATCAGGACGGAATCAACACCAGCAGCAACCAAAGCTGTGATGCTTGTATGCCGGATCGTGTACGCCACCACGTCATCAGGAAGGCCCGCCGCGTCCGCCGCTTCGCGGAACGGTTTTTTCCACGCATGGCGCTCCCACGCGATGCCGTGCGCTTGCGCGAACAGCAGCGCGCCCGCCAGCTTGCCCTTTGTGTGCGCCTTGAAGAACGCGATAGCCGCCGTCGAGAGCGGCACTACGCGCCGCCCGGTCTTTCCTTCAAGTGCCAGTGTTCCGCGATGCGGGTCAAAATCGCGCACACGCAGCTTTGCGACTTCGCCGGGGCGGCTAGGCACATGCGCGAGCGCCGCCATCAGCGGGCGCAAATCGTCGGGCAGCTTGGCGAGTAGCGCGCTGACCTGGTCGGGTTTCAACACCACTTCGCGCCGCCGTCCGACGCCTTCGAACTTCATCACCGTTTTCCAGCCCGCATCGGTCGCCACAAGGCGATTCTTCATGGCGAAGTTCAGCGCGGCTTTCAGGCTCGCCAGATTTCTGTTCGCGCTATCCTTCGCGCGCCGCAATTCATCAGGGTCTTCGGCGTCGTCTACCTGATCATGCAGCCATGCCCGCACGTGCGTCGTGCGCAGCTTGTCGAGCGTCAGCCGTCCGATTGGCGCGTCGTTCACCAGGCGGCGGAACCGGCCCGCCGCGTCGTCGCCGCTTTGCTTGCTCTTTCGCGTGCGCAGGTCGGCGGCGTAATCGGCGCAAGCCTCCTTCACGGTCGTCGCTTTCGCGCTGACGCCGTAGCTGATACCTCGCGCCCATCTTTCGGCTTCGCCCTTGGCGTCCTCAAAACGTTCGTGCGTGCCAAGCGCGTGATACGCGCGCTTGCCGCTTTCGGTGCGTTTGGCGATCCATGTTCCGGTGCCATCAGGCAACACGCGGTAGCCGACATGCAGCCCGGTATGTAGCCGATGCCAGTATGGTTCGCGTCTCGGCGCGAGCGAAGCACGGCCAGTTTTTGATATGAGATTCGGGGCGGTTCTAGGGTTCATGATTTTTTCCGTACGGCATCTGTACGGCAATCCTACCCGAAACAGGGCGAACCGTCATGAACTTGAACGTATAAAAATCAACAGCTTATGTACCTTGGCGAACTTGCAAAAACCTAACATCCGCCCTCCGAAGGCAGGGGTTGCTGGTTCGATCCCAGCCGGGCCACCCGTCAAGCGGTTAGCAAAAATTGCCCTTTCGATAATGATTTTCCGGGACAAATCCGGGACGATCAGAATCATGCGAGACGCACGAATTTCGCGAGGGCGGTATGGCAACCATCACAAAGCGCTCAGACTGTCTCGTTCCGCCCATTATCATGGAGTACCCATCCGCGGAGCTCCTAAAATGAAGCGAACCGAACCGAACCGAACCGAACCGAACCGACAGACGAAGACAGAGTGCACGCTGCCTGATGGCGGCGTCGGGGTGGCGAAAAGAAACCCGCACACGGCGGGCTTCCTTTACGTTCACTGTTTCAAAGATCGTTCATATTGACAGGGTAGCCAGCCGCACGCAGCTCTTTCGCGAGGGCGAACCGCCAATGTCCCGCCGGGTCAAGAGAGACATAACCGACGCCGATGATGTCTGACGGCATCTCGACCCCGGATTCGTAAAGAGCGCAAACACGCGGGCGCCCAAGTTTACCGACAAAGTAGCCGAGTTCCAGGATGACATTCTGGCGGGCGCGAGGTTTCAACTGCTGATCCGTCTTCCCGCCGACATCATCGGCGGTCATCAAAACGATGGCGAACCCGACGCCCGCGTTGTGTTCGAACTTTTCAATGATAGTGCGGCCCTCGTTAGGTTCCTCGCTCAATATTACCGGCTTAAGCTTAAGGGTTTCCAGCAGCCGCGCAACAGCTAGCTTGCCAGCCTCGTTGTGACCGTGAACGATGAAGACCTTGTCGCTTCCTTCCGTTGCGCTCGTTGGCGGCACGGCGCTCATCTCTCTCGGCAAATCCGCGACTGCTTCGCCCTCAATCTCGAACAACTCCAACCGGCCTTTCAGGGCTTTCAGCCGTGCGAGTTTGGTGTTGATCTCCTCTTTGTGATCTCTGATTTCTTTGCCGACGTCGCGGCCGCCGCCTATCGATAGAAACATGGCGCCGTAGAACGTCGATCGGTACTTATCGGCTTCTTCCTCGTTGGTGAACATGCGCCGCAACATTTCGACGTTGAAGTCATGCCACGCGCGATACCGCTCTTGGCTTTGCTCTAGCGACTGCACAGAATTGATCGCTTCTGCTGCTAGCGGTTCGCACGCCTCAATGCGTGCGTCAAGCTTCTGCGCCGCCTGTTCAATACTCATCCGCAGTTTGGCCGGCTCGCTGGGCTCTTTAACAGCGGCCTTGGCTCTCTTTGTTGCCATAATCGGAAATCCATTGTTAACGGTTAATTGACATGACTAAAACTTAGCTAGGGAAGCGCTGATTAATGGACCAACTGACCGAGTTGCAGCCGAGAGGGCGTCGAATTTTCCGGATGACGAAGCGACTCGAAGCTGAACTCGGTGAATTGGCCGCGTAAA
>NZ_CYGX02000209.1 GCF_900019265.1 Paraburkholderia ribeironis
GCATCTGGCGAACGTAGTGATGGTACTGACGGCGCCACCGCGTTTCGCTTGTCGGCGTGCGACTGCGGCGATGGTCACCGCGTAGCGAAGGGCGAGCCTTATAACGAGCACAGCACGTCCGGAGACTTTTCCCGTCAGCGCGAAGTCGACGCGGCCAGCTTTATACCAAAGGCGACGAACACACCGCCCGTCAACCTGTCCAGCGTTTTGACGGCTGCGGGGCGTCGCAGGAATCGCCCCAGGGGGACCGTGGCGGAAATCAAGATGGCGAACCATACAAGCGTCAGCGCGACATGCAGGCAAGCCAGCCAAAAGCAGTAGCTCGCGGCATTCGCGCCTGCCGGTACAAACTGCGGAAGGAAGGTGACGTAGAAGACGCCGACTTTCGGATTCAGCAGGTTGCTCAGAAATCCTCGCCAGAACATCGCCCCACCTTCGATAGCTTGCGGGGCAACCTCGGTATTCAGTGCAGCGCGCGGCTTCAGCAAAAGCTTTACACCCAACCAAAGAAGATAGCCGGCTCCAGCGATTTTCACGACGGTGTAG
>NZ_CYGX02000067.1 GCF_900019265.1 Paraburkholderia ribeironis
GCGCGAGCGGTTTAGTCCAGCGGCCAGCTTGAGCCAGTCGCGACCGCGCCGAGCAGGACGTTCAACTGGCCCGTTTGCGCTCGACAGCAGACGTAAGCCGCCAGCCTATGCGCACACGCTCGCAACCACACGGGCATACAGCGCTTTCCGGTTCGTGATGGATCTCTATTCGCGGCATACTGTGCCGACAGCGATGCCCGCTTGGACTGCTCGCGCGGCAGATTGACCGGCCCGCCCTCGACGGCCGGACCTGATTTGACGCCAAGCTGTCCGAGCGTCCATGCTTGCACGCCCCGTTCGATCAGACCAGCAGCAACGTGCCGCCGGCGCCATAGAGCACCGCTTTGCGCATCATCCATGACGACACGCGAGTCGCCGGTGTAAGCGCGATGGTCCATCGTTGAGATGGGAGTCTCGATGGTCGGACTTTCGATGTTCAAATGAAACGACTATCGTTGATGTGCCGGGCCGATCAACGACGGCTCTTCACTCACTCCGGGAACACACATGACAATTCTGATCACGGGCGCCACGGGCGTCGTCGGTACGCAGGTCATTGTGCATCTGCAAAAGGAAGGCGCGGAGGTGCGCGCGCTCACGCGCTCTCCGGAGAAGGCAAAGTTTGCCGAGAAAGTCACACCGGTCAAAGGAGAGCTGTCCGACATCGAAGCGATGCGCGTCGCGATGAAAGACATCGATACGCTTTTTCTGCTCGTGCCCAACGCCGCCGACGAACTCACGCAAGCGCTTCAGGCGATGAGCATCGCGCGCGAAGCAGGCGTAAAGGGTATCGTTTATTTGTCGGTGTTCAAGGGCGCCGAATATGTGGACGTGCCGCACTTCACGAGCAAGCACACGGTTGAACGCATGATCGAGCAGATGAATTTGTCCGCGACGGTGCTGCGTCCCGCGTACTTCATCCAGAACGACGTCCGACAGAAAGATGCGTTGCTTGGACACGGCATCTACGGCATGCCGGTCGGCAGCAAAGGCATTTCAATGGTGGACGTACGCGACATCGGCGATGCGGCCGCACGCGAGCTGCTGCGTCGTGAGCGCGCCGACGCGCCACTGCCGCGTGCGGCGTTCGAACTTGTCGGTCCTGATGCTCTCACCGCGGATTCCATCGTCGCGATCTGGGCGGCCGTGTTGCAACGTCCCATCCGTTACGTAGGGGACAATCTCGACACGCTCGAATCGCGGCTCAAACAGGCAGCGCCGGGCTGGCTCGCGTACGACATGCGTTTGATGATGCAGCGCTACCAGCAGGACGGGGCAGTCGCTGCGTCCGCGGAACTCGACGCTTTCACAGCATTACTGGGCCGCGCGCCGCGTACATATCGAGACTTCGCAGAAGCAACTGCGAAAGAGTGGGCGTCGAATTGAAGCGGCGATCATAGAGCAAGCGGTTCGGACCGATGGGGTTGCACGAATCGAACTTTCTGCAGTGCCTTTTTTTATGTTCCGCGAAATCCGTCGGTGCAGGTGGTTGCGCGCAGAGATCTTTGATGTCGCGGAACCCGTTTCAAAGCCGACGCAATATCAGTCCACCTTGAGGGTCCTCATCTATCGACAGCCTGTTTCCCGTCTTCCAGCCCAGCCGGGTGACTAGCACTGATGGTAGCTCGACGAGGAGACTGCCCGTATTGTCCCCAGCGTCCCGCAATGCTATACAGAGCGCCCCTCGTGGGACTGGGTCGGCAGCCGGTAAATAAGTAACCAATGTGTTGGTCAGCGTTTCGTCGTCCGCTGGGAGGCTCAGCCATTTCGCACATACGCTATCGGAATAGCGTGCCCAAGCAAACGCAACCTCAGATTCCAATGCCACTCGCCCGGCATCCTTGAGGCACCTTGTCATGCGTTCAATTTCCTTGGGAAACTCTTCGCCAATCTTGGCGAGTTCGCTTAGGGTCAACATTCGCCTCTCCTTACGATGGTTGGACGACTGATCCCATTACAATATCCATTTAAAAAATTGACCCTTAAAACGGCTCCCAGTTGCAACGAATCATGCCCATGAAATCTTACTAGGCATCGAGTAACCATAAACGACTGCCGCCGACCGTATTGGGCAGGAGTCAGGCCACAAGCAGTCAACGAGCAGTCCGACAACCTAGCCGCCGTTCACCAGCCCGTTTATTTGGCGTGCGAACGGCGTCGCGGATCAGTCGGGTATCGCTCTCGGCGTCCCGGCGACCCCGATTCCGCACTCCAGACCTCGGTCCCAATCCGCGAGGTCGGCAGCTGCACGGAACGTAGTGTTCAGAAAGGCCAGCAAGGCGGCATCCGGATCCGCTGCGTTCCGGACCGCGTCGTAGGGCAACAGCCATTCGCCCAACGTGTCACTCCATAGCGCCTCGCTCGGTTCGACGCGTGCCTGCGCAAACCCGGTGGGGGACGGGTAAGCATAGGAGTAGAACGCGGGATTCGGATAAGTCTCGTTGCCAGGCCAAAAGCCGGCACTGCTGACCTCATGCGAATAGGCTTCCTGCGCCACCGGGTCCGGCAGACTGGGAATACCGCCCGGGTGCATGGGCGCGCGGCGCCCTGAGAAACGCGTGGCGGCCAGGTCGAAGCTGCCCCAGAAGAAGTGCGTGGGACTGCACTTGCCAAGGAAGCTGGTCTGGAACACTTTGAAGACGCGGTCCGACTGTGCCAACGCCCGCCAAAATCGGTGTGCAGCGTCCGCATCATACGACGCATGCACCTCGTCATCGGGAAAGCGAATCGGCGACGGCACCTCGTTGGGTGTCACATTGATCGAGACTGTAACGCCGGCAGCGCGCAGTTCGCTCATCAACTGGTGGTAGAAGGACGCGACCGACATCGGCGCCAAGGCGAAACCACGATCCGGTCCCTCGGAACTGCGAACGATGAGCCGGTGGTCGACGAGGTCAAAAACGATCTCGAATGAGCGCTCGGCAGCGTAAATGGTGGAAGTGCCGAGGCCGCGAGCGGTGACATACAACGCCACCTGCCACCCGTGATTGACCCACGGCGACAAGGTCAGACGTACCTTACCGACGATCTGAGTCCACAGGTGTAGCGTCTGCAGTGTATTTCGCGACTGCGCGTAGTCAAGCGCAGGCCAAAAACTCCGAACGTGTCCAGGATTTTGCATTGCGATGGCTCCTGATTCCCCGCCCTTCTGCGGACGGCGTGAAATTGAAATACAGCGCCCTGGCTTCGCCCGGTTGCGTTCAAAACTTCTCGGCAACGTATCGGACCGGCCGGTCTGGCTCTCTATAACCGCCAGGCTTCTGGCGTTCCGGCAACCTCACTACTGAACGCGGCATCGTCTCGTACGGGATGCTGCCCAGCATATGCGTGATCAGGTTCAGGCGTGCACGCTTCTTGTCATCCGAACGCACGACGTACCACGGCGCCTCATCCAGATCGGTTGCGGCGAACATGTCGTCCCTTGCCCGCGAATAGTCGTACCAGCGGCTGTATGAGCGCAGATCCATAGGCGAAAGTTTCCAGACCTTCCGCTCGTCGGTGATTCGTGCTTTGAGCCGGCGTGTTTGCTCTTCTTCGCTGACTTCGAGCCAATACTTCAGAAGAATGATGCCTGAGCCAATAATTGCACGCTCCATGAGCGGCACGGCCTTGAAAAACGTCTGAACCTGCTCTTCTGTACTAAAGCCCATGACCCGCTCGACGCCTGCACGGTTGTACCAGCTTCGGTCGAAAAGCACGATCTCCCCGGCTGCTGGCAGACGCGGAATATAGCGCTGCATGTACATCTGGGTTTTTTCGCGGTCGGTCGGCGCCGGCAGCGCGATGACACGGAATACACGGGGGCTGACGCGTTCAGTGATCGCCTTGATGGTTCCGCCCTTGCCTGCGCCATCGCGCCCTTCGAAGACCACGCAGATCTTCGCACCGGTTTGCACGGTCCATTCCTGGAGCTTCACCAGTTCAGCCTGAAGGGACGCCAGTTCCTTTTCATACTGCTTGGTGTTCATGCGTCTTCCCCTCTTTGTGTCATCCCGCTTTGCGTTCGCAAGGCGCCGTTCCCGGTCTTGCCATCGCTTATTTCAGCCTTCGCTTACTGCCGCAACCGGATCGGGACGTCCGTCCACCGGCCGATCTCCAGTATGGGCAACGCGATCAGCAAGTTCAATCAGACCTTGGCAGTACGTCTCGAACTGTGCGCGGGAAGGCGAAGCCGGACATATGATTCGCACGGACAAAGAAAGCTGGGCGACTTGCAGCTTTCAGAAGTAACTCGATTCAAGCGGCACTAATGACGGTCGTGACGCCGGGGGGACCATGCGCCGGACACTCTTCTTCGACGGCCTGGTGCCATAGGGGCTTTCCGGCGAGATACTGCTTCAGTGACTCCGCCAGATTGTTGACATTGGAGTGAGGCGGGAAGACTGGGGATCGGCCTATGCAAAGCTTTCCACAAGGATGAAAACTTGTTGTACCGGGTGTCTAACCGAACGGCCGCTGCGCACGGCGGATTCAACCGTGAAAGCTGCGCATCAATCGAGGGGGCCGTTCTCTGACGCCGGAGACCCGGGATACCGAGTAACCGGAATGTGCGCAAGCGCACACTTGTCGATGCCCTCCGTTTGCATCGCGCAGATGGCGACGTATTAAATTTCCCTGATACGCGACGAGTCGGGCCGGGAGAGTACGGACCCCCGATACCATCGTCGACGCCTGGTACCGAGCCTTCTGTCGGTGGCTGATTATTTGCCCTCACACTGTGCCGCATCGCTGTACTCGACATGGAGATGATGCAATGGCTCATCGCGATCAATCTGGACTCGAAGTGTCGGCCATCTGCCAGGTTGATTCGAGTGCGCCACACTCGCGATTGAATCGGTACCGAACGCCTATTCGCCTATCGCGCGGCGACGTCACGGTTAATGATGTGAAGCTTGGTGAAGGCGATTACGCAAGGGTACGTGGCCAATGCGCCCTCACTTTCGCAGATTGGCATGACGCAGTGGCTGGTATTAGACCGCGCGGGCTCGAAGTTTCCAGCCAATGGGCCTGAGCGTAGCTGGGCCGACGGTTCTCGTACTACGTCTGTCCCGCAGAGGCGTGCGGGGCACATCCACCAGGAGCACATAATGGCGAAGGTACTGGTTCTGTATTACTCGATGTACGGACACATCGAAACAATGGCCAACGCAGTGGTTGAGGGCGCCCGTTCAGTGCCCGGGGCCGAGGTGACGCTCAAGCGCGTGCCTGAAACGATTCCCGATGACAAGGCAGCGCAATACGGCGTCAAGCTGAATCAGGCCGCGCCGGTTGCGACGCCCGACGAACTGGCCGACTACGACGCGATCATCTTCGGCCCGCCGACCCGCTTCGGCAATATGGCCGGGCAGATGCGCACGTTTCTCGACCAGACGGGCGGCCTGTGGATGAAGGGTGCTCTCGTCGGCAAGATCGGCAGCGTATTCGCATCAACCGGCACGCAGCACGGCGGCCAGGAAACCACGATCACCTCGTTTCACTCCACACTGCTCCACCAGGGCATGGTGATTGTCGGTGTGCCCTATGCGTGCGCCGGACTCACGAACATGAACGAGATCACGGGCGGCACACCGTATGGCGCCACGACGCTTGCCGCCGCCGACGGAAGCAGACAGCCGTCGCGAAACGAACTCGACATCGCCCGGTATCAGGGAAAGCACGTTGCCGAACTAGCCGGCAGACTATCTAGCTGATTCACCTTTATCCACACAAGGTCAAATCAACCATGCGCTACTTCTCTCTCGAGCAACGCAAGGACGCACTGTTCCTGCTCGCCCGCGTGCTCCTGATGGTGCTGTTCGTCCTTTTCGGCTGGTAGAAACTGGCGGGTTTCTCAGGCACTGTTGGCTACATGACTTCGGTCGGCGCACCCGTGCCAACGCTTTCTGCGGTCATCGCCGTCGTGATGGAGTTCGTGGTGGGCATCGCGATCGTCATCGGCTTTTACACCCGTCCGCTTGCCTTGCTGCTCGCGCTGTATACCCTCGGCACCGCGTTCGTCGGCCACCACTACTGGACCATGACGGGCATGGAGCAATACGCGAACATGATCAACTTCTACAAGAATCTCAGTATCATAGGTGGCCTACTGCTGCTCGCCGCGACGGGCCCAGGCCGATACTCGCTAGACAGGAAGTGACGTCGAGCAAGCCGCAATGGATGACTCAAGGCACATCCCCGAGCCGCGCGGCATCCATGGCACCTGCCGGATTGAATTTGACGCGCGCCTTTTCGTTGGGGTGACGGTTGTGTAGCTGAAAGCTGCCGTTGAGGCTGTGTTGGATCGAACGGCGGCATGGGGTCGAAAGTGTGAGTTCGCTGATGCGAAAAGCTGCCGCGTGGCCGTCGAGCGCCAGGATGCATGACTGCGATCAATTCGCGGACCTGGGTGCAGCCTGGCCTGCCGCCGCGCACGGTCGTTGGTCACCTGATGGAGCCGGCTGTCGGTCATCAACGTCAAGTTCAACAGTCAACCCCGTCGCTGTCTGTGGAGGCGTCGCCTATGCGCCGCCGCTGTCAGATCGCACCTGATGCCCGGTCAACCCGAGGCATGGCAAGCAACGCGGCTCCCAGCTTCCCGCCCTTGACCCGCGACCGTAGCCGATAGCGGGCGGGCATCAAGGGGCGAGGGACCGTGTTGCCCGCACCCCTCCCTCGCCTTTCTCCTTGACACCCGCCCGCTATCGGCTCCTCAAGTCGCACGGGCGGGAATCCGGGAGCCTGGCGGCAGCAAAGCCAACCCCGAGTTCCACCGGGAAGTGCCCAGTCGCAATGGCAAGGCACATCCCTTCGCCCGGTTCAGGAGGCGACGCATCGAACGCGCGAAACGCTTTTCCATTTTGGTCGTCATCCCCTCCACGCGCGCCGCCGATGCATCAACCGCCCGCTCGAATGCGTCAAGCGTGCCGCCCAGCCGCTCGCGCTGCTCACGCGCGGACAACGCCGCCGCGCCGATCACCCGGTTACCCGCCGAACGCGCGACCTGATTCGACAAGCGCCCGATCAGAGCCGTTACCGCAGCCTCATTCAGGCTTGCCAGCGCTGCCCGATAGCGGGCCTCGTGTTCGTGTATCAGGTTTTCCGCCAACTGGATCGTCGCCTTGCACCGCTCAAGCGCTTCGCGATGCTGCTGCATTAGCGCATCGGTTGCGCCGCCGACTTCCCTGCGCGCGGCTTCGAGACTACCTTCACCTGCCCACCGGATGCGTTCCGGCATGGCTTCATACAAACGCGCGTAGTATTCGAGCACAGCAATCATCGACCATAGCGCGTCGTTGTCATGCAGGTTCAGCGCGTCCGATACCCGGCGCATGCGGGCAAGGTTGGCCTCGTCTGGAACATCGCCGGAGACTTCATGAAACAGGCGGATGAGCGGGTCGCCCCGGCCCGACTGCCTATTGCTCACGGGCCGTCCGGTCGACGCCGATTACTTCCGAGAACATCGCGTCGCACAGCTCCCGCCAGCGAAAGAGTTCCGCACGTTGCCCGATATGCATGGTCTCCGCCGCCTTGCGGATTGAGATACGTTGACTACGTAGCTCGTCCGCGACGCGATCCGCGAGATCAGGGAAATCCAGCGACCGCCCTTTCGTTTCGATCGACTGGCGAAGCTGCGATTCCTGGTACAGCGTGAACTTGTCGGGCTTGCCGAAGTAACCGTTCCGAACCACATGTGTCACCGTATCCGGGAACGTCTGCCCGAAGATATGCAACAACTCCAGACTGTCGCGCTGTCGGTTGATCACCCAGAGCACGACAAGCTGTCGCTCGAGTTCGGCGAGCGTCCGGGCTAGCGTCCCGCCGTATCGGGCCACTCCCGTCTGATTGCGCGCCGCCGTGTTGACGACCACGGATGCGCCCCGGTGCATATCACAGAATTTGCGCGCGAATCTCCTTCATCGCATCACTGACACTGACGCGTTGCTCGTTCCGTGGCTTTTCTGGCAATGCTTCGAGCGCGTGGACGAATTCATCCCACTGCGCCCGTGTATAGCTCTTTGCACCCGGCACGATTCACTCCCATACGTCGCTTTCGGAACCATAATGCGAATCGGGAATCGGCTCGTCAATCCCCCTTCCGACGCTCAATCTTGAGAATCGGAAGCACTCGGAATAAGCGGGAATCTTATGGAACAGAAAATATTTTTTTATTTTCCGCGCGAGCAGACAGACCGGAAGAATGTGCGTCGCAGAATTGGACGGGGGACTATACGAACTAGAGGATAGCGACGCGCAACCAGACTTACCACACCCCAGCAAGGGCCATCGACGGAAGTCCAAGCGTTACCGAAAAGCCTTACGCCCGTGAGCACCCGTACGGGCAAAAGTTGTCAGCACTTCTACAGACTGCTTACGCGCACGTCGCAAACTGACATGCGTGAACTCGCCGACCCGGAGTGGCGACCGATCGGACTGAAATCGCACATTGATGTGACGCACAGTGTTGACCCCTACAAATTCGTCAGCATGACTACGCGAACTGAGATCCTCAAGTGAACCCACTCACGGTTTCCATCTCGCGATTTTGTCCGGCGCAGTGGTCTGAACGATCCGGATATGAGCGCGAATTTTCAGCAAAAGACAAACCGAATCGCAGGCCTAACCTCGCAAACTCGATGGACCTGCCTCACGGAACACACCGAAATGCGCGACGGAAATACGGTATTGCAAAAGTGATGGCAGGATAGGCTACCGCCGGTTTTAGGCGCCCAAGGGGCAACGCTTCAACTCTAGAGGCTCGTCCGCACTGCCACTACGTCGTCTTCGTGATCGTCCCAGTCGCGTTCATCGCCGGCGCTCCCCGATGGAATGTCCGGCGCTCAAGCCACACAAAAACATGACATTTCGATCTAGCGGAAACGCGACATCTCAATTTAGGACCTACAAAGCTAAATTTCGACAAATAGGATTCCTACGTGTCAAATAAAAAGATAGGGGGTGTAAGTCCAAACCGTCGAAAATTCCCGGCAGCCAGGGCCACTCTGAAGAACGGCGGAGATGGCTCAATTTCGATCGAGTCACTATTTTTGTCGGGGCCTGTAATCGACTGAGGAGGGCCGAGTTGTAAAAGACCGCATTGGCGATTAGCTGTGAAGCGTCAAGAGGTTGTTTCTCGACGCGGCAAGTCTGGCCATCGGTGCAATGCCTCCGAACGCGACGAACGGCAGCGACCCGCGTCGCTCAAAACGTGCTCAACAAGCTGCTGCTGAGATCGCGAATCATCAATATGATTGATGCATCCAAAAAAAATAACAGCTTATACAAAGCGAATCTGCACTGTTAGCATTCTTGCGTCGATGTTACGGAGCCGTGTATGAGTGAAGAGCTGGATGCCGTCCAAGCAGATAGCCGTGCCACCGGGCTTGCGCCAGTCGCACGCGATGCGTTTGATGCTGACGTCCTCGATTCCGTACCGTCTTCGCACCGTTTCGCCAGCGTGCTCGCGCCTGCCATGGCCATCGCGTCGATGTGCAGCGTGCAGCTTGGTGCCGCGCTGTCGCGGCCCGCGACGATCGAATATGGCACGCTCAGCACGACTTGGCTGCGTCTTTGCTTCGCGGCCTTGGTGCTCGCGATCGTGGTACGACCGCCGCTTCACACCTACTCCCGGCAGCGCTGGATCGCCGCCTTCGTTCTCGGTAGCGCCATGGCCGGCATGACGCTGTGCTTCTTCGAAGCCGTCCAGCGCGTGCCGCTCGGTCTCGCCGTCGCCATCAACTTCCTCGGGCCGCTCTGCGTCGCGACGGTCGGCATCCGCAAATTCCGGATGCTGGCGTGGCCCGTGCTGGCAATGGCCGGCGTCGTGCTGCTCGCGCGGCAGGACGGCATGTGGACCACCTCGTTCGCCGCGCTGGTATTTCCGATCGGGTCCGCGCTCGGCTGGGCCACCTACATCGTGATGATGAAGCGGGTCGGCACGCTGTTCGACGGCCTGCAGGGGCTCTCGACGTCGCTGATCGTCGCGGCGCTCGTCACCACGCCGTTCGGTCTTGCGCAAAGCGGCGGCCATCTGCCCGCCGCGCAACTGTTCGACGCCGCGTATCTCGCCGTGCTCGTGCCGCTGCTGCCCTACGTGCTCGAAATGATCGCGCTGCGGCGCATGACGGCGTCCGCGTTCGGCATTCTGATGAGCGCCGAACCCGCGATCGCCGCGGCAATCGGTTTTGTCGTACTCGGTCAGCCTATGACCGGCTTGCAAAGCATCGGCACGTTGCTCGTGGTTAGCGCCAGCATAGGCGCGGTCGTACAGAAATAAGCCGGCGTCGCCGGCAGCAGAAGCGGATTGCGCCAGGCAGCACGTCCGGGCGGACCGGCGGTGCGCCACAGCCGGATCGTCTCGCGCCGCTTTCTCTCCCAGGTCATTCGAATGTGTTACCCGGACACAAACCGCCGATGATTCGTGTCCGTCGTTGCGTGTGTCGCGATGCTGTTTCCCTTCATGCAGTTCTACCGGAGATTGAAGATGGCTCACCAAGATCGTGCCCGTTTCGAACAGGTTGCAGACCGTGAAATCCAGGCGCTCTTTTCCGCCTCGCCAGACACCGCCGCGTTTCACCGCGGGGAATGGCTCGACCGCGAATACTATCGGCGGCATCTCGTCGAAACCGTACTGCGCATCCGCCTGAACAATGAAGTCGATGCATTCGCGCTACACAAGATCGGCTTCAAGGACAATCATCTCGCGCAGATCCTCGCGCAATACCTCGCCGAGGAATACGGCCACGAAGGACTCTTTCTGCGCGACATCGAAAAGTTCGGCCTCACCGCCGAACAGGTTGACGGCATCCAGCCGCTCCACTCGACCGACAAGCTGATCGGTTACCTGTATCTCAGCATCGAACGCGACGGCCCGCTGCCGACGATGGTGTGGAACTGGTTCGTCGAATGGTATTCGGACCGCTACAGCAAGACGATCACCGAGGCTGCGGGCCACGCCTTCGGTCACGACACGGTCAAGGGCTCGCTTGGCCACATCCAGTACGACGAATCGCACGATCACGACGATCTGATGTGGGGCGCCGTCCAGCGCGTGATCGACGGATGGGGCGGCATCGACAAGGCCGAAATGTATCTGCGCAACTTCATCGGCCTGATCGGCGACTACTTCGACGAACTGCGCGCCGAAACCGTGCGCCGGCCGGACGCGGCTGCCGCATGAGGAGCGCATCGTGGCTATTATCGTAGTAGAGCCCGCCTCGTCGGGCACCGCGCTGATCGCCGCCGCTCAGCGGCTCGGGCATCCGGTACACCTGTTCTCCGCGGATACGGACGATCGCATCGTACCGGCCGCGCAGCGGCGGGCCGCCGCGTCGCTGACGCGCGTCGACACTGGCTCGGCTGACGACGTCGCCGCGGCAGTGCGGGCGCTCGGGGGCGTCGACGCGCTCGTTCCCGGCTTCGAATACGCGGTCGACGTCGTCGCGCAGGCGGCCGCTCAGTCGGGGTTGCCCCATCTACCGCCCGAAGCGGCCGCGCTCACGCGCGACAAATACCGCAGCCGGCAGCGGCTTAGCGCGGCCGGGCTCGCCGTGCCGCGTTTCGCGCTGATCGCGAACCTCGGCGACGTCGCCCGCGCGGCGGCGCACGTCGGGTTTCCCGCCGTGGTGAAGCCGGTCGACGGCTGCGGCAGCCTGCTGGTGCGCCGCGTCGATTCGCTCGCGCAGCTGCACGCGACGCTCGACGGCGTCGCGCATCGCGCGGTGTCGGACATGGGCCGTGAAGTCGGTCACACGCTGATGCTTGAACAGTATCTCGACGGCCCCGAGTACAGCGTGGAAGGCTACGTCGGTCCGCTCGGCCCGCGCGTGCTTGCCGTCACCGAAAAGATCCTCGGCCCCGAGCCGTACTTCGTCGAGATGGGACACGTGGTCGACGCAGCGCTCGACGAACGCGACCGAGCACGGCTGAGCGCGTATGTCGAAGCGGTGGCGAGACAGATCGGCCTGACGCTTGGCGTGTTTCATGCGGAAGTGCGCATCACGCGCGACGGTCCGGCGCTGATCGAAATCGCCGCGCGGCTCGGCGGCGACCGGATCTACCGTCTCGTCGAGCTGGCCAGGTCGATCTCGCTGCCGGAAGTCATGATTCGCAGCTATCTCGGCGAACCGGACCCGGCGCCGGGATACTACGACCGGCTGAGCACCCGGGTAAGCGGCGTCCGGTTTCTCGCACCCAAGGCATCCGGGCCGTTCGCCGGCGTAAGCGGGCTCGACGACGTGCGCGCACGGCCCGGCTTCGAAGAAGCGGAAATCTATCCGCGCACCGGCGACTGGGTCTCGCCGCTGACCGATTTCCGTGGCCGGATCGGCCACGTGCTGTTTAGCGCGCCCGATCGCCCCACGCTCGAACACCGGCTGAACGACGCGCAATGCGCGCTCGAATTCGGCCCGGCGCTAGCGGACCTTTGACGGACGACTCACAGATGACGCACACACCTTTCCCCCGCCGTATCCGAAGCGTCGTGATGAATCGCTGGTCCGACGATTTCGCCGCCTATCACCGCTACATCGATCACGACGCGCACGACGTCGCCTATCTGTGCACCCCGGAAGGCGCGAAAGCGCTCGAAGCGACGCGCATCGCGCACATCGAGATCGTGCCGGACTTCAACGATCCGGATCGGCTGCGCGCGGCGCTCGACGCATGCCGCGCCCGGCTGGACGGCGTCGACCGGCTGATCGCGCTGTCCGAATTCGACCTGCTCGCCGCGGCGCAACTGCGCGAGGCCTTCGACATCCCGGGCGACCGGCCCGCCACCGCGGCGCGCTTTCGCGACAAGACGGTGATGAAGCGCGTCGTCGGCGCGGCCGGTATGCGCGTGCCGCGGTTCGTCGAACTCGACGGTCCGGACGACGCGCACGCCGCCGTTGCCGGGCTGCGCTATCCGCTCGTCGTCAAGCCGCGAACCGGCGCGGCGAGCGTCGGCGTCCATCGGGTCGATTCGGCGACACAGTTCGATGCCCTACTGCCCCGGCTCACGGGCAGCGCGTACGAATGCGAGGAATTCGTCGAAGGGCCGATCTATCACGTCGACGGCATCGTCTCGGGCGGCCAGCCGTTGCTGATCCGGGCGTCGCGCTACCTCAACACGTGCCTCGACTTCGCCAACGGCAAACCGCTCGGCTCGATAATGCTGCAGCCGGGCCCGTCGAACGACGAACTGCTCGCGTTCGCGCAGACGAGTCTTCGCGCCCTGTCGCTGACGGACGGCGCCTTTCATCTCGAAGTGATTCGCGGCGGCGACGGCCTGTATTTCCTCGAGATCGGCGCGCGCGTGGGCGGCGGCGAAATTCCGTTCCTGTTCCGCGATCTCTACGGCATCGACCTGTTCAGCCTGTGGGTCCGTCAGCAGCTCGACGACGGGACACCGCTCGCATCGCAAGCCGGCGTGGCGGCAGCAGCCCGCTCCGCCGAGCTGGGAGGGTTCCTGATGCTCCCCGAGGCGGCCGGCAGCCGCCTCGTGCGCGCCGTGGTCCCGGACGGCATCGCACCGCTCTACGCGGCCATTACGCCGAAGGCGAATCATGTCTTCGACGGCAAGGGCGGCTACGACGACATCCTCGGCCGGTTTCGCTACCGCGGCCGATCGGAAGACGAAATTGAGGCGGCGATCGACGCGACCCTGGAGCGCTTCCGCTACGAGCTGGGCGACATCGATGCCCCTAGCCGTCCCGCTTGGCCGCGCGGACAGCGGCATCATGGCTATTTTTCTCCATCGCCCGAAAAGTGAAACTGTCACGCCCGACTTACTGGGAATCGGCGCGAAGCAGTTGGTCAGTTCTTTGCACGCCTCGTGCGCGGGTTGATGCCGTTTTGTCCGAGCAGCATCCGGGGCCGGGTGTTTTCTGCGATCAGTGGCGCGAACCAGACAGCAAGTAATGTGGGGGTAAGAAAAAAATCGCCGAAAATTCCCGCCCGCCAGATTCGCTCCGGCCCCCGAAAATCGCTTTGGCCTCAGCGAGCCGGGGCACCGAACACCGACGCCATCTGACGGGCTCGTTTCACATCATCAGAATGGCGACGATGTACTACGTGCTGGAGAGATCAATCAGGCGTTCGGAAGACGGTAGCACCGTGACCCGGCCGGCCTTAGCGTGCAGTATTTTCCGTAATGAGATGGTCACCCCCGCCCCTGAGTACGCTACGCTCGATGGGTTAATTCTGGACTGGAGATCATCATGCAAGACGTGACACTGGTTGGAACCGATCTGGGCAAGACTGGTTGGAATCGATCTGGGCAAGCACAGCTTCCACCTGCATAGATAGGACGGAAGAGGAAAGGCCGTGTTTCGCAAGAAACTGGGCCGCAAGCAGCTGATCGAGTTCTTCGCCACGTTTCACTCATGTACGGTGGTTATGGAAGCCTGCGCAGGATCTCACCACATGGCGCGCAAGCTTGCTACGTTCGGGCACCAAGTAAATCTGACTTCACCTCAGTTTGTGCGGCCTTTTGTGAAGAGCAATAAGAATGATTTTGTGGACGCCGAAGCGATTTGCGAAGCGGCATCTCGACCGGCCATGCGGTTTGTGACGCCAAAGACGGAATCCCAACAAACTCGATCCGCAATGCACCGCGTGCGAGAACTGCTCGTGCGTGATCGCACGAAGACAGTCAATCAGATGCACGGCTTCCTGCTGGCTGGAATTCGGCATCAGCCTGCCCGTCGGCAAAGCCGTCATCGCGCGTCTGCGAGCCGTGCTCGCCGAACATTCGCTTCCGCCACGTATGGTCGCAATTCTCGAGCGCCTGCACGGTCATTTTAAATTTCAAGTATCTCGACGAACAGATCAGTGAGATTGACAAGGAAATGACCCGCCAACTTGCGGACGACGATCTGGGCCAGCGCCTGCTGACTATTCCCGGAGTCGGCCCGATAACAGCAAGCGTGCTTGCGGCAGAGATGGGTGACGGCAAACAATACAGATGCAGATGACGTAAACGGCACAGTGGCCTGGTAGCAAACCTGTTCAGAAAACAAGTCTTCGAGACTGCTTCCGTTTGTAGGACTGTCAGGCGCGGATCTCATCGTGGCGCGGGGAGTGATCCCCACAATGACGCCGAATATATTTACGCAAACCAGCAACGACATCGAAAATCACGATTGCAAAATGGGGATGACCATAGATTTTCTGAGCAAGTCTGGGTCCTCTCCGCTGTTGCGTCCCGGGCAATTTAACGTGAATGCGCCACGCTGCGGTCCCAGCCCTAAATTGTTATCCCATCACCGTATGGAGCTTCGATAAATGGATACCCTTCGCTGTGCTGTTGTTCAGGGAGATCTGCGCAAACGACTTGTCGATCAGGCAGAAACCCGCGAACTCTCGTTAAATGCCCCACCGAGCTACCGGCACGGCCCTGGTTTAGATCGGTCGAAATACTGGCCTCGATAGCATTGGGCCTCTTGCAATAGCAGCTTGCGCATCCAGACGCTCGCAGGCTCCCCGTTATGTCGCGCAGGCCATTGAATGGCCTCGCTGAATGTGGCAAGCGGCAGGGGGACTTCGACGATTCGAAGGGGTATGATTTCCGCGAAATGCGTGGCCAGTCTCAAGGGAATCGTGGCAATGTAGCTGGTGCCCTGGAGCATGGGTGGAATCAAGCTGAAGCTCGGAACGACGAGCTCAATGCGCCTTTGGAGTCCAATACCCGGTAAAAATAATTCCTCGATCGAGGGTTTCCGCCAGCGCCCGAATTTCACAGTAACGTGGCCCATCGACATGTATTGGTCGAGCGAGAGTCCACCCGCCATCTGCTCGTTGCTCATGCAGCCCACACATACGAGCCTCTCGTCGAACAGCCGCGCTCTGGGGTGCGTATGCACCGTGAAGAACTCCGGCAGGATCAGAAAATCTGAGTCACCATGCCGAAGTAGCTCGTTGGGATCGTCGTCGACGAGTACCAGTTCAAAGCTGATGGAGGGCGCTTCCTGCGCCACGCGGGTTATAACGTTGCGCAAATATACGCGCATCATGAAGTCCGAAAGGCAGATCCTGAAGCGACGAACTGACTGCGTCGGGTCGAACCTGTCCGCGCTCATGATGGAGCACTGGATGTGCAGCAACGCTTCGCGAACTGGTCCTGCGAGTTCTATTGCCCGCGCTGTCGGGACGAACTGACGCCCGTTCATCACAAACAGTTCATCGCTGAAATAGTCGCGTAGCCGGCTGACGGCCGCACTCATCGCGGGTTGGCTGAGGTTGATGCTGCGCGCGGCCATCGTCAAGTTACGCTGCGCCATTAGCGCATCCAGTGCGACGAGAAGGTTAAGATCAAGACCCTTGAAGCGCATCTTGTGGCCTATCCATCAGTTGGAGGGAAATCGTCGGAACAACAGCTATTTAATTGTACAGAGGCGGTCTGACGCGGACGTTTTCGTGAATGGCCTAGCGCGCCGGAAGCTGGCTGGCGACGCTCAGCATTTTGCTGCCCGTCGGACTGCCGGAGTGTCATCGCGCGGCATCCCAGGCTTCGTCGGTTGTGGTGAAATTCAAATTACCCATTATATGACTCGGTTTGTCGGTAGCTCTCCTGCACATAGGATCCATTACCCCAACCCGCACTGCGTGGTCACTGTCGACAAATGCTGTCCATTCGGATTCTTGGAGCGGTTGCTGAGGCTTTGGAATAATGAGTCGACGTCATGTGACACACTCTCCATAGTTCGGATCGAAGAGCACGGTTTTGCCGTTGGACGTTGATTTCGCAACGGTCCTGCACGACAAGAAAGGTGACTGCCGGCGAATCGGTTTGAGGTGGTGATCGCGATGTAACAGGTCGAAAGGTTACGGTTCACTTGTTTGGCGGCGAAGGCGTCATCGCGGAAACGTCCGGCATGAGCAGTGCAAGGTCATCAAGTACAACCATCTCGTCGCGAACATGGTGATCCTGTACAACGTGCAGTGGGACTATCTGCTGGATCTCCAGCGCTCCGTGCCTCCGCTCGATCCGACCATCGATTTCGCATTCAAATCAGCTGCTTAGGCCGGGATATGGCGCATTTTTTGCGAATCCCGGCCAACCCTCGATTTGCGTCTTGCATGCCCCCAAGATACGGGGCCTATGCCCTGATCTCCAGGTTGTGTTAGCCACTCTTAGAGACAAATTATGTAGTCGCCACTTCCGATGTCGGTCCAAAGACAATCTTGATTGGCCGCCGGCTTCGATTCCTCAGCCAGTGCAGACGCAGTGGCTCCTACCAAAGTGATGACAATTAGCCCGCCAAACGCCATTTTCTTAATCTTGCACATAATAGGCTCCTTGAAAGTCGATGGTAAAGTACTGTATCAACTGCGATCACGTATGACTTGTGTTAGCTACTCTTGTGCAAATTGGCGCTTTTATTTCATTCGTACTGGAAAAATAGGTGCCGAGGCCGCTTTGCCGAATGCCACCGCCCTGCTCGCAGTGCCGCATTCATCCGGCCTACGGTTGACGGCGCGGCCTTTCTGCGAAGGACAAGTTCTCTTCTGCGCTTTGCTGGGTTACACCAAGCACATAGTCCGACCTGGTTTGGAAGTGAAAGAAATAAATGGGCATCTTTTCACCTTAATGGTTGATTGGGCCGAGGAGAAGCGCGTATGACATTTCCGGATATACGAACATGTCTGAAAGTTCAATGCAATCTATATGCCACTTGCTCCCCCGGTTTGAGACCACGCAGGATAGCCGACACAGCACGATAATCTTTGAGAGTGGCTGTCCTGTTTGTCCAGTTTCCGACGTCATATGTCGGCGTTGTCACGTTAAAGTATTCGCGCCGCATTAGCACGCAACTGGTCGGTCACGATCTTGCGCAGTGCTTCCCGACTTCCTGCTCAGGGCGAAACGTGACGTGAAGGCGGCTAAAGCATTTTTCAGCAAAGCTGTCAAACATCAGGACCGGCCGCCGGCAATCATCACGCTCGACGGCTATGCCGCCTCGCACCACTGTGCGCGAGATGAAGGCCGATGGCCTGCTGCCGAAGGACACGAAGGTTCGATTTTCGAAATATCTCAACAACCTGATCGAACAGGACCATCGCCACATCAAGTCCCGAACCGATGTCATGCTCGGCTTCAAGCGTTTCAGGAACGCAGCGATCGCTTTTGCCGGCATCGAGTTGATGCATCGCATTCGCAAAGGCCAATTCAATCTCGCGAAGCTCGATCTCAAAGACCGCTATGCCTAGCGTATGGAACGCTGTCCATGCTTATAGATAAGGCATCCTTTCTATAGCTACCTTCTCGTCAGTACAGCCTATTTGCACCAGAACCTCTGGAAGGCTGAGCATGCGTACAAAGTACGGACTGGCGCGCGACGGCTCGAAAAAAAGAAAGGATTGTCTGATTTGTGAAGCATGGCGGCATGCGTGGCAGAGACCGGGCGAATTGCTTGTGACCAACGCTTTGAATCGCAGGCTGAACAGATGAGGCGTTCCCGATTTCGATCAACGGTCTCTGGCCATCAGCGCGTGCGCAAGCGTCACGTCGTTTGCGACCGCATCGTCCTCGCGCCCAGGATAGTCGGCATGCTGAAGCCAGCCTTGCACAGTTTGCGCATAACGGATCGCGTCGTCGTGCAGCGCGCGTTCGAGTGCGTGCCGTGCCGCCTTGATTCCGTAGGGCACCGCTTCGGCAAACATCTGCGCGCGAGCGAAGTGTTCGGCAATGCGCACCGATGAGGATGCCGCGTCCCCGCAGCCCGAGCGTGCGCTCAACGCTCTGGCAACGCGCTCGTGGCACGCGCGCCGGACCGTGCCGGGCATCGACTCGTATGCGGCCTCGCGCAGCAATGCATGACGAAATACGTAAGTCACGCCGCCGAGCCGATGCAGCGGATAGAGAATGCGGCCTTCCACCAGGCGTCTCAGTTCTTCGTCGAGTGCGGAAAGGTCGAGCGCCGACGCATCCTCGATCAGGCGTGCGTCAGCTTCAAGACCGATCGTTGCTGCCAGTTGAAGCGCTTCCCGTGCACCGTCCACGCGCTCGAGCGCCAGTTCCAGCATCTCGCGCAAGCTACCGGGCAAGCGGCAATCCACCTGGGCCGCGAGATTGCGCAATGTCGCATCCCGCTCTGCCGTCATCCCGGCAAGCTGCAGTTCACGGATCACCTCTTCGATGTAGAGCGGCACCCCTGCCGTGCATTTTTCGAGCCATTCGAACGACGCCTCGTCCAACGCCACTTCACCCAGCAGTGACTCGATCAGGCTGCGCGCCCCAGTTCGCGGCAGCCGCCGGAGCACCACGCGCTCAACTTTTCCGCGCCAGCGCGCAAGCTGCTCGGCGCGCGAGGTGAGCATGACGCATACACGCACGCAACGCGGATGCCGTAATAACTCGTCGAGAAACTCCAGCGTTGCGCAGTCGGCCCACTGCACGTCTTCGACGATCAACAGCACGGGACCGCCGCCACCCAGCGATGCAATCAAACGGCACAGCACGTCGAACAATGCCTGCCACTGTCGCGGACCCGACGAGCCCAGCATCTCGGCATCGCTGCTTTCGGAGAACCCCAGCCACGTGCCCAGCGCGGCACGGGCGGCAGCGCGATCGCAGTCGAGCGGCTCCAGTAAGCGGTCGAGCTTGCTGACGAGATTCGTGCGATCGGCTCCCACCAGCCAATGCGCGTCGACGAACCGAAGAATCGGAAAGAGCGCCTGATTTACCTGCTCGGGCAGGCATACGCAGTCGGCGACCGCCTGTCCATGCGCGCGGACCGTTTCGCGCAGCGCGTGGATCAGACGTGATTTGCCGATGCCCGCATCACCGACTACCAGCGTCGCGCGACGCGCCCGCGGTGCACGCTCATCATCATGGCAGGCCATATCGTGAATCGTTCTTTGCCACGCGTTGAGAAGCTCCGTGCACTCGCGATCCCGGCCGATCATCGGCACGATGGGTGCGTTCGGCGCCATCGGCTGCGAGATGGTGTGTTCGAGCGAGGCGAACGGCGCATGCTCGTCGCGCTCGCCCAGCAGTTCACGGACCGGTTGCGCCGGCCTGCCCGGAACGGCAAACCGCAGTGGCGTGTCAACCAGATCGACATGACGCTCGACTATGCGTGCTGCTTCGTCGCTCAACAGAATGCACCCTGCTGGCGCAAGACGCAGCAGTCCGGCCGCGGCACTGGTCGTTACTCCGGTGGGCAACACAGCCGCCCGAACAAGCACTGAACCGACGTGGAGCGCTGCGGCGACCTCGATATGGCTGCGGGATGGAATCGAGTGGTCGACGGACGAAGCCGCCTGTCGATCCGGCGTTTCGAACCGGGCAGCCTGGCGGATGATATCCAGCGCGGCCCGGCATGCACGCTGCGCGGGCCGGTCGATTCCTTCCGGATAGCCGAAAAAGAACATCTGCGTATCGCCAAGGGACCCGCACACATGGCCACCGTAGCGCACGGCAATATCGGCACAACGCGTGAGCCATTGCGCCTCATATGCGTCGAGCGCGTCTTCGTTCGCGAGCTCGTCAGTCTCACGAACGGACGCGCCGCTGCCGACGAGCGTCACGCGGCAGCACAGCACCGTGAGCTGGCGCCGCCCGGCAGCCATGCCCGCGGACGCGGTGCTACGTGGCTCACGGCGCGGGGAACGGTACTGCATTGCGCCGACAAGCGCCTCGAAATGGATCGCGCGGAAGCGCTCCGCGAGCACCTCGGCCGACTCCGCGCGTTGCCGGGGATCCTTGTTGAGTGCGCTGCGTAACACGGTACCGAGCGGATGGGCGGCAATCGACGCGGGCAATGCGACGTCCACCGGGCTCAATTGCCGATAGAGAATTTCGGCAATGCTTTCGCCCTGCATCACCGGCTTCCCGATCAGGCATTCGATGACGACAAGGCCCCATGCGTAGAGATCGGTTTTCGCGGTGAGCGGTTCGCCGCGCAACTGTTCCGGCGAACAATATTGCGGCGAGCCTAGCACTTCAGTTGATTGAGTGATTGTCGGTTCGTCGCCGCGCCGCGCATTGGAAAGCAGCGCGCCGATGCCGAAGTCGAGAATCTTCGCCGACAGTTCGCCGTCGATCGTCGTGACGATCACGTTCTGCGGCTTCAAATCGCGGTGAACGACGCCGCTTCGATGGGCGCTCGCGAGACCGTCGAGCACCTGGAGCATCAACATGCCCATCGTGACGGCCGAGAACGCGCCGTCGGCAGCCAGCACCTCGCGCAACGTGCGGCCGGCGACGTATTCGAACACGGCAAAAAGCCGTCCGTCCGGCGTCTCGCCGCTATCCAGCAGCGCAACCACGTTCTTGTGGTGCAGTCGCGCACATAGCGCCATTTCGCGGCGGAAACGTGTCCGCAAGCGAGCGCGCTCGGGCGGCACAAGCGACCCGTCCTCCCGCAATATCTTGATGGCGACGGTCTCCAGCGAATCCGCGCACGTCGCCCGGTAGACCCGACCCATGGCGCCTTCGCCGATCAGTGGCCCCAGCACGTAGCGTTGCCCGCCGTGCAGTTCCGGCGACGTGCTCACTGCGCATGACGACTCCACGATGCCCGCTTCAGGAACCACGCGAGACTGGAGCCGCGCATGCCGCCATACACACAGCGGAAACCTGATGGTTCACCTGGAGGGCGCTAACGCAGCGTCCATATGATCCCGATAGCGCCGCGTATCTGCCGGATCAGCCGGAATCGACTGGCATTCGAGCCTGTCGGCCCGCACGATGCGAAATGCGAGCGCGCCGAAACGTACGCTGCCGCGCCGACGCTCGACGAGCTCCGGCGAGCCCGGTGAGAGCAGCGACGCAAATTGCATGCGCGCGCGATGAATCTGGACGTTGACGTGCGAGACATCGGTGCCGAGCATACGCGCCAGCACATCGACTTCGATCCAGCCTTGCGACGTGACATCGTAGCCGGCGCGCGCATCGACGTTGCGCGCTCTTGCAAGCGTCACGAGGCAATAGTGATGAGCGCGGTCGCCAAGCTGGATTGCCGCGCCGCGCGTATGCAGCTCGGCCACGACATGCTCCTCATTACGGCTCACCATGAAATCGACACGTTGAACCAGCGCGAACGATTGCGGCGCACGCGGGAGCGCGGCCGTGCCGTCGTTGCGCGTCGCGAGCACGAGTTTCCAGCGGAGCGCACCGTATCTCACTTCGTCGCCATCGTGAAGCACGCGCGCGGGCGTGGTGTCATCGCACAGCCACTCACCTTCGCTCGAGCGCATCACCGTAACGGAGTAGTGCGTATCGCCCGGTAAAACGTGACAAAAATCGAGCACGATAGGACGGGCAGCTTCGCACATAGGCCAAAGCATATCGGCGGGACTGTCGAGATCTTCGACTCGCCAGACCGGCGAATCGACGCCACCGAAATGGATCAGATCGCCAGGCCGCAACACGACGTGCTCGCCTTTCTCGATCAACGTCTGCGATACCCATGTGCCATTGCGGCTGTAGTCGCGCAGATCCCAATTGCCCGCCTGCCAACTGATGCTTGCATGGATTCTCGATACGCGTGGATCGGCAATCACCGTATGGCAATGTTCTGGATCCCTACCGAATACATGATGTGCACGCAGCAGGCAGCGCTGCTCCTGAAGGCTCTTGTTTAATGATGCCATCGTGACACCGTCGTTAAGTAACTAGCGAACCCTGCTTGACGCATCAATGCGCCCAGCGCCCCGTCTATGCAAAATGATTTCCGGCCTGACGCCGGCCGGCTTTTATCATAGAAAAAGCATTGAAAACCATCAAGACGTAATTGAGTGCGGTGGACTTGTTTATGAAGGTAGCGTGGCGTTTATTTGCCGATAATGCACAGCGCTTACGATGCAAATAAGATGACTGAAGGAATTTTAAGCGGGTTTGGATAAATCGACTGAGCGGCATCGAGCCCAATCCATGCGAGTGTTGGCCACGCGGCGAGATCCAGCGTCTGGAATTCGGGTCTGCGGCGACTCATAATCCGGCCTCAACCGCAGCGAAGCGCGTCAGCCACGACAGGGTTTCAGTGCATAACTCGAGCGCCTGGATGCGACCGCGGTGCAACAGTTCAAAAGCGGCCGCTCGAACGAGCACGGGATCGCCTGTCGAAAACTCGCGCTCGATCGACAGCAGCGATTGAGGTGACGCGACGAACCGCTCAATCGTGTCGAGCATCGAAGGCTTTATGAGGCCGCGCGCGACGACCATTACGGCAGCATGCGCTGCCAGTTTCCGGTCCAGACACGCGCCGCTGCCCTTTCGGCCGCATCGATGCGCCGCACGGTGATTGCTTCCAACTCAGGCGCTTACTCCCTGCTCCTGTGGACATGATGCGGTGTCAACATTGCTTCGTTTTACGTCAGCCGGATGCCACATCATGAGCGCTTCTTACCAGCCCCTCACAGGAATTTTTTGAACTGGCCTTTTAGACTTGAGATGTGGCGGATTTTTATCGAATCCCGGCCATACCTCTTTCGCAGCGAACCGTTACAGCAAACGCCACATTGCCTTCAAAATCATCCACAGGTGAAAATAGAGCCGCGGGTTAAACCCGAAGTTGTACGCATACAGGTGGGACAGCGCGAGACGCAATCCGGCGCGCGGCTCGCGGTTTTGCGCATGCAGCGACACAACGATCGGCACGAGTCGGCGCAAGGCAAGCTTGCGTGCCGGCTCGAGCGCCGGCGGCAGTTCGAGACTCTTGACGAAATGCCATGCGGTTAGTGTCGCCGCGCTTGTCGTGCCGCGCGTGGTCTGCGAAATCGAGACGTCCGTTTTCCGGTAATAAGACACATATTCGTTCAGATAGCACACACGGCGTGCGGCGAGACATAGCTCCGTACCGAACACGAAGTCGCAGCACGTCCCGTACTGCTCCTTGTAGCCGATCCTCTTTACGAGTTCCGCGTTAGCGAGCCAGCCGTTGTTCGGAAACATCTGTATGAGACCCACGCGTCCCGGCGGTTCCTGGATGCCGGCCGCAACCGGGGTTCGATGAAAGTCGGCGTTAAGCCTTCGGCTCGCGTCGGGGGCGACGCGGCCATGCTGATCGACTTCATATTGATTGCCAAATGCGACTTCGAGGTCGGAATGGACGCTCCATTGCTCGAGCAGCCTTGCGACACCGTTCCTGACCAGGTAGTCGTCGTCGTGCATCAGCAGGATCCTGGCGCCGATCGCTCGCGCAAAAAGGCTGGCGACATTACGCGCCTGTCCGAGCGGCGGCATGTTGCGCTGGTAGCGTATACGCTTCTCATGCCCGTAACGCGAGGCGATCAACCGCTGAGTGTGGTCATCTTTCGAGTCGTCGCCGATCACGATCTCGATGTTCGTGTGCGTTTGCATCAGACACGAATCGATGCATTGGGCGATCAGGTGCGGGCGATTGCACGTGGGCAGACAGATGGAGACCTTAGTATTCGTTGTCGTCATGGCTTTGTTCGGAAGTGGACCGGCCAACCTTTCGTAGACATCTTCGAGCCATAACTTATGGCTACCCAGGAGGTCAGTATGAGCGGCAAGCGGTACACGGATGAGTTCAAGATTGAGGCAGTCAGGCAAGTCACTGAGCGCGGTCATTCGGTGGCGGATGTGGCGCAGAGGTTGGGCATCAGACCCCACAGCCTGTACGCCTGGTGTTCGATTTCCGTCTGGCCTGCCAGTGCACTCACAACCCGCTGCCATACACCCTTGCACGGGGCGCGCCCCTGCCCGAAAGGCAGAAACTCTTGCCGGCGTACTACACTGAGCGCAGTCGAAGGGAGCGGCCGTTTGCTTTTTGGTGACTCATCCCGTTAAAAAAACGGGGTCCAAGGACCGATGCGGACCCAGCATTGGTGACGCCGTGAGGCGATCTCTTTCGGCTCGCAGTTTGATGTGGTCGCGGTCGGCCCAGAACGCGACGCCGAACCTGTGCGTTCGTTCCGCAGTTTCATGAAAGAGCTTCACGAGCTTGCCGACTGGCTCAAGCAGGTGGGAATTAGCACGGTGGGCGGCCCGCCGCGCGGGTCTACGACGAGATTACGCTTGCTGCCGATCTTGCCGCGATCCGTTGGGTTCGGTCCGGTCTGCGCCCCCGGGGGCTGGCCACCGTTGCGCCGTCGATGCTGGCTCGACTCCAGTCGATTTGGTCGTGTTCGCGTAGGCGCTTGAGCAGAGCCAAATGCAGCCGCTCCCAAACGCCGCTGACCTTCCAGTCTCGCAGGCGACGCCAGCACGTCATGCGGCTGCCAAAACGCAAGTTCTTCAGGTAGGTCTTCCCACGGGATGCCGCTATGCAGAACAAAACAGGATGAAGTTCAGCACCGCCCGAACATCCACACGCGGACGGCCTCGTTTGGCCGACGGCTCCACAACCGGCGGCAGCGATTGCAGCGCCTTCCACAATTCATTGCTGATCTTCTTTCATGCCATGTCACCTACAACGCCAAAAGTGCATGGCGCGATGACCTGGTCTTTCTTGTTAGCGACTCTTAACCCGTTGGCCTCCGCTATTAACGAACGACTTCAGTCTTTTACGTTCTCGCAACTCTCCGGACCGTCCCCCCGCTCTTACCATTTGAGATGTTCCAGCGGCGCCAGCTTCTCCGTTAACAACAAAATACGCCCCTGAAGTCAGGAAAAGGATCTTTGCAGTGTTGGACATTTCGGTTCTCCGGAGTTCATGTGACGCAAGAGCGATGGTCGTGCCAACAGCCCAGATAACCGCTCGAATCGGAATTCCCCGTTTTTCACGACAAACACGTCGACAATGAAGACACACAGTGTCGCGAATGCGACACTGTGTGTCGCTAGTCTTCTGTCCCATAAGAAACTTTATGAAGTCGGTAGTACGTATGATCGAGCTTACGCTTACTTGAGAAACGACCATAGGACGAGCCGGTATTGCACTGGAACAGAGGTGGCGCCGCTTGTTCGGACAGGGTCGCGAGATTTTTAAGGCAGTATGACTTTCCGACCTCTCCGAATTTCCGACCCCACATCTATTCCTTGAACCTAGGTTGAGAGACTCTATCAAAGTGGTGTGTCAAAGTCCCAGCGTTGCCCGGTTGGCGCGCGTACAGCGCCTCTTCAAGTGCATCCAGAACGAAGTCCGTGGACACCGACGAACTTACGCGCCAGCCAACGATGCGACGGGCGAATACGTCGATCACGAAAGCCACGTACAGCCAGCCCTGTCATGTCGAGACATAGGTGAAGTCCGGCCAGGATCGGTGACAATACGGCTCTCCACACAGGCCTTAGGAAAACCATGCCGCAACCGCTCACCATCGATTTCGTTTCCGACATTGTATGCACCTGGTGTGCAATCGGCCTCTCGTCGCTGCAACTCGCGTTGTCGCGCCTCGGCGATGCAGTGGGACGCGCAGCTCGTCGTGCATCCGTTCGAACTGAATCCGCAGATGGGCCCCGAGGGCGAGGCGATTGTCGACTATCTGGGCAAGAAATACGGGCGCACGCCTGAGCAGATCGAGCAAACGCAGGCAATGATCCGCGAGCGCGGCGCGAACGTCGGTTTGAACTTCGGCCCGCGCACGCATGTCTACAACACGTTCGATGCACACCGCCTGTTGCATTGGGCCGGCCTCGAAGGCAAGCCGTTGCCGCTCAAGCTCGCGTTGCTGCGGGCCTATCATTCCGATGGCCGCGATCCGAGCAATCATGACGTGCCTGTCGAAGCAGCCCAGTCTGTGGGACTGAATGCCGACGCGGCGCGCAAGGTGCTGCAAAACGGCGACTATGCCGACGAAGTCCGCGCGGAAGAACACGAATTCCAGTCGCAAGTCATTCAGTCGGTGCCGGCCATCATCTTCAACTGCCGCTATCTGGCGAGCGGCGGGCAGCCTGTCGAGACATCGAGCAGGTCATCAGGCAGATGCTGGCCGAAACGTGATCCGGCACTTTCGCGTGTGAACGCCTGCGCACGATCAGGCTCGTTATGACCGAAATGAAGTACTGCAAAAGGGCTCCCGTTCATGGTTGCAAAACGAATCCATGCCGCGTTGCTCGGCTTCGCGCTGCTGGCGCTTGCCTGCGTGTGCCATGCGCAATACGCGACCGACTGGCTCGCCAATACCTATGGCACGCTGGCCGCGCACGTGGGCAACGGCGCACGTTCGATGTGGGTCGCGCCGGAAGGCGTGATCTATACGTCGTCGCTGTGGGACGAAAACGAGGGCGGGGTCGCGATCTATCAGAGCGGCCAGAGCCTCGGTTCGATCGGCACGCACGCTGATTTTCAGGGCAGCGCGATTACGGGGAATGCGACGTCGATTTTCACGGCCTTGCAGTACAACCGGTCGTTCGGCAGCGGCTCGGCAGGGCGTTACAACCGCGCAACGAAAGCGCTCGAACTGCGCATCCCCGTCAGCGTGTGGACCGGCATACCTCACGCCGATGTCATCACCGGCCTCGCCACGGCGGGCGCGTTGCTCTATGTCAGCGACTTCTACGGCAACCGCGTGCGCGTCTATACGACGGACGGCGTGTGGCAGCAGGACATCGCCGTATCGGGTCCCGGCGCGCTTGCACTCGATAGCGCGGGCAATCTGTGGGTCGCGCGCAAAAGTGCTGGCGTGGTAGCGCAGTTCAGCGCGGGCGGTGCGCCTTTGAACACGATCCAGATGCCCGCAGCATCGCGGCCTTCGGCGCTGTACTTCGATGCGTCGACGGGACGCCTTATGGTCGGCGACGAAGGCCCCGACATGAACATCAAGATCTACAACGTGGCGGGCGCGCCAACGTTGGCCAGTACGTTCGGCATTCAGGCCGGTTATCTGGACACGACCACCGGAATCAAAGGCCAGGTCGGCGACAAGCGCTTCGCGCGCGTCGCGGGAATCGGCAAGGACGCAGCAGGCAACCTGTACGTGCTCAACAATCCGTGGGGTGGCGGCTGGGACCTTGGCCGCAATGGCCCGACCGATCTGCATGCGTATGACAGCGCCGGCAACTTGAAATGGAAGCTGCAGGCGCTGAATTTCGAAGCGGTAGCGGCACCGGACCCCTCGACGGACGGCGCGTATTTCTACAGCGGTGCGCACATTTACACGGGCAGCGCGGGCGGCACTTTCGTTGCGAATACCGTCGACCCGTTCACTTATCCATCGGACCCGCGCCTGAACATCAACGACACGCAGCGCGGGCAGCACTTCGGTCAACTCGTCACGGTAGGCGGCAACCGTATACTGGTCGCGTCGGGCCAGAACCCGGATACGTTTAACTTCTATCATTTCAATGCGGCAAGCGGCTACATTGCGATACCGGATGCGTCGCTGCCGGGGCCCGCGTTCAATACGACCGTGAAGGTGACGGGCGGCTTCTGCATCGATAGCCGGGGCGATGTGTGGGCGGGCCTCGATAGAGCCAACCATATCTATCACTACCCGCTCACGGGTTTCGACGGAAACGGCAAGCCATTGTGGGGTCCTGCCGTCCCGATCAGAATCCCGCTGAGTATCCGGCCGCTCACGCGCATCATCTATCTGCCCGAGACCGACACGATGATTCTTGCGCAAGGCGCGGCGGGCAGTTGGGACTGGACGGCGATGCAGTCGCGCATCGAGGTCTATCACGGCTGGAGTGCGGGCAATACCACCCAGCCTCAGCCTGTGATCAATCTCACCAGTGCGAATCCGAAGTCGATTACGGCAGCCGGCAATTACCTTTTTGTCAGCTATGTTCACACGGTGCCGAACATCGACGCGTTCAATCTGGACACCGGCAATCTGGACGCAACGCTCATCAACAACAGTCCCGGTACTGTGGATGTCGGCAACGACGTCGATTCGATGTACGGGCTGCGAGCGTTTCTGCGAGCAAGCGGTGAGTACGTGATCACCAAAGACAACTACAACGGCTCGAGCATCATCGTGCATCGCTGGACGCCGTAAGCAGCGTGCGACTGTCTGTCAGGTCCGGTTCAGGCTAATACACCTGAAGCGCGGCACCAGCTCGACAGATTCTCGCGTTTTCCACGGAGCGCGCCGATGAATCAGTTCGGCCTTGTACAGGCCATTGATCGTTTCAACCAGCGCATTGTCGTAGCTGTCGCCGCGGCTGCCGACGGATGGTTCGATGCCAGCTTCGGCCTGCCGCTCGCTGTATCGAATGCTGACGTATTGCGGTCAACGTGCCGTCGTTGTCTGGTTGGCGAGCGGACAGGGCTTGTTCAAGCGCATCCAGAACGAAGTCCGTGATCATCGACGCACTAACACGCCAGCCGACAATGCGCCGGGCGAACACGTCGATCACAAATGCGACATAGAGCCAGCCCTGCCACGTCGAGACGTACGTGAAATCCGAAACCCAGAGCTGGTTCGGCCGGTCGGCCTTGAACTGGCGCCTCACCCGATCCAGCGGGCGCGCAGCGACAACATCGGGAATGGTCGTGCGAAGCGCTTGCCACGAATCACGCCGCGCAAACCATGTTGTTTCATCAGCCGCTCGACCGTGCAACGTGCCACCGTAATACCTTCCCGGTTCATCTGCTTCCAGACTTTATCGGCCCCGTAGACCTGCATGTTGGCCTGCCAGACTCGCTTGATTTCCGGACGCAGAAACTCGTCGCGTTTCGCTCGGGCACAGCGCCGCGACGGATCGCGAAGCTGTGCGGCATGACGCCGATAACCCGACGGTGTAATCCGCAAGACCTTGCAGATCGACTCGACCCCGAAGGTGTCGCGATGCTGATCGATAAAGGCC
>NZ_CYGX02000219.1 GCF_900019265.1 Paraburkholderia ribeironis
TCTTTCGCAGCGTCGCAAGCTCGACGCCAGTGACTTTCGCCAGATTGCCAGCTTTATCGGCTTCTGATTTTGCTGCAGCGACACTGTCATTCGCAGCCGTGAGGCGTTTTCGCGCATCGGCAAGTTCACCTTCCAGAGAGGCGACTTTTGTCGCAATCCGACTTGCTCCTGACTGCTGGTCGACAACGTCCTTTCCCAATTGTGAGACTTCTTCGCCAGCCTGTGCAAGACGTTTTTTGTAATCATCTTCCATTGTTTTTCGGCTGGCGTCGGCAGCAGTCAACGTCTGTTCAAGCTCTCGAACCTTTGCCTCGAGAAACTCTTTTGAGCGCCTGTCACTAATGATTTCTCCGGCCAAGAAACCTCCCTCCTGTAACGTCCTGCAAATCCAAGCCACATGCTCCTCTTCGAGTTCCGGCGTGCTGTCATGTTCGCGACGATAGTTGAAGAATTCTGGCAGCTTGATCTCTACAACCGGTATTCCCAGCTCTTGCAACTGTTGTTGCTTTTCGACGGGTACTGCATGTTTGTGGTGCACCTCGACGTAAACTTCACCATCCCATCGCGTTGCGAGGTCCGTCGTTGAGGTGAAG
>NZ_CYGX02000213.1 GCF_900019265.1 Paraburkholderia ribeironis
TAATGGATGGATTACCCCGGTGCGCCAAAAAAGGTGCCTATTTTTGCAACCCCCGTGTCGCTGTCGCGTACCCCGCCCGAGATCCGGACGCGGCCACCGCTAACAGGCGAGCACACCGACGAAATCCTGACAAGCATTGGTCTCGATGCGCAGGCCATAGCCGATCTGAGGTTGCGAAAAATTGTTTAACGTCGAGCAAATTACAGGACTTGATTCATGAGTACCTCCATTTTTTCCACTCCCGATCAATACCAGGAAATCCGCGACGCCGTGGGCAACCTGTGCAAACAGTTTCCGGCTGAATATCACCGCAAGATCGACGAAACTCGCGGCTATCCGGAGGAATTCGTCAACGCGCTCACCAAGGCGGGATGGCTGGCCGCGTTGATTCCGCAGGACTACGGCGGCCCCGGGCTGTCGATGGCCGAGGCGTCGGTCATCATGGAAGAGATCAATCGCTCGGGAGGAAATTCGGGCGCTTGCCACGGCCAGATGTATGTGATGAACACGATCGTGTTCA
>NZ_CYGX02000153.1 GCF_900019265.1 Paraburkholderia ribeironis
AGGCACATCTTCGCATCGCACGTCGAGTGGCCACCATTCATCCAGTCTCATATGCTCTCTCAGCCGTGCTGCAGATAATCACGATCGAAACCCGCAACCAGTTGGATGCAAAGGCGGCCTATACCCACCACGCTGACAGAGTTGCCCGATTGACCAACGTACAAGATGCCTCAACTTCAATCGCGTCCAACGACATACAGGCAAAACTCACTATCGCGCAAAGGACGCACCATGAACCTGTTTGAGGTCGCTGTTGCCGCACACCGGGCAGGCCGATTGGTCGAGGCAGAAGCAGCGTACCGGCAGCTTCTGTCGATCGATCCGACGCATGCTGACGCTTTGCACCTGCTAGGTGCAATCGAATTGCAAAGAGGCCAACCAGGCAAAGCGGAGTTGCTCATCCTCGCCGCACTAGCACACCGCAGAGATGCTGTTTTCATGACCGATCTTGGTGTGGCATTTCGTTGTCAGGGTAAGCATGCCGAATCAGAGGCCGCTTTCCGGAAGGCATTGGATTTGAAACCCGATCTGGCGGAAGCGCACAATCATCTAGGTATTCTCCTTGCCCAGACCCAGCGAGCGGTGGAAGCGGAGGTTGCCTTTCGACGCGTACTGGACCTTAGGCCTGATTCAGGGGAGGCATGGAATAATGTAGCGCAAACTCTTAGCGAAGCCGGGCGACTCGTAGAAGCAGAGGCCGCTTTTCGCCATGCACTACTGTTAGAACCCGATCACGCACAGGCGTACAACAACTTCGGAATCCTGCTGGGAAAAACCGGGCGTCACGTCCAGGCGGAAGCTGCTTTTAATCATGCGCTCTCGCTCAACGCAAAGTATCCTGCAGCCCACAACAATCTGGGTAATTTATTGTCTAGCATCGGTCGTGTTTCCGAAGCGGAACCGTGCTTTGTCCAAGCACTTGAATTGAATCCTGACTATGTCGATGCCCGTTTCAATCTGAGCATGGTGCTCCTTGCTGCAGGAAGATATGCCGAAGCATGGCCGAACTATGAGGCCCGCTACAGTCCGAACATGAGCGATCGAAAAATGACGGTGCCTAAGTTTTCGTATCCACAGTGGCAGGGCGAGCCTCTCGCCGGCAAGTCTCTCGTGGTCATGCCGGAACAGGGATTCGGCGACTGTATACAGTTCGCCCGCTATATTCCCTTACTCAAGAGACGCGGTCTTTCGCGAATCAGTGTGGTTTGCGACCCGGCCCTCGGCGCGCTGCTAGAGACTGTCAATGGCGTTGACGAAGTGATGACGGATTCGCGATCGGTGCCGAAACACGACTACTGGACGTTTCCCCTAAGTCTGCCGATGCATTTCGGTACGACCGTTGACACGATACCCGACTCCTTGCCATATGTGAACGCACTTCCCACGCGGTTGGAATACTGGCAGAAGCAACTGCCAGCTGACGGACCAAGAATCGGGCTGGTCTGGAAAGGCTCTGGAACACACGGGAACGACAGCAACCGTTCCGTGCGCAACCTTTCGGATTTTGCTCCGCTGTGGTCGGTTCCCGGGTTAACATTCGTTAGTCTTCAGCATGGGCAAGGAGATGAATTCACGCAAGCGGCGGCTCGACAGCCTCTCGTCGAACTGGGGAGCAAAATTAAGGATTTCGCCGACACAGCAGCTATTGTGGCCCAACTGGACCTGACGATTTGTGTAGATACGGCGATCGCGCACGTTGCGGGCGCTCTCGGCAAACCATGCTGGGTACTACTACCTCGCTTTGGTTGCGATTGGCGCTGGCTGCAGGACAGAATAGATTCTCCGTGGTATCCGGCAGCTGTGAGTTTATTCAGGCAAAACAAGTTCGGCGATTGGAGTGAAACCATTGAGGACGTCGCCACCGCGCTGAAGACTTGGGCAGCGACTCAATCAACTGGTTGCGGGTTTCGATCGTGATTATCTGCAGCACGGCTGAGAGAGCATAGGAGACTGGATGAATGGTGGCAACCCGACGTGCGATGCGAAGATG
>NZ_CYGX02000066.1:0-25283 GCF_900019265.1 Paraburkholderia ribeironis
CGTTCGTTAATCGCGCCACTATCCCCTCCAAGCCAGGGGACCCGCTTAAGAATTAGCGGTTTGAAGCCGCTTTCTTTGCCTACTTTCTTTGCGGCATGCAAAGAAAGTAGGTGCCCGCCCCGCACAGGGGCAACGCCAATAGACCACAAGCAAATCAAGGAAAGGCCAACACCCCAAAAGCAACTCAAAGAAAGACCAACACCACAAGCAACTCAAGGAAAGGCCAACACAATAAGAAGCCCACCCAAAGCGCCGCGCAGGCAACAAAAAACCTCTACGCCGCCACCAACATCCCCCCCGCATCGCGGACCAGCTCCCCCTGCCTGGCAGCAAACGCCTCCCCGATCATCAACAGGCTAGGCTGTGAAGCATCAACCCACCTCTGCGCCTCACCTGCAGCAAGCTCCTCGAGCGTCAACGTAAGCATCCGCTCCCGTTCCGTGCTACAAGCCTCGACAATCGCCACTGGCGTAGAAACCGGCTTACCAGCATCGATCAACTGCTGCGCAATCTCAACCCCACTATCCCGACCCATATAAAACACGAGCGAATCCGCATTCACCTGCTCGCGAATCTCATCAGACCCGGGCGCCCGACTAAAGGTAGCAAGCGCGACGCTGCGCGCCACCCCCCGCAACGTCAACGAGCGCTTCAACGAGGCCGCACTCGCCAACGCCGCGGTAATCCCCGGCACCACCTCATACTCGATGCCCGCGGCTTCCAGCGCCCGCATCTCCTCATCGGCGCGCCCGAACAGCATCGGGTCGCCGCCCTTCAGGCGCACCACGACAGCGTGCTCCAAAGCCGCATCCACAATCTGCTTGTTGATGAACTGCTGAGCCGTCGACAATTGCCCGCAACGCTTGCCCACCGCAATCCGCCGCGCGTGCGCAGGCGCATAGTCGAGCATGGCCGGTTCGACCAGCGCGTCGTGCAACACCACATCGGCGGCGCCCAGCAGCCGCGCGCCGCGCACCGTAATCAGGTCCGCCGCACCCGGCCCCGCGCCGATCAGATAAACCTTGCCCATTTGCCCCAACCTGTTGGTGAGTGCGCCAGCCGTGCGCTGCAACGCGGCGCCCGTCGCCGGTCGCGCTTACGCCGAAAACGCCCGGATCATCCCGGCCGCGACGGTGTGGTGCGTCGCTTCGTCGATCAGCACGAATGCGCCCGTGCCCTGATGCGAGTCGTACACGTCGCACACCAGCGGCTTCTGCAACGTCAGCGCCACACGGCCGATGTCGTTCATCGCCAGCTCCTTGCGATCAGTCGCTTGCGACAACGTATGCACGTCGAGCACTTCCTTGATCGAACCGATCCGCGCGAACACCGTGTTGGTGGTCTGCTTCAGCAGATACTTGCGTTGCGTCGACAGCGGCGTGTCGTCGAACCAGCACAGGTCGGCTTCCAGCTTCTTCGCTGGCTCCGGCGCCGCTTCACGCAGCACGAAGGTATCGCCACGCGACACGTCGACGTCTTCCGCGAGACGGATGGTCACCGTCTGACCGGCAAACGCACGGTCGACCTGCGCCGTGCCACCCACCACCGGCGCGATGATCTCGGCGACGGTCGCTTCGCGATTGGCCGGCAGCACGACAATGGTGTCGCCGAGCCTCACTTCGCCGGCTTCGACACGGCCCATGTAGCCGCGGAAATCGTCGGCCTGGCTGCCGTCCTGACGCGCCACCCATTGCACCGGGAAACGCAGCGCCTGGCCCATCGGCACCTCGACCGGCAGCGCTTCGAGCAGATCCAGCAGCGGCTCGCCCGCGTACCAGGGCATGCTTTCGCTTGCCGTGACGATGTTGTCGCCCTTGAGCGCCGACACCGGCACGAAGCGCACATCGGTCAAGCCAAGTTGGCGCGCGAGTTCGACATACGCATCGCGAATCTCGTTGAAGCGCGTTTCGCTGTAGTCGACCAGATCCATCTTGTTGATCGCCACGATCACGTGCTGCAAGCCGAGCAGCTTGACGATCGCGCTATGGCGCTTGGTTTGCGGCAGCAGTTGCGCGACGCCATCGATGAAACTCACGCGCGTCGCGTCGACCAGGATGATCGCCGCGTGCGCGGTCGATGCGCCCGTCACCATGTTGCGCGTGTACTGCTCGTGGCCCGGCGTGTCGGCGATGATGAACTTGCGCTTGGCGGTGGCGAAGTAACGGTACGCGACATCGATCGTGATGCCCTGCTCGCGTTCGGCTTCGAGGCCATCGGTGAGCAGCGACAGATCGATTTCATCGCCGACGGTGCGCTTGTTTTTTGCGCGCGACAATGCCGAGAGCTGGTCGCTCAACACTGCCTTGCTGTCGTACAGCAGGCGGCCGATCAACGTGCTCTTGCCGTCGTCGACGCTGCCCGCGGTGATGAAACGCAGCACGCCGAGGTCTTCTGGTTGATGAATACTCATGATCTACATTTCCTCTGTCGACTGGAGTTAGCGCTTTAGCGCTTACTCCAGTCCCATGCCTTAGAAATAACCTTGCTTCTTACGCTGTTCCATCGCGGCTTCGGAGACCTGATCGTCCATCCGCGTCGCGCCGCGCTCCGTGATTTCGGTCACGGCCGTTTCGGCGATGATCTTCTCGATATCGTCCGCATCGCTTTCCACCGGGCACGTGCAGCTGATGTCGCCGACGGTGCGAAAGCGCACGAGCGCCTGTTCGCTGGTCTCGCCTTCGCGCATCGGCGTGAGCGGCGTGACTGGCACGAGCAGGCCGTTGCGGCGCACGATCTCGCGCTGATGCGCGTAGTAGATCGACGGCAGTTCGAGCTGTTCGCGGGCGATGTACTGCCACACGTCGAGTTCGGTCCAGTTCGAGATCGGGAACACGCGCAGGTGTTCACCGTTATGCAGACGCGCGTTGTACAGGCTCCACAGTTCCGGGCGCTGCGCCTTCGGGTCCCATTGGCCGAACTCGTCACGGAACGAGAAAATGCGCTCTTTAGCACGTGCTTTCTCTTCATCGCGGCGCGCGCCGCCAATCATCGCCGTATAGCCGTATTGCTCGATGGTTTCGAGCAGCGTCACGGCTTGCGCGGCGTTGCGCGAATCGGTTTCGCGGCGCAGGCGCACAGTGCCGCGCTTGATCGAATCTTCGACGTGGCCCACCACCAGGTCCGCGCCGATCTCTTGCGCGCGGCGATCGCGGAAGTCGATCACTTCGTCGTAGTTATGGCCGGTGTCGATGTGCACGAGCGGGAACGGCAACTGCGTCTTGCGGTTCGCGCCGATGCCGAACGCCTTCAGTGCAAGCGCGAGCACCACGACCGAATCCTTGCCACCCGAGAACAGCAGCGCGGGCTTGCTGCATTCGGCGACCAGTTCGCGCAGGATGTGAATCGACTCGGCTTCGAGCCAATCGAGGTGATCCATCCGATTCGCCGTGTTGGCAAGCGGAGCGTTGACAGTGGAATCGAGCGTGGCGCTCATAGCTGCGTCCTTCGTTGATTCGCCCGGCGCGCGGTTGCGCGCGTGGGCGGAAGTATTCAAATCAATATGCGGCGTTCAGGCTGAAAGCCAGGGCCTCAGTGTAGCGAGATTTCAGACCGGGGCGTTTTCGCTGCGGTCCACCGCGATCGGCGTAATCGTCGTAATGTGCAGTCCGCATTCCTTCGTATCGCGCGACTCCCACCACCAGCGCCCTGCCCGGCTATCCTCACCGGGACGAATCGCACGCGTACACGGCTCGCAGCCGATGCTCGGATAACCGCGCGCATGCAGCGGATTGACCGGCACGTCGAAGGCCTTGAGGTAGTCCCAGACTTCGGCTTCGGTCCAGTCCGCGAGCGGATTGAACTTGGCGATGTTGCGCGCGGCGTCGTGCTCCTCATCGTGCAGTTCGGCACGCGTCACCGACTGCTCGCGGCGCTGGCCCGTCACCCATGCGCTGACATCCGACAGCGCGCGGTTCAACGGCTCGACCTTGCGGATTTCGCAGCAGCGCTTGCGCAGATCGACGCTTTCGTAAAACGCATTCAGACCGTGCGAGCTGATGTATTCGTCGACCGCAGCAGCCTGCGGATGAAACTGTTCGATCTCGTAGCCATAGCGCTCTTTCACGCGCTCCAGCATGCCGAGCGTTTCCGCATGCAAACGGCCCGTGTTCAGCGAGAAGATGCCGATCTTCACACCGCGCGACAGGATTGCATGCGTGAGCAGCATGTCTTCCGCCGCGAGGCTGCTCGCGAGCTTGACGTGTGCGTGACGCGCGGCGATCGAATCGAGCAGCGCGTCGAGGCGCTCCACCTTCGCGGCGAGTTCGGCGCTCAACGATTGCACGGCGCTCATGCCGGCACCTTGCTCGCGGCGGTTTGCGCTGCCGCTTGCGACGCGGCGCGGCGGCGGAACAGCGGCGACGGGTTGTCCACGGCGCCCTGGTATTGCACGCTGAATTCATCGAACGCCTTCAGCGCGTCTTCGAAGTCCTTGTCCGCACGCAGTGCATACGCGTCGAAGCCGCAACGGAACATGAAGGTCAGCTGGTCGCGCAGCACGTCGCCGATTGCGCGCAGCTCGCCCTTGTAGCCATAGCGCTCGCGCAGCAGGCGACCGATGCTGTAACCGCGGCCATCGCGGAACACCGGGAAGTCCACGGCGATCACCGCGAGCTTGTCGAAGTCGCCGACGATCTCAGCCGGTTCGCTATCCGGCGCGAGCCACACGCCGAGCTCGGCGGCGCTGCGCGACGCGCTCAATGCATCGCGTTCGGCCTGCCACAGCGCGAGTGGCAACAGCACCTTGCCGGCCGGCAATTCGCTCAGCGCCGGCAACGCGCCGTCTTCCGCCGGACGCACGAGCGTCCAGTCATCGTTGACGATTGCGCGGTTCTTGATGATAGAAGCCATCTGTTCAATATCCTTTTCGCGGTTACGCGTGAGCCGGTTGACGCGAGGCGTACACACGTTCCTTGAACGGGGTGATGCCGATGCGATTGTACGTTTCGATGAAGCGCTCGCCTTCCTGGCGGTTTTCCACGAAGGTGTCGATCACGCGGCTCATCACATCCGGCATTTCTTCCGCCGAGAACGACGGTCCGATCACGCGGCCAAGGTGCGCACCCGTGGCGCCCGAGCTCTGCTCGCCACCGAGCGTCACCTGATACCACTCCGAGCCGTCCTTATCGACGCCCAGAATGCCGATGTTGCCGACGTGGTGATGACCGCACGCGTTGATGCAACCCGAGATGTTCAGCGACATGTCGCCGAGGTCGTAGACGTAGTCGAGATCGTTGAAGCGTTCCTGGATCGCCAGCGCGATCGGGATCGACTTCGCGTTCGCGAGCGAGCAGAAATCGCCGCCCGGGCACGAGATGATGTCGGTCAGCAGGCCAATGTTCGGCGTCGCGAAACCTTGCGCCTTGGCCTTCTCCCACAGCGCAAACAGATCGCGCTTCTTGACGTTGGCGAGAATCAGATTCTGTTCATGCGACACGCGGATTTCGCCGAACGAGTACTCGTCGGCCCAACCGGCGACCGCTTCCATCTGCGCGTCGGTTGCGTCGCCCGGCGCGATCGTGGTCGGTTTCAGCGACAGCGTCACCGAAGCGTAGCCCGCCACCTTGTGCGGCCGCACATTGCGCTCGACCCAGCGCGCGAATGCGCGGTTCTCCAGCAAATGCTTTTCGAACGAAGCGTCCGTGTCCGGCAGCTTGTCATACGCCGGCGGCTGGAAGTACTGCGCCACGCGATCCACTTCGGCCTGGGTGAGTGTCGACGGACCGTCCTTCAGGTGCTGCCATTCTTCCTCGACCTGCGCCGAGAATTTCTCCGGGGAGAGCGCCTTCACGAGGATCTTGATACGCGCCTTGTACATGTTGTCGCGGCGGCCATAGCGGTTGTACACGCGCAGCACGGCCTCGCAGTACGTCAGCAGATGTTGCCACGGCAGATCGCGGCGGATCACCGCGCCGACGATCGGCGTACGGCCGAGGCCCCCACCGGCGAGGATGTCGACCACCAGTTCGCCCTGCTCGTTGTTCCTCAGATACACACCCATGTCGTGGATCTGCACGGCCGCGCGGTCTTCCTTCGAACCCGACACGGCGATCTTGAACTTGCGCGGCAGCCACGCGAATTCAGGGTGGAATGTCGACCATTGACGCAGGATTTCCGCCCACGCACGCGGATCGACCACTTCGTCGGGCGCGACACCGGCGAACTGGTCAGCCGTGATGTTGCGGATGCAATTGCCCGAGGTCTGAATGCCGTGCATCTGCACGGCGGCGAGCTTGCGCAGGATTTCCGGCGTTTCTTCGAGCTTGATCCAGTTGTACTGGATGTTCGAGCGCGTCGAGAAGTGGCCGTAGCCGCGGTCGTGTTCACGCGCGATCTGCGCGAGCACGCGCAGCTGGTCGCTACGCAGGTTGCCGTACGGGATCGCGATGCGATGCATGTAGGCGTGACGCTGCAGATACAGGCCGTTCTGCAGGCGCAGCGGACGAAATTCCTCTTCGCTCAATTCGCCCGACAAGCGGCGGCGAACCTGGTCGGCGTACTGCGCGACCCGTTCATCGACGATGGTCTGGTCGTACTGATCGTATTGGTACATTCGGGGACCCCAATTTTTCGAAACTTGCGTGACACGCGGCGCACCGGTTTCCGCCGCGGCTCGAACACCTGTACTTGGTCAGCTGCCGCAGACGAGCGTTTAGACCGATCGCTCATTTGCTTATGACAAATACAGATATCCATATTGAAAAAGTTGGACAGATCGTAATAAACTCGCCTTATATTTCAAACGACTAAAAAATTCTTTTTATATGCGGAGGGGTTATATATGAACCTGCACCAATTCCGCTTCGTCCGCGAGGCAGTGCGGCAGAACTACAACCTGACCGAGGCAGCCAAGGCGCTGTATACAAGTCAGCCAGGCGTTTCCAAGGCGATCATCGAGCTAGAGGATGAGCTGGGGGTCGAAATCTTCACGCGGCACGGCAAGCGCGTGCGCTCCCTGACCGAGCCCGGCCGCATCATATTGCAATCGATCGAAAAAATCCTGCAGGAAGTCGAGAGCCTCAAACGCGTCGGCAAGGATTACGCGGCGCAGGATCAGGGCAATCTGGTGATCGCCGCCACCCACACGCAGGCGCGCTACTCGCTGCCAGCCGCGATCGCCGAGTTCAAGCGGCGCTTTCCCAAGGTTCACCTTTCGATTCTGCAAGGCAGCCCCACCCAGGTCGCCGAAATGGTGCTGCACGACCAGGCCGATCTGGCGGTCGCCACCGAAGCGATCGCCAACTATAAGGAACTGGTGTCGCTGCCTTGCTTCCAGTGGCACCACGTCGCCGTGGTGCAGCCGGATCATCCGCTGCTGGAGCGCAAGCTTTTGTCGCTGGATGACCTGACCCAATATCCGCTGATCACGTACGACAACGCGTTCGCCGGCCGCACCAAGATCAACGAGGCGTTCCGGCTGCGCGGCCTGCATCCCGACATCGTGCTGGAAGCGATCGACGCCGACGTGATCAAGACCTACGTGGAGTTGGGCCTTGGCGTCGGCATCATGGCGGACATCGCGTTCAACGGCGAGCGCGACCGCCATCTGCGCGCGATGCCGGTCGGCCACCTGTTCGGCAGCAACGTGACGCGCGTCGCGCTGAAACAGGGCGCCTATCTGCGCAGCTACGTGTATACGCTGGTCGAGCTGCTGTCACCGAGCCTGAACCGCAAGCTGATCGAACAGGCGCTCAAGGGCGAGCGCGAAACCTACGAACTTTGATATCACGACGCTTCCCGCTACGGAGCCCCCTGAATGACATCGCATAACAACAAACTTCGCGGCCTCGCCGCTCTCGGCGCGCTCTTGCTCGCCACCTCGGCGCATGCGGACCTGAAGGTCGGCATCGACCTGTCGAGCACCGGCCCGGCGGCAGTGATCGGCATCACCAGCAAGAACGCGATGCTGAAGTGGCCGGCGACGATCGCCGGCCAGAAAGCCGACTACATCTTCCTCGACGACGCGTCCGACCCGGGCGCCGCCGTGCGCAATATTCGCAAGCTGATCAACGAAGACCATGTCGACGTGATCGTCGGCCCGAACATCACGCCGGCCGCGATGGCCGCGCTCGATCCGGTCGCCGAAAGCCAGACGCCGATGATCACGCTGATCGGATCGGCCAGCGTAGTCGAGCCGCAAGAGGGCAAAAAGGTGTGGGCCTACAAGATGGCGCAAACCGACAGCGCGATGGCCGACGTAATGACCCGCTACATGTCCAACCACAACGTGAAGACGGTGGGCTTCATTGGTTTCGCGGACGGCTACGGCGAAAGCTGGCTCAACGAGTTCAGCAAGTTCGCGGCGCTGCGCCATATCCAGCTGGTCGCGACCGAGCGCTATAACCGCACCGACGCGAGCGTCACCGGCCAGATCCTCAAGCTGATGGCCGCGAGGCCCGACGCAATCCTGATCGCCGGTGCCGGTACGCCGACGGTGCTGCCGCAGCGCACGCTGATCGAACGCGGCTTCAAGGGGCCGATCTACCAGACCCACGGCATCGCCACGCCGGAGTTCATCAAGCTCGGCGGCAAGGACGTGGAAGGCACGCTGTTCCCGACCCAGCCGGTGGTGGTCGCGCGCACGCTGCCGGCCGATCATCCGGCGAAGCAGGCGGCGCTCGCGTTCGTCAATGACTATGAAACGAAGTACGGCGCGGGCAGCGTGACGCAATTCGCGGGCGACGCGGCTGGTGTGTATCCGCGCTTGCAGGATGCGGTCGCGCGTGCGTTGAAGACGGCGCAGCCGGGAACGCCGGCGTTTCGCGTCGCGTTGCGCGACGAACTGGAACACGCGCACGAACTGGTGGTGCCGAACGGCGTGGTCAACACGAGCCCGAAGGATCATGTGGGCCTGGATCAGCGCGCGAGTGTGATGGGAGTGATCAAGGACGGCAAGTTTGTTTACTTAAGTCGGTGACGCGTTGACGGAGTGCGCCTGACGGCGGGGTCCAGCATACAACCGCCATTCATCAGGTGCACCATTCGCCGCAGTCGGACTTTTGATAGCACTTCGCCCGGCGCAATAAACATCGCCTGAAGTTTCGACGGCGCAATCGACCACGCGGCTCCCGCAAACGCCTAAACTGGACTGATCCGCATGGGAGACGTCATGGCCACCACCGCTTCGACTGCAGATAACGCCGGTACTGGCATCATCACTGTGGCAAGCGCGCACCCCGGCGCCGCGACGGCCGACCGGCTGCAGGCGCTGATCCGTGAGCGGGGGCTGATGCTTTTCGCCTGCATCGATTTCAGCGGCGACGCAGAGCGAGCCGGGCTCGCTCTGCGCTTCAGTCAACTCGTGATCTTCGGCAATCCCAAGGCCGGTACGCCATTGATGCAATGCGTGCCCACCGCTGCGCTCGATCTTCCGCTCAAGGTGCTCGTCTGGGAAGATGCGAACGGCAGTACCTGGCTGTCGTTCAACTCGACCGACTATCTGCGCCAACGCCACGGTCTTCCGGATGATTTGATGAAGCCGGTCAGTGGCGTGGCCGCCCTGGTGGACGCCGCTGCGCGCTAACGCCTTCAGGCGGGCGCTTTCAGGCACCCGCTTTCACGCTTCGACGCACTCGAGTGACGCTAACAGGACAAAGAGAGCTTCAAGTCCTAGAACGTGTGCGCAATCCCAACCGCAACCGCCAGTTGATTTGCGCCCTTCGCGACGGGCGTGGTAGACCCTGTCGCGCTCAACGCGGACTTCGAGCTGTTGATCACGTAGGTCACGTTCGTATAGAGAGCGGTCCGCTTGGAGAGCCAGTAATCCGCATTGACGCCGGAGCTCAACGCATGTGCCGATACATTGCGATATGAGTGGTAGTAGGAACCCGCCGCTAGCTGAACTTGCGGCGTGACCTTGTACCGCAATCCACCAAACGCCATATATTGCGGCGGGGACGCCTGAAGCGTGGCGGGAATGTTATTGAGCAACAGTTCGTACCCGCCGTAAAGCGTCGCGTTGCCGATCTGCCATGACCCGCCGGCAACGTAGCGGCGCTCGCTGTCGTCCGCCGATGCTACGCTCTGGCCCTGCCGCTGTTCATAGGCAAACGTCAGGTTGAACGCACCTTGCCGATAGCGCGCGCCGACGTCGTACTGCTTGCCGACCCGAAACGCTCCCGGTACCTGACCGCCGTCTGGCACCGTCGAGTCATAGCCGAAGCTGTAAAGCACATTGAGTTCGAACGGTCCCGCATGTTGCAGATACACGAGCGCGTTGTCGGCCCGTCCAACGAACTGCGCGTCCTGCGCTGAAAGCCCGTAGCTGGAATAGTTGAGCGGATCGAGCGCGAGAAAGTAGCGGTACATCGGCGTCATCTGCCGGCCGGCCATCGCGGAGCCGAACCGGTCACTCTCGATGCCTACAAACGCCTGGCGTCCAAAGAGCCGGCCACCCTGCTGCAGCGTTCCATTGTTCACCGCGAAGCCTGACTCGAGTGTGAAGATGGATCGCAGGCCCCCGCCAAGGTCCTCCTTGCCCGTGATACCCCAACGCGAATTGATGCGATTGCCGGAATTGAGCCGGAACAGGGTGCCTGAACCCTGCTTCGCCGCGTGATTCACGTATTCGACGCCGGAATCGACAATCCCGTAGAGCGTAACCGACGATTGAGCATGGACCGCGGCGCTCATGCCCACTCCCAGGCAAACGACCAGCAGATTTCTGATTGTCCTCTCCGTGCCATTCGACTTCATCGTGTCTCCTTTGCGCTTCTTTAACGTAGTTCTACTAATCGAATTGAATCGGGAAAATAGCGGAGTGTGTCGCTTACTCCGGCGTTGGTTCTATTCGCGGGAAATATGCTTGCTGACGAACAACATCGCCACCATGCCCACTACGGGACCGACGGCAAGCGTCAGCAGCGCGAGCATGAACGAATGGGTGTGGCCATACACTTGCCCCACGGCGAGCGGCGAAACCGCGCTGCCTGTTTGCCAGATCGCGTTGGTCCACCCGGCGCTGGCGCCCGCAAGACGCTTGCCTGATGCATCACTGATCTGCGCCATCAGCACCGGCAGGTAGCCGAAAGAGAATGCGCCCAGTATCGGGGCGACCAGATAGAACTGCCTGGTCGTCGAACAGGCACCAAAAATCAGCAACGTGATCGCGAATGCGAGCAGACAGAGAATCGACATCATCCGGCGTGAGACGCCCGGAAGATCTGAAATCCAGCCGAGCGTCGGCTTTGCGATCACCGCCCCAATTCCGAACGACGCGATGATGGAGCCCGCAACGACGGGTGAGATGCCGTATTGCTTCGTCATCAACGCATTGCCCCACGCACCGAAACCCACGGTTGCCCAAAGTCCACCGAAGCCTGCGATGGCGAGAACAATCAGATTGCGGTTGCGCAGCAGGCCGAGCATTTCTTTCGCACTGTTTCGTTTCGGCGGCTGAACGTTGGCCGGCCGGTTCTTCAGGAACAGCAGCGCCACAATGCCCCATGCGAATGTCACGACGCCGAGCATACGGAATGCGTTGGACCAGCCGTGCTGCGCGGAAAACGACGGCACGATCGCATTCGCGAGGACCACGGCCAGCGATGTGGCCGTGGTGTAGATCCCCATCGCGCGGCCCCGGTCGCGCGTAAACCAGGCAGGGATGATTTTCATGCCAGCAGAGTAGTCCGCGCCGGCGGCAAGGCCCATCGCCAGTTGGATCGCGATGCCCGCCGTCAGCGAGCGGGTCTCGCCGAAGAAGAAAGTGAAGACGCCGAGCGGCAGCAGGGCTAGCGTCATCATCGCCCGACCTCCGAGCAGGTCGGTGAGCATGCCGCCAATGACATTGGCAAGAACGTAACCCGCGTAGAAAGCAGTCACGAACGCGCCGAGCATCGCGACACTGATCCCGAGCGAAGCGCCCACGGGTGCGGCGACCGTGCTCCATGCGACGCGATCCACATAGCTCACCAGAAACGCCGCCCAAACGATGAACAATGCAACCCAACGGTAAGCACTGGCTTCAGTGCCCGCCGAGCTTTGGGCGGACCAGACTCCGCCCGATGCGCCGCTTGACGACGTCAGATTTCTCTCCATGACTCCTCCAATGCAGGGCGTGCACGTGGCCGCCCCACTGTTCTAACTGCTGATCCCGCCATTCGAAGCGGGCTCGCCTGGGTTCTACCGCTAAAGGACCGCTAACGGACGTTAAAGGTCCAGCACGAGCATGCTCGACTTCGCACGCGAACAGCACGGCAGGAACTGATCGTTGCGAGCCTGCTCCTCGGGAGACAGATAAAGATCGCGATGATCGGGTTCGCCGTCGATCACACGCGTGACACAAGTCCCGCAGATACCCTGTTCGCACGAGACCGGCACGTCCACACCGGCGTCGGCGAGCGCCTGAGTCACCGTGCGCTGCGCGGGGATCGACACGATACGTCCGGAGCGCGCGAGGCGGACTTCGAAAGCTGCATCATCGCCGGTGTCCAGCTGCGCCGCCGCAAAAAACTCGTAGTGCAACTGGCACTCCGGCCAGCCCAGTGAGCGGGCTGTGTCGAGCACTGCATTCATGAAGCCCTGTGGGCCGCAAACATACAGGTGCGCGTCGGGTTGCGGCTGTGCAAGCAACGCGTGCAAGTCGAGGCGCTGCGCAGCGTCGCCATCGTCGAAGTGATACTGAACCTGCCCTGCCCACGGAGAACTGGCGATCCGTTCGAGGAAAGCGGCGCGCGTACGCGACCGCGCGCAGTAGTGCATCTCGAACGCCGCGCCCGCCCAGCACAGATGCTCGGCCATGCACAGCAGCGGCGTAAGGCCGATACCGCCCGCCAGCAAAAGGTGCTTCACGTGACCATGCGCGAGCGGAAATTGGTTGCGCGGCGCGCTGATGCGAATCTCGTCGCCTTCGCGCAAGGCTTCGTGCATACCCGCCGAGCCACCGCGCGACTGGCCGTCGCGCAAGACTGCGATCTGATATCGCAGACGGTCCGCAGGCGAATTGCACAGCGAGTACTGCCGGACAAGACCGCCGGGGACATGCACGTCAATATGCGCACCCGCGTCGAACGCAGGCAACTCGCGCCCGTCGAGGCTCGCGAATTCGAAACTGACAACGTCTTCAGCTTCGATGCGGCGTCGCGCGACACGCACGGTAAGTGTGGAATCATACATGCTAGTCACCCGTCACATGATCGACAGGCCGCCATCGACCATCAGTGTCGTGCCCGTAATGAACGACGCTTCGTCGCTTGCGAGCCAGAGAATCGGCCACGCAATTTCTTCGGCCGCGGCCCAGCGGCCGATCAACGACGTGTCCTGCCGTTGGCTCTTGAGCACCTCGACACTCTTGCCGGCGGCGCGCGCACGGTTGACGTGAAAGTCCGTCAGCGTCGAGCCTGGACATACGGCATTGACGCGCACGCCGTTCGGCGCTTCCTCGAACGCGAGCGTGCGCGTCATCGCCAGCATGCCCGCCTTGGTGGCATCGTAGAGACCCATACCTTTGCGGCCCGTCACGGCATAGCAGGACGACACATTGACGATACTCGCGGAGCCGGACGCGCGAAGCAGCGCGAGCGCGGCCTTGCAATAGTTCGATGTCCCAATCAGATTCACAGACACCATGTCGTGCCATTCGGCCGGTGTCGCCTCGGCGAGCGGGCTGTAGTTGCGCATGGCGGCATTGTTGACCAACACGTCCAGGCGGCCAAACGAATGGGCGACGAATCTCACTGCGGATGCAGCCTGCTCCTCGTTCACCACGTCGGCCACGAAGGGTTTCACCCTCGCGCGAGCATCGAGCCGCAGCAGTTCATTGGTGACGCGCTCGAGGGCTTCCGGATTCGCATCGACCAGCACCACGGCCGCACCCTCGTCACAGAAGACACGAGCCGTCGCGGCACCTATTCCACCGCCGCCACCTGTGATCAGCGCGACCTTGCCTTGAAGTCTAGTACCTTGCTGCATTTCATGCCGGCGCGATGCCGGCCTCCTTCTCGGGAATACGAACAATGACTCACGCAGCCGGGCCTGTGCCCGGCCCGACAAGTCAGATCGAGTAGATCGGTTGACCCTTGCCGTCGGCAAGGTGGATCACGGCCCACTCCTGCGGCTTCTGATCGCGTGGCAACAGGGCACCCGCTGCACGTACCCGCTGCTGGTCCGCATCGATGGCAGGCGGATCGGAATCGGCGAGCAACGCGGTGGCTGCTTCGAAAAGCATGCGACGCGCCATCACGATTGCGCGGTCCGTCGGCAGCAGCTTTTCCTTGCTGTGGTCCTGAATCGGCCCCATGCTTTCCTGCAGCGACGCATCCTGCATCGCGAAGCCGAACACCCCCGAATACGCGCGCTTTTCCTTCTGCGCCTGGCGGTCGATCAGGTAGTCGTTGTCCTTGTTGGCCTTCGGACGGAACGTGCCTGGCTCGTACTCGCAGTGAATTCCCTTGCCGGCGTTCAGATCCTCCAACTCCTGTTCGTTCAACGGACGATCCGGGCGGAAGTTGATGCTCCAGGCCCAGCAGGTGTGATCGTCGATCGGCACCCAGACGTGGCCCGCCAGCGAGTGATCGCCGAACGGTGGGATCAGAGTGTACCAGGGGAACAGCCACTGCGTGATGCGCCAGTAGTACGAATCCGGTTCGCCGTTGCGCCGGCCGAAGAGCGTCAGGCCAAACGGCTGCTTTTCGATTTCGAATATCACATTGCCGTCTGCCTTGATGTAGTCGAGCGCCTTGGTGCCCTGGTGCATCGGATCGTCGTCGACCTCATAGCGGTGCACGTACGAGACGTGGCTCGTGTCGATGCCACCCTCCATCGCCTGCAGATAGTTCGATTCCTGCAGCCGTTTCGAAACGAACACATGGCTATCCGGCAGGTTGCACCACTCCAGATCCGGCGGCGCCGGCTGGCGGTCCTTCGGTCCCATGTACGCCCAGACGATGCCCGCGCGCTCGATGCACGGATACGCAGTGATGCCCATGTGCTTGCATGCCTGAGGGGCGGACGGTACGTCGACGCACTTTCCGTCGCGATCGAACTTGAGGCCGTGGTACGCGCAGCGAATGCCGTTTTCCTCGTTACGGCCGAAATACAGCGACACGCCGCGATGCGAACAGAACTCGTCGATCAGCGCTGCTTTGCCGTCGGAGTCGCGAAAGGCCAGCAGCTTCTCGCCAAGAATCTGCACGCGCACGGGCGGACAGTCGGGTTCGGCGATTTCGCTCGCCAACAGTACGGGCACCCAGTATCGGCGCATCAGGTTGCCCATTGCCGTTCCCGGGCCGGTGCGCACCAGCGTTTCTGACATGTTCCTGTCCATGGTCTTCCTCCGAATCGATTGCGATTTTGTCCGCTGTGTGAGAATGTATATTCATTCTACGGACAGATTGCGCCAAGTCAAGCATCACGACGAGCGACTTTCTCTACAATGTGAAAACGGCAAGACCCGGACACGGAAAAGGAAATTGCAAATGCAAGAAAAAAAATCGCACGAAAGTGTGCGTGCGGTGGAAAGAGCGCTAGAAATTCTTCTTGCGTTCAAAGTGGGGGACAGGGATCTGACCGTCGCGGAGCTGCTCACACGGGTAAACCTGAGCCGCCCGACGCTGTATCGGCTGCTGAATACGCTCGAACAGAAGGGCTTTATCGCGTCCGAGGGTGAACCTCAGCGGTTTCATCTCGGCAGCGCGGTCGCGCATTTGGGGCACGTATGGATGGGCGCTCACAGCGTCGCGGAGCTTGCGCAACCCATGTTGCGAAACCTTTGGGAGAAAACGTCGGAAACGGTGGCGCTGTTTGTGCCCGACGGCACCTATCGCGTGTGCGTAGCTGAAATGGAAAGTCCGCAACCGCTCAGTTTTCGACGGGGCGTCGGCTACCGCGAGAAGCTCGTTCTGGGTGCGAGTGGGCGCACCATCCTTTCCCAGATGCAACTTTCTGCGGATGATTTGCGCCGCTACGTCTCTGAGCCCAATCAGGATCTGTCAGCACTACTTGCGGATATCGAGACGATCCGCGCGCAAGGCTACGGAACGAGCCGGCATGAACTGATCGAAGGAGCGGTGGCCGTGGCTGCGCCGTTCTTCAATGGCGCGAATCAGATTGCGGGCTCCCTTTGCATCTTCGGTCCAAGCGTGCGTGTCACGAACGAGCGGGTCCTGCAATTTGCCGAGTCGCTCAAACGTGAGGCGAGTAACCTGTCGCGGGCGTTGGGGCAGCAGGGCGTTTAGGTTCTCATATCGACATCCCCGCCTAAGTGGCTCTGGAAGCGCCGAAGATCGCATGCGGTCAAGTGTCATGCATCACATGCCGCGCCCCCACGAGCCTCCGGCAAAATTGTTAAAGTAATACTCTTCCCCCGATCAGCAGCCCCCCACCATGCGCACCACCCGAGCCATCCACGCCGTCGAGCGGTTAAAGACGCGTAGCGGCAATCCGCAGTTCGCCGCGATCAGCCTGTCCGGCGGCCTGTTCTATCTGGTCGACAAATCGAGCGGCATCGACAGGAAGGTCTCCGATCCGCTGACGCTCGACGACTTCGTCAAATTCGTCGACGCGTTCGGCCCGCAGAAACCGCGCAAGGCGAGCAAGCTGGATATCGCGTTCGAAGCGCAGATCAAAAAGAGCAAGGGTGGTTGACGCTTCACCAGCGATTGCAGCCATGGCAGCCATGGCAGCCTTGGAAACTCCAAAGCTCCAAAACTCCAAAACTCCACAAACCCCAGCAGCCAGCTTCGCCAGCCCGAGCCACGTTAACCATCTCCAGCGCTGCAAGCCGCCCCTATCTCCTGCCATCGCCCATCCGCCGCGCTGCTTGCAAGCACCGCATCGATAAAACGCAGCCCCGCCACGCCATCGTCCACCGTCGTCAACAAGCGGCTTTCCGGCGGCGGCGCGCGGCCTTCGTTCAACGCTTCGATCTGCAACGCCGCGTCCTTGTACAACTGGGCAAACGCTTCCAGATAACCTTCCGGATGCCCCGGCGGCACCCGCGTTGCATGATCGGCAATGGCGCTTTTCACGCGCGCGCGGCTCACACGCTCGGCCATTCCACCAAGCGGCGTGAACCACAATTCATTGGGCTCTTCCTGATCGAACGCGAGCCCAGCCTGCGTGCCATACACCCGCAGCCGCAACGCATTCTGCGCGCCGCTCGCCACCTGGCTCGCCCACAACATGCCGCGTGCACCGTTCCGATAGCGCAGCATGGCTTGCACGTGATCGTCGATGCGCCGGCCGGGCACGAACGTATGCAACTCCGCGCACAGCGCATGCGGCGTCATCCCCGTGACGAAGGCCGCGAGCTGATACGCGTGCGTGCCGATATCGCCGAGACAGCCCGCCGGCCCCGCTAACGCAGGATCGGTGCGCCAGCCGGCCTGTTTGTTGGTGCCACTCGACTCGATCGGCTCGGCCAGCCAGTCCTGCGCGTATTCGACCTGCACCACGCGGATCTCGCCCAGCGCCCCGCGCTCGACCAGCTCGCGCGCATGACGCGCGAGCGGATAGCCGGAATACGTATGCGTGAGCGCAAAGAGCCGGTTCTTCTCGCGTGCGAGCCGCGCCAGCGCTTCGCCCTGCGCAAGCGAAATCGCCAGCGGCTTGTCGCATATCACATGGATGCCCGCTTCGAGAAACGCCGTCGCCACCGGCGCATGCAGATGATTCGGCGTGACGATCGCCACCGCGTCGATGCCGTCGTCGCGTGCGGCTTCGGCGCGCGCCATCTCGCGCCAGTCCGCGTAGCTGCGCGCGATGCCGGCCTCGGCGGCGCTCGCCTGCGCGCGTTGCGGGTCGGACGACAACGCGCCCGCCACCAGTTCGAAACGATCGTCGAGCCGCGCCGCGATCCGATGCACCGCGCCGATGAAAGCGCCCTGCCCGCCGCCGACCATCCCCAGCCTGAGCCTTCGCCTTCGTTGCGACATCGTCTGCACTCCTTGCGGTTGACCGACGCGAAACGCGCGCCGCCGGATTGACGCCGGATTGACGTCAGATGCCGAGCACGCGTTTGAGCTGCGCGGCATCGACACCGCTGCCGGCGAAATCGTCGAACGCATGCTCGGCCACGCGAATGATGTGCTGGCGAATGAACTCGGCGCCTTGGCGCGCGCCGTCATGCGGATGCTTCAGCGCGCACTCCCATTCGAGCACGGCCCAGCCGGGAAAATCGAATTGCGCCATCTTCGAGAAGATCGCACCGAAGTCGATCTGTCCGTCGCCGAGCGACCGGAAGCGCCCCGCGCGTTCGACCCAGCCGCTATAGCCGCCATACACGCCCTGCTTGCCGCTCGGACGAAACTCCGCGTCCTTCACATGGAACGCCTTGATGCGCTCGTGATAGATGTCGATGAACGCCAGATAGTCGAGCTGCTGCAGCACGAAATGGCTCGGATCGTAGAGGATGTTGGCACGAGCGTGCTGCTTCACGGCGTCGAGAAAACGCTCGAAGCTCACGCCGTCGTGCAGGTCTTCACCCGGATGCAATTCGTAGCACAGGTCCACGCCGGCTTCGTCGAACGCATCGAGAATCGGCGTCCAGCGTCGCGCGAGTTCGTCGAACGCGGTTTCGACCAGACCCGCCGGACGCTGCGGCCACGGGTACAAGTACGGCCACGCCAGCGCGCCCGAAAACGACACGTGCGTATCCAGTCCCAGGCGCCGCGAAGCCTGCGCCGCGAGCTTCATCTGCTCGACCGCCCATTGCGTGCGCGCTGCCACATCGCCGCGCACATGCGGCGCGGCAAAGCCGTCGAACAGCGCGTCGTAGGCCGCATGCACGGCGACGAGTTGGCCTTGCAGATGCGTCGACAGCTCGGTGATCGCCACGCCCGCGTTGTCGACTGTCTCGCGCAACTCGTCGCAATACGCCTGACTGGCCGCCGCCTGTTCGAGATCGATCAGCCGCGCGTCGCACGGCACCTGGATCCCCTTGAAGCCGAGACCCGCGGCCCAGCCCGCCAGATGCGCGAGATTGTCGAACGGCACCTCGTCGCCCATGAACTGGGCGAGAAAAATCGCCGGCCCTTTGATGGTCTTCATCGTACGGTTCCTCGAACGATCGCGCGCCGCCGACGTTCATGCGGCGAGAACGCCACCAGCGCGCGACGGACGCCGCTCAGAACGGCGAGTCCGGAAAATAGAACTGCTGCGCGTTTTCCTTCGTGATCAGCACCGACGGAATGATCGTGGTGGCCGGCAGCTTGTCGCCTTTCAGACGCGCTTCGGCGGTGAGCTTGATCGCGTCGTAGATGAATTTCGGCGAATACGACACGTCCGCCTTGATCATCGGCGCACCATCCATCACGTTCTTCACCATGCCCTTCGAACCCGCGCCGCCGAACACGATCTTGATGTCGTTGCGCCTGGCCTGATCGATCGCCTTCAGCACGCCGACCGCCATGTCGTCGTCGGCGGCCCAGACGGCGTCGATGTGCTTGAAGCGCGTCAGGTAGTCCTGCATCACCTTGAACGCATCGTCGCGATTCCAGTTCGCGTACTTCGCGTCCAGAATCTTGATGTCCGGATAGTTCTTCATCACACCGGTGAAGGCGGTCCAGCGCTCGTTGTCGAGCGTGGTGGGAATGCCGCGCAGCGCGACGATGTTGCCCTTGCCGTCGAGCGCCTTGGCCAGATACTCGGCCGGGATCTTGCCGAACGCGGTGTTGTCGCCCGCCACATAGGCGTCCTGCGCGCTGGTGTCGGTCAGGCCGCGATCGACCACCGTCACGTACACGCCCTTCTTCTTCACCTGCGCGACCGGTTGTGTGAGCGAGGCCGACTCTTGCGGGAAGATCACGAGCGCGTTGATCTTGTTGACGGTCACGAGATCCTGCAACTGGTTCGCCTGTTCAGGCGCGCCGGCCGCGGTCTTGACGATCACCTTGAGATCGGGGTGCTCTTTCTCCAGATCGGTTTTCGCCTTGTTGGCCCACCAGACGATGCCGCCCGTGAAGCCGTGATCGGCTGTCGGAATCGCGACGCCTAGCGTGACCTTGTCATCGGCACGCGCGGCGCCTGCCGTGCCTAGTATCCCCAACGCCAGCATGCTGGCGCCGATCGCTCGAATGACCTGCTTCATGGTTGTGTCTCCAGTGTCGATGGGAGTTAGCGCTTTAGCTGTCGGCTGGAGTTATCGCTTTAGCGCTTACTCCAGTCCCATGCAAAGCACTTACTCCCGTCCCATGCAACATGGTTGCCAAAATGGGGCGTGCGTGCACCCCGGTTCCCGGACCTGCCCTTGCTCGACTTCCTGCGCTTGACTTCCGCTTGACTGCCGCTATTACCGTTTGAACCGCACCACTATCGCCGACCGCGCTGCACGAACGCGACGAAGATAATCACCACGCCCTGCACCGCCGCGTTCAGATACACGCTGATGATGCTGGTCAGATTCAGAATGTTGGCGATCACCGACAGCAGGATCGCGCCGATCACCGTGCCGATCACGCGCCCTTCGCCGCCCTTGAGCGCCGTGCCGCCGACCACCACCGACGCAATCGCTTCGAGCTCCCACAAGAGACCGGTGGTCGGCGTCGCCGAGCCGAGGCGCGGCACATAGAGCACCGTGGCGACGCCCACGCAGATGCCGAGCAGCACGTAGGTGACGATCTTCACCGTGTCGACGCGAATCGCCGCGTAGCGCGCAACCTGTTCGTTCGAGCCGATCGCCTGCACGTGCCGGCCGAACGCGGTGCGATTGAGGATCAGCGCGCCGCCCGCCGCGACTACGAGGAACACCCAGATCGGCACCGGCACGCCGAACAGGCTCGCGTAGTACACCGGTCCATAAAGATCGGATAACGAATTATTGAGCGTCAGCGCGCCGCCGTCGGCGAGCCACGTGAGCACCGCGCGAAAGATCCCCAGCGTGCCGAGCGTGACGATGAACGGCTCGATGCGTCCTTTGGTGATCAGCAGGCCGTGCGCGCAGCCGAACAACGCGCCGAGCGCAAACGCCGCCACGATGCCGATCGTCACGATCGCGAGCGGCGCAAACGTGTGGCCGGCCGCACCCGACGCGAGCCCGTTCATCAGCCAGATCATGCTGCCCGCGATCAGCGCCGCCATCGAGCCGACCGACAGATCGATGCCCCCCGAAATGATCACGAAGGTCATGCCGACCGCGATGATGCCGATGAACGACGTGCGCGTGAGGACGTTCATCAGGTTGTCGAGCGTCGCGAAATCGCGGTTCAAGAGCGTCCCGACGATGCACAGCAGGATCAGCCCGACGAGCGGCCCGAGCGCGTACAGTCGATGCGCAAAGCGCAGCGCGCGGCCGGGTTGCACGGTTTCAGTGGGTGCCGGTCGCATGGGCGATCAACTCCTCTTCGGTCAGATGCTCGAGCGTGAGCGTCGCCTGCAAACGTCCCGCGCGCATCACGGCGACGCGGTGGCACAAGCCGATCAGCTCGATCAGTTCGGATGAAATGACGATCACCGCGCGACCCTGTGCGGCGAGACGATGAATCAGGAAGTAGATGTCGCGCTTCGCGCCGACATCGACGCCGCGCGTCGGCTCGTCGAGCACGATCACATTCGGGTCGGGCTGCAGGAACTTGGCGAGCGCGAGCTTCTGCTGGTTGCCGCCGGAGAGCATGCGTGCGCGGCTCGACAGGTCGCCGGTGCGGATGCCGAATTCGCCCACGGCTTTGGTCAGCGCCGCGCGTCCCGCCTTCAGATCGAGCAGCGGATGCGCGTAGCGTTCGAGTGTCATCAGCGTGACGTTGTCCTGCAGGCTCAGGTTCACGTGCAGACCCTTGCCCTTGCGGTCCTCGCTGAGATACGTGAGACCGTGGCGCATCGCGTCGCGCGGGCTCTTCAAATCGACGCGGTGGCCGCCGATCTCGATGCGCCCCGCCGTGCGCCTGCGCAGCCCGATGATCGCTTCGAACGCCTCGGTGCGTCCCGCGCCGACGAGGCCCGCGAAACCGAGCACTTCGCCGGCGCGCACGTCGAAGCTCAGGTCATCGACCCACTCCGGCACCGTGAGGCCGCTCACCTGCAACGCGAGCGGCGCGTCGGCGGATACGGTCAGCTTCGCGGGGAACATGTCGGACACGTCGCGCCCGACCATCAGATTCGCCATCTGCTGGCGCGCGAGCGCCGCGGTCTCGCTGCGCGCGACGAAGCGGCCATCGCGCATCACGATCACTTCGTCGGTGATGCGCTCCACCTCGTCGAGCTTGTGCGAGATGTAGACGATCGTTACGCCGTCGGCCTTGAGCTTCGTCATCAACGTGAAGAGCCGCTCGGTCTCCGACGGCGTCAGCGTGGCGGTCGGCTCGTCCATGATCAGGAGGCGAGCGCGGCGCGACAATGCCTTGGCGATCTCCACCATCTGCTTTTCCGCAACGATCAGCTCGCGCACCCTGGTGTCCGGCGCTTTCGCCAGACCGACCTGCGCGAGATAACGCGCGGCGTCGGCGCGCATCGCCGCGTCGTCGACGAACCAGCCGCGCCGCTTCTCGTGTCCGAGATACATGTTCTGCGCGATCGTCAGATGCTCGGCCAGATTGAACTCCTGATGGATCAGCACGATGCCCTGCGCTTCGGCGTCGCGCGAGCCTGTGAACTGCCGCGCGTGACCTTCGACCAGCACGGTGCCCGAAGTCGCGGTCTCGTACCCGGCGAGGATTTTCATCAGCGTCGACTTGCCCGCGCCGTTCTCGCCGAGCAGACCGTAGATGCGCCCTGGCGCCAGCTCGAAGCTCACGCCGTGCAGCACGCGCACCGGTCCGAAGTCTTTGCGGATGTCGTCGAAACGGATCGCGAGGCTCATGATTCACGCGCTCCCGCGAATCACGAGCCGATGCGGCAGCAGCACGCCCGGCACGTTCGCGAGCGGATTGGCGAGGCGCTGCAGCAGCAGACGCGCGGCGGTTTCGCCGAGCTCGCGCATCGGTTGCGCGACGGTGGTGAGCGGCGGATCGACTTGCGCGGCGAGCGAAATGTCGTCGAAGCCGAGCACCGCGACGTCGTCCGGCACCCGCTTGCCGACGCTGCGCAAACCGTGGATCACACCGATCGCCAGCGTGTCGGACACCGCGAAGATCGCGCTCGGGGCATCCGGCTGCTCGCTCAGCGTGACCGCGGCCGACGCGCCCGCTTCATAGTCGAGGCTGTTCAGGTTCATCCGCCAGCGCGCCTGCGGCGTGATGCCCGCGGCGCTCAGCGCATCCAGATAGCCTTGCTGGCGCTGCCGCGCGTACAGGTAGCCGACATCGGAATTGATCAGCCCGATGCGCCGGTGGCCGCGTGCGAGCAGATGCCGCACCGCGTCGCCGGCCGCCCGGTAGTTGTCGATGCCCACATACGGCACGCCGACGGCCGGGTCGAACTCGCAGCACGCGACCCAGGGCAACGCGCCGGACGCCTCGCCGAGTGCCTGCTGGATGGTGTCCGGATCGAGGCAGATCGCGCCGTCCGCGCGGCGGCGGCGCAGCAGGTCGAAATAGCTGCGCTCGCGGCCCGGGTCCGCGCCGGTGTCGCACAGCAGCATGAAGTAGCCGTGCTGGCGCGCCACGCTGTCGATACCGCGCACGATCTCCGCATAGAACGGGTTGCCGACGTCGGGCACCATGGTCAGCAGCAGGCGGCTTTCGGCCGTGCGCAGATTGCGCGCGAGTTCGTTGACGCGATAGCCGCTCGAGTCGATCGCGGCGAGCACCTTGTCGCGCGTGGCGGGCCGCACGTTCTCGTGACCGTTCAGCACGCGCGACACGGTAGCGACCGACACCCCCGCCTGCTCGGCCACACCGGCGATCGACAGGCCTTCGGCCGCATGCAGCGGCCGGATTCCAGGCTGGGAACGGGTCCCGGACGATACTGCCGGGGCCGTCTTGGACGTCGATCGGGGCACGTGAGCTCGCGTCGAAAATGTAATCGATTACATTTTTGGACGATCGAAGCGGGAAGCGCAAGGACGGATTGCTAGGGATTAATACGGGGGCGCGGCGGGCACGGGCGATCTGGCGGGGGGCGCTGCGTTGACAACCGACAACAGCCAGCCACCGGTGCAGTGTGCCCGCTCTGCCCGCTCTGCCCGCTCTGCCCGCTCTGCCCGCTCTGCCCGCGAGGATACGGCGCAGCGGCGCCATTTGATACAATCCCGCAGTTACCCTGACGCGGCATGCGAAGTGGCTTTCGCGCAGCCCCCGCTCAGAGACAAAAATTCAGTGGCGGAAGTCGTCCAACGCCCCGCCGCACGCCAAACCAAACCGCCGAATCCACCATGAATATCGAGCAAGCGCGTTTCAACATGATCGAACAGCAGATCCGCCCCTGGGAAGTGCTCGACCAGGACGTGCTGAATCTGCTCTCGATCGTCAAGCGTGAGAATTTCGTCCCCGCCGCCTACCGCGAGCTGGCCTTCGCCGACTTCGAGGTGCCGTTGCCGGCCGGCCAGCACATGCTGGCGCCGCGCGTCGAAGCGCGCGTGCTGCAGGAGCTGGCGGTGAAGAAACACGAAAGCGTGCTCGAAATCGGCGCCGGCTCGGGCTACATGGCGGCGCTCCTCGCGCATCGCGCGCAGCACGTGCTGACGGTGGATATCGAACCGGAACTGGCAGCACTCGCGCGCAACAACCTGATCGCCAACGGCGTGCTGAACGCCGAGGTCACTACCGGCGACGCTGCGCGCGGCTGGGCCGGTGCCGCACCGTACGACGTGATCTGCGTGTCGGGCGGCCTGCCGGTGCTGCCGCAGGAAATCCTCGAACATCTGAAGATCGGCGGGCGCCTCGCGGCATTCGTCGGCACCGCGCCGGTCATGAAGGCGCAGATCATCACGCGTATCGACGAGAAGCAGTACCGCATCGCCGACGTGTTCGAAACCTATGTCGAGCCGCTCGTCAACGCGGTGCAGCCGCCGCGCTTCAAGTTTTAAGGCGCGCCTCGATCCGTACGGCGGCCACTTGCGCCGTCCCCTGAACTGGATGTCCCGCTGATGCAAAACCTGACCGCTACGGCGCTCGCCGAATGGCTCGCCGATACCTCCCGTCCCGCGCCCGTCCTGCTCGACGTGCGCGAGCCGTGGGAACTGCAGACGGCGTCGATCGCCGGCGCCGTGTCGATTCCGATGCGCGAGATTCCCGCGCGCAGCGAAGAACTCGACGACGATGCGCAGATCGTCTGCGTCTGCCATCACGGCGCGCGCAGTGCCCAGGTCGCGATGTTCCTCGAATCGCGCGGCCATACCAACGTATTCAATCTGCAAGGCGGCATCGACGCGTGGTCGCGTCAGGTCGATCCGTCCGTACCTACCTACTGAGCGCATCGGCGCGATTACGCGCCAGCGGGCGCTCGTCCTCGCGACGGCGCTGTGGCGGTCTGGCGGTCTG
>NZ_CYGX02000066.1:25293-26575 GCF_900019265.1 Paraburkholderia ribeironis
TCTGCGGTCTGCGGTCTGGCGGTCTGGCGCTGTGCACGCGCTGCATACGCTGACGGCGCGGGCCGTGAGCCGCGAGCCCGCACCAGCCCTGCGAGGAAGCACTCCGCAATGACGCGCAACTGCAAAGCGCGCGCAATGCCGAACGCTGCTACACCCCAATAGCGCCGCGCGCTCCTTCCTCTCTTCTCTCTTCTCTCTTCTCTCTTCCTCTCTTCCTCTCTTCCTCTCTTCCTCTCTTCCTCTCTTCCTCTCTTCCTCTCTTCCTCCTTTCCTCCTTTCCCCGCTTCATCCCGATCGACGTGACTGCGCAAAACAGCAGAGGCAGCGCTGATTGATGGCGCTGCTTTACGGCCGCAGCTTTAAGGGATTTCTCACTTCTCATTCGGATTTTTCCCGCAATCCCAATAACGGCCCGCGGGCACCATGCTCCGACCTGTTTTCCGGAGCAACGAGATGAAATTGATGAAGCTTGCGCTGGCGGTTGCGGCGCTGTCGCCGGTCGCCGCTTCCGCGACATTGGGCGGAGCGCCGGCTATGCGTATGCACGCGATTGCGGGATCGCGATCGTTGCTCCAGGCGGCGACGCCGCCCGATGTTTCGGCTGCGGCCGCGTCATATACGGTGCGCGAAGCCACCGACGCCGACGGCGTGACGATCCGCGAATACGTGTTGCCCAGCAACGTGGTATTTGCGGTCACCTGGCAAGGTCCGGTGCGCCCGGACATGAGTGCGCTGCTTGGCAGCTACTTCCCGAACTTCGCCGATCCGGGCAATGGGCGCACGCGCGGCATCGGCCCGATGGTTCAGCACAACGGCGATTTCCATATCGAATCGGCCGGTCACGCGGGGTACTTTTTCGGCAAGGCCTATCTGCCGCGCGTCGTGCCCACCCATGTCCGCATGGAGGATCTGCAATGAAGCGGCGTGCGGATTCATTGAAAGCCAACACTATGGCAACGCTCAACAAAAGGCTCTGCTCCGCGCTTCTGACTGCCAGCGTGGCGCTGTCCGCCTGTGGTGGCGGCGATGATGGCAGCGCTAACGCGACGAATGACACTTTGAAGCCGGGGACTCCGGCGCCGGCACCGACGCCAGCACCAAGTCCGGCTCCGACGCCTAATCCAACGCCGACTCCGACTCCGACTCCGACACCAACACCAGCACCAACTCCAGCACCAACGCCAACGCCAACGCCAACTCCGACTCCGACTCCGACTCCAGCACCAACGCCAACTCCGACACCAACACCGACACCAACTCCAACACCAACTCCAACTCCAAC
>NZ_CYGX02000159.1 GCF_900019265.1 Paraburkholderia ribeironis
CTGCGCCGCCAATAGACAGTTCACCCACTGCGCCTAGCGGCACCGGTTGACCGTGGCTGTCTAGCAGGTAAATCCGAGTGTTCGAGATCGGTCGGCCAATAGACGGATCCAACCCTGGTACCATCCGACGTGTAGTCGACCAGATAGTCGTCTCGGTTGGTCCGTACATGTTCCAGAGGACTTGCACATGATCGAACATGCGTGCAGCGAGTGATGCAGGCAGTGCTTCGCCGCCGCAAAGCAACGTGAAAGATGCGTTGGGCCAGCGGTGATTCAACAGCGCGCTCCAGTGTGCCGGCGTGGCTTGAACGAACGTAACGGCTTCCTGTTCGATCGGTGCGACAAGGCGCTCGGGGTCAATTGCGACATCGCGCGAAGCAAGCATCAGCCGTGCGCCGGACAGCAATGGCAAATATAGCTCTAACGCTGCGATATCGAACGATACCGATGTGAGATTGAGCACAGTATCATCCGCAGCGATGCCGGGCTCCGACGCCATCGCGCTGCATAGGTTGACCAGTGATACGTGTTCGACCATCACTCCCTTTGGGGCACCA
>NZ_CYGX02000212.1 GCF_900019265.1 Paraburkholderia ribeironis
GCGTAGGTGTCCCCGGACATATATCCACACTGCAAGATTTTCACAGCCATGCCGATCCCCCGTCAGGTAGGCTTAGTCGCGCGCGTGTTCGTATTGAATGGCGCCGTGCACGGGAAGAATCCATGCCGGCTCCAATCCAACAGAAGGGAGCTGGCCAATTCCTCCGCAGTTCTGCCGGTTTAAGCGACGGCTCGCATTTCAAACATATGTTGCGTTCGCAGCAATCCTCCGCCATGCGTCACCGACTTCTTCAATGCAACTCTCCATTATTTATCTCAGCTGGAACGCTGAAAGCGGGCGCATCGGCTAACACGTTTACCTTAAGCAAGCGGCGCGAGATCAATCACACCATGCCGCTCGCCTTCGTTGATTTCCGTGATGAAAGTATGCATCGCCGCCGCATATCCGGGCCACAAGGAGTATTCGAGCGCAGCCTGCCTGGCGCGGAATTCGATGATCGCGGCCTTGTTTGGACGGCTTCCGTACATGACGGTATCCATCTTGT
>NZ_CYGX02000082.1 GCF_900019265.1 Paraburkholderia ribeironis
ACCATCGATTTCCTGCTGCGCTTCGAGCGCGGCGAGACTGGCGCCGCTCCTGTCGATTGTCACGGTGTCGGGTTCCCCATTCTGATCGATCGATTTCTCGAAATACCGGCGGGCTGCGGCCTTGTCACGATGGGCACCCATCCGTCCGCCGCTGATCAATTCTACGACCTCCCAATATAAGCAGTACTTTGTATAACAATCTCGCTCGCCCCTCGATCCTTACCGCGACAAAGCCTTGCGTGTAAACTGGGCTTGCCCAGGTTCGACGAACGGATTTGCAGTCAGCGATCACTCACTATCCGACCTGTATCCCCCGCTCGACGTCGACGTAGGGAAGGCGAACCGGGCCGACTCATGAAAGGGCTGTGAAAAGTTGTCAGGATCCGCCTCGAACGCAAAGAGTTGCCTTGCTTGCTCTCCCTGTTCGCGATCCCGTCGATTCACGGCATTGTGATATTGGTCGATTTGAGCCGAGATTCGGTTGATACGACGCTCAAAATTGTCAGGCCCTCCTGCGCTAAAATTACCCCCGAGGCGATCCATAACCCGCCGTTGCAGAGCGATTGCAGCGTTGCGTTGCGCCACCAGTTCGGGAACACCCGCCGTCCGTTGAATCAACTCGTCGACATCGGAATTCAACCGCATGAGAGTTCGATCGATTTCCGCCATCATCCTGTCCGTTTCCGTTACCGTTTCCGTTACCGTTACCGTTTCCGTTTCCGTTTCCGTTACCGTTTCGGGGGCACCCCGGGGAGAGCTTGGGGTGCCCCCCGGTGTGACCTCAACGTTGTGACGCGCGTTTGAACTGCTGATGCCACCAGCACATAGATTTCCCATGACTTCTCCTTCGTCGAGTTGAAAGATCCAGTCGTTCCATGATACGTCACCGTGGCGCGTACTGCGCAACCAACGTGTTTCCGTGACCGAAATCTGCGGCTTTGTCGCGGTAAGGATCGAGGGGTCGGTGCTGCAAGCGATCATGAAAGTTCTGGCAGAGCCGAGCGAACTAATTCTTGAGGGCTCTGATGTGATGGACGACTCCCGCTAAGCGGCGAAAGGATTTATGCCAAAGGAGAAGTCGTGACTTCCACGGCAAAGGAGCGTTCATCATGAACATAGCGACTGTTGGACTGGATCTGGCCAAGAATGTGTTGCAGCTTCACGGAGTGGATCGGCAAGGCCACATGGTTGTACGCAAGCAGTTGAGACGCACGGATGTACTCCGGTATTTCGCCACGCTTGACCCGTGTGTGATCGGCATGGAAGCGTGCGGCTCGTCGCACTACTGGGGCCGCGAGCTCGCAAAGCTCGGACACACCGTTCGACTGGTTGCCCCGCAGTTCGTGCGGCCTTACGTAAAGAGCAACAAGACCGATGCGGCTGACGCCGAAGCAATCTGCGAGGCGATACAACGACCGAACATGCGCTTTGTACCGGTCAAGACGCAGGCGCAACAGACAATGCTGTCGCTGCATCGCGCACGTGCCGGGCTGGTCAAGTCGCGCACAGCACTGGCCAACCAGATCCGTGGGCTTCTGGGCGAATTCGGTATCGTGCTGCCACAGGGTATCCGGCTGCTGGGGCAACGGGCCATGGCGGCTCTTTCCAACCGTGACAGTTAGCATTGCGAACCGTTCCGGGCGTTAATCCAGATGCTCGTCGAGCACCTGCGCGAACTTGGCAACAAGGTGGCCGCACTGGAAGGGCGTATCCGCGCAATCCACCGGACCGATGCGCCCGGCCAACTTCTCGAAACCATACCCGGAATCGGCCCGCTCACCGCGTCGGCCCTGGCAGCGTCAGTCGGCGACGCCCGAAGCGTTCGCAGCGGCCGGGAACTTGCTGCCTGGCTGGGTCTGGTGCCGCGTCAACATTCCTCGGGCGGAACCCCGCGCCTGCTGGGCATCAGCAAGCGCGGCGATACGGCATTGCGAACACTTCTGATTCACGGCGCCCGTGCGGTTATCCGCATGGCAGCCGCCAAGACCGAGATGGCTGATTCCTGGCTGATGAAACTGTGCCGACGCCGACACAAAAACATCGCTGCCGTGGCGCTCGCGGCAAAGAATGCACGGACAGCATGGGCCATGCTGATACGAAATCAGGCCTTTCAGGCTAGCCATGTACCTGCGCGATCCAGCGTGACGGATTGACAGGTTCAGCTATTAACAGCGAAACAGCATTCACTTCCCGGAGGTTGCTTGAGCAGACTTCAATTGGATGACAGAACGGTCGGACCGTGGTGGGCCAAACCCGCTTTGCACCAAGGGCAACCAAGCCCGAGGCTCTGATGGGGTACCCATTCGCGGATATTCATCGTGGGCCCGCAGCGAGTGCTGCCAACTGAGCCCGGATACACGGCTGCAATCTCGACCTGATGCCAGAAAACTGGGACTGCTTGACAACAGGGGGGCGTCCATACATGGTGCAAATTTCAATGGCGAGCGAGAAACGGCGTATTCGCCGCCACCTCATCGAGCGGAAAGAACTGCGTTCCAAATAGCGGGCGCATTGGTATCTTTGAGGCGCAGGTTCGTGAGATCGAATTGCGCTTTGCGAATGCGATGCATCAACTCGATGCCCGAGATCGTGACGGCCGCGTTTCTGAAGCATGTGAGGCCGAGCATCGCGTTGAGTCTGGACTTGATGAATGAAATGAACGCCTCCCACGCAGTGAGCGGTCGGAACGAGTGAAGACGGATCCTCACGGGCCGACGGCATCACTTCCCAAGTTGGAAGATCATGAAGGTCTTCACAGGCAACCGGGAGAGTCCGCGATGAAGATTACGGCAGTGGGTGTGGATATCGCCAAGAACGTGTTTGTGCGACCTGCAAGTCGCGTGAGTTTCTGTTTCACAGGAGCAGGTATGACCTGACGAAACCGGTTGTTCCATCAACCGTTCCCTACCCGGACATGCGGAGCCGGTAACAGCTCGGTATGAAGCTTCGGGGACAACGTAGCCGCCGGTTATCCGGTACGCCGAGCCGCGAGGCAGAGCGGAATCTGCCAGCACAAAGGCGGAGAGGAGCAAGGGATGAGTGGGTACGACCAACATATGTGAACTTCAGTTTAACGTCGTGATCTTGAACAAGCCAAATGACGCGGTGAGGAATGGTCTCCGAAGACTGGACCATCATGGACAGAACCACCGCCGGCGAAGCAGAAGGGTCCGCCCTGCTCGGAAATTCATGCGGAACAGGGTAAGCCCATAGTGCCGCCGGCAACGGCAGGCGAACCGCAAGGAACGCTGTTGGTACTGTGGGTAAAGGAAGGCGGAGAAAGCGAAGGCCCGGCTGTAATGGACGGGATACGGGCTGAGACATCGTCCGACGCGAAAGCGGGCAGACTCCCGCGCGGTCATTCATGGCGAGAGAACTTTGACCAATCGTTATACGAGGGAAGGCAGATGACGGCGACCGGCGCCGGTGCGCCCTCGCGCTCTGCCCAAATGTGGGATCAGGTGAACTGGTCACACATTGAGGCAGATGTGAAACGACTTCAGGTGCGTATCGCCAAAGCAACCCGGGAAGGCCGATGGGGCAAGGTGAAAGCACTGCAACGTCTGCGGAACTGCAATGTGATTGCACCGTTCGTGGTCGCACCGGGCAACCACAACGAATCGCCGATGTTACGCGAGGCATTGCCCATATTGATGAAGGCCGCCCGCGAAGCAGGCCTGGCACTGCACGGCACCATCGTCAGCCTTGATGGTGCCTACGATTGCCGCACGAATCGCAAGGCCACTTTCAATCGTGGCGTGGTGCCCAACATCAACCCGAACCCGCGTGGCAGGGAAAAGTCCAAACGCGGCCGCAAGGCGCTGTTCGAGCCGGCCATTTTTAAAGAGCGCTTCAACACCATCGAGCGGCTGTTCGGCTGGAAAGACAAGTTTCGCCGTCTACTGCTGCGCTTCGAACGCCTCAGCCTTCTTCACTACGCGTTCAAGACCCTCGCCTATGCGATGATCAACCTGCGGCACTACTGCCGCATCTGATTGAAGAGCGTCGCTGAGGTTTTCAGTTCCGGCGCGGTGCGTCGTGATCCAGCTCACGCGTACCTTGCCCCACTCTCCCTTTATCACCTCAATCTGGTCTTCTCAATTCAGTCTTCTCGAAAACATTTGCGATCCTGATGATATAGCGAAATCCCATCACGGACGACCGCCTCAAAACCTGCAATCAGTAAACAGTCGATTTCCTGCTGTCTCGGCTTCGTCCAGCATCGGCGGATCGCTCGGGAAGCCGGGACCCGGCTTCCCGTAGCCGGTATCACAGAATGGCATTACTCTCCGAGGTAAGCTGCCCGAACCTTTGGATTATCCAGCATCTGCTTCGCGTCACCCGACATCGTCACCAGACCCGAGTCCATCACGTAGCCGCGATTCGCCGCCTGCAGCGCCAGACGCGCGTTCTGCTCGACCAGCAGCACGGTCATGCCTTCTGCCGAAATCGATCGCACCACTTCGAAGATCTTCTCGACCATGATCGGCGACAGACCCATCGATGGTTCGTCGAGCAGCAACAGCTTAGGCTTCGAGATGATCGCACGCGCCATCGCCAGCATCTGCTGTTCGCCGCCCGAGAGCGTGCCCGCGTATTGCGACGCGCGTTCCTTCAGGCGCGGGAAGAACCCGAACATGCGATCCACGTCCGCCTTGATGCCGTCCGTGTCGTTACGCAGATACGCACCCATCTGCATATTCTCGACGATCGACATGCGCGCGAAGATGCCACGCCCTTCCGGCACCATCGCCAGACCGCGCTTGAGCAGCTCGTGCGCCGGGATGCCCT
>NZ_CYGX02000003.1 GCF_900019265.1 Paraburkholderia ribeironis
AATCAGCGTTTCCCTAGCATGAGTCTGTATAAGAAGGCGGAAATTGTCACTGAACTACCAGTACGATACTCGGGGTTAACGCTTGGATTTTCGGGCATGTCGCAGCGGGCGGCCGGTCAGGATTAACGGCAGACGATTAATTGATCGGTAAAAAGGACTTTCGAAAAGCGATGATTTTGACCGACGCTTTTAAGGAAAGCAGATTAAGACAAGCGGTTATTAAATCGCTCCCCGACAGCAAGGCTTTTCGGGTCACGACCATCAGGTGGAGACATACAGCGCGGCCTGTCTGCCGAAGGGACTTCCTTCCGGGCATTGGCCGGCTGCACCAGATACAGTGGAGACAAGGCTCATGGACGATATCAACCAGCAAACCACGCCCCGCCTATTCGTCGGGAACCGTTGGTGTCAGCTCGTCATCGGCATGGTGTGCATGGCGCTGGTGGCCAATCTGCAATACGCGTGGACGTTGTTCGTCGCGCCCATGCACGCCCGTCACGGGTGGAGCGAAGCGTCCATTCAACTTGCCTTCTCGATCTTCATTCTGACCGAGACATGGCTCGTGCCGTTCGAAGGTTTGCTGGTCGACAGGTTTGGACCACGGCCTGTGGTCGCGGCGGGTGCGGTATGCGCGGGCCTCTCGTGGGTCATGAACGCGCATGCATCGACGCTCGGGGTGCTGTACGCCTCCGCTGTGATCGGCGGGATCGGCGCGGGCGGTGTGTATGGCACTTGCGTCGGCAATGCGTTGAAGTGGTTTCCCGATCGACGCGGTCTCGCCGCGGGTCTGACGGCCGCGGGTTTCGGCGCGGGCGCAGCGATCACGGTCATTCCGATCGCCAACATGATTACGCGCTCGGGCTACGAGCACGCGTTTTTCTTCTTCGGCATTCTGCAGGGCGTCAGCATTCTGGTGCTCGCAATGCTGTTGATACGGCCGATTCTGCGCCAGCAAGCCGTGCGCAAGACCCGGTTCGCGGTATCGAAGGTCGATTTCACGTCGCGGCAAATGATCAGGACACCGGTGTTCTGGGTGATCTATCTGTCGTTCGTGGCGGTCGCGGCAGGCGGGTTGATGGCGACCGCGCAAATTGGCCCGATCGCGAAAGACTGGGGCCTCGCACGCATCCCGATGTCGGTGTTCGGCATGACCTTGCCGCTGCTCACCCTGACGCTGTCGATCGACAACATCTTCAACGGCTTGACGCGGCCGCTGTGCGGGTTCATCTCCGACAAGATCGGCCGCGAAAACACCATGTTCGTGATCTTCATCGGCGAGGGCCTGGCACTGCTCGGCATGATGCAGTTCGGCAGCAACCCCTATGCGTTCATGACGTTCGCTGCATTGATTTTCCTCTTCTGGGGCGAGATCTTTTCGATCTTTCCGGCAATCTGCGCCGATACGTTTGGCGCCAAATACGCGACGGCCAATGCGGGGACCTTGTACACGGCGAAGGGCACCGCTGCGCTGTTGGTGCCGATTGCGTCGGTGCTGGCGGCGGCCGGCGGCTGGAATCTCGTCTTTATCGTCTCGGCCGTGATCACGATCGCGGCGGGCATCTCAGCGAAGTTCATCCTCGCGCCGATGCGCTCGCGCTGGATCGAGTCGCACGACGAGCCGCAAGGTGCGCTGGCGGCCGCGGGGAGCAATGGCAAGCACGCGTCGCGACTGAGCCACTGGCCCGAGCAGACTGGGGAATAGCGTGAGCGGTGCGCGCCCGGTGGTCACGTCATGAATGTTTCGTTGCAGCAGCTCAAAGTGTTTGTCGCGGTCGCGCGTGAACGCAGTTTTACACGCGCGGCACGTGAGTTCGATCTGACGCAGTCGGCCGTGAGCCGCTGTGTGCGCGAGCTCGAAGACGCAGTCGAACTGAAACTGTTCGACCGCACCACACGCCAGGTTGAATTGACGAATGCGGGCGCAAGCCTCGCGAGAAGAATCGGCCGGCTGCTGGACGAGATCGAGTCGACGCTTCTCGAAGAGCGCGCGGCTTACGACGGACATACCGGCGTAGTGGTGCTGGCGAGCAATCCGGTGTTGTCGTCGGGTTGGGTCGCGCAGGCGCTCGCACGGTGCGCAGCTGCCTATCCCGAGTTGACCGTGTCCGTCAGGGACCAGACGCAAACTGGCGTGCTCGCGAGTGTCGAGCAAGGCGAGGTGGACTTCGGCGTGGTCTCGACGGCCGACCCGTTCGACAACGATTTGCTGTACGCGCAAGTAATCTGCACGACGCCGCTGCATGTTGTGATACCGCCCGCGCATCCGCTGGCTCGACACGCGAGCGTTGCATGGCGCGCGTTGCACGAGTGGGCGCTCATCACGCTGAATGCGGACACGGGTGTGCGCGTCGCGCTGGAGCTTGCGTTCAGCGCGAATGAATTGAAGCGCCGGCCGCTGCAGGAAGTGGGGCATATCGCGGCGGTGTCGCGCATGGTCGAACTCGGGCTGGGCGTCGGCGTGTTACCGGTCGATGCGCATTGGCCGTCGCCGGGCGCATCGCTCACGAGCCGGCCGCTGGTTCCCGAGGTGAGCGTGGCCACGTTGCTGGTGCAGCGCCGGAACCGTTCGCTGCGGCCCAACGCCGCTGCGGCCTGGACCCAGTTCGCCGCGCCCGCGAGCGCGTTCGCGCAAGTCGCTGGCGGCGCGCCGTCCGCTTCGCAATCAGGCACGCGGCCGGTGGTTGCGCCGAGCCGCACCGTCTTGCACGAGACTTAGATCAGGCGTCGATCGCCGCCACTCATGGCCGATCGATTCGCCGGCAGTCCCACACATAACATCCACTCAAGGAGTTTGATGATGGAAACTGAAACCGACCTCCAGCACCACGATCTGCTGATCGACGGCAAGCGTCTGCCGCCCGGCACCGGCGAGTATTCCGTCGACATCAACCCAGCCACTGAAGAACCCATTGCGCTGGTCGCGCAAGGCAGCGCAGCCGATGTAGATACTGCGGTGCACGCAGCGCGCGCCGCGCTCAAAGTGTGGAACTCGATCAAGGCAGCCGAACGTGGGCGCATCCTCGCGCGCATGGCCGGCCTGATGCGCGCCAACCTCGACGAACTCGCCGCGCTCGAAAGTCTCGACGCCGGCAAGCCGATTGCCGCCGTGATGCGCCAGGACATTCCGGCCGCGATCGATACGCTCGAATATTACGCAGGCTGGTGCGACAAGATCAACGGCCAGGTGGTGCCGACGCGCCCTGACGCATTGACATACACGTTGCGCGAGCCGGTCGGCGTGGTCGCGGCGATCGTGCCGTGGAATTTCCCGCTGATGATCGGCATGTGGAAGATCGCGCCGGCACTCGCGTGCGGTTGCACGCTGATCGTCAAGCCCGCCGAGATCACTCCGCTCACCGCGTTGCGCATCGGCGAGCTCGCGCTCGAAGCGGGCGTACCTCCGGGAGTACTCAATATCGTCACCGGCAAGGGAAAGGTGGTCGGCGATGCGCTGGTGGCGCACCCTGGCGTCGACAAGGTGACGTTCACGGGCTCGCCGTCGGTCGGGCGCGGCATTCTGCAAGGAGCGGCCGGCAACTTCAAGCGCGTCACACTGGAACTCGGCGGCAAGTCGGCGAACCTGATTTTCCCGGATGCGAATCTCGACAACGCGGTGCGCGCCGCCGCATCGGGGATCTTCTTCAATACCGGTCAGGTATGTTCCGCGGGCTCGCGCATTCTCGCGCATCGTGATATCTACGACGAAGTCGTCGAGCGGCTCGCCGCGCGTGCGAAGTCGATCAAGGTCGGCGATCCGTCTGCGCGCGAAACGTCGATGGGGCCGCTGATCTCCTCCGCGCAGATGAAGACCGTGCTCGGCTATGTCGACGCAGGGCGAGCCGAAGGCGCTTCGCTCGTGACCGGCGGTGCGCGAGTGGGCGAGCGCGGCTTCTTCGTCGAGCCGACGGTGTTTGCCAATGTCGAACACGAAATGCGCATTTCGCAGGAGGAGATTTTTGGTCCGGTAGCCAGCGTGATCCGCTTCAACGACGAAGCCGATGCGATCAGGATTGCTAACGGTACGGCGTACAGCCTCGCAGCGGGGGTGTGGAGCGCAGATATCGGGCGGGTGCATCGGGTGGCGCGCGACCTGAAAGCGGGCACGGTATGGATCAATACCTACGGCTATACCGACGTGCGTTTGCCGTGGGGCGGCTCCGGCGATTCAGGCTTTGGCCGTGAGCACGGCGACGTTGCGATCGAGAACTTCACTGAGCCGAAGGCCGTGTGGCTCGCAATCGATCAATAAGGAAGTAAAAGAAAGGATCGAACGCGCGGGGCGTTCGATCCTTCTTTGTCGTTGTTGCCATGAGCATTGCAGTACGGCATTGCAGTGCGTGCGGCAAACAATCCAGATTGGTGCGACTCACTTGCCCTGCAAGGCCATCCGTTCGCGCAGCTTGATCAGTGCCAGCACCACGTCGATCGTCGGCGTCGGTTCGGCGACGAGGCGGCCCATCTCCTGGACTACCGTCAGCAGCGGATCGATTTCCATCGGTCGACGATTCTCCAGATCGACCAGCGTCGACGTCTTGTGCGCGCCAACCGCACCTGCACCGTCGATCCGCCTTTCCACGTCGACACGAAAGTGCACGCCGAATTGCTCTGCAATCCCTTTGGCTTCGAGCATCATCGTGCGCGATACCGCACGCGTGCCCGGATCGCTGGTGAGCACGTCGAGCGTGGCATGCGTCAACGCACTGATCGGATTGAAGCACAGGTTGCCCCACAGCTTGAGCCAGATTTCGTCGCGAATGTTGTCGCGAATCGGCGCATCGAATCCCGCTGCCTGCATGATCTCGTGCAATTGCTGAATGCGCGGCGTGCGTTCGCCGCTCGGTTCGCCGATCGGGAATTTCTTGCCATACACATGCTTGATCACACCGGGTTCGACGATCTCCGCGGCCGGGTAGAGCACGCAGCCGATGGCCCGTTCGGGGCCCAGCTTCGTCCACTGACCGCCGTCCGGATCGACGCTCGCGAGACGCGTGCCGGCGAAGCGGCCGCCATGCTGATAGAAGTACCAATACGGAATGCCATTGACGCCCGTGACGATCGCCGTGTGCTTGCCGAGTAGCGGCTGCATCGCATCGACCACGCCCGGAAGCGAATGCGCCTTCAGCGTGATGATCACGAAATCCTGCACGCCGAGCTCACGCGGGTCCGACGTACAGCGAACCGGCGCGCTGAAGGTCTCGCCGTCCATGATCAGACGCGCGCCATGGTCGCGCATGGCCGCCAGATGCGCGCCGCGCGCGATGAAACTGACGTCCGCGCCGGCGCGTGCCAGTTGCACGCCCATCAAACCGCCAATCGCTCCCGCTCCGAAGATGCAGATCTTCATGATGCCGTTCCCGTGACTGTGAAAAGCCGCTTGCCCGCTGCCGCGTTTCACTGGGTACAGCAGCGGATCACTGTCCGAGCATAAGGGGGTGCAACGAAAAAGTTTCTGTGCCGATGCATCAAGGATTCCTTATGGAAGCGGAGCGCGATGGATCCCGCGGATGCGCTCACCCGCGCCGAACCAACAGGAAACTCACCCCGATCGTCGCCAGAAATCCCCCGCAAACACGATTGAACCAGCGCCGGACCCGCGCACGCATTAGCCATTTCCCGAGATACATCCCCGCCCACGAGTACAGCGCGATCGCTACCCATTCGAGGACGAGGAAGCTCGCACCGAGCACTGCGAACTGGGCCACGATCGGTTTGGCGACGTCGACGAATTGCGGCAGGAACGCCGTGAAGACCAGGATCGCCTTCGGATTGCCCGCGGCCACGAGGAACTCCCGCCGCGCAATTCGTCCGAGCGACGCGTCAGTTTGCTGCGATGTATCGATCGCAGGCGCGTCGCTGCGCCAGAGTTGAATGGCAAGCCAGATCAGATAAGCTGCGCCGGCCAGTTTGATGGCAAGAAAGAACCACTCCGACGCGTGCAGCACGACAGCGAGACCGGTTGCGGCGAGCACCAGCATCAGCGCGAAGGCAACCAGCCGGCCCGTGCCGCCGACGAACGCGCTCATGAAGCCATGACGCGCCGCGACGTTGATCGACAGCAGATTATTGGGCCCGGGCGCGAGATTGATGGCAAAGCAGGCGGGCAAAAAGAACAGCCAGGCGGTAATGGACATAACGGCTCGCACGGTGAACGGAAGGTTGCGACGCATCGCGCGACAGGACGGCACGCGCGACTCGCTCAGTCCGAATTGTAGCGAAACGGGCCGCGCCGACTTCGGTGGCGCATTCAGTTCACCGCCTTGACAAACCCCGGGTCGCCAATCAACGCGTCGACGCTCAGCTTGACCGTGTCTTCAATCGCGATGCGGTTGCTGGTGAACTTCGGTGATTTCTGCTTGACCGTGCTGGTGGTCGAGAACACGACCTTGCGAGTCGCGGCGTCGGTGACCACGTAGTGCATCTTCAACGTCCAGAACGCCGGCGACCGTGCGTCGTCCACCGTGAACGCCTCGATGCTGCCGCTGAGCACCCGCTTGTTGTCGTCGAGGTGAAAGCCGGCGACCCGGAGGTATTTCACCACATCGTTGTGCACCGATTCGTTGATATCCTCTTTGAGGATGATGCCGCTCATCGCCGTATTTTCGATGCGGTTCGACGAAAGCTGTCCGTTGCGAGCGGGCAGGTAGGCGAAGTCACGTGCCGCGGCGACGCTCAGTGATCCGGTTGGATGCGCGGCCGCGTGCGGGGCGCTGCTATTCAGGCCGAACCACGACCAGGAGCACGCCGATAGCATCAATGGCAACGCAATCGTGCCGCAGCCTTTGAGCACGGCAGATCTCAACGGTGCACGGATGGCACCCGCCGCGCGGCCCGGACTCAGGTTCCGTTGCGGCGACTCAGGCGCAGTGCTGGAGAAAGCGGCAGTCGAGTTCAGAGGAGTTGCCTTTTTAATCGAGTCATCCCGGTAGAGAACAGCATGGTAACAGTGAGTCGGACACCTACGTTTTCCTGATCGAGCGATGCGCCGGATTCCGGTGCCGTTTGGGGCAGTTCCGCTGATCCGGTCAGAAGAAGCCCGCTTTTCCCTGAGTCATATCCACCAGTGCTCGCTGGGCATCATCCACCGCATTGACGGGCAAGCGGATCGTCATCTTCACCAGCATGCCGTAGGCGCTTTGCGCGAGCGCATAGCCTTCGGCGTCGATCCATCGGCGCACTTTGGCCTCATCGGCGTAACTCACCTCGACGATCAGCGACACCTGAGCGATCCTCTCGACTCGCGGTGCGTCTTGCAATGCCGACGCGATCGCATCCGTGTACGCGCGCACCAAACCGCCGGCGCCGAGCTTCACGCCGCCGTAATAGCGCACCACGGCAGCCAGCACGCCGTCCAGATCGTGATGCCGCAACACTTCGAGAATCGGTCGCCCCGCCGTGCCGGATGGTTCGCCGTCGTCGGACATACCGGACTGGCCGCCGGCCAGCAGCGCCCAGCACACATGGGTGGCGGCAGGATGCTCATCGCGCAGACGCCGCAATTCTGTCATCGCGGCGTCGCGATCCGCGACCGGTATCGCGTAGGCAATGAATCGGCTCTTGCGGATCTCGAGTTCCGCGCTCAGCGTCGCGGGCAGGGTATAGGTGGGCAAGGCAAAGACTTCAGTGGATAAAAGGTGCGGGCCGCACACGGCTCTGTGCTCGCCATGGTAACGGATCACGGGCGTCGCGCCATTTTCGGGATCGACGCTGTGGTTTGCCGGGGCACGACATCGGTGAATTGCGCGCCAATCGAAGCTCACGCATTCGTCTACAATTGCCTGCTGAACGCGTACCGGTTCGCGCATTTCAGCGCAGCGCGTTGATGGTGTTGCATGGGACCGGAGTAAGCGCTGAAGCGCCAACTCCGGTCGACCGCTGAGGGCCTGGAGTAAGTGCTGAAGCGCCAACTCCAGTCAAACCTCAGCATGGGACCAGAGTAAGCGCTGAAGCGCTAACTCCAGTCAACAAAGGAGACGACATGCTTGACCTATCCACGTTGGGGACTTTCGTTGCCGTCGTGCTCGGGCTCTTCCTGATTCCGGGTCCGGCCGTGCTGCTGGTTTTGACGCGCACCGTGCACGGCGGACGCAAGGCCGGTATTCTCACTGGCCTCGGAATCGCGGTCGGCGATTTCATCCACACGCTGGGCGCATCGGTCGGCCTTTCCGCATTGCTGATGACTTCCGCACTTGCGTTCAATGCGGTCAAGTATGTCGGCGCTGCGTACCTCGTTTATCTGGGCATCCGTGCGTTGCGCGAAAAACAGGCAAGCGCGCATCTGCCGGCAGTCGCGCCGATTTCGGCTTCGAAGGCGTTCTTTCAGGCCATTCCCGCCGAAGTATTGAATCCTAAGACCGCGCTGTTTTTCCTCGCGTTTCTGCCGCAGTTCGTGCACCCCGAACACGGTTCGACGTTTCTGCAGTTCACCACACTCGGGCTGATCTTCGTCGGCATGAGCGCGCTCTACACGACGCTGATCGTGTTGACCATTCGTCCGCTCGGCAAGCTCGTCAAGCGTCTGACGTGGCTGACTCGCTGGCAGAACAAGATTATCGGCGTGCTGTTCATTTCGCTCGGTCTGCGTGTGGCCGCGCAAACGCGCTGATCGATCCACGCGGTAGCTCTCGTTTCGTCACATTGCGAAAGCGCGGCCGCGTTGCTAGAGATTGCGGCGCTGCCTTCTCAGACGGCCTTCGCGTGCGTATTCCAGCTGGCTCTGCGTGCGAACCGCGAGCCTTTCCTGTTCGGCGCGGCTTGTGTGCCGCGTATCGTCGATTTCGCCGACCCGCAGGACCTCCTGCGCGATCCGTATGCGTAGCGTCATCAACGGTTCGCCGCGCTCGACGAGGCTGCGGTCCGCGGCGCGAGCCTGTTGAACGCCACTGTCGATCAGGTTGCGCAATTCCAGTAACGTGAGCCGCTGCCGCTGGATCTCTAGAATCAACCGTTGCACGGCGGGTTCGTCGCGCGTGCGCCACCAGGCGCGCAGCTCGGCAAGCGACGGAGGTTCGAAGGCGGGAAGACGCATTGCTCAGACGTAAAAATACTGTATATATGTACAGTATATCCCGTCCTTTTACGAAATCGCGTAAGTGGCGTCGGCAGATTTTCATCGAGTCGCGTGAGCAGACGTCAGCGCGTCCAGCACAACGTGAGCAAAATGGATGACGAGACGGCGATGATGAAAAGGCAGACAGCAGGGAGCATGTTGTGCGGGTAGTTCATGGTGTCACAATCAAATATGGCGATTCGAGTGCTTCATCATAGGTGGAACCGGTTCACATGACTGTCAAGCATTGCCAGACACAGTGCATCGGCGGCAAGCGAAAGGTTCACGCATGACCCTGGAGGCAATCATTCATGAACGACGACGCACCTTCCGCAGCTAACACGCGTACACCGGAAATCGAGTTCTGGTTTGATTTCGGCAGCAACTACAGCTACCTCAGCGTGATGCGCATCGAAGCGCTGGCGGCGGCGCGAGGCGTGCGGATTCGCTGGCGGCCATTTCTGCTGGGACCGGTATTTCGCCAACTCGGTTTCGACAACTCGCCTTTCGTGTTGCAGAAGGAGAAGGGCGCGTATGTGTGGAAGGACATGGAGCGCCAATGCCGCAAGTACGGCATTGCGCTGACGCGTCCCACTACGTTCCCACGCGCGGCGCTGCTCGCGATGCGCGTGGCGCTGCTGGGCGCGCAGCGGGAATGGATGGGTGCTTACTGCCGCAAGATCATGCAACTGAACTTCGCCGATGACCGCGACATCGGCTCAGCAGACGTGGTGAGCGAGGCGCTCGACGCACTCGGTTTGCCGGCGCAGCGCATCATCGCCGATGCGCAAAGCGACGCCAACAAACTGCACTTGCGCGAACAGACCGCGACGGCCGCGGCCAAAGGCATATTCGGTGCGCCGACTTTTTTTGTCGCCGATGAAATGTTCTGGGGCAACGACCGGCTGGATGATGCGTTGGAGTATTGCGATTCGATCGCGACGCGCGGCTAGCGTGCTGAATCAGCCGGGCGCGATAGGTATTCATTCGTCGCTGTGCTGGCAGAAGCGGCGGCCTGGAACGTGGGAGACGACGGCCTGCGCGATTTCGAGCGGCGTGCTCTCGGCGGGCACGACGCGGCGGCTCGATTCGGGTGTGTGCTTCATGGTCCATTCGACGAGCCGGTATGAACGTCCCCAAGGTGGCTGCAGCGGGTCCGAGACCTTGCAGGAGTGGATCTGCCGAACCCATTCGTGGCCGGGCATGGCGCGCAGATGCTCGAATACCGTTTTTTCAACCATGGTCTGACTCCTTCTTCGCGGGCGTGTTGTTCGTTTTTCGGCGCGTGGTCGACACCCTTGAGAAAAAAATGCCGCCAGATAGTCTGGCGGCCTAACAGGGGATGGTGTGCGCATGGTTGCAGGGAAGAATTAAGCCAAACTTAAGAGAGCGAAATGTGCGTGCGCCACGAGCCGACACTCAAGAGGTCGCCGCATCGGCCGTTATTAAAGTGGTTGGGGCTGCCAACCCCGCTTCGCCCTCGGGCTCGCATTGCTGATAACGTGACGAACCTCGCCCAAACGCCGCTCTCCGAGCGCCTTCGCTCGCTAGTCGACACCGTGCAACACAACGAGCGCACGTTGCGCCGCATTCAGAACGTCGAGTTGCGTCTGATCGGCGCGCAGGATTTCGCCTCGTTTCTCGACATCTTGTGCAGCCATCTGCCACGCGAATTCTCGCTGGCGAGTGTGACGCTCTGGCTCGATGATCGCGCGCCGATGCTGCTCGAACTACTCGAGCCGGGCGCATTGCGCGAGCTGGATCATGCCGGCCTGAAGACTTCGCGCGACGGCGGACTTGCGGCGCAAGGTCTGTGCGAAAGAGGCCGGCCATGGCTGGGCAGGCCCCACGAACTGCGCGACAGCATGCGTCGCGCGTTCTTCGGCGACGCGCCTATACCGGCGAGCGCGATCCTGCTGCCGCTTGCAGTGGGCGATAACGTCAGCGGCTATCTCTGTCTCGGCAGCGACGACCCCGCGCGTTTTGGCGATGGCATGGCGACAGACATTCTGGAGCGCTTTGCAAGCATCGTGACGGCGAGTCTCGAGAACGTCGCGCATCGCGAGCGGCTCAAGCAACTCGGCATGACCGATGCGCTGACCGGCCTCGCCAATCGCCGCTATTTCGACGAGCGGCTGCGCGAGGAGCTGATGCGCGCGGTTCGTTACGGCGTGCCGCTGGCGTGTCTGTTCATCGATATCGACGGCTTCAAACGTATCAACGATAGCTACGGCCATCAGGCCGGCGACCGCGCATTGGCGGCGGTGGCGGCCTGCGTGCGGCAGCAGCTGCGGCTGGGCGATGTGGTTGCGCGCTATGGCGGCGAGGAGTTTGCCGCACTGCTGCAAGGCGATCTGGCCGATGCGCTGACGGTCGCCGAGCGCGTGCGGCTGGCGGTCGAACAGTTGGCGTTGGAGGACGATCACGGCGAGCGCATCGCGTTGACGGTATCGATCGGCGTCGCGGCGCGCGTGGTCGGCGGGACACCCGCCGAGGCGGCGTCGCTCGGTCGTGCGATGATCGACGAAGCCGATCGTGCGATGTATCGGGCCAAACACAACGGCCGCAATCGCATCGAGACGCTGCTGAATCCGTGCAGCGCTCACGCGGCCCGCTAATTTTTGCGGCCCGCCAATTAACCGCTAGCGCATCGCAGGGGAATTCGCCGGTTCGCGCCGGTGCAGTTGCGAACGAGCAATCACACTTAGCGTCAGATTCGCACTGCCGGTTGCACCCCCGCCCGGCAGCGCGCACGACCCGCAGCTTAAGGGCTTGAGGGCCTAAGGCAGCGCCGTTTCCGAAACCGGCGGCGTCTTGTCGAGTTCCTTCTTCACGCCTTCGGCGTAGCTCGGATCGATCTTCTCGAACAGCGCCAGTTGCCGCTCGACGATCTCTTTCGACACCCCCGCCATCGCTTCGGCGATATTGCAGAAGAGACGCCCACGCTGCGCCGCGTCGAACAGCTTGTAGAGCGCGCGTGGATGGCTGTAGTAGTCGTCGTCCTCGCGGTGGTCGTAGCGCTGGATCGTGCCTTCCACCTTGAGCGGCGGTTCGTTCACCAACGGGTCCTGCGGGAATGCCCCGAACCGGTTTGGCTCATAGTTAGGTGTACTGCCGAGATTGCCGTCGGTGCGCATGCCGCCGTCGCGATGATAGGTATTCAGGTTTGCCGTGCGCGGCGCGTTCACCGGAATCTGATGATGGTTGATGCCGAGCCGGTAGCGGTGGGTGTCGCCATACGAGAAGAGCCGCCCCTGCAACAGACGATCCGGCGAGAAGCCGATGCCCGGCACGATATTGGCCGGCGTGAACGCTGCCTGCTCGACGTCGGCGAAATAGTTTTCCGGATTCTTGTTCAGCTCGAGCACGCCGACGTCGATCAGCGGATAGTCTTTGTGCGACCACACCTTCGTGATATCGAACGGATTTTCCTTGCGTGCATTCGCTTCGGCTTCCGGCATGATCTGAACGCAGAACCGCCACTGCGGGAAGTTTTTCTTTTCGATCTGCTCGAACAGATCGCGTTGCGCGCTTTCGCGATCACGGCCGATCAGCTCGGTGGCCTCGGCGTTCGTGTAGTTTTCAATGCCCTGTTTCGACTTGAAGTGGAACTTCACGTAGAAGCGCTCGTTCTGCGCGTTGATCAGCGAAAACGTGTGCGAGCCGTAGCCGTTCATCTGCCGGTAGTTCTTCGGAATACCGCGGTCGCTCATCAGAATCGTCACCTGGTGCAGCGATTCCGGATTGCGCGACCAGAAGTCCCACACCATGTTGGCATCGCGCAGGTTGTTCTTCGGATTGCGCTTTTGGGTGTGAATGAAATCGGGGAACTTGAGTGGATCGCGGATGAAAAACACCGGCGTGTTATTGCCGACCAGGTCCCAGTTGCCTTCTTCGGTATAGAACTTGATCGAGAAGCCGCGTACGTCGCGCTCCGCGTCGGCCGCGCCGCGCTCGCCCGCGACCGTCGAGAAGCGCAGGAACAACGGCGTGACCTTGCCGACTTCGAAAACCTTGGCTTTGCTGTAGCGGGTGATGTCGTGCGTGATGGTGAGCGTGCCGAATGCGCCGGAGCCTTTGGCGTGCACGCGCCGCTCGGGAATCACTTCGCGGTCGAAGTGCGCGAGTTTTTCGATCAGCCAGAAGTCCTGCAGCGTGATCGGGCCGCGCGGGCCGACGGTTTCGGAGTTCTGGTTGTCGCCGACCGGCGCACCGGCCGCGGTCGTCAATGTGCGATTCGTCATGGCGTTTCCTTGGCTTGCTTGCGGGTGGATGCATCGATCGCGCTCGCGGCGATCCATGCGCAGCGTCGCGCCGGCTACCAGATCGTCCAGCGCGACAATGAGTCTAGAAGGCTTTTGAGCGGTTGCCCAATCAAAACTTCTTAACGGATCTAAAGGGAAGCATGGCGACGCGGCGCGCATTGACGCGCCGTTTTGGCCTTCAGACTGGCTGCGGATCGGTGTCGGATAGGCTTCAGCTTGGCCTTAGCTTGGCTTCAAACGCCCGGTGCATCTGGCGGCACGCCAAGCAGTTGCAGCGCGCCGCCGGTCACGCCGCTGAAAACCGGCCCTGCCACCGTGCCGCCATAGAACGCCTTGCCGGCCGGGTCGTCGATCATCACGGCGACGATCAGCCGAGGGTCGCTCATCGGCGCCATGCCGACGAACAGCGCGCGGTAGCGGTTTTTCGCGTAAGTCGCGCCGACCTGCTTGCGCGCCGTGCCCGTCTTGCCACCGATCCGGTAGCCGTCGACCGCCGCCGCGCGCCCCGTGCCGCCTGCGCCGGCGGCCATTTCCAGCATCGAGCGGATTGCCCGCGCGGTACCCGGCGTGGTCACCTGCGTGCCTGGATGCGCGGCCGTCGCAGCCGCGCCCGTCACATCGCGCAGCAGACTCACGCGCTGCATCGTGCCGTCGCCGGCATAGGCGGTGTAGATCTGTGCGATCTGCAGCAGCGAAGCGGACAGCCCGTAGCCGTACGCCATGGTCGCCTGTTCGATCGGGCGCCAGCGCCGGTATGGATGCACCCGGCCGGAAGCCACGCCGGGAAAGGTCAGCTCGGGTCGCAAGCCGAGCCCGTATTGCTGGTACTTGGTCCAGATCGTCTCGGCCGGCAGGTTCAGCGCGAGCTTGGCGAGCGCGATGTTGCTCGACTTCTGTACCGCTTCGGCGACGGTCATCGCGCCGTGATTCGACGTGTCGTGAATCACGGCCGGGCCGATCCTGTACCAGCCAGGGGCGGTATCGATGATGCTCTGCGGCCGCACCCGGCCTTCGTCGATCGACAGCGCGACGACCACCGGCTTGATCGTCGAGCCCGGTTCGAAGGTGTCGACCACTGCGCGGTTGCGCAGTTGCCGGCCGGTCAGGCGGGCGCGGTCGTTCGGATCGAAACTCGGATAGTTGGCGAGCGCGAGAATCTCGCCGTTGCGCGCATCGAGCACCACCACGCTGCCGGCTTCGGCGTGATGTTTCGCAACCGCTTCCTTCAGTTGCCCATACGCGAGCTGCTGAATGCGCCGGTCGATCGTCAGATGGATGGTCTCGCCGTTGCGCGCGGGCACCAGCGGCCGCGTCTCGGACACCACGCGGCCGAGCCGGTCGCGGATCACTTCGCGCTGGCCGGGCACGCCGAGCAACTGCCGGTTGGCGGCCAGCTCGACGCCTTCCTGGCCGTTGTCCTCGATATCCGTGAAGCCGACCACGTGCGCCGCCGACTCGCCTTCGGGATAGAAGCGTTTCGAATCGGCGATCTGCGTGATGCCCGCGAGACCCAGCCGGGACAGATGCGCGGCGGTGTCGGCATCCACCTGGCGTTTGAGCAGCACGAAGGTCTTGTCGCCATTCAGGCGCCGGCGCAATTCCGCGAGCGGCAAGTCCAGCAGCTTCGACAGCGGGGCGACTGCGGCTTCGTCGAGCAGCCTGGGGGATGCCCAGATTTCGTAGGTCGCGAGGCTGACGGCCAGCATTGAGCCGTTGCGATCGACGATCCGTCCGCGTGTCGCATCGAGTTCGATGGTGCGCTGATAGCGCTTTTGTCCCTGGTCGACGTAGAAGTCCCGGTTCACGACCTGCACCCAGAACGCGCGGCCCGCCAGCGATGCGAACGCGCCGAACACCAGCAACACGATGAATCTGGAGCGCCACGCCGGCAGGCGCGCGGCCAGCAACGGGTTCTTCGCGACGGGTGCGTAGGGATCGTGCGGCTGCAATTTTTTCTTCTGGATCATGGAGTGCGGATAACGAACGCTCGATTGACTGGCGCCGGCCGGATCGGCGGCGATGAACACCTTGAGTTGCCAATGGAAGCGCGCGGCGAGCATGCGCGTCGCGAAGCCGCTGGCCAACGCCACCATCACGGAAGCGATTGTAATGAGAACGTAATATGAATGCGAGATCCATGCAAGCGGAGAGGGGCTGGGCAGCGCGTTGCGGACCAATGGGCCGAAACGGATCAAGCCGGATCCGGCGACGCCGGATTCGGCTTTAGCGCGTTGCGCTCGCGGGCGTAGGCAACGTTCGCTGAAGGTGACGATGCGGGTCAGACAGCGGTGCGCGCAGGGGACGAAACACAAAGACCCAAAAAAGCCGCGCGAACTTGCAAAATTCGCGCGGCTGGTTCGTTCGATTGATACGTCGATTCCGAGTGGCGTGTTAAATGGGCGCTCTTCGTCTGTAGAGCGCTTTTTTTTTGCGCGCTCGCTTGGTGCTTGTTTGGCGCTCGCTCGGTGTTCGTTGCGTGCCCGTTACATACCCGATTGGTGTTTGATGATGGCTGACGCCCGCTGCTTGCGCGCGGCTCGGCCGGCGCTGGGCTTCAAACTGCGCGCCGACACCGCTGCAGCGCGCGTCCCCTTCAGGCCGGCAACACGAAGCTCGAGATGGCCTCGCGCAGCACGCCCACCTGATCCTTCAGCGAATGCGCCGCGGCCGCGGCCTGCTCGACGAGCGCGGCGTTCTGCTGCGTCACCTGATCCATTTCGCCGACCGCGCGATTGACCTGCTCGATGCCCGTGCTCTGTTCGCGTGAAGCGTTGCTGATCTCCTCGAGGATTTCGTTCACGCGCCGCACCGATTGCACGATCTCGCCCATCGTCGACCCCGCATTGGCGACCAGCGACGCGCCCGCTTCGACGGTATCGGTCGAGGTTTCGATCAACGCCTTGATCTCCTTGGCCGCTGTGGCCGAGCGCTGCGCGAGGCTGCGCACTTCGGCGGCGACCACCGCGAAGCCGCGCCCCTGTTCTCCCGCGCGAGCCGCTTCGACGGCCGCGTTGAGCGCCAGGATGTTGGTCTGGAACGCGATGCCGTCGATCACGCCGATGATGTCGCCGATCTGCCGCGAGCTGCTGGTGATCTCGCCCATCGTGCGCACCACGTCGTCGACCACGCGGCTGCCGCGCGTGGCCACGTCCGCGGCCTGGCCGGCGAGCTGCGCGGCCTGCATCGCGCTGTTCGCGTTCTGCTTCACGTTGACTGTCATCTGATCCATGCTCGACGCCGTTTCGACCAGCGCCGCGGCCTGCTCCTCGGTGCGCTGCGAGAGGTCGGTGTTGCCGGCGGCGATTTCGGTTGCGCCGATATTGATGTTCTCGGTACCCACGCGCACACGCGACACGGTTTCGACCAGGCCGGCCTGCATCGTCTGCAGCGCGCGCAGCAGGCTGCCGCCGTCTTGCGAGCGGACCGGCACGCGCGTGGCGAGATTGCCTTGCGCCATCAGTCGCGCGTGCTCGACGGCCACTTCGAGATCGCCGCCGAGCGAGCCGCGGATGCTGCGTAACACCAGCAGCATGACGGCTGTGGCAATCGCGCCGAGCGCCACGGTGATCGCGAGCCAGCGCAGCAGGTTGGCGTAGAACGCGCTTTGCACGTCGTCCATGTACATGCCGGTGACGAGATACCAGTCCCACGGCGCGAAGTGCATCGAGTAGCTGGTTTTTGGCACCGGTTTGTCGCTGCCCGGCTTGGACCACAGATAGTCGACGAAACCGCCGCCATTGCGATTGCCCGCGTTGACGATATCGACGAACAGATGGTTGCCCGCCGGATCGGTAAACTGCGCGAGATTCTTGCCGACCAGTTCGTGCTTGAACGGATGCATCAGCATGACCGGCTGCGAATCGTTGATCGAGATGTAGCCGTCCTTGCCGTAGCGCATCGTCGCCAGCATGTCGAGCGCCTGCTTTTGGGCGTCGGTTTCGGAGAGCGTGTGCTGCTGCGCCAGGGCGTAGTAGTGAGTGACGATATGGCTGCCCTGGTCGATCAGCGCGGTCAGTTGATCGCGCCGGTCCGCGATCATCGACGCGCGGTTTTGCCATGCGCCGAAGCCGCCGATCAGGATCAGGCCGATCCACAGCACGGCGATCATCGAGGTCAGTTTTTTGTTCAGAGTCATAGCGATGGGAATTGCTTTCGCAAGGTGGTCGGTCAGATTGAAATGGCGCGTTGCGTCCGGTTGGTCGCTGACTGTGTTTACGGCGCGACAAGGTTTGATCAGCAGGCAGGGAAAACCCGCTGTGTGACGATCCAATTCGTCTGATTTATGAAGCTTTGGCGACTTGCTATTCGCAATTCCGTGCTGATCCGGAGAAGGCGCTTATTCGATTTCGTATTGCCGGTTTTAATCGGACGAGGGCTCGGCGATGCTTACGCAAGTCGGGTGGCGTGCTGATTCACGCGCCGGAGCAGGCGCGGCAGCTGCGGCCGCGCGGCGAACGCGGTGTGCGGGGTGCGTGCCGCGCGTCGGCGTTTGCTGCGTGTGCGGCGCGCCTGGCGGATGCGGCGCGTCCCGCGCGTCCGGCGTCTGCAATGCGCTCACACCGGATCTTTGTCCGGCGGTCCATCGGGCCGCTGCGGCTCCTCGACGTGATGACCCGGCGACGGCGGCACCAGCGGGTCGGCTTCCGGGTCGCGGTTGGGATCGGCGTGGGGGTCGGGAATCGGACTGGTATGCATGTCGTAGCTCATCGCATCACCTTGTAGTTGAGAAGCGCGCGGTACGGGAAATGACGTCCCTACCCATGCCGACGATTCATTTCAAGCGTAGACGTTTCCGGCACGCCGTGCCGCTTACTTTTTCGCGCGGCGGCCCACGCTCAACTGCCAGTAACGCTCAGTGGCGAAGACGTCGTCGTAATTGCCCGCGCCGAATGCGCGCAACTGGCTCGCGTACGCATTGACCGCTTCGCGCTTGAGTTGCTCGCGGCGCTCGACATCGATCGTATAGTTCGCGCTCGGACTGGCCGGCGTCGCCACGATGCCGCGCTGCGCGAGATCGGCGAGCCGCGCCTGTACCGCGCCGGGCGTGCACCGGTGAATCGCTTCCTCGTAGCAGAACCAGGCCAGATGCGACAGACGCGGCAGGATTTCGCAGCAGGCTTCGAATACGCGTGCGTGATCGTCGTGATGCAGGCCGAGCGGCATCAGCAGCGTGTTCGCGGTCGAGCGATAAATGGTTTCCTCGAGCGCCGCCGCCATTTTGGCGATCGACGGCGAGTCGGAATACTGGCTGGCGCGAAACGGCATACGTAGCGGAATCGCGTCGAGCACCTCGAGCGCGCGATTGTCCTCGAGCGTGCGTTCGTGGACCGCGTCATAAGCGTTCTGGAAGCCCGATTTTTCATCCCAATCGGTATGCATCTCATGTTCGGGCGGCGCGGCGAACACCGTGCAGACCGCGGCATCGGGATGCGCGGCGAGCAATGCGCCGCAACTGAAAACGGCATCGTCGAAATGGGGCGAGACGATGAAAAGGCGTGGGCTGGTTTCGCTCATGGGCGGCGGATACGGAGTTGAGCGGAGTTGAGGCGCGGCTGGCCGTATTTGACGCGTCGGTTGGCGAGGCGTGAGTACGCGCGAAAAATACCGCGTCAACTCAGCTTAGGCGGAATCGGTGCGGCTTGCGCGGTCGATCTGCATGCGCAAACAGTATGCCCCGCCCGGAGCAACTACGCACGCTCCGCCGCCAGCGCCGCCGCGCGGCTGAACGCCGTCACGATGGTGGCGACGATGTCCTCGCGCAGCCGGGCGTCCGCCGTTCTCAGCGCGTACGACGGATGCCACGTCGGCACGATCAGCCGGCCGCGATGAGCGATGGTCTGCCCCAGGTATTCGGACAGATTGACGTGCGCGCCCGTCAGCGCTTTGAGCGCGGTCGCGCCGAGCGTGACCACGACGCGCGGCGCGACCTGCGTCAGCTCCTGTTCCAGCCAGTACTGGCAAGCTTCCGCCTCGCGGCGCGCGGGCGTGCGGTGGACGCGCTGCTGGTCGAGCGTTTCCCACTTGTAATGCTTGACCGCATAGGTGAGATATAGCGTCGCGCGGTCCACGCCGGCGCGCGCCAGCACGGTGTCCAGCAATTCGCCGGCGACGCCGGCGAAGGGCTCGCCCCGCTGGTTCTCGTACTCGCCGGGCTGTTCGCCGACCGCCATCAGCGTCGCGTGGGCCGGCCCGACGCCCGCGACGGCCTGCTTCGCGTTGCGCCACAGCGCGCAACGTCGGCAGGTGGCAAGCGGGCCATTCGGCTCGCGCAACGGCGGTGTGGTCGCCGAGTATTCGACTGGCGGCGTCTGCGCAATGGTGACCGTGGCGCTCCGCGCGCCGAGGCGGCTGCGCTCGCGTGCGATGCGCGCGGGCAGCGGCGGACCTGCGGGCGGTGTGCGCCAGTAGCGCAGCGGCACGGGCGCCGGACCGCCATTGAAGACGCTCGCGTAGTAGGCGAGCCAGAGCGCCTCGGTGGGCTCGCTGGTTGGGGCTTCGCCGGCCATGGCGCCCGGCGGCAAAGCCTGCGTGGCTTGCGCGCTTTCCTCCGTGGCGGGCTGGCCGATACGCAACAGCATGCCGTTCCAGAACGCCGCGCCTTGCGGCGTGGCCAGCACCCACGTGGAATCGCCCATGCGTGGAGCGAACCGCGCGGCGGCGCGCTCCAGCAAATCGTGATGCGGTTCGTACCAGCCGACGAATTCCGGCGGTCCCATCGACGGATCGCGTCGCCGGAACAGTGTGAGACTCAGCAGATCTTCGGTCTCGCGCTCGACCGACTGGACGCGTTGAGCGAGCAGCGCGCCGTCGGGGTCTTGCAGTTCGACGACGTGACGCTCGCCGCGCGTCCAACGCCACAGGATGCGGTATAGCAGCGCCCAGCGATCGGCTGCGCGGACGCACGCGGCCGTTTTGAGTCGGGCGAGCAGATCGCGGGGGATGGCGGGTGTGGCGAGGGCTGGAGTGTCAGTGGTGTTGGCGGGCGTTGCGCTATCCGTGTTGGTGGTGTTCGCGCTGTTGGTGTCGACGTTGTCGGTGTTCGCGTTGCCTGAGGTGCGGGTGGCGCCCACGGCGTGCACGGCGCCCGCGACGTGCACAGCACTTGCAGCGCCGATGGCATCTGCTGCCATCCGCAGCCGCGCCTCTTGCCCAGCGTCCGAACCATTCGATACCGCCGCTTCTCCTTCGACTTCAATCCACTCGATCAGCTTCGGCTCGACGCCTTGACGCAGCAGTTCTCGCGCCGCACGACGCCAGGCGGCAAAAGACGGTTCGATTGGAATGCGGTTCATGGGACGCGCCGTGGGCGCGCGTGGTGAGATGCGTTAGCCCGTAGGACAAAAAATACTGTATGGATATACAGTATGCACCCAAATGCGGGCTTGGATCAAGCCCATGCCACGGACGCTCCATGTGTCCACCGCCACGGCGCGACCGGGTAGCGCAAGGGCACCATCAGCGCCCTATCAGCGCACGGTCAGCGCACAGCCAGAGAGCACAGTCAGAGAGCACAGTCAGAGAGCACAGTCAGAGAGCACAGTCAGAGAGCATAGCCAGGGCACAGTCAGAGAGCACAGCCAGAGAGCAGCCAGAGCACAGCCAGAGCACAGCCAGAGCACAACCGGCACCCCGCCAGCACCCCATCAAATCTTGCGCAAATCCTCCGGCGTATCGACATCTCGCAAAATGCCGGGGTCGTCGACATCCACCCTCGTTACGCGCTGCGACATCAGCAACGACTTCGCGCCGACATCGCCGTCGAGCGCGAGCAGTGCTTCGCGATGTTCGCTGCCGAAGCCGACCGGATGCCCACGCTGCCCTTGGTAAAACGGCGCGACTAGAGACGCGCCGTCGTCGAGCGTGCGCGACACGATTTCGATCGTCGCGGTGGCGATGCGCGGCATGTCTGCGAGCGCGACGATCCAACTTTCCGCGTCGTCGCTTGCTGCGATGCCGGCGGCGAGGCTCGCGCCCATGCCGCGCTCGGCGCCGGGCGCAAACACCACGTCGCAGCCGGCGTCGTTCAGGAGACGCGCGAGCGCATCCGAGCCGGGCCGCACCACGGCCAGCACGCGCGGCACGACGAGCAGCAGCCGATGCGCCGATGCGTACGCGACCGGTGTGCCATCGGGCATATGCGCGAGGAGTTTGTTGTGCAGGCCGTCGGGATCGAAGCGCGAACCGAGCCCGGCGGCGAGCAACACGCCGGTGGCGAGCGAGGCGTAGCCCATGGGCAGTCACCGGTGGAGAGAATGAATTCGATTGTGCGATGCAGTGCAACGACAGGCAAGAGTCGATGCGTGGGCATGGCGCTTACCGTCGCATCTTCGCGGCGGGCTTGGGTGCGAGTATGCGTCGGCGTTTCATCTGGCGGCGACGCGCATTCTTGTCACCGTGAGACGCGCAGAGGCGAACGTGGGTGGGGGCTTCGCCTCGGAGAGGCGCAAACAACACCGGTGGTTTGATGAACTACCGCCTCGGCGCGCGCAGCGCCGCCGGAAGCATGACTGCCTTGTCACCAGGGCGGAATGTGTGAAGGCACAGATTCCAGATGCACCACTGCCCCCTCCAAGCCAGGGGACCCGCTTAAGAATTAGCGGTTTGAAGCCGCTTTCTTTGCCTACTTTCTTTGCGGCATGCAAAGAAAGTAGGTGCCGCCCCGCACAGGGGCAACGCGAATAGACCACAAGCAACTCAAGAAAAGGCCCACACCACAAAACAACCCAAAGAAAGACCAACACCACAAAACAACTCAAGAAAAGACCAACACAATAAGAAGCCCACCCAAAGCGTCGCGCAGGCAACAAAAAAACCTACCCTACCCCCATCACCTTATCAAGCGTCATCGGCAGATCCCGCACCCTCACGCCGGTGGCGTGATACACCGCATTTGCAATCGCCGCCGGCACCCCCGTAATCCCGATCTCCCCGATCCCTCGCACGCCGAGCGAGTTGATATACGGATCGGGCCGATCAATGAACGCGATGTCGAGCGAACCGATATCCGCATTCACCGGCACGTGATACTCCGCGAGATTCGCGTTGGTAAAGCGCCCATAGCGCGTATCGAGCGACGATTCCTCCTGCAGCGCCGCGCCGATACCCCACACGATGCCGCCCATCATCTGGCTGCGCGCGGTCTTCTGGTTGAGCACGCGTCCCACGTCGTACACGGCGACGACGCGCGGCACGCGGATCGTGCCGAGTTCGGCATCGACATGCACCTCGACGAACACCGCGCCGAACGAGTGAAACGAGTACTTCTGCTTTTCGTCGCCGGGCTTGACCGTCGAGGTCGCCTCGATCGGCTTGCCGCCCGAGCGCGCGATGATCGCCGCGGCCGGATCGCGTCTGCCCGGTTGCGAGCGGCTCATCACCCAGCCGTTTTCGACCGTGATGTCATCCGGCGCGATGCCGTGCACCGGCGAGGCCGGGTCGGCGAGCGCGAGCGCGATCAACTGGCTGCGCGCCTGACTGGCCGCCTCGCGCACGGCCGGCGACACGCTCGCCGCCGATTGCGATCCGCCCGACACCGGCGCGTGCGGCAGCGTCGAGTCGCCGAGCGCGAAGTGGATGTTCTCCGGCGCGAAGCCGAGCGAGTCGGCAGCCACCTGGGTCATCACCGTGTAGGTGCCGGTGCCGATGTCCTGGGTGCCGGAGGCGACCATCGCGGTGCCGTCCGGCAGAATCCGCGCGATCGCCGCGGCTTCGCTGCGGTTGGCCGGATAGGTCGCGGTCGCCATGCCCATGCCGATCAGCGTATTGCCGTCACGCATCGAACGCGGCGCGGCGGCGCGTCGCGACCAGCCGAATTTCTCCGCGCCGATCTGATAGCACTCGCGCAGCGACTTGCCCGACCACGGCTTGTTTTCCTGCGGATCGGTTTCCGCGTAGTTCTTCAGGCGAAGCGCGAGCGGGTCCATTTTCAACGCGGCCGCGAGTTCGTCCATCGCCGATTCCAGCGCGAACGAACCGGTGGTTTCACCCGGTGCGCGCATGAAGGTCGGCGTGCCGAGATTGAGCGGCACGATCCGGTGCGTGGTCACCTGGTTGGGCACCGCGTACAACATGCGCGTGACCATGCAGCAGGTCTCGGTCCAGTCTTCGATCATCGACGTGTTGGAGAAGCTGTCGTGGCGTATCGCCGTCAGCGTGCCGTCGCGCCGCGCGGCGATCACCAGATGCTGTTCCGTGTGCGGCCGCGCACCGACCGGGCCGAACATCTGCGGCCGCTCCAGCACCAGCCGCACCGGGCGGCCGGTCTGCCGCGCCGCCATCGCGCACAACGACACGTGCGACCACGACGAGCCCTTGCAACCAAAGCCGCCGCCGATGAACGGCGAGATCACGCGCACATCGCTCGCGGCAATGCCGAACGTTCTGGCGACCGCCTGGGCCGCGCCGCTGACGCCTTGCGTCGAATCGTAGAGCGTGAGGTGCGGGCCGTCCCAGCGCGCCATCGTGGCGTGCGGCTCCATCGGATTGTGATGCTCGAAGGGCGTCGTGTACGTCGCGCTCACATGCACCGGGCCGCTTTGCAGGCCGTCTTCGAAACTGCCGCGTTGCGTGTCGGTTTGCCGTCCTTGCGGTTTGTCAGGCGCATGCGCGTTCGGCTTGGCCTGCGCGAAATCCACGGTCGCGGCGCTGGCCTGATAGACGATGCGCAACTGGCGCGCGGCATCGGTTGCGTGTTCGAGCGTGTCGGCGACCACCACCGCGACGGGCTCGTTGCTGTAGTGGACCTCGTTGTCCTGCAAGAGCGACAGCCAGCGGCTGGCCGGCGGCGCCACCGTCGGCTTGCCGCCGTTCGGCAGACGCGGCGCGTTCTGATGCGTCATCACCAGCAGCACGCCGGGCACCGCTTGCGCGCGGCTCGCGTCGATCGACGCAATGGTGCCGCGGGCAATCGTGCTGGTCACGAGCACCGCATGCGCGAGGCGCGCTTCGGGGAATTCGCCGGCATAGCGTGCCTCGCCGGTGACTTTGAGCAGACCGTCGCTGCGGTCCATGGGTTGACCGATCAGATTCATGCGACACCTCCCGTGCGTGCGGCGGCCTGGTTGACTGCGCGCACGATCGCGCGTTGCGCGAGCTGCACCTTGAAGCGATTGTCGTGTTGCGGCCGTGCGTCGGCGAGCGCGGCGGCGGCGGCGTTTTTCAGCCTCGCCTGCGTGAGCGCCTGACCGTTGAGCAGCTGTTCCGCGGCGCTCGCCCGCCACGGTTTGTGCGCGACGCCGCCCAGCGCGATGCGCGCGGTCCTCACATGCTCGCCGTCCATCTGCAACGCCGCGGCCACCGAGACCAGCGCGAATGCGTAACTGGCGCGGTCACGCACTTTCAGATAGTGGGTGTGTGTGCTGAAGAGCGGCGGCGGCAGGTCGACCGCGGTGATCAGTTCGCCGGGCTGCAAGGTGGTATCGAGGTCGGGCCGGTCGCCGGGCAGGCGGTGGAAATCGGCGAACGCAATGGTCCGCTCGCCGGCGGGGCCGCTCACGCGCACGACGGCATCGAGCGCGGCGAGCGCCACGCTCATATCCGACGGATTCACCGCGATGCATTGCGGACTCGCGCCGAGAATCGCATGGCCGCGGTTGTTGCCGTCGAGCGCCGCGCAGCCGCTGCCGGGCGTGCGCTTGTTGCATTGCGTGAAGGCCGTGTCGTAGAAGTAGCCGCAGCGCGTGCGTTGCAGCAGATTGCCGCCGACCGTCGCCATATTGCGCAATTGGGCCGACGCGCCCGCCAGCAATGCTTGCGACAGCAACGGATATTGCTCGCGCACCAGCGCGTGATTCGCCGCATCGCTATTGCGCACCAGCGCGCCGAGACGGATGCCGCCGTCGGGCAGCGTCGTCACCGTGTCGAGCCCGCTGATGTGCGTGATGTCGATGAGCCGCACCGGCCGCGCCACGCCGCCTTTCATCAGATCGAGCAGATTGGTGCCGCCGCCGATGAATACCGCGCCCGGCTGTTGCACCGCGCGGATTGCGCCGGCGACGTCGCCGGCGCGTTCGTAAGAGATCGCATCCATGCTGGTTGCTCCGTCAGGCGTGGCCGAGGGTGGCGTTGCGATTGCTGCTATCGCCACTGCCGCCGCTGTTGCCGCCGCTGTTGCCACTGCCGTTGCCACCGCTGTTGCCGTTTCCGCCGATGCCGACCCCGCCGGTCCCGCCGTCATGCACGCTGCTGCGAGCGCCGGTCTGCACCCCACCGTCGTGCACCGCGCGTATCGCGGCGACGATATTCCCGTACGCGCCGCAGCGGCAGATGTTGCCGCTCATGCGCTCGCGGATCTCGTCGTCGGAGAGTTGGGCGGGGCGGCTGCGGACATCGGCGGTGACGGTGCTGGCCGTGCCGTTGCGAAATTCGGTCAGTAGAGCGGTCGCCGAACACAGCTGGCCCGGCGTGCAGTATCCGCACTGAAACGCATCGTGTCCGATAAAGGCGCGCTGCAGCGGACTCAACGCGGCAGGGGTCGCGAGCCCTTCGACCGTCGTGATGTTCTCGCCCTCGTGCATCACGGCGAGGGTCAGACATGCGTTGATGCGGCGGCCGTCGGCGAGCACCGTGCAGGCGCCGCACTGGCCGCGATCGCAGCCTTTCTTCGTGCCCATCAAGCCCGCGTATTCGCGCAACGCGTCGAGCAGGGTCACGCGCGGCTCGAGTTGCAGCGTGTAAGCGCGGCCGTTGATCGTCAAGGTGACCGGGCGCGGCGGCACCGGCTCACGAGTCGGCGCTGGCGGCGCGGCCGGCGTCTGGGTCTGTGCGCGCAGGTGCGGCGCCGCGCCGATCGTCGCGGCGGCGGCCGCCGATTGAAGGAAGCGGCGGCGTGACGGTTGCTGTGGGGAGGCGGCTTCGTCGCAAGGTGGCTGACATTCGTTGTGCGTAGACATAACGTTCGGTTGACTCCATCGAAAGGTCAATGCAGGCTAGCGAGGCGTCGGTATCCGAAGCGTCGCCTTCGAACAGATGCGATGCAGCAATTTCGGTGCCGTTGCACAGACAACCGTATGAAAAAATAACGGAGACAGCAAAGATGACATTAGCGAAAAGAGTCAGGCCGGCATGCACGGTAGGCGCGGTTATCGCAGTGGCGATCCTGCTGGATGGCTGCAACGGCGGCAGCAACGACAATATTGCACCGCAGGCCAACGTGCTGCCAGGCTTTATCAAGAGTGCGGTGACGACCCGCTCCTACGATGGCAATACCGACGATCTGCTGACGGCCGGTCTTGGTAAAACCGGCCTCGCGCTGGCCACGGCGCCCGCCATCGCCAACGCTGCGCAACCGACCGCCGCCGAGTTGCGGCGTCTCGCGATCTGGTCGAACTATCGGGCGCTGGTCGACATGACCGCGAACGGCGGCTACGGACGCTTCTGGGGACCCAATGTCGACCTGAACGGTAACGACACGCTGGGCGAAGGCAAGATCGCGGGCAAGGAATACCTGGCGTTCGCCGACGACGGCAGCGGCGCACAGAACGTCAGCATGCTCGTGCAGATTCCAAACAGCTTCAATCCGGATCAGCCGTGCATCGTGACGGCGACGTCCTCAGGTTCGCGCGGCGTGTACGGCGCGATTTCCGCGGCCGGCGAGTGGGGCCTCAAGCGCGGGTGCGCGGTGGCCTATACCGACAAAGGCAGCGGCAACGGCGCGCACGAACTCTCGACCAATCGCGTCACGCTGATCGACGGCACGTTGCAGGATGCCGCCACCGCGGGCAAGGCGAGCCTCTTCACGGCGAACCTGAGCGGCGCTGCGCTGGCATCGTTCAACATCCGGTTCCCGAATCGCTATGCGTTCAAGCACGCGCACTCGCAGCAGAATCCGGAGCAGGACTGGGGCAAGGACACGCTGGAGGCCATCCAGTTCGCGTACTGGGCGCTCAACGATTCGTTTGGGGCGCTCAACGGTTCGACGCGCACCGTGCGCTACACGAGCGGCAGCATCACGACGATCGCAGCGTCGGTGAGCAACGGCGGCGGCGCATCGCTCGCGGCGGCGGAGCAGGACACGTCCGGGTTGATCACGGCGGTCGTGGTCGGCGAGCCGCAGATCAATTTGCGTCTATCCACCCAGCTGTCGGTGGCCCAGGGCGGCGTGCCGGTTGGCGCGTTCGGCAAGCCGCTGGCCGACTACACCACGCTCGCCAATATGCTGCAGCCGTGCGCCGCGCTCGCGCCCGCCGCAATCGGCGCGCCATATCTGAGCACGTTGCCGGTCGCAACCACCGTGCAGATTCGCACAGCGCGATGCGCGGCGCTTGCGGCGAGCGGCGTGATCGCGGGTGCGGACGTGACGACCCAGGCCACCAACGCGCTCGCGTTGCTGCATCAGAACGGCTACCAGACCGACTCGGATCTGCTGCAGGCGCCGATGTGGGACTCGCAAGCCGTGCCCGCGGTCGCCGTGACCTATGCGAATGCGTACGCGCGTGCGAGTGTCGCCGACAACCTCTGCAACTTCAGCTTCGGCACCACCAGCTCGACCGGCGCGGCCGGCGCGACCCCGGCGGTATCGCCGATGCTCACGGTGTTCGGCAATGGCAACGGCGTGCCGCCGACCAACGGCATCAACCTCGTCTACAACGTGGGCATGCTCGGCGCGGCGGATCACCGGTTGGCGACCGGCGACGCCAGCTTTGCGGGCGCGGTCTGCCTGCGCGCGCTGTGGACCAGCGGGACGCTGAACGCCAACGTCGAGGCGATTCGCGTGAATGCGAACCTGCATGGCAAGCCGGCCATCATCGTGCAAGGCCGGGCGGATGCGCTGGTGCCGATCAACCACGCGTCGCGGCCGTATCTCGGGATGAATCGGCTGATCGAGGGCAATGTGAGCAACCTGTCGCTTTATGAAGTGACGAACGGCCAGCATTTCGACGCGTTTCTTGGCGTGGCGGGTTTCGATACGCGCTTTGTGCCGCTGCATTACTACAATCTGCAGGCGCTCAACCTGATGTGGAGCCATCTGAAGAGCGGCACGCCGCTGCCGCCCTCGCAGGTGATTCGCACGATACCGCGCGGCGGTCTGCCGGGCGCCGCGCCCGCACTGACCACGGCGAACTTGCCGGCGATCGCGGCGAGTCCGGGCGTCAACGCGATTACGGCCGCCAATGGCGCGGTGAACGTGCCGAACTGAGGGTTGGTGGCTGGCGGCTTGCGGCGCTGTTGAGCGGCTGAGGTTTGTCGAAGGCGCCGCGCGTACGTTTGCTGGTGGGCGCGTATGCATGCACATCGGCATGCATGCGCGAGTGTCTCGCCGCGGGCGCGTTTTCCTTGCGTTCGCGTCGGTACATGCCATGCTGCTGGTCAGATGATGCACATTCACTGGAGACCCCATGCAGTTCGACTACCGGCATTTCCACATCGATTGCCGCGCACGCCAAGCGCAAGACGGTGTCTACTACGCGAGAGCGAAGATCACATGCGTGCCGCACAATGACGAACGTTTCCAGTTGCACGATTCGGGCGACATCGATTCCTTTGCCAACGAAGCCGATGCCGTTTCATGCGCGAGGTCCTGGGCGATCGAGTGGTGCGACGTCGTGGCTGAGTAGGCCGCATTGAGCAGGCCGCATGAGCAGGCCGCATGAGTGGGAGGACCGACCGTGGCGAAGCTCCGGATTGCAACCTTCAACATCAACGGCATCCGTTCGCGACTGCCGGCGCTGCTGCAATGGCTCGCACGCGAAGCACCGGACATCGTGTGCCTGCAGGAACTCAAGGCGGTGGATAGCGCGTTTCCCGTCGAGCCGCTGCGCGACGCGGGCTACGGGTCGATCTGGCAAGGCCAGAGCGCATGGAACGGCGTGGCGATTCTGGCGAAGGGAGAGGCGCCGCTCGAAAGCCGCCGCGGCCTGCCCGGCTTCGAGGCAGACACGCACAGCCGCTATCTGGAAGCGGTCGTGAGCGGCATGGTGGTGGCAAGTGTGTACCTGCCGAATGGCAATCCGCAACCCGGCCCCAAGTTCGACTACAAGCTCGCGTGGTTCGATCATCTGATCGCGCACGCGGCGAAGCTCTTCAAAAGCGGGCATCCGGTGGTGCTGGCGGGCGACTTCAACGTCGTGCCCACTGACGAAGATATCTACAACCCTCGCTCATGGCTGAAAGACGCGCTGCTGCAACCCGAGAGTCGCGAGCGTTATCAGCGGCTGCTCGCGCAGGGCTGGACTGACGCAGTGCGAACGCATTTCGGCGACGAGCGGGTCTACACCTTCTGGGATTATTTCCGGCGCCATTGGGACACCAATTCGGGCTTGCGCATCGATCATCTGCTACTGAGCGCCGAACTCGCGCCGCGTTTGCGCGATGCGGGTGTCGATCGCTGGGTGCGGGGCGAACCGCATGCGAGCGATCACGCGCCGACGTGGGTGGAACTGGAGATGGTTGCCGGACGCAGGAAGCGAAACGGCTAGAAGGACAGGGCGCGACAGAGAAGCGTCGCGAACTGCTTCGCGAAAGCGTCCGAACCGCTTCGCGAGGTGAAGACTGCTGAATCGGTTGCCGGATCATCCACGCGAAGCAATGCGCTCGAGACGACACGGCACAACATGACACGAACGGGCGATCGCCACCGGCGGATGCCCGTTGACCCGCTGCCCTGACGCTTACCGATCGCCGCGGCTCGTCGCGCCATGCGACCACAACGCGCCGGCGACAAAGCCGGCAAGGGCGACCACCGCAAGGGTGGTGAAAGGGCTTTCGGCCGTGGTGTCGCGAACCAGACTGGTCGTGCTCGCGCAGAGTTGCTGCGCTTTGCCGCTCAGCTCTTTGGCTTTACCCGCCAGCTGGGTGCTGGTGTCGCCCAGCGCATCGCCGACCGCGCCTTGAACCTTGCCCGCGACTTCCTTGATTGAGCCTTCCGCTGAGTTGGTGTCCATATGAACTTGCTCCCATTGTCATATTTACGTGTGAGCTCATTGCAATTGCAACGTCCACACACCAGGGTGTCGCGCAAGCCGCCCCACGCAGGGATGCTTACGAGAACCGGACAGGGCGCAAGAAACGCGCCCGAAACTCGACGAGGTCCGCATGGCCACAACGGAGCATCAGCGTCGGCGCCGAAAATTGATGGCCACGAACACCGCCATGAGCATCATAAACCCGCCGAACAACAACGCGGCATTGACCATCACGTGTATCACGCCAAGCGTTGCGACGTTGATGAACGGATAGGGATAGAAGTCGGACAGACTACCGCGCCAGAACGTCACGCCGAGATACATGAGCGGATAGACCAGCCATAGGAGGCAGTGCCGCCACCGCAAGTGAAAGCGCGGCACGAACAGCACCCAGTAGAGCACGGCCAGCATCGGCAGGACGCTGTGCAGCGACTCGGCGAGCAGCCGTCTGAGCGGCGGGGGCGACCACCAGCCGCGCAATAGCAGGTTATAGGCGATCCCGACAAAAACCATGTACACGACCACCGCGGTCACGACCGTGGGTTGGCGGAAAAAGCGCACGAGCGGCGACCGGTGCTGGCGCAGCGCCACGCACGTAAAGCAGATCGCACAGGCCAGCACCGTCAGGTTGGTCAGATAGCTGCTCATGCGAGCCAGGCCGTCGAGCACGGTCAGCCCGCGGGCGAGCGTGCGATCGATGGTGACATCGGCTTGCGCGACGAGCGAAATCCACGCGATGACGGCGATGGCCGCCGCCAACATCAGCGACGAAACACTGGGCGTATGCAGCGGAAGCTCGGGCTCGTGCTGCGAAGGCGAATGGGGAGGGCGCATGCTCACGATTTTAGTCACACGTCGTGCTCAGCGGTTGGTTGACGCGACCATCGAGTCGGCACGGTCAACACGTGCATTCGCGTGATGCGTCGCCAGTTCCGCCCATCCGAAACGGCCTATGCGCACTTTTACCGATCAGCCGTCGCGACCCGCTATGATCGCGATTCCGAGTTGAATTTCGGCACCTGGCCACCGTTCACGCACGGCTCGCGCGCCAGATGCTCCGCTTTGTCGTGCCAGTAGAAGCAGTCTCTGGAACCACCAGTCAGGACTCGCCAGCAACGGAGAAGAGCATGAAAGCCAGCACCATCGCCGAACGTGAAGCCCGTGGCCGGGCCGCCCGTGAGCGCTCGAAACGATCGAGCCATCGCGCGACAGGCGAACTGCACCGCAATCCGATCGAGCTCATCAGGCAAAGCAGCGCGGGTTGCGTCGAAAAGCTCGTGCCACTGCGCTATGGGCGCATGGCCGCGTCGCCTTTTGCGTTTTTCGGCGGCACTGCGATCGTGCAGGCTCACGACCTCAGTAAGGTCCACGACACCGGCCTCGTCATGCCGATTTGCGGCGACGGCCATCTGATGAATTTCGGCGGCTTCGCGACGCCGGAGCGGCAACTCGTTTTCGACCTGAACGACTTCGACGAAGTGGCGCTCGGTCCATTCGAGTGGGACCTGAAACGCCTGAGCGCGAGCCTCGTGCTCGCGGCACGCCATCTGCGCCTGAGTCGCGGCACGGCTGAAAATCTGGTGATGACCGCGGTCACCCAATACCGTGACCGCATGGCGCAATACGCGCAACGCGGAGCACTCGAACTCTGGTACGACCGCATCACCTTCGACCTGATGGCTGAAGCCGCGCTGAATCAGGAGCGTCGCCGCGCTGTGCGGCGCGGTATGGAAAAGACGGCGAGCCGCACGCATGAAAGTCTGCTAGAAAAAATTGCCGGGCACCACGGCGACCACTGGACGATCCGCGATGCACCGCCGGCGCTCTTTCACGTGCGGGGCCGCGACACGCTGTTCGCGGCGGAAGAGAGCGAGACGTTCAGGGAAGGCAATTCACGCAAGATGCTCGAACGCATGTGGGGCGAGTACCTGGAGACGATGTCGCATGACCGGCGCGAATTGCTGGGTCATTTCACCGTGCAGGACATCGTGTTCAAGGTGGCGGGCGTCGGCGGCGTCGGCGCGCGCTGCCTGGCGGTGCTGCTGGTCGATCACATGGGCAATCCATTGTTCATGCAAGTCAAGGAGGCGCGGCCGTCGGTGGTCGGGCAGTTTCGCAAGTCGGCGCCGATCAGGCACGAGGGCGAGCGCATCGCGCAGGGGCAGCGCATGCTGCAGGCCGCGAGCGATGTCTTCCTCGGCTGGGCGACGGGGCCGCTTGGGCGGCCCTACTATTTTCGCCAGTTGCGCGACATGAAGCTGGCGGCGAACATCGAAATGTTCGACAGCAATCTGCTGGACGGCTATGCGCGACTATGCGCCTGGATCATGGCGCGTGCGCACGCGAAGGCGAGCGGCCAGGCGATCGAAATCAGCGCGTATATCGGCCGGGGCGATCAGTTCGCGCAAGCGCTGACCGGCTATGCGACCACCTACGCGGATCAGGTGGAACGCGACTACGACGTGTTCCTGAAGGCATGCCGCAGCGGGGTACTGCAAGCGCGCACCGATGAAGACATGGCGGCGGATTTTCGCGTGTAGCGGGTATCAAAGCGAACATCGAGCGAACGCGCTGCGCCGCTCAGCCCGGCGGCCGCGCATGCCATCCGCGTGTCCCACTTGTCTCACGCATCGACGCGCGCCTCGCGCAGCGTGACGAAGCGCAGCCGCTGCCGGCGCGCGGCGTTAATGACACGCGGCAGCACTTCGAGGATCACCGGTTTGCCGTCGGCCGTCAGCGCCGCATTGCCGTCGTGCAACAGCAGGATGTCGCGCGCCGCGAGGCCGTCGAGCAGCCTGCGCGCGACCACTTGCGGATCGCGCTCGCGCGTGTCGTAGCCGCGCCGCGTCCACGTCGCGAGCCGCAGATCGAGCTTGCGCAGCACCGGTTCGAGAAAGATGTTGCGCAGGCCCGCGGGCGCGCGGAAGAACATCGGCCGCGCGCCGCTCGCTGCCTCGAGCGTGCGTTGCGCGGCTTCGATCTCGCGCGTGAGCGCGTGCGGCAACGTCACGGAAAACGTATGTACGTGAACCTGCGAATGATTTTCGAGCGCATGCCCCCGCGCGACGATCTCGCGGGCGAGCGCCGGATAGCGCTGCACGTTCGCGCCGATGCAGAAGAACGTGGCGCGCACCTCGAACGCGTCGAGCAGATCGAGCACTTGCGGCGTGACGACGGGGTCGGGCCCATCGTCGATGGTGAGCGCGAGCGCATCCGCGTTGTGCTTGCCGGCGGGCAGGCGCGTCCAGTTCGGACCGAGCAGCGAGGTGCGCGGCAACAGGCCGGTCACCGTGAAAATGGCATGGTTCACGAAAATCGCCGCCAGCCACCACGGCCACGCGGCCGGCTTCAGCAGCCAGCCGGCCAGTATGACGACGTGCCACGCGACGGTGGCTGTGAGCATCGCGGGATAGCCGGTTTGTGGCCAGCGGCGCGGCGGCGCTGGCATGACGCCAGGCGTCGTCGTGGAGAATGGGTTCATCAAGCGTGCTTCCTGTCTGCCTTCCTTCATCCGTGGAAGGCCGTGAATCGTGCGCGTGACGCGCGACCGCGAACGATACCACCGAAGCACGGCTCGACGTGGGCGCGATGAGGAATGGTTACGTATGAAAGCACGCTGAAAGACGTGGTGTGGTGCGTTGGCCACCGTGCTGGCCATCGCTCTGGCCGCCGCTTCGGCCGCCGCTTTGGCCATCGCTTTGGCCGCCGCTTCGGCCAACGTTTTGGCCACCGCTTTGTCCATATGAGTCGTTTGTGATCGGCCAGCCGCTGTTGTATGGTGCCGGGGTCGAAGCGGCGTACGTGCGTCGCCAGTCAATCCAACAGGAGACTTGCTGTGACGGGATCGGGAAGCGGGAAAGTTGCGCTGGTGACGGGCGCGGGCAGCGGGATCGGTCGCGCATGCGCACTCAAGCTGCTGGAGAACGGATATAGCGTAGTGCTGGCCGGGCGCCGGCAGGCGCCGCTCGACGCGCTCGCCGCGCAAGCGCGGCAACTGGGCGGCGACGCGCTGGCCGCGGCCTGCGACGTGACGGATGCCGGCAGCGTCGCGGCGCTGTTCGACACGATCCGCGAGCGATACGGCCGGCTCGATGTGCTGTTCAACAACGCGGGCCGCAACGGATCGCCGGTCGAGATCGACGAACTGGATATCGACGAATGGCGCTCGGTGGTCGACACCAATCTCACTGGCGTGTTCCTGTGCACGCGTGCGGCCTTCGGCCTGATGAAAACGCAGAACCCGCGCGGCGGGCGCATCATCAACAACGGCTCGATCTCCGCGCATGCACCGCGGCCGAACAGCATTGCCTACACGGCGACCAAGCATGCCATCACCGGACTCACGAAAGCGGTCTCGCTCGATGGCCGCCAATATGACATCGTGTGCGGGCAGATCGACATCGGCAATGCGGAAACGGAAATGGCCACGCGGATGGCGCGCGGCGTGCGGCAAGCCAACGGCGAGATCGCGATCGAACCATTGATGGACGTGCAGCACGTCGCCGACGCGGTGCTGCATATGGCCAGCTTGCCGTTGTCCGCGAACGTGCAGTTCATGACCATCATGGCGAGCAAGATGCCGTTCATCGGCCGCGGCTGACCGCAGCCCCGGCGCAAACGCTGCGCGCGGGATCCACTTATACTGGGCCTTTACTGCCTCTACTGCGTTTACCGCCTTTACGGAACGCGATTCGCCGTGCCCCGAGCCACACCCAGCGATGACCCGCAGCCGCAGCCGCCCGTGCGGCCCAGTCTCGATGACTGCTGTCATAGCGGCTGCATTCCCTGTGTTTTCGATCTCTACGACGAAGCGCTAGAGCGCTATCAGATCGCGCTCGCCGAGTGGCAGGCGCGACACGCGGCGCCGCCGCGAGCGGGCAAACCACGCAAGCCACGCAAGGCGCGCACGCCGCGCATGCGTCGCTGAGTGGCACTGAGTGGCGCTCAATGGCGCTCGAACCTGTGCGCTCAGGCCGCAGTCCTCTACCGTATCCGTCATGACCGACCTTCAGCCCGCGTCCATCGAACTCTTGAATGAATCGCACACGCTGGACGACCTGCATCGCTTCGTGCAGCGTTATCCGCGTCTGCTCGTGCTGACCGGCGCGGGCATCAGCACCGACTCGGGCATTCCCGGCTATCGCGACGACAACGGCGCATGGAAGCGCTCACCGCCCATCACGTTGCAGGAGTTTCTCGGCACGCTCGCGATGCGTCAGCGTTACTGGGCGCGCAGCATGATCGGCTGGCCGGTGGTCGAGCGCGCGCAGCCGAACGCCGCGCACACCGCGCTGGTCCGGCTCGAAGCGGCCGGCCATGTGCCGACGCTGGTGACGCAGAATGTCGATGGCCTGCATCAGCGGGCCGGCAGCCGCGAAGTGATCGAATTGCATGGCGGCATCGACGGGGTCACGTGTCTCGATTGCGGAATGCAGCACACGCGGGCGTCGATCCAGCGGACGCTCGAGGCAAACAATCCCGCGCTCCTGAGCGTGAGCGCCGACACCGCTGCCGATGGCGACGCGCATCTCGAGTGGCACGATCTTGGCGCGTTTCGCATTCCGGCGTGTTCGAATTGCGGTGGCCTGCTGAAGCCGGCGGTGGTGTTCTTCGGCGAAAGCGTGCCGAAAGAGCGCATCGAAGCGGCGTCGCAGGCGCTCGACGCGGCCGACGCTCTGCTGGTGGTTGGCTCGTCGCTGATGGTCTATTCTGGCTACCGCTTTTGCGTTTGGGCGCACAAGCAGGGCAAGCCCGTCGCCGCGATCAATCTGGGACGCACGCGCGCCGATCCGCTGTTGTCGCTGAAGATCGCCGCGCCGTGCGCCGACACGCTGACTTCGCTGGCCGGCCGCCTGGCGCTCGACTGATGCCGGACCGACGTGGCCGCGCTGGTATCGGCGGGCTGGGTCGAGCGCCGCTGACGCGGCTTCGCGCGCCGCTTGCCGCGCACTGCCTGAACACTCACCACGCACGCACTCATTCACTCATTCACCCACCACGAAAGGAACGCCAATGTTGACGACGATCGAACAGCTCGAAGCACTCTACGGCCAGCCCCACGAGCGCGCACTGCGCAAGGAGATCGCGTACGTCAACGAAGACTATCGCGCGCTCATCGAAGCCGCGCCGTTCGTCGTGCTGGCCACCACCGGCCCGGACGGTGTCGACTGTTCGCCGCGCGGCGACGCGCCCGGTTTCGTGCGAGTCGTCGATGAACACACGCTCGCATTGCCGGACCGCATCGGCAACAATCGCCTCGACAGTCTGCGCAATATCATCGTCGAGCCGCGTCTGGCGTTGCTCTTCATCATTCCGGGCGTCGGCGAGAGCTTGCGCGTGAACGGTCGCGGGCGGATTTCCACTGCGCCCGAATGGCTGGACAGTTTCGCCGTCGAAGGTAAACTGCCGCGCTCGGTGTTGCTGATCGACGTCGACGCCGTGTACTTCCACTGCTCGAGAGCGCTGGTGCGTTCGAAGCTGTGGGATCCGGCGCAGCACGTCGATCGAGCGCGGCTGCCGAGCGCGGGCGAGATGCTGCGGCGTGTCAGCGGCGCGGATTTCGACGCCGCCACCTACGACCGTGAACTCCCCGAACGCGTGCGCACGACCTTGTACTGACGCGCGAGCAAACGAGTGCGCGAGCACCCGAGCCTTCGAGCTGAACATGACCGATCTCCCTCTGCCACCGCGTCAACATTCACCTTCCGCTGAACGCAACCGCGAACCGATTCTCGCGGTGTTGCGCGACACGCTGCCGGCCGCCGGCCGCGTGCTCGAAATCGCGAGCGGCACTGGCCAGCACGCGATCTGGTTCGCCGCCGCGCTGCCCGGGCTCGACTGGCAACCGAGCGATGCGGATGCCGACGCATGCACGTCGATTGCCGCATGGACCGCGTACGCCGGCGTGCCGAATGTGCGCGCACCGCTCGCGCTCGATGTGCATCAGCGGCATTGGGGCATCGATGCGCTCGACGCGGTGGTCTGCATCAACATGATTCACATCTCGCCGTGGAGCGCGGCCGAGGCGCTGTTCGCCGGCGCGAGCCGGTGTCTCGTCGATGGCGGCGTACTGTATCTGTACGGCCCATACAAACGCGGCGGCGCGCATACGTCGCCGAGCAACGATGCGTTCGATCAACAGTTGCGCAGCCGCGACCCGGCGTGGGGCGTGCGCGACATGGAAGCTGTCGTCGCGCTGGGCGCATCGGTTGGGCTCGTGTGCGACGCGCCGATCGCGATGCCGGCCAACAATTTCAGTCTGGTGTTCAGGAAACGCCCGGGCGTGGCGTCGGTCTGACGAACACGCGCCGCATGCCTCGCACTTGTCGTGAGATAGCGCCGACCCGGCCGCGGCAGTGACAAGCGTCGCCCGTTGCCCTCCAGCGAGCGGCAGGCGCGCATTTCTTTTATGCTTTCACCCTCGACGTCCCGCCGACGCTCTTTCCGGCGCGACGTCACGACATTTTTTGGACTCTGGAGAATTCACATGGGCAAACAGGCAATCGGCGTGGTCGGGCTGGCGGTCATGGGCCGCAATCTGGCGCTCAACATCGAGAGCCGCGGCCACGCGGTGTCGGTGTACAACCGTAGCCGCACAAAAACCGACGAACTCATCGCCGAATTTCCGGACAAGAAGCTGGTGCCGGCCTTCACGCTGGAAGAGTTCGTGGAGTCGCTCGAAAAACCGCGCCGCATCCTGCTGATGGTCAAGGCCGGCGAGCCGACCGACGCCACCATCGCGTCGCTCAAGCCGTTGCTCGACAAGGGCGACATTCTGATCGACGGCGGCAATACGCCTTTCACCGACACCATCCGCCGCAATCAGGAACTGGCGAAGGCCGGTCTGCATTTCATCGGCACCGGGGTCTCGGGTGGTGAAGAAGGCGCGCTGAAAGGCCCGTCGATCATGCCGGGCGGCCCGCGCGACGCGTACGACCTGGTCGCGCCGATCCTCACCGAAATCGCCGCCAAGGCACCGGACGGCGAGCCGTGCGTCGCGTACATGGGACCGGACGGCGCGGGCCACTTCGTGAAGATGGTCCATAACGGCATCGAATACGGCGACATGCAGCTGATCGCCGAAAGCTACGCGGTGCTCAAGCAGGTCGTCGGCTTGTCAAACGAAGAGCTGGGCAAGGTCTATACGGAGTGGAATCAGGGCGAGCTCGACAGTTATCTGATCGAAATCACGTCGAAGATCTTCAGCAAGAAGGACGACGAAACCGGCAAGGATCTGGTCGACGTGATCCTCGACCGCGCCGCGCAGAAAGGCACCGGCAAGTGGACCAGCCAGAACGCGCTCGATCTCGGCGCGCCGCTGCCGCTGATCACCGAAGCTGTGTTCGCGCGGGTGCTGTCGTCGCTGAAGGATCAGCGCGTGGCCGCCAGCAAGGTGCTGGAAGGGCCGCAGGCCAAGCCGCTCGGCGGCGGGCGCGACGCCTTCATCGAATCGGTGCGCCGCGCGCTGTACTTCAGCAAGGTGATTTCGTATGCGCAGGGGTTCGCGCAACTGCGCGCCGCGTCGCAAGAGTACAAGTGGGACCTCGATTTCGGCACGATCGCGAAGATTTTCCGCGCCGGCTGTATCATCCGCGCGCGCTTCCTGCAAAAGATCACGGACGCCTATACGCACGACAAAGCGATTGCGAACCTGCTGCTCGATCCGTACTTCCGCGACATCGCGAAGAATTATCAGTCGGCGTTGCGCGAAGTCGTGGTGGCGGCGATCAATGCGGGCGTGCCGGTACCGGCTTTCGCGTCAGCGATCGCCTATTTCGACGCTTATCGCTCGGAACGCCTGCCTGCGAATCTGGTGCAGGCACAGCGCGATTTCTTCGGTGCGCATACGTTCGAGCGCACCGACAAGCCGGGCAGCTTCCACGCAAACTGGAGCTGAACGTTTGAATCGAAGCCCGGCGCGCGCTGTGCACAAGACTCGCCGGGCTTGAATCCGGGTCGAAGTTGATGGCTGGAAATTGTTGCTCAGACTCGTGCGCAATCGGCGTGCCACGTAGACAGACGCGCGACTGTTGCAAAAATAGCAATTGAGTTTCATCGTTTTAGGGGTTTACCCTAGATGTCGACGCTCCTAGACTTGTTGTTAAGCGCTACGGGAAATCAAGCCCAAAGCGGACTACATACAAATTATGGAGGTTTACATCATGAAGACCCTGATCTCTGCAGTTGTCGTCGCCGCCGCTCTGGTTGCTCCTGTGGCGTCGTTTGCTCAATCGAACCAGCCGGTCACGCGTGCCGAGGTTCGTGCTGAACTGGTGCAGCTCGAAAAGGCCGGCTACAACCCGGTCGGCGATTCCGTCACCTACCCGGCGAACATCCAGGCTGCGCAAGCCCGCGTCGATGCGCAAGAAGGCACCGCTGCCGCCGCGACGAGCGGCTACGGCGCACCGACGGCCAGCACCTCGGAAGCTGGCCATTCGCTGAGCAAGAGCGACCGTCACTCGATCTACTTCGGCAACTAAGCCACGCTGAAGCTGATCAAGGCGTCGCCTGGCTCACGAGGCGGGGCGCAATAAAAAACGCCATCCGGTTTGCCGGGTGGCGTTTTGGCGTTTACGGCCTGGGTTTAGCGTGCGTTCGAACGGTGGTGGTGGAAGGTGGGGCCAATGCGACCCAATGCGACCCAATGCGACCCAATGCGACCCAATGCGACCAATACGCCGACGCGTCGCGCTTGAAGCCGTCGAGCGTGGCGACTGCTGCAGCATGCCATCACGGTGCTAATGCAACGTGCGATGCCGGCGGCCGATTTCGTCGAATAGGGCGCGGCTGGGTTCCAGCGCAAGCAGCCACGATTCGTCGTAGCCGCTCAGATTGTCCAGCGCCTCACGCAGCCGCTCGATTGCCAGCGCGGGAAGCTCGACGCTCGCTTCGACGCCGCTCGACAGCACCGCGATGCTGGCCAGTTGCACCAGGGCGTCGGCGGCTTCGGCGACGTCGGCCGCGAAAACGAGGTGCGTGTTCAGCAACTCGACCAGACCGGGCGATGCGGCAACGTCGTCGACGTTGAGTTGCACAGCCAGAAAGGTGGCTTTGTTCATCCCCAACTCCTTGCAGGCTCCAGACGTATTCGTACGATGCGTTCCGCATAGCTTGACTGAGTATAGGCGAGGCCCCGAGCGTTTCAATAATCACACGAATTGGCCGGTCAGCCTTGTTGCGCAAGGCACGCGGGCCGTCTGACCTACCTATAATGGGGTCAGCCGGAACGCCGGCAGCGCCAGTCCGGATGACCCGCGTGACCAACCGGAAATGGAATATGACGCGGCGGCTTCACGTTTCCAGACCTCGCCTCTGACCATGAAGATCATTCGCAGCAAGAGCTTCACCGCGACACGTCCCTGGGGCGCGCTCGACATCGCCAACATGGGTGGCATCACGACGCGTCTGCACTGGACCGATCAACCGTACAAGTGGCACGTCAACGATGGCGAGGAAGTGTTCGCCGTACTCGATGGGCGCGTCGAAATGCGCTATCGGGAAGGTGGCGTCGAGCAGTCGGCGATTCTGGAGACGGGCGATGTGTTCTACGCTTCGGTGGGTACCGAGCACGTGGCTCATCCGATCGGCGCGGCGCGCATCCTGGTGGTCGAAGCGCAGGGCAGCGTCTGACGGACGCCGGCCGGTTTGATGCTGGGCCCATGTCGTCGACGTTGGGCGCGGCGGCAAAATGGTCGCCACGTGGGCGACCACCCCGGCGGCCTCCGCCGCGCGCTCGACAGGCGGGGGCACGGCAAATGCGTAGTCATCGATTGAATCCGAATGAAATCAGTGTCGAGGAAAATCACATGACAAGACAATGGCAATGGGCGGGAACCCGGTTGCTGGCTGTGGCCGCGCTTGGCATGATGTTCAGCGGCTGTACGATCGCGCCGTGGCAGAGCACGCCGTTCTATACCAGTACGCCGTCCAGTCCGACCACCCTCAGCACGGTCCCGGTTCCGGCCGGTTTCTACCGGGTCAATCCGGGTGACACGCTCGCCGGGATTGCATCGGCTTACGGCCGCCGGCCACAGGAGATCGCCGCGTGGAACGGCCTCCCGGTCAACGCGCCGGTTAGTCCGGGGCAGGTGCTGCGCGTGTCTCCGCCGATGGCCTCCGGCAGCGTGATCAGCCCGCCGGTCACCGTCGCGCCGAACGTGCCGGGTGCGGTGCCCGCTGCGCCCACCGCGTCCGCCGGCGCGCAGCAAGGCGTGCTGCAATGGCCGTTGCGCGGACCGATACTGAAAGCCTTCGCGCCGGGCAAGTCGAGCGGCATCGTGATCGGCGGCCGCCCTGGCGATCCGGTCAAGGCCGCGGCGACGGGGCGCGTGGTCTATGCGGGTTCCGGTATCGAGGCTTATGGTCCGCTCATCATCATCAAGCACGACGATTCCTTGATCACCGCCTACGGGCAGAACAGCACGCTGCTCGTCAAGGAAGGCGACGCGGTCGCGCAAGGGCAAACCATCGGCGAGGTCGGCGTGGATAGCCACGGTGTCGCATCGATCCAGTTCGAAGTCCGCCAGAACGGTCAACCGGTGGACCCGCTCGCGTGGCTGCCGAAGTCTGGTGGGTGAGTTTGGGCCGCTGTTCGGAAGGTGTGCGGCAAGCGCGTGATAAGCGCGTGGTAAGCGCGCCGCGGCAAGCGTTCTTTTGCGGGCCGATTTTCAGCGCTGCGTGAATTGACTACACTGTGTGGCTCAGCCGCCGTCGCGGTGTCCGTCCGCCGATGCGTGGACGGGCGCGCTGACCGGCCGTGGCAGGCTGTCATCCATGGACGCACAGGGACACACAATGATCGATTTGCGCAGCGATACCGTAACCCGACCCACCGCGCCGATGCTCGCGGCCATGTCGGCCGCCGAAGTGGGCGACGACGTCTGGGGCGACGACCCCACCGTGCTGCGCCTGCAAGCGACGCTCGCCGAACGCACCGGCAAGCAGGCCGGACTGTTCTTCCCGAGCGGCACGCAAAGCAATCTGGCGGCATTGATGGCGCACTGCGAGCGCGGCGACGAATACATCGTCGGCCAGCTGGCGCACACGTACAAATATGAAGGCGGTGGCGCGGCAGTGCTCGGCAGCATTCAACCACAGCCGCTCGAGAATGCCGCCGACGGCTCGATCCCGCTCGACAAGATCGCCGCCGCGATCAAGCCGATCGACGACCACTTCGCGCGCACGCGTCTGCTGGCGCTGGAAAACACCATCGGCGGCAAGGTGCTGCCGGCCGGTTATGTCGCCCAGGCGGTGCAGCTCGCACGCGAACACGGCCTGTCGGCTCACCTCGACGGGGCGCGCGTCTATAACGCGGCGGTCGCCTCGGGCCAGCCGGTCGCGGCGTTGTGCGAGCCGTTCGATTCGATCTCGATCTGTTTTTCAAAGGGATTGGGCGCGCCGGTCGGCTCGGTGCTGGTCGGCAGCCAGGCGCTGATCGATGTGGCGCACCGCTGGCGCAAGGTGCTGGGCGGCGGCATGCGCCAGGCCGGCGTGCTGGCAGCCGCCTGTCTGTACGCGCTGGACCACAACGTCGAGCGTCTCGCCGACGATCACGCGAACGCCGCGCATCTGGCGGCGGGTCTGGAAACGATCGATCAGGTGACGGTTCAGTCGGTCGCCACCAACATGGTGTTCGCGCAATTCCCGCAGCACCATTGCGCGCCGCTCGAAGCATGGCTCAAGGAGCGCGGCATCCTCACGCAGATGCTGTACGCGTCGCGATTCGTCACGCACAAGGATGTGTCGCGTGACGATATCGAGACGTTCATCGCCGCAGTGAAGGGTTATTTCGCGGCGCGGTAATTGCCCGCTTTATCCGTTTTGCGGACGGTGTTTATTTCGCCGCCGCTTTCACGTGCCCGCTCGCGCGATGCGACGGCGCCAGCAGCCGCAGTCCGCTCGCGAGGCTCGCCGCACCGGCAAAGAAAGCGCCGGTGCTGAGCGCGAGCGTCGGACCATGCCGGCCGGCAATCCCGAAGCTCAACGCCACCAGCGCCGCGCCCGTGGTCTGCCCGAGGAGCCGCGCGGTCGCGACGATGCCGCTCGCGCCGCCACTGCGCTCCGGCGGCGCGCTGGCCATCAGCGCCTTCAGATTCGGCGATTGGAAAAAGCCGAAGCCCGCGCCGCAGATCGCCATTCGAATGCCGATGTCGAGCACATGCGGATGCACCGGCAAGAGTGCAAGCGAGGCCATGCCCGCCGACATCACCGCCAACCCGATCGCGCCGAGCAAGCCCGGCGGATAGCGATCCGACAGACGGCCCGCGAGCGGCGCGGCCAACGCCACCACGACCGGCCAAGGTGTCATCAGAAAGCCGGTTTCGACCTGGCTGCGATGCAGCACATCCTCGAAGTAGAACGGCAACGACACGAACGCGAGCCCTTGCGCGGCGAACGAGCAAACGGCCGTCACCGCCGATAGCGCGAACACCGGCCGCCTGAACAGATCGACGGGCAGCATCGGCGCCGGGTGGCCTGCCTCACGGCGAATCAGCAGCAGCCCGAACACCACCGCAATCGCGGCCGCGCTCAGTACCAGTTGCGTCGGCGCGCGCTGGGCCGCCTCGCCGAGCGCGAAGATCAACGCGGCGAAGGTGATGACATTGAAGAGCGCCGCCACCGGATCGAAATTGTGCTTGCCGCGCCCCGTATGCGGCAATGCCGGCCACGCGAAGCCCAATGCCAACAGGCCGAGCGGCACATTGACAGCGAACAGCCACGGCCACGCGGCCATCGACAGAATCAGCGATGCCACCGTCGGTCCCACCGCGAACGACACGCCGACGATCAGCGCGTTGGTGCCGAGACCGCGTCCGAGCCGGTGCGGCGGATATAGATAGCGGATCAGCGCCGTATTCACGCTCATGATCGCGCTCGCGCCGAGCCCTTGCAGCACGCGTGCGGCGGCCAGCAGCGGGAGCGTCGATGCGATCGAGCACGCGAGCGACGCCAGCGTGAACAGCGCAATGCCGCCGATGTAAATCCGCCGATGCCCGACGATATCGCCGAGCGCCGCGAGCGGCAGCAGCGTCGCAACCAGCGCGAGCTGATACGCATTGATGATCCACACCGACGCCGCCGGCGCCGCGTGCAGATCCGCGGCGATCGCCGGCAGCGCGGTGTTGGCGATCGCTGTGTCGAGCGTGGCGAGTGCGACGGCGAGCATGATCGCGGCCATCGCGCGGCGGTTGGCGGCGGACATCGGGCCGTCCGCGGGGAAGATTTGTGCGGCGGTGGTGAAGGCTTTGTCGGACAAGATGTAGCTGTCGGGTTATGCAGGCCGATGCGGCGACCGGTCGGGAAACGCGGCGCGCGAGCGGCGGGTTGCGTAGCGTGAGCGCGTGTGCCCCGATCCAACGATCGAAACGGTGCGCGCGGCGAAATGAAGCGATTGTTACAGAGGCGTGGAAATCCTGCTCGGATGCGGGCAAACGGGGCCGCCGTTTGACGCGCCATTAATGCAACTAACGGTCATGTTCGCACGGTCACTTCGAACCGATACATGCGCACACTGTCACACGCGTTTGCGCCCACCCGGCCGGCAGACGAAGGGCCCTGATTTGACCCTGCATCGAAACGATCGACTGATTCATTCGTACGTCACGCGGCGAAAAAATAATCGTGTTGCGCGCGACCCCGTTGTTTGCGCGCCGTTCGCGATCGACCGCCTGTTTTATACGGCCTATGCCCACTTGCAGTGCCGGGCACTTGCGGCTTGCCCCGCTCATGTGCGAATCGCGGCCGCACCAGCGTATGCTGCCAGGCATGGCATGTGCGTCAGTCGCCGCTTGCGCCCGTCGATGGGCGACGGCTGAAAAATGTCGTACTCTCTTTTATTAACCCGCCTGACCGGCACGCGCCTCCCGTCCGTCAACTGTGCGGTCCGCGCATGCCGCGTCGCTTTTCCCCGGAGGCTTCGATGACAACCGTCGATCTGGAATTCGACCAGCTCAACAGTACCGTCGACGCGCTACGGCGCTCAATTTCCAATCGCATGATGTATGGCGTCGGCAAGGACGCCGTCACCGCGCATCCGCATGACTGGCTGCACGCCGCTGCGCTCGCCGTGCGCGACCGGCTGGTGGCGCGCTGGATGAAGACCACGCGTCTGCAATACGAACAGGACGTCAAACGCGTCTATTACCTGTCGATGGAATTCCTGATCGGCAGGACCTTCACGAACGCGCTGCTCGCGCTCGGCATTCACGACCAGATGAGGGACGCGCTCGCGAGCCTCGGCGTCGATATGCAGGCGCTGACCGACATCGAGCCCGACGCCGCGCTCGGCAACGGCGGCCTCGGCCGGCTCGCCGCCTGCTTTCTCGATTCGATGGCGACGCTCGGCATTCCCGGCTTCGGCTATGGCATCCGCTACGAGTACGGCATGTTCCGCCAGGAGATCATCAACGGCGAGCAGGTCGAAGCGCCGGACTACTGGTTGCGCGCGGGTAATCCGTGGGAGTTTCCGCGGCCCGAAATCAAATACATGGTGCACTTCGGTGGCCGCACGGTGCAGCGCGGCGAACAGGTGGAATGGATCGACACCGAGCACGTCAACGCCACCGCGTACGACACCGTCATTCCCGGCTATGCGACCGACGCGACCAACACGCTGCGGCTGTGGTCGGCGCGCGCCACCGACGAACTCGATCTCGGCGCGTTCAATCGTGGCGACTACCGCAACGCGGTCGACACCAAGAACATGTCGGAGAACGTCTCGCGCCTGCTGTACCCGGACGACTCGACCCAGGCCGGTCGCGAATTGCGGCTGCGCCAGGAATACTTTTTCGTGTCGGCCACCATGCAGGATCTGATTCGCCGCTATCAGCGCACGCACAGCACGTTCGGGCGCTTCTCCGAGAAAGTCGCAGTGCATCTGAACGACACGCACCCGGTGCTGGCGATTCCCGAGTTGATGCGTTTGCTGGTAGACATCCATAACCTGTCGTGGGACAAGGCGTGGAAACACGTCACGCAGATTTTCTCGTACACCAACCACACGCTGATGCCCGAGGCGCTCGAAACGTGGGACGTCGAAATGCTCGCGCGCCTGTTGCCGCGGCATCTCGAGATCATCTTCGAGATCAACGCGCAGTTTCTCAAGCACGTCAGCGAGCAGTCGGGTCATGACGCCGAGATGATCCGCCGCATTTCGCTGGTCGATGAATACGGGCAGCGGCGCGTGCGCATGGCGCATCTGGCGATCGTCGCGAGCGACAAGGTGAACGGCGTGTCGAAGCTGCATTCGCAGCTGATGACGCGCGATATCTTCGCCGACTTCGCGCAGCTCTATCCGGACCGCTTCACCAACGTGACCAACGGCATCACGCCGCGCCGCTGGCTCGCGCAGGCGAGCCCGTCGATGTCGTCGCTGATCGACCAGCATATCGGCAGCCATTGGCGCAGCAATCTGTTCGAGCTGGAGCAGTTGCGCAATCTGCGCACCGACAGCGGCTTCATCGACGCCTTCCGCGAAGCCAAACGGCAGAGCAAATTGCGGCTCGTGCACCGGCTCGCGCATCACACCAAATTGCCCTTCAATCCGGATGCGTTGTTCGATATGCAAGTCAAGCGCATTCACGAGTACAAGCGACAACTGCTGAACCTGCTGCACGTGATCGTGCGCTACAACCAGATTCGCGCGAACCCCGAACACGACTGGGTGCCGCGCGTAGTGATGTTCGCTGGCAAGGCCGCGTCGGCGTACCGGATGGCCAAGACGATCATCAAGCTGATCGGCGACGTCGGTCAGAAGGTCAATCACGATCCGCTGGTCGGCGATCGACTGAAAGTGGTGTTCGTGCCGAACTATGGGGTGAGCGTGGCCGAGCTGATGATTCCGGCGGCCGATCTGTCGGAGCAGATTTCGATGGCCGGCACCGAAGCGTCGGGCACCGGCAACATGAAGCTCGCGCTCAACGGCGCGTTGACGATCGGCACGATGGACGGCGCGAACATCGAGATCTGCGACGCCGTGGGGCGCGAGAACATCTTCATCTTCGGTCATAGCGCCGACGAAGTGGACGACCTGCGCGCAAGCGGCTACCGGCCGCGGCAGGTCTATGAGGAGAATGCCGAACTGCGCATGGCGCTCGACCAGATCCGCACGGGGTTCTTCTCGCCGGACGATCCGCTGCGCTTCTCGGACATCTTCCACACGCTGGTCGACTGGGGCGATCACTACATGGTGCTGGCCGACTTCGCCGCGTTCGCGAAGGCGCAGGCGGAGGTGGATGCGCGTTTCGTCGACAAGCGCGCATGGACCGAAAGCGCGATCGAGAATGTGGCGGGGATGGGGCAGTTTTCGTCGGACCGCACGATTGGCGAATATGCGCGCAATATCTGGCATGTGAGTTCGCTCAATCTCGAGTGACGATGGGCGCGAGTCGGATCTGCTTGCTGGCTCGCCTGATCAGTCGTGCACAGGCCGTGCGGATTGACCCGCACGGTTTTTTATTGTCGACGCGCTGTCACGGCGCGAAGCTTTCGCGCGCATTGGCGGCATGCAGACCCAGCTGGCCACGCGTGAAATCGAACAGCACGTCGATGTTCTGCATCGCCATCAGACCAATCACGATGCGGTTCGCGTCCGGCTCTGCCTTGACGATCGTGACCTGGGCATTGTCATAACGATGCGCCCATGATCCGATGCCGATCGCCGCTTCGTAATTGCCCTGCTTGAGGACCTTGCCGATCTCGTCGTCGTCGGTCCAGTTCGGCGTCTTGTCCGTTTCGATGCGGATCATGCCGGAGTTGCCGGTGGCGAACACCAGCGGCGCGCAGAAGGTCATCTTGTCGGCGACCCGCACGCAGCCCGTCGGCCATTGCGCCGCGCCGTTTTTCGATACAGCCATCGGCAGCATCGTGTAGTCCTGCGTGAGCGCGCCCGACGGACTCAGCACGAGATAGGGCTTCGCGACATTGGCGTGCACCAGATACCGTTGACCCATGTTGCCCGGCAACGCGCGCAACGGTTGCGTGCAGCAATTGTCGCCCGGCAGGTCCGCGCCGACGCCGATGATCCCCGAGAACGCCCAGCCGAATTCACCGGTGTAGCCGTCGATCGCGATGCACCGTTTCGCGCTCGGCAGGCAGCGCACGGTGTCGACTGCTTGCGCGGCGATCGGCGCCGGCTTCATGCCGGCCACGCTGAATGGCAGCGTCACGGTCGCGCCTACCACTTGCGCACCGTTCGCGAACGACAACGACGTCACGCCGCCGGCGCTCGCGTAGCTGGAACCCGGCAGCGCCGACTTGAGGATTCGCACGCCCTGCGTGCCCGTGTCCAATGCGACATAGACCGGCTTGCCGTCGAGCTGGACCGGCAGGCCGAGGCGCGCGTGATCTTCGTCGGCGCGCTCCACATGCAGCGGAATCAGCAGGCCGTCGTTGCCGCCGTTGATCAGCGTGGCACTCGCGGCGGGCGGCGTGGGCGTCGGGAAGCTGGCCGAGCAGCCGGCCAGTGCGACGAGGCCGCTGGTTGCAATCAGCGCTGCCGTGGCGAGATGGCGCCAGTGAGCGCGCAGATGGGTGCGCAAGTGGGTACGCAAGTGAGCGCGCAAATGGGTACGCAAACCGGTGCGCGAATGCGCACCAACGTGCCGGCGCGCGGCATGGAGTGACGACAGGGACATAGATCACGCTTCTCAGAAGGCGCGGTCTCCCGTCAAGGCATGGCACGGTGATGCCGCGAGCGGATGGTGCTGCTGATGCTGAGGCGATCTTGCTCGAATGCTGCGGCGTGAGCGAGGAAGCCGGACGCTCGCCAACACTCGCGCAGCCTTGCAGAGGGAACACGCGATTACAGAAGCGGCGACTCTACATGGCCACGTGGATGCGATCGCAAAGATATGTAAAGGCGGCGCTGCGCGTCTTGTGGATGCCTGTTGCTGGGTGGATTGGCCGGCGTGCCGCGCTATGCCGCAATATGCCGCGCGCCGACGCGGCATTCAGTGGCCGGTCACTTCAGGGTTTCTGAGTTGCGGTTGCCGTAGCGGCTGCCTTGGCTTCATGCACGGCCGAGCTGACCCGTTCGACGAATTCGCGATCGGTGCTCATCAGCGCTTCGCGTTCGCCACTGGCCGTCTGCACCATCAATCGATGAGTCACGTCCTGGGTCGCCCAGGTGAGCCAGCCGACCACGATCAGCATGACGCCGCAGACGATGCCCACCGGCGAGCGCAACACCCCGCCGACGATTGCGCCGACGAGACCAAGCAGCGAAATCATGAGCGGCAAGACCTTGTTCTTCTGCACGGTGACGACCTGCACGCCGATGATGTCGCGCAGCGGAAAGACCTGGCCGGCTGACGAGAGGGCGTTGCGCGTGACCGATACGCCACGGTCGTTGAAAGGAGTGTCCATCGGGTTGAATGCGAGCAGTGGAGAAGGCCGCAGCGTAGCAGACTTCGAATCCTGAAGTGACGGGATCGCTCGCAGACTCACAGGTCGGCTGCACTGGGTGGCGTGCGCGATCGAGCCGGCATCGTGATTTCTTGCATGTGCGACTAACGCAGTCTTTCGGCCTCTCATTTATCGCAGTTCCATCAAACAGGTCGAGGCAAGCTGAAAACGTCAGCTCGCACCGTCGCGAGTTTCGTCGACGAAGCTCTCCGTTGCATCGTCGAGCTTGCGGCTCTTGCGTCCCGCCGGCCCGTGCACGTACAGCACCTTGACATTGGCGCGCTCGGTCGATGCGGCAGGCGGCGTCATCGAATACCGGACTTCGCGTGCGTGGTCGCTCAATTGCAGATTCGGATCGAACACTGAGTTGAAGCGCCAAAGCATCCGCAGGAAGTTGGTTTGTCCGCGCATCAGAAGATGTGCCGCTTCATTGGCTGCGCGGCGCAGCGCGGTCCAGCCAAGGTGCTTGCGATTGAGCACCTGCTGCGTGCGCACCAGCTCGCGGTAGAACTCGGGCAAAGGCAGCCTGGTCGGCAGTACGGCGTGCTGGATGTCATAGAGCCGGTAGTCGAGGCTCGTCAACTGGCGCTGCTCGCGCAGCCAGATTTCCGTGCCCGGATAGGGCGTGTTCACGCTGATATTGACGATCTCGGGAATCTCCAGACACCACTGCCTGATCGCCTCGAAGCGCTGCTGGTCCCAGTCGGGATCGGCGATCAGATTGATCGCGACGGTGATGCCGAGCGAGCGCGCGAACGCGAGCGCCTCGAAGTTCCTGTCGAGATTGATGCGCTTGCGAAACGCCTTGAGCCCTTCGGCATCGATCGCCTCCATGCCGATGAACATGTATTGCAGGCCCAGCCCGCGCCAATACTCGAAGACCTCCTTGTTGCGCAACAGCACATCGCCGCGTGTCTCGAGGTAGTACTTTTTATGTATGCCGCGCCGCTCGATCTCGCGGCCGATCGCCATGCCATGATCCGCGTGCACGAATGCAACATCGTCGACGATAAAGACACCAGGCTCGCGAATCGACGCCAGTTCGTCGGCGACCACCTCGGGACTGCGCGAGCGATAGCTGCGCCCGTAGAAGGTCCACGCACTGCAGAACGTGCAGTCCCACGGGCAGCCGCGTGCGAATTCGATCGACGCGCACGGGTCCAGCACGCCAATGAAGTATTGGCGCCGATGCCGCAGCAGATCGCGCGCAGGGCGGATCCGATCGAGGCTTTCGACAAAGCCCGGCGGCGGTCCTTCGCCGCCGCGGGTCACGACGCCCGGAATCGACAGTAGATTGGCGCGACGTGCGACGGCGTCGAGCAGATCGACGACCTTTGCTTCGCCTTCGCCTTTAAGCACACAGTCGATCGCGCCGTCGGCGTGCGTGAGCATATCGGCAGCGGTGAACGACGCGCTATGTCCGCCCACGAACACGAAGCAGGCGGGCCATTGCGCTTTGATCGCTTTCGACAGATCGATGATTTCGGGAATATTGGCGAGGTAGTTGCCGGAGAAACAGACGACATCGGGACGCCATTTGCGAATCAGCCGTTCCAGGTCGCGATGCGATTCGACTTGCAGGTCGAGCAACCGGACATCGTGCCCAGCCTCGCGGATGACGGCCGCGACCGTCTCCAGGCCAAGCGGTTCGAGTCGCAGAAACACGCGGGTGTACATCAAGCCACTGGGATGCACGGCGAGTACCTTCATGAGATCTCCTTGGCCGAAAGGGCGCGTCCGTGTCATGTCGGTGCGCGCCACGCCTTCCTGCTGAAATCCTTGATACGGTCGATGGCCGGGCCTCGCGTTCTGGCGGAGCAAACGCGTGCGGCTAGTCGCGATTCTACTGCCCGCCGTGCTCGCGTGCTCGCACGAAGGCAGAGGCACAGTGGGCAGACTGTTCGGGCGCATCGTGATAGACACTCGCCTGTCGCTAACGTGCTCTATCTTTCATTTTGCTTCGGCAGCCCTTGTCGCAACGTCGCGAAACGTCTAACAAATCGCACCCACCGGGCCATACAAAAATTCAATGATGCGCAAACCTTTGCGCTCCTCCAGCGATATCCAGCCGTGCCGTTATGCAAATTGCATCGGCGCGAAGTGTGCCGTGCGCCATCAGGAGCACGTCTTCGGGACGCCCGACGGCTCGAATCCCCTCCTCGTGCACAGCAGGAGGCAACAGCTGGAGTTGAAACATGAATCTCAAGAATCTGTCAGTGAAGGCAAAGCTCACGGGGACCTTTGGTGTGCTTGCCACTATCGTTTTGATCGTGTCGGGCCTCTCGCTGAAAGCGCTGAACGACGCCAACGACCGGTTTGCCAATTTCGTGTCGGGTGTCAATACCCGCGCCAATCTGGCTATGCAGATTCGAACCGCGGTTGACCGGCGCGCGATTGCGGCGCGCAACATGGCGCTCGTCACCACGCCGGGCGACTTCGAGATTGAAAAGGCCGCCGAAGCGCAAGCCCAGATGGATGTGCAATCGAGGCTCACCAAGCTCAACGAATTGATGTCGTCCGCGAGCGATGTGGCTGACAAGGCGCGCAGTCTCGTGGGCGACATCAACCGGATCGAGGCCGCCTATGCACCGGTTGCCAATGCGATCGTCGGCCTCGCCGTTGCGAACAAGCACGACGAGGCGGTGAAGAAAATCAACGACGAGTGCCGCCCGCTGCTTGCCGCTCTGATCAAGGCAACCAACGACTACGTGAATTACACGCGTACCCGTGCCGATGCGCTGGTTCGCGAGTCGGAAGATCGCTATGCGACGCAGCGCAACGTGCTGATGGCCATCTGTCTGGCCGCTGTCGCGATGGCAGTGCTGGCGGGGGTCGTGATCACACGAGGTCTGTTACGCGCGCTCGGCGCCGAGCCGGTCGAACTGGGTGCGGTCACGCAACGCGTCGCTGCGGGCGATCTGAGCCCGGTCGCGGGCGCGAAGAACGCGCCTGCGGGGAGCGTGCTGGCGTCAATGGGTGAGATGCAGACAAGTCTCGTCAATCTGATCGGGCAGGTGCGCAGCTCGGCAGACAGTATCGCGACTGGCTCCAGCCAGATCGCTTCAGGCAACGTCGATCTTTCTTCACGAACCGAACAGCAGGCTGCGTCATTGCAGGAAACCGCCTCGAGCATGGAACAGCTGACCTCGACGGTCAGGCAGAACGCCGAGAACGCGCAGCAGGCAAGTTCGCTCTCTGCCAATGCGTCGGAAGTGGCGCTGAAGGGCAATGAGGTGGTCAGTCAGGTCGTCGATACGATGGGCGAGATCAGTACCAGTTCCACGAAGATCGCGGATATCACCGGAATCATCGAAGGGATTGCGTTTCAGACCAACATCCTGGCGCTGAACGCGGCGGTCGAAGCGGCCCGCGCGGGCGAACAGGGCCGCGGTTTCGCGGTGGTCGCGAGCGAAGTGCGCAGCCTCGCCCAACGTTCGTCCAGCGCGGCGAAGGAAATCAAGGATCTGATCAACGCTTCAGTGCAGAAAATCCGCGATGGCTCGTCGCTCGCGAACGAGGCGGGAAAGACGATGTCGCAGGTCACCCAGGCCGTCACGCGAGTGACCGACATCATGGGCGAAATCGCCGCTGCGTCGACCGAACAAAGCCGGGGCATCGAACAGGTCAATCAGGCCATCACGCAGATGGACGAAGTCACGCAGCAGAATGCCGCGCTGGTGGAGGAAGCGGCGGCGGCCTCCAAATCACTCGAAGAGCAGGGGCGGCAGCTCAATCAGGCGATTGCGTTCTTTCGTCTGGATGCCGGTGCCGCTTTGCGTGCATGATGCGAACGGAGTCTGCCGCTTACAATAACGCGCAGGCGAAGCGATCGGATTCAGCACGCAGAGCCGGGTTCATCATGGAATCAGAAATCCTTTCGACGTTCCAGGAGACAACATGACCAGGTTGGATTCGACAGAGGGACCACCGGCATCTGAGCTGATCGACCAGCGCATTGCCGATCTCGGGGACTGGCGCGGCGAGGCGCTGAGCAGGATGCGCAAGCTCATCAAGGAGGCAGACCCGGACGTCGTCGAGGAGTGGAAGTGGCGGGGCACGCCGGTGTGGTCGCACGGCGGGATCATCTGCACCGGCGAGTCTTATAAGTCGATAGTGAAGTTGACGTTCGCCAAGGGAGCGTCGTTGCAGGACCCGGCCGGCCTCTTCAACTCCAGCCTCGACGGTAACGTGCGGCGCGCGATCGACATCCACGAGGGAGAACAACTCGACGCGGATGCGTTCAGGTCGCTCATTCGCGCGGCGGTCGCCCTCAACACATCCGGTGCAAAGGCAGGCTCGAAACGGGCGAAGCAGGTTGCAACCTAGAGGTTGTGAACTTCGGGGTTGTGAACTTCGCGCCTCTCATGGCGGGACTCCTGCCTTGCAACGTCCCGCCCGCTCCATGTGCGAGCGAATGCCTGACCGAAAAACGTTTAGCACAACGCAGCAACCCGCTGCCGGGTCGCAGGATTCAAAACTTCGTGGTCCATGTTCGGGATCACCATCGCGCTGGCGTGCACCAGCTTGTTGAGCCGACGGCCACCCCGGCCGAAGTGCATCCGTAGCGGGTCCAGCCCCGCGATCCAGCGGGCTGAATAACAACCGCACACGTACGCCGCGCGCTGAAGCCTTTCTTCACCTCCGCCGCTTCCGGTCGCGGCTTGTTGAACGCAATGGCAAAAAACGCTGCAACGCCTCCGGACGCCCGCGCAGCATCGTCCCGTCCCCAATACCAAAAGTGATATCGATACCGGCCAAAATATGATTGGAAAGATATGGCCCCGCTCCTTACACTTCAGCATTCCCAGAAAATGAGCAACAGCCCTCGTGATCTGCATTTCAAAGCTTCGCGATGCCAGCTATAACGAAAAGTGTGCTGTCGCCGGCTGCTCAATCGTCGTGTCGCCGGCCGCGCCGCGCCGGTTCGATCGAACCAGCCGGTGCTGTGTCCCAGCACGCGCATCAAGGAAATAGGCATGTCGGAAAAAAAGCGGAAATTGCGCTCAGCTGAATGGTTCGGCACAGCTGACAAGAACGGCTTCATGTATCGAAGCTGGATGAAGAATCAGGGTATCCCCGATCACGAATTCGACGGTCGCCCGATCATCGGCATATGCAACACCTGGTCCGAACTCACGCCGTGCAACGCGCACTTTCGCAAGCTCGCCGAGCATGTCAAACGCGGCGTTCACGAAGCGGGCGGCTTTCCGGTCGAGTTTCCGGTGTTCTCGAACGGCGAATCGAATCTGCGTCCGACTGCGATGCTCACGCGCAATCTCGCGGCGATGGATGTCGAAGAGGCGATTCGCGGCAATCCGATCGACGCGGTCGTGCTCCTCACCGGTTGCGACAAGACCACACCTGCGTTGCTGATGGGCGCGGCGAGTTGCGATGTGCCGGCGATCGTCGTCACCGGCGGCCCGATGCTCAACGGTAAGCTCGATGGCAAGAACATCGGCTCGGGCACCGCGGTGTGGCAACTGCATGAGTCGCTGAAGGCGGGCGAGATCAACCTGCATCAGTTCCTGTCGGCGGAAGCGGGCATGTCGCGCTCGGCGGGCACCTGCAACACGATGGGCACGGCGTCGACCATGGCATGCATGGCCGAAGCGCTCGGCACATCGTTGCCGCACAACGCTGCTATCCCGGCTGTCGATTCGCGTCGCTATGTGCTCGCGCATATGTCAGGAATCCGTATCGTCGAGATGGCTTACGAAGACCTCAAGCTGTCGAAGATCCTGACGCGCGAGGCGTTCATGAACGCGATTCGCACTAACGCCGCGATCGGCGGATCGACCAATGCGGTGATTCATCTGAAGGCGATCGCCGGGCGCATCGGCGTCGACCTCGAACTGGAAGACTGGGTGCGCATCGGCCGCGACACGCCGACGATCGTCGACCTGATGCCGTCGGGCCGCTTCCTGATGGAGGAGTTCTATTACGCGGGTGGCTTGCCGGCGGTGCTGCGCCGGCTCGGTGAGGCCGATCTGCTGCCGCATCCGGGCGCGTTGACCGTCAACGGGAAGTCCTTGTGGGACAACGTGAAGGACGCGCCCAATACCAACGACGAAGTCATCCGCCCGCTGGACAAACCGCTTGTCGCCGATGGTGGCATCCGCGTGCTGCGCGGCAATCTCGCGCCGCGCGGCGCGGTGCTCAAGCCGTCGGCAGCCACGCCGGAACTGCTCAAGCATCGCGGGCGCGCCGTGGTGTTCGAAAACCTCGAGCACTACAAGGCGCGCATCGTCGACGAGGCCCTCGATGTCGACGCCAACTCCGTGCTTGTGATGAAGAACTGCGGCCCGAAGGGTTATCCGGGCATGGCCGAAGTCGGCAACATGGGACTGCCGCCGAAGCTGTTGCGTGAAGGCGTGAAGGACATGGTGCGCATTTCCGATGCGCGGATGAGCGGCACCGCGTACGGCACCGTGGTGCTGCACGTGACGCCGGAAGCCGCGGCGGGCGGTCCGTTGGCGGCCGTGCAGGATGGCGACTGGATCGAACTCGACTGCGATGCGGGCACGCTGCATCTGGATATCAGCGACGCGGAACTGGAGCGCCGGATGGCGCAGCACGTGCCACCCCAACCGCCGGAAGGCGGCGGCTACCAGCGTCTTTACGTCGACCACGTGCTGCAGGCCGACGAAGGATGCGACCTCGATTTTCTCGTCGGCTGCCGTGGCGCTGCTGTGCCGCGCCATTCTCACTGACGCTGCCGATACCTGTTAGCCGTGTCACCGCCAGGCGGCGGTGACACGCGCGTCGATCCGATCCAATGCCGGTTTTCACGGGTTGAATGCGTGAAGTGTTGGGTGTTTTCTGTGCGGGCTATCGAAGATAGCGCAATGCTATATTTAGGACTCCAGCGTTATCAAATCTATCTGGCTGAGTGGTGAAGTCGCGGTTCTGATTGACCGTCCGCTATCCGGCCATCAAGCGTCGAGCGGTTCTGGATTGATGCCTGAATAGCGCTTGTTTTTCCTGCGAAGACCATCACGACGCCACCACAGGCTCGGCGCCGGCGAGCGCGCGTCGTGGAGAGCCGCTCAGATCCCGCGTTGCCGCGAATCTATTCCCCGACCGGTATTCGAACGTCATGACGATCGAAAACCGGTCAACAACCTCATCCGCCGGTCGATACCCGACACGCGCCGATCCCTGCCTCTTCCCATCGACACCCTTGCCGCATCTGCTCGCGCTCGCGTTCAGGCCGCGGATGGCATAGCTGTTGCAAGGTTGGTCGCGAGCCGTCACATGAGACGTGGCTAGCCAGGTCCCCCACCTCAACGCGGCTCCCGACAAATCCGACTATTGGAGACAAGGATATGGAAGGGCATTCGCAAGTCCAGGTATTGGGCATCGATGCAGGCGGCACGATGACCGACACCTTCTTCGTGCGCGACGACGGACGGTTCGTCGTCGGCAAGGCACAGAGCAATCCCGAGGATGAATCACTCGCGATCTTCAATTCGTCGCGAGACGCATTGGCTCATTGGAAGCGCGACGTCGATGAAGTCTATCCCGAGCTGGTCACCTGCGTGTACTCCGGCACGGCGATGCTCAATCGCGTCGTGCAGCGCAAAGGCCTCGATGTCGGCCTGCTGGTGAACAAGGGCTTTGAACACGTCCACTCGATGGGTCGCGCGATTCAGAGTTACCTCGGCTATGCATTGGAGGAGCGGATTCACCTGAATACGCACCGCTACGACGAGCCGCTTGTGCCTTTGTCTCGCACGCGCGGAGTCACCGAGCGTACCGACGTCCAGGGCGACATCGTCATTCCGCTGCGTGAAGGCGAGGTGCGGCAGGCAACGCGGGAACTCGTCGCGTCCGGGTCGAAGGCCATCGTCATCTGTCTGCTTCAATCGCACAAGAACGGCACGAGCGAGCAGCAGGCGCGCGACGTGGCGCGCGACGAACTCAAGGCATTGGGCGTCGACATTCCCGTGTTCGCATCCGTGGATTACTACCCGCAGCGCAAGGAAAGCCACCGGATGAACACGACCGTGCTCGAAGCCTATGCGGCCGAGCCGTCACGGCAAACCTTGAAGAAAGTCAGCGACCGCTTCCGCAAGCACGGCGCCAGGTTCGATCTGCGTGTGATGGCCACACATGGCGGCACGATCAGCTGGAAAGCGAAGGAACTCGCGCGCACCATCGTATCGGGTCCGATTGGCGGCGTGATCGGCTCGAAGCTGCTGGGTGAGGCGCTCGGCTACGACAACATCGCGTGTTCGGACATCGGCGGCACGTCGTTCGACATGGCGCTGATCACAAAGGGCAAGTTCGCGATCGCGTCGGACCCGGACATGGCGCGCCTCGTCCTGTCGCTGCCACTTGTCACGATGGATTCGGTCGGTGCCGGCGCGGGCAGCTTTGTCCGGCTCGATCCGTACAGCGGCGCGATCAAGCTCGGACCGGATAGCGCAGGTTATCGCGTCGGCACCTGCTGGCCCGACAGCGGCCTGACGACGGTTTCGGTCTCCGACTGTCACGTCGTGCTCGGCTATCTGAACCCCGACAACTTCCTCGGCGGACAGATCAAGCTCGACGTGAACCGGGCCCGTGAGCATATCAAGGCGCAGATCGCAGATCCGCTTGGACTGTCGGTGGAAGACGCGGCGGCAGGCGTGATCGAGCTGCTCGATCTGCAATTGCGTGAGTACCTGCGCTCAAATGTGAGCGCGAAGGGCTACAACCCGACTGAGTTCGTCTGCTTCTCATATGGTGGCGCGGGGCCGGTCCATACATACGGCTACACGGAAGGACTCGGCTTCAAGGACGTCGTCGTTCCCGCATGGGCCGCAGGCTTCTCCGCGTTCGGCTGCGCATGCGCTGACTTCGAATACCGCTATGACAAGAGTGTCGACCTGGCGCTGCCGCAATTCGCGGGCGACGATGAAAAGGCCGGCGCTGCGCAAACGATCCAGAAGGCGTGGGCAGAACTTACGGCCAAGGTCATCGAGGAATTCCGCATTAACGGCTTCAGCGAAAAAGACGTGATTCTGCGTCCGGGCTTCCGGATGCAGTACATGGGCCAGCTCAACGATCTCGAGATCGAATCGCCGGTTGCGGGCGCGACTACTGCCAAGGACTGGGATCGTATCGTCGAAGCGTTCGAGGACACATACGGCCGCGTCTACGCGAGCGCAGCACGCTCGCCCGAGCTTGGCTTCTCTGTGACGGGCGCGATCATGCGCGGCATGGTGGTCACGCAAAAACCTGTGCTGCCTGAAGACCCGGAAGCCGGTCCGACTCCGCCAAAGGAAGCACGGCTCGGCACCCGCAAGCTGTACCGGCATAAGCAATGGCACGACGCGGCGCTGTGGAAGATGGAATCTCTCAAGCCAGGCAATGTGATTACGGGACCCGCGATCGTGGAGTCCGATGCGACCACATTCGTTGTGCCGAAGGGATTCGCGACGACCCTCGACAAGCACCGCCTCTTCCATCTCAGAGAAGTCAAGTAAGCACGCAAGGAGACATGCAATGAACAGAATGTCCAGTCAGGAAGTGGGCTTTGCCGATCTGCTGAAGAACGGTCTGACGCTCAAGCAGTTCCGCGATGCAATTATCGGCCGTACGGCACAGACAGGTCACTACAACGGTCTCGATCGGCTCGCGTTGCGCGAGAGCGATCCGATCCGCTACGAGAAGATGTTCTCAAAGTTGCGCGGCGGTCTTGTGCACGCCCGCGAAACCGCGAAGAAAATTGCCGCCAGCCCGATCGTCGAACAGGAAGGCGAATTGTGTTTCACGCTGTACAACGCCGCGGGCGACTGCGTACTCACGTCGACGGGGATCATCATTCACGTCGGCACGATGGGTGCGGCGATCAAGTACATGATCGAAAACAACTGGGAAGCGAATCCGGGCATCCACCCCGGTGACATGTTCACCAATAACGACTGCTCGATCGGCAACGTTCACCCCTGCGATATTGCGACGATCGTGCCGATTTTCGCGCATGGCAAGTTGATCGGGTGGGTCGGCGGGGTCACGCACGTCATCGATACGGGCGCGGTGACGCCCGGTTCGATGTCGACAGGGCAGGTGCAGCGTTTCGGCGACGGCTACATGATCACATGCCGCAAGACGGGCGTGAACGACACGCCGCTGCGCGACTGGCTGCACGAAAGCCAGCGCTCGGTGCGTACGCCAAAGTACTGGATTCTCGACGAGCGCACGCGCATTGCCGGTTGCCACATGATCCGCAATCTAATTGAGGAAGTGATCGAAGAAGAAGGGCTCGACGCGTACGAGAAATTCAGTTACGAGGTCATCGAGGAAGGGCGCCGCGGTCTGCAGACCCGCATCAAGGCGATGACCTTGCCAGGCAAGTACCGCAAGGTCGCGTTCGTCGATGTTCCCTACAATCACCCGGACGTGCAGACCTCTTCGGCCTTCGCGAAGCTCGATTCGATCATGCATTCCCCTGTGGAAATGGAGATCCGCAAGGACGGCTCGTGGCGTCTGGACTTCGACGGCGCGAGCCGCTGGGGTTGGCACTCGTACAACGCGCATCAGGTGGCGTTCACGAGCGGTATCTGGGTGATGATGACGCAGACTCTCGTGCCCACGCAACGCATCAACGACGGCGCGTACTACGGCACGGAATTTCATCTGCCCAAGGGTGCGTGGATGAATCCGGACGACCGCCGCACAGGTCACGCTTACGCATGGCACTTTCTGGTCTCGGGTTGGAGCGCGATGTGGCGCGGGCTGTCGCAGGCGTACTTCAGCCGTGGCTATCTCGAGGAGGTGAACGCGGGCAACGCCAATACATCGAACTGGCTTCAGGGCGGCGGCATCAACCAGGACGGCGACATTCATGCCGTCAACAGCTTCGAGGCGTCGTCGTGCGGTACGGGTGCCTGTGCAATCAAGGACGGCCTGAACCATGCCGCCGCGATCTGGAATCCCGAAGGCGACATGGGCGACATCGAGATCTGGGAGATGGCCGAGCCGCTGCTGTACCTCGGTCGCAATGTGAAGTCGAATTCGGGCGGCTATGGCCAGTATCGCGGCGGCTGCGGATTCGAAACGCTGCGGATGGTCTGGAAGGCGCAGGACTGGACGATGTTCTTCATGGGCAACGGCTATATGAATAGCGACTGGGGCCTGATGGGCGGCTATCCGCCCGCCACCGGCTATCGCTTCGAGGCGCACCGCACGGGACTCAAGGAACGTATCGCGCTGGGCGAGAGCCTGCCGCTTGGTGGCGATACGAATCCCGATTTCCCCGATTACGAGAATCATCTGAACGCGGGCTCAGTCGTCAAGCGCGACCAGCAATGCATGACCACGGAGGACTGCTACAGCAATTACGACCTGTACCTGAACTATCTGCGCGGCGGTCCCGGTTTCGGCGATCCGCTCGACCGCGAGACCGAAGCGATCGAGCGCGATCTGAACAATGCGCTGCTGTTACCGGAGTACGCGCAAAAGGTCTACGGCGCCGTCGCGACGAAGGACGCGAACGGCGTGTGGAAAGTGGATGCGAAAGAGACGGCGCTGTTGCGCGTCGAGATCCGCAACCAGCGCCTCGCGCGCTCGCAGCCCACGCGCGAATGGATGAAGGGCGAACGTGAGCGGATCCTGGTCAAGCACGCGTCTACGCAGGTGCAGCACATGTTCGCAACGAGCTTCGGCCTGTCGAAGAAGTTCGAGCAGCAATTCCGCACGTTCTGGGAACTGCCTGATTCATGGACGCTCGTCGAAGACGAACTGGACGTGCCGACTTACGGCTCCAAATTCCGCATGGACCTGTCGAAGATGCCTGACGTCAATACCGTCGTTCTGGTTGAAGAGTAAAGCCAACGATCCACCGTAATCATCAGAGAGGCTGGAGATGTCTACTTACACCAAGGAACAGATCAGGAATATGGTCGACGGCAAGCTCGACTGGGACACGACGTTGCGCATGCTGTCGATGCCCAAGGACAGCGAGCGCTTCCAGATGTACATCGACGCGTTACAGCGGAAGATGAACTGGAAGGACCGCATCGTGCTGCCGCTCGGACCGCATCTGTATATCGTGCAGCAGTCGCCGACGAAGAAATGGGTGACGCAATGCGATTGCGGCCACGTCTTTTGCGGTTACCGCGAGAACTGGAAGCTGCACGCAAACGTCTTCGTGCGCGAGTCCGAAGAAGCAATGGATGAAGTCTATCCGCGGCTGATGGCCCCCGACACGCAATGGCAGGTGTACCGCGAGTACTACTGTCCAACGTGCGGCACGATGCACGACGTCGAAGCCCCCACGCCGTGGTACCCGGTGATCCATGACTTCGAGCCGGACATCGACGCTTTCTACTCGGAGTGGGTGAAGCTGCCAATCCCCGAGCGCGTCGATTAGTCTGAGGTTAGATGTGTCGAAGCCACCCGCCATTGGTGGCTTGGTCGGCGCACCGCGAAGCAGGGCGTTTGATTCCCGGCCGTTCGATTCTCGAACGGCCGGATTGTTTTCGGGCCTTCGAACGCGGACGTTGCAGAAGTGATCGGCCGTCTGCATGCGAGGACAGTTGGCGCAGCCATTGCTTTTCAGTAGTTGCCGTGATGCCCGAAGGCGGCAAGTATCGGAGTACGATATACAAACAAAGTGAGGCTGGCGACCAGCCATAGCCGGGCAAACCGAAAACTTCAATGAAAAGGCCGGTTGCACGGCCTCGCGGCTGCGCATCATCGTGAGCCGTCAGGAGACACGCATGCAACAGACAGGCACGCCGATGGACTGGTTTTCCAGTCCGCAGCATGACGCCAGCATCATGGCAGCATGGGAGCATCTGGTGGGCGGAAGCGAATGGCATTCCGCCGACGTCCGCAGTGTCGTTGACGACTCCTGGCAGCGCTGCCTCGTTGGACATGTCGATCCGGGTGTCGACAGGGCGCCGCCCGCCGTTGGTGAAGACCAGTTGGTGCAGTGGCGCGAGGCGAACGCACGGCTTGTCAGTGCCAGCCTTCCACTGATGCAGCAAACGCGCGAGTTGTTGTCGCAGACGGGCACGGTGATGCTGCTCGCCGATCCTGACGGACTGGTTCTTCAGCATGAAGGCGACATGCGCATCATCGAGCCGGCGCGCGAAGTCGGATTGGTACCGGGCTGCAACTGGACCGAGCTGAACTGCGGGACCAACGCGATCGGTACCGCGCTCGCGCTGAAACAGGCGGTGCAGATCCACGGTGCCGAACACTTTTGCGCTGGCATCAAGCGTTGGACCTGTTCCGCAACGGTTATTCGCGATCCAATGGATGGCCGTGTGCTCGGCGTCATTGACGTGTCGGGTCTCGCGGATACGTATAACCGGTACAGTCTTGCGTTGACCGTATCGCTGGCGGGACGGATCGAAAGCCGTCTGGCGAAGGACGCGATGGAGCGGCGTCTGCGCCTGCTGGATCGCTGTGCGTCCGGTTTCGGGTCACATGCATCGGATGCGATCCTTGTCGTGGACGATAAGGGGCGGCTCGTCAAGGCGAACTCGCAGGTGGTACCCGCGCTTCGTCGGCTTGGCTTTGACGTGCATCTCGATGCCAGCTTCGTGCTGCCCGGACTGGACGCGAAGGCGGATCATCCGGTGTCATCGAATGCGCCTGCGTGGTTGCGGTACGCACATGTCGAAGCACTGCGCGAAGGCGCAGCTTTATTGGGCTTCATCGTCGTGATTCCGGGGACCGCCAACGTGCGCGGCGCAATTGTGCTCGCGCGTAAGGGAGAAAGACTTCATAGCGCGGCCAGTGCATTCGAGCGCATCGTCGGGGATAGCCGTTCGTTGCGCGCCGCCGTCGATAAGGCGCGCCAGCTCGCACCGTCCAAGGTGCCGGTTCTGTTGCTCGGCGATACCGGCGTCGGCAAGGAACTGTTCGCGCAAGGCATCCATCAGGCGAGCGAACGTGCTGAAGGGCCGTTCGTCGCGCTCAACTGCGGCGGGCTGTCGAGGGATCTGCTGGCGAGCGAACTCTTCGGCTACGCGGAAGGCGCATTCACCGGCGCGCGTAAGTCGGGAGCGGCCGGCAAGATCGAGGCGGCCGATGGCGGCACGCTCTTTCTCGACGAGATCGGCGAAATGCCGCTTGATATCCAGCCTCATCTGCTGCGTGTCCTCCAGGAAAACGAAATTTACCGGCTTGGAGAAAATACGCCACGCAAGGTGAACTTCCGGCTCGTCGCGGCGACGCACCGCGACCTCAAGAGTGCGATTGCGACGGGCATGTTTCGCATGGACCTGTTCTACCGGATCGCGGTGACGACGGTGTCGATACCCAGTCTGCGCGAGCGCGGCGAGGATCTGCCGACGCTAATCGACTATTGGCTCAGGCATCTGTGCGAGTCTTATGGTTTGCCCGCGAAGTCATTCGACGAGCAAGCGTACGCGTGCCTGTTGAACTACGCATGGCCCGGCAACGTGCGCGAATTGCGTAATGCGATTGAGGGCGCACTGCTGCTCGCGGACGGTCCCACCATCACAGCGGACAAGCTGCCTGCCGAGGTGGGCGTCGCAAGTTCCTCGACGGTACACCTTGTGCAACGGGAGTTCCCCGAACAGGTCGTGGCAACCGGCGATTCGCTCAAGACGGCGGAGGCCGAATATATCCGGCGCGCCCTAGCCCGTTGCGAAGGTAACCTCACGCAAGCTGCCGCTCAGCTGGGCATCGCCAAGAGCACGCTGTACGAAAAGCTTCGCCGATACGACCTCGTCGCTGCCGTGAGCGATGTGCGCAGGCGTGGAGCGCGCGGCCCTTCGGATCTCTGACGAGCGAAGCGGGGCAGTTCGGGATAGCCACGGGCTGTCCAGTGTGGGCAGCCCGTTGGGTTCGAGGTTGAAGTCGTTGTCGTGCATCGTATTGTCGTTTGCGCACACACGATGCTGCTGTGATTCAGGCGACACGCGCAAGCGCATTCAATGTGGGCCGTGCCGTCGGCGGCGGGTACACGCGCCATGATTTGTCGCCGTGTCGAAAGAACACGATCACGCACGGCCCGGAAGGCTGCGATACGCACACGCACTTATAGCCTGACATCGCACCCATGTTTCCCGGCACCCGCAAGACTCGAATCGAGATCGGCTGTGCGGATCCAAACCATTTCTCGACCTGTCTGCGCAGTGAAAATGTATCGTCTTTCATGGCCGTCTCCTTGCCGCCTTCCTCTGGTTAAGTTGCCTTCCTGCTTCGGGTGAAGTGTTGAAGGGCAGTAACTCTGCTTGTTGAAAAGCAACTGATGTGCCGAGGCGCTATCTTGGCGTGATGGATTGACATGGCGCTAGGTCCGCTCGGGATTGAAGTCAGTATGCGTGGGCGGATGGACTACCGATCCGTATGGTTTTCGGTCGGCCGCACAAACATCAGTACGATCTGCGGACACTTGGGATTCACCTGCCTGGCAGAGTTGTCACTTTTCGTGGCACCTGACACATCTGTCGAACGCCATAAAAGGTGAAAACCTGCGTGCTGATGGCAGGTGGGTCGCAGTTCTGCCCATCGCGTTCAGGGGCGAATTTGTATTGATATGGGACCAAAGTCTCATTGCGTCTGATCGGAGCGCCTACCAAACTTCCCATGAAAGACTGAGCACTGCCGGCGATGGCCTGCGCGAGCCCGTTTTCATCAGATGGTTGAAACCCGGAGAAAGCGTCATGATTCAATACGTTCGTAAGCTGACGATGATCACTTTGCTCACCACGATGGCGGCCTGTACGACACAACAGCAGTCGGCTGGCTCAATGGGGCAGCCTTCAGCCCCCAACTCTGCCCAACAGACTCTCGATGCGAATGCGCACGCAGCGCTGGCGGCCCTCTATGCACATACGCCGAAGGCGAAGGAAGTGGGCGACAAGGCCAAAGGCATTCTGGTCTTTCCTGACGTCGTCAGAGCGGGTTTCATCGCAGGAGCCACGCATGGGTCTGGCGTACTGCTCGAGAACGGCAAGGTGATTGGCGACTTCGCGACGACTTCGGTCTCTTATGGGCTTCAGGCTGGCGTCCAGTCGTATGGCTATGCGATGTTCATCATGACTGACGCTGAGTTGAATAAGGTGAAAGCGGGCTCAGATTACGAGGTGGGTTTAGCGCCGACTGTTGTGGTCGCGGATGAGGGCGCCGCGCGAAATCTGACCACAACAACGCTCCAGGCGGACGTCTATGCATTCATCTTCGATCAAAAGGGGCTGATGGCCGGCTCGGCATTGAGGGGAACAAAGATCTCCAAGATTACCGTTCGCTGACGCCACCGCTCCTTGCGCAGCTGAGCGTTACTGATCGCCGCGCTGGCGATGCTCCCGGCGAAGGCATAGCCGAAGTCTCACCGTGCGTCATGCGCTAAACGACGGGCTCGAACAGCATCGTGTGTCCGTTTGGTGCTTCATGACACCCTGCGTCCTAAAGCAGCCAGATAAATTTCTTTACTCATCAATGAGATTGATGGCCTAACGTGGCGCAGTCGGAGGCAGCAAGACATGGTCGCGAAGCGCTCGCAAGCCCTCACGGGAGGTCAAGCCATGCAAAGAATCGTTCGACTCTCGATCGGCGTTTCGATCCTTTCACTGACATGGGCAGTAGCGGCTCAGCAACCGATCATTTATCCCGCCAGAGGGCAGAGTCCAGCGCAGCAGCAAACCGATACCGCGGAATGCCATTCGTGGGCGCAGCAGACCACCGGCGTCAACCCGGTCACGCTTGCCGAGCAGATGGCGAACAGCCCGCCTCCGGAGCAACCGCGCGGCGGGCTGTTCCGCGGAGCAGCGGGCGGCGCGTTGTTCGGCACGCTGATCGGCGGCGCGGCCGGCGGCCACTGGGGCGAGGGCGCGGGCATGCGGATGCGGCGCGGGCAAGCGCAAATGGCCATGCAGCAAGAAGGCATGCAGCAGCAAGCTTCGGGCGACCTTGCGCGGTACAACCGAGCCGTCGCGGCGTGCATGACCGGTCGCGGCTACACCGTCGAATAGGCATCCGGGACCGCGTTACCCGCGCCCCGGTCGCTGGGTGCGCTCGTGCGGGTTTGCGCGCTGGTTCACGACTGGCAGGAGGAACAGCCATGCTTAAGCCATTGCGGGCGACCGCGCTCGCGATCCTGGTTTGCTCGACACCGTCATGGGTGCTCGGCGCGGACTTCGACGGGAGCAAACCCCTGATTTGCGCGACGATCGACTCGCACTTTTGCGATATCGGAGAGGTCTGCTTCCGCACGCTTCCGTCGATCCTGGGGGCGCCGGATTTCGTCCACATCAACTTCGCGAAGAAAGCGATCGTCGGATCATCGCAACGGTCCACGCAGATTCGGTACATGGAATCGGGCGACGGCCAGCTGTTACTTCAAGGCACGGAACTCGGCTATGGCTGGAGCATTGCGCTCGACACGAAGACTGGCGGCATGTCCGCGACCCTGGTGAACCGTGACGACGTATTCGTGCTGTTTGGCGCCTGCACGCCCTCATAAGCTGTTCGTTGAGCCGGATTCGGCGCGCCGGGTGAGGGCCGAACGGCGTGCCAAGCGTTCCGCACACGTAGCCTCGTTGCAGCACGAGACCGAAGTTTGCTGTCAAAGGCACGATTGGTATTTGGGCCGAATCCCGCACACGGGAGGACCGCCGATTTTCTCAAGAACCGTGTCCACCGTTTTCCACTTACTTGGCCCGGTTTTCACTTTCCGTGTCACCCAACACCATCCCGCTTGAATCGCACATTACCCGCACAATTCAATACGCATATCCCGATACCCAAATCCGAATACATCAATACCGAAATAGGGATTGGACGAATCAAACCAATCGAAATTATTATATTTTCATAATATCAAAGCAGACAAATACAGACAGAGACGGCAGTTCCGGGACATAACCCAAGGAGGCACGGTGACGGGCATTCAGCTCAACGGCGTGACAAAGCGGTATGGCGAGACGGAAGTGATCACCGGTCTCGACCTGAACATCCACGAAGGCGAATTCCTCGTCTTTCTAGGTCCATCCGGTTGCGGTAAGTCGACGCTGCTACGCATGATCGCCGGGCTGGAGGGCGTCAGTGAAGGGCAGATCAGCATCGGCGGCCGCGAGGTCACGCACCTGCCGCCAGCCAGGCGTGATGTCGCGATGGTGTTCCAGCACTACGCGCTCTATCCGCACATGACGGTCTACGACAACATGGCGTTCGGATTGCGCAACTCGCGCGTCGTCGCGAGCGAGATCGACCGGCGCATTACCGAAGCCGCCCGCATGCTCGAACTCGATGCGCTGCTCAAGCGCCGTCCCGCGCAACTGTCGGGCGGTCAGCGTCAGCGGGTCGCGATTGGCCGCGCGGTGGTCAAGGAACCGGAAGCGTTTCTGTTCGACGAGCCGTTGTCGAACCTCGATGCGGCGTTGCGCACGCGCACCCGGGTCGAACTGGCGCGGATTCATCGGCGCCTCAGCTCGACGATGGTGTTCGTCACGCACGACCAGATCGAAGCGATGACGCTCGCCACGCGCATCGTCGTGATGAATCGCGGCCGCATCGAACAGATCGGCGCGCCGCTCGATATCTACCGGCGTCCGGCCACGCGCTTCGTGGCCGGCTTCATCGGCGCACCGGCAATGAACTTCATCGATGTCGAACCGGCCGGCGAAAATGGCGGCCGTTTGTGCGTGCGCCTGCCGGTCGACAACGTCGTGATTCCGACCACGATCGCGGCCGGCAGATTGCCGTCGGGCCAACTCACGCTCGGCATCCGCGCCGAGCATGTGGTGATCGACGCCGCCGGCGCGCTCAACGGGCGCGCCGAATTCATCGAGCGACTCGGCGATCGTTCGCTCGCGCACGTGAGTCTGGCCAGCAATCAGTTGATCGTCATCGAGATTCCGCGCGAGTATGAATTGCAGCCCGGCGACCCGCTTCGTATGAGTCTCGACGCCGCCCATCTGCACCTGTTCGACGCCAGCGGGAGCGCGCATCATGGCGGCTGAGCGCCCGCTGACGGCCGGTGTGCCGAACGCGCGGCAGCGCCGTTTCAACCATCCCCTCGCGTCCTGGTCGAACGGGCTGTTCGTGTTGCCGTTCGTGATCGTCTACATGCTGTTGCTGGTTGTGCCACTCGCGTATGGCTGGTGGCTGAGCTTGCAGAACGTCGATCTGCTCGGCGGCACAACCGAGTTCATCGGCCTGAAGAACTATCTCGACCTCGCGTCCGATCCGATCTTTCGCGGCGCCGTGCGCAACACGTTCTACTTCGTGTTCATGACCGTGCCGATGTTCGTCGCGCTCGGTCTTGCGCTCGCATTGGTGCTCAACCGGCCGGGCCGATTCTGCGCCGCGCTGCGTGCGATCTTCTTCGGTTCGTCGGTGCTGTCGGTGACGATCGTCACGCTCGTCTGGAAGCTGGTATTGATGCCTGGTCATGGGCTGCTCGCCGACGTCAGCCGCGCGCTGAACATCCCCGAGTACGTGCCGCTCGTCCATGAAGCTACGGCGCTGCCGATGATCGCGATCGTCACCGTGTGGTGGATCGTGGGCCTGCCGATGATGCTGTTTCTTGCCGCGCTTCAGCAGATCCCACAGGAGTTATACGAAGCGGCCGCGCTCGATAACGCGACCCGTTGGCGCACGTTCGTATCGATCACGTTGCCGTCGATCCGGCGCACCGTCGCGCTGGTTGCGGTGATCGAAGCGGTGTTCCAGTTTCAGCTGTTCGGTCAGGCGCAATTGCTGACCGGCGGCGGTCCGAACAATGCATCGCGACCACTCGTCCAGTTCATTTACGAATCCGGCTTCCGCCAATGGTTGTTCGGCTATTCGGCTGCCGCGGCCCAGGTGCTGTTCGCACTGATGCTGCTAGGTATCGCCGTGCAGTCATGGATCGTACGCAGAAAGGATCCCGCATGAGTACCGCCGCACTGGAGTCCGCTTCGAATCCCGCCGGCCCCGAACGTTCGCGCGGTTCGTTGGCCGGCCGTCTCGGCGAGCGCGTGATGCTCGGTGCCGTGGTGCTGCTCGCGCTCGTCTGGATCGCGCCGGTCGTCTGGGTGTTCGCGCTGTCGTTCAAGCCGAACGCGTTCCTGCAGCAGCATACCGATGTGCTGTTCTCGCCGCCATTCACGCTGCAGAACTACACCAGCATCATCGGCACGTCGGCTGTTGGCGGCTGGCTGATCAACAGCGCGATCGTCGCGCTGGGCCAGACCTTGCTCACGCTCGTGATCGCGTCGCTGGCGGGCTACGGCTTTGCGCGCACGACGTTTCCAGGCAAGCGCTGGCTGTACGTGATCTGCCTCGCGGGACTCGCGGTTCCCGAGCAGGCGCTCGTGATTCCACTGCATAGCCTCTTCGCGTCGCTCGACTGGCACAACACCTATGGCGCGCTGATCATGCCGCGGCTCGCGTCGCCGTTCGGCGTGTACCTGATGACGCAATACTTCAAGGCCGTGCCCATCGACATCGAGGAAGCCGCGCTGCTCGACAACGCGTCGCGCTTCAAGGTGTTCTGGCGCATCGTGCTGCCGCTGTCGATTCCGGCACAGGCGACGCTTGCGATCTTCACCTTCCTCAGCGCGTGGAACGACTACCTGTGGCCGCTCGTGTCGGCATCGAAGCCGGAGATGTATACGTTGACGATCGGCCTCGCGTCGACGCAAGGCAATTTCGCTCAGTCCGAGGGCATCGGCTACCTGATGGCGCAAGCCGTGTTCGCCGGCCTGCCGATCTTCGTGCTGTACCTGTTTTTCCAGAAGTACATCGTGGCCGCCGTGGCGGGCACCACGGTGCGCTGAACCGCTGGCACACCGATGTTTCCAACTTCGGCGCCTTGCTTGAAATGAACCGGTCACGCCGGTAACCCATAGCGGCCGCGCGGTGTCGATTGGAAATACGCGGCTCATCGAGTATTCGACAGGAGACAACCATGCAGAGATCGCTCGTACGCGGTGCGCTTTCGCTTGCCTTGCTGAGTCTGGCGGCCGGCCTCGCGGCGCCGGCTCAGGCCAAAACCGAAATTACGCTGTCGCGCTTTTTCGGCGCCTGCGACGCTGAATACGGCAAGGTGAACGACGTGAGCAAGGCCACGGGTGAGTGCGGAATCATCACGACGCTGGTCAATGAGTTCAATGCGACGAACAAGGAAGACATCGTCGTCAAGCCGCAGATCATCGAATGGGCTCCTTACTATACGCAGATCGACGCGCGCATTCTGAGTCACGACGTACCGACGATCTCGGTCATGCACGAAGCAGTGCTCGGCGACTATGTGAAGCGCAAGCTCGTCGAACCGCTCGACGACGGGTTCAGATCGGTGGGGGTCGATACGAAGGACTTCACGGACCACGCGCGCCGCGGCGTCACGTTCGACAGCAAGACCTACGCATTGCCGTTCGACACGCATTCGTGGCTCTGGCATATCAACATCAATCTGTTCAGGAAGGCGGGTCTGGTCGACGCGAGCGGCAAGCCGATCCTGCCGACCACGCCCGACGAACTGCTGAAGCAGGCGAAACAGTTCAAGGACAAGACCGGTCTGCCGTACATCACGATGCCGATCGCCAACGAGAGCGCCGCGCAGACGCGCTCGCTGTACACGATGGTCTATCAGCAGAACGGCACGCTCTTTCCGTCAGGCCCGACAAGAATCGATCCGCGCGTCAAGCCCGTGACCAACGCACTGCAATTGCTGGATGGGCTGATGAAGGCGGGCGACATCACCCCGAACCTCGACTATGGCGCGTCGAACCAGGCGTTCATGAACGGCAAGGCAGGTGTGCTGATCTGCGGCACATGGGTGATCGAGGACCTGACCAACCTGTCGAAGAAAACCGATTCGCCGCTCGCCAACAACGGCTACGAGGTCGTGCCATTCCCGAACCTGTTCCAGAAGAAAGCGGTGTGGGCCGATGGCCACTCATGGGTCATGCTCAAGGGCGGCGCGAAGGATGACAAGAGCCGGCACGCCGCGTTCGTGTTCCTCAAGTTCCTCTACGACCACGACGCCGACTGGGCCCGTACCGGGCATCTGCCGGCGCGGCAGTCGGTCATCGATAGCGCGGCGTTCAACGCGTTGCCGCATCGCGCGGACATCAAGGAGATCTCGTCCACCGGCTATTCGCTGCCGAACACTGTGCCGCGTCAGTTCGCGATTCAGGAGATCGTCGGCAGCGAGGTCAGCAACATGTTGACCTCAGGCAAGCCGATTGCCGCCGTCGAACAGGATGCACAAGACCGCGTCAACAAGCTGCTGTCCAGGTAGTGGTCGCACGCCTGCCCCGAACTCAACGGAACTCAACGGAACCTCACCGAACCCAACGGGCTCAATAGCCGGCGTGCCGCATCGCGCGGCACGCGCAGGCGATCTCACAACAGGACCTATCACAATGATTACTTCCCGCCTTGTCGTCGACCGGGATTTCGTCGTCGCGGATCTTGACCGGCGCGTGTTCGGTACTTTCGTCGAACATATGGGCCGCTGCGTCTATACCGGCATTTATGAGCCGGATCACCCCGACGCGGATGAGCGCGGCTATCGAAAAGACGTGATGGCGCTCACACGCGAACTCGGACCGACGATCGTCCGTTATCCCGGCGGCAACTTTTTGTCGGGCTATAACTGGGAAGACGGTGTCGGCCCGAAGGCGCAGCGGCCGAAGCGGCTCGATCTCGCATGGTATTCGGTCGAGACCAATCAGTTCGGCACCAACGAATTCATCGACTGGTGCCGCGAGCTCGATATCGAGCCGATGTACGGGGTCAATCTCGGCACGCGCGGACCGGACGAAGCGCGCCATTTCGTCGAGTACTGCAATCATCCTGGCGGCACCGCGCTGTCGGACCTGCGTCACGAACATGGTTATGCGAAGCCACACGACATCAAGTTCTGGTGTCTCGGCAACGAGATGGACGGTCCCTGGCAAATCGGCCGCAAGACCGCCGACGAGTACGGTCGCGTCGCGCTCGAAACGGCCAAGCTGATGCGCGCGGTCGATCCCACCATTCAACTCGCGGCATGCGGCTCGTCGACCCATGACATGGCGACCTATGGCGCGTGGGAAGACCGCGTGCTCGAACACTGCTTCGATCAGGTCGACTTCATCTCGTTGCATACGTACTTCGAGAACCGTCATGACTCGACCGCGGAATTCTTCGGCAACATCGACGTGATGGATCTGTTCATCAAGGAGATCGCCGCCGTTGCGGACAGCGTGGCGGCGCGCAAGCATTCGAGCAAACGCATCATGCTGTCGTTCGATGAATGGAATGTCTGGTACAAGGCCCGCACGATCAACGATCTGCGCAAGCCGGGCTGGCCAAGCGCGCCGCGCCTGATCGAAGAGGTCTACAACGCCGAGGACGCACTGGTGGTTGGCGGCGCGCTGATCACGATGATGAACAACGCGGATCGCGTCAAAACGGCGTGCCTCGCGCAACTCGTCAACGTGATCGGACCGATCATGACCGAGCCGGGCGGAGCCGCCTGGCGGCAGACGATCTTTTATCCGTTCTCGCAGGCGTCGAAGTTCGGTCATGGTCGCGTGCTCAAGACGGTGATCGAATCGCCGGCCTATGAGGCCGAAACCTTCCCCGAGATCGCCTACCTGTGCGCCGCCGTGGTCGACGACCGCGCGAGCGGCACCACTACGATCTTCGCGTTGAACCGGCACCTGACCGACGAGATGGACCTCAGCATCGAATTGCGCGGCCTCGGCGTGGAGCGCACGCTCGATCACGCGCTCGAACTTCACCACCCGAACATGAAGGCGGTGAATACGCGCGAAGCGCCGCTGACGGTCGTGCCCACGACCAACGAAAACGTGCTGGTCGATGGCGAGAAACTGACGGCGCGCCTGAAGCCGGGCTCGTGGAACGTGATCGTCACGACCGCGGCAAAGCGCGGCTAGGTGGTTCGCACGGGACGTCTACGAAGGAGGGGTGATGTTCGAGCGTGAGCCCGTCGTAGGGACGATGACCGCGCAGGTCGCGCGGATCGTCGGCATGAGGATCGTCTCGGGCGAATTCGGCCCGGGCGATCTGCTCCCTGTCGAAAGCGAGTTGTGCACCGAGTACCGTGTGAGTCGCACGACTGTGCGCGAGGCGATCAAACAGCTCACCGGCAAGCGCCTGATCGAAGTGACGCCGAAGATCGGCACGCGCGTGTTGCCGTTCTCGGACTGGAATCTGCTCGACCGTGACGTGCTCGCGTGGCGGCTCAATGCGCAGTTCGATTCGAAGATCGTCGAGGACATCTTCGAGATGCGCATCTGTTTCGAGCCTCGCGCGAGCTTTCTGGCGGCGCGGCACGGCAGCGACGACGACCTTCAGCTGATCGAGCGCCGCTACCGCGAGCTGGCGAGCGCCTATGCATCGCCGTCGGCACATTCGGATGTGCGCGCGGTGGGCGAAGCGGTGCTGGAGTTTCATATGGCGATCATCGCGATGTCGCAGAACGGCATGTTCATCACGATCGGCAGTGCGATCAAGGCGGCGTTGCGGGTGTCGTCGGAGATGCTGCTGCGGCAGGCGGCGCGGCCGAGCGAAGATATCGAACTGCATGACGCCGTGCGTCGCCGGATCGTTGCGCGCGAACCGGAGGCCGCGTCCGCCGCGATGACGCGTCTGCTCGAAGCATCGCGCGAAAGGATGCTGCGCTACACGATCAGCCCGAAAGACGTGGTGTGGCGCGAAGGCTAAAAGACGTCGGTGGATCGGCCCAAAACAGAAAAACGCCCCGCAGGGCGTTTTCCATCACATCGATCCGGCAAGGAACGCGCGCTCCTTGCCGGCAACGATTCGCTTAGAACTTGTGACGGATAGCGACGCGGAACGCCAGCTGGTTGTCTGCGCCGAGGCCGGACGTGTTGAAGTAGCTCGTGCTCGAACCGATCTGCGCTTGCAGATCCTGCGTGCCGTTGCGGCCCGACGCGATCTGATAGATACCCAGTGCGTACACGTCCGTGCGCTTGCTCAACGCGTAGTCGGCGCTCAGGTTCACCTGGTTGAAGTGGCCGGTGTTCGCGTTGCTCAGGTGCATGTACGTGTAGCCGAGACCGCCCGTGATAGCCGGCGTGAACGCGTACTTCGCGCCTGCTTCGTACGTAGCGAACGTCGTCGAGCTGCCCGTGACCGGTTCGAAGCGCGTGTTGGTGTACAACGCCCACAGCGTCGCCGCGCCGATCGCGTAACGGCCGCCCACGCCGAACGTGCGCAGATCGCGGACGTTGGCGATCGTCACGTTGGCGATGTTGGTCGAGAATGCCGGCGTAGCCTGGCTCGGGAAGGTGATGTCCGTGTACGCCGCACCGATGCCGAACGGACCGTTCGCGTAGTTCAGGCCAAAGCTGTAAGCGCGCGACGAACCCGCGGTCGTGCCGACTGCCGGTGCGCCAGCGAATGCGCCAGCCTGGTTCGAGAAGCCGTACATCGCGCCGAAGGTCAGGCCGGCGAAATTCGCGCTGCTGAACTTGACCGAGTTGTTGATGCGGCTGGAGGTCAGCTGGTCGACGTCGTTGATGTGGTAAGCGTAGTTACCCGCGACGGTCAGGCCGCCGGTCGAGTAATTGCTGCCCAGATAGTCGGTCGAGAAGGAGTACTGACGACCGAACGTCAGCGAGCCGATGTTGTTCTGCGACAGACCGACATAGGCCTGACGGCCGAACATCGCGCCGCCCTGGCCAGCCGTGCCGTTGCCGCTGTTGAAGCCGTTTTCCAGCATGAACAGCGCCTTCAGGCCGCCACCGAGGTCTTCGGTGCCGCGCAGGCCCCAGCGACTGCCTTGCGCGACGCCGTCGTCATACTTGAAGAGGCTGCCGTGGCCGGTGGCCGTCTTCGAATTGTTCACGTAGCTGATACCGGCATCGATCAGGCCGTAAAGCGTGACGCTGCTTTGTGCGTGTGCGGCGGAAGCGAAAACTGCGAGCGTAGCGGCGGTCAATACTTTTTTGTTCAAAACGTTCTCCGATTAAAGATTAAGCGATCGCGACGCCATGCTCTTTGGCTAGGTCGTGCGACGGCCGGAAATTTAAGGGAACGCAGAGTAAGGTATGTGACAGTGCCGCGATATTTGAAATCTGTCGTGCCGGCGCGACACTTGCATCGCTTTGCAAGTCGAAATTGCGCAAGGCGCCGTGCGTTTAAGCTTTTTGCAGCTCGTGGAGATAAGCGTGTGAGAAACGATTGATTCTCGCGTGTCGCGTGTGCATGCGACGATGCGCGTCCATTCAATCGCTTAGGGGAACAGCATGCAACGCGCAGCGTACGAGTCCGACGAGGTGCACAAGTACATCGATACGCAGTTCAAAGGCGCGATCATTCCGGCATTCCGAGCGCGCCTTCAGCTACGCGTCAGTTGCTCAGCAGCGAACCGCTCCTGAACGCCTTCGCGCCGGCGATCCGCGCGAACTCCAGGCCAGCCGTCGCAAAGCGCGTCAGATGGCGCGCATACAGCACGCCGGCCACGCTGCTCTTGACCGTGCTGACGCGGTCCGTCAACGGGTCGACGATATCCGCGATGGCGTGTCCGGGTTCGACCCACGTGCCGACCTCGCAGCGATACACCAGCACGCCGCTCGCCGGCGCGACCAGCGGTTCGGCACCGGCGAGCGGCGTGGCGGCGAATTCGAGCGGCGGCAGTGGGGCGGCGGTGCCGTCGATCACGCCGCGCGTGGTCAGGTATTCGATGATCGCCTGCGCGTCGCGCTCGGCATAGTCGTACGACACTTCGCGCTGGCCGCGCAACTCGATCGTGACCGAGATCGAGCCGTTCGGAATCGGGAAGCGGTCGCCGTAACGGCCGCGCAATTCCGACCAGCAGAAGCTGTGGATTTCGTCGAACGGATTGCCGACCGAATTGAGCGCGAGGAGCGACGCCTTGGCGTCGAGATAGCGGGCGAGCGGCTCGACTTCCGGCCACAGCTCGGGGTTCGTGTACAGGTGCAGCGCGGCTTCCCAGTCGCAATGCAGATCGAGCACGACGTCGGCATCGTATGAGAGCTTTTGCAGCGCCAGACGTTGCGAGTCGAGTTCGGTGGCCGGCTGCTGCGCGTCGAGCGCCTCGCGCATTGCCGCGCGGATCGCCGCGCGGTTCGCGTCGAGGTTATCGGTCAGACGCGCTTCGATCACCGGCTGCACCAGCACCGAAAGATCATGGAAGTTGCGGTTGAAGTTCTGCGCGGTGTTGGTTTCGAAGCGTCCGCTCAGATGGCCGAGAAAGTGCTGGTTCAGACCGATCGGATTGGCCACTGGCACGATCACGACTTCGCCGCGCAGCTTGCCGGCGGCTTCCAGCGCGGCCAGCTTGCGGCGCAGCGCCCACGACACCAGCATGCCAGGCAACTCGTCGGCGTGCAGCGACGACTGGATATAAATCTTCTGCCCGCCGCCGGGACCGTAGTGGAAACTGGTCAGGTTGCGCTCGGTGCCGAGCGTCGGGGCAATCAGTGGATGGGTTTGGGTTTGCATGGTCTCGGATCCGCGGCTCGATCGGGCTTGCCGCTCTATGTCATTGATTACAGTGGGAAAGCGTGTCTCTCTGCAGGCTGCCTGCAGCCGCGCGGCCGGGCCGTGTCAAGCCGGCCGGCGGCGCGGCGATCGCACGATCTTAGCCGATATGACGCACGATGTGGCTTGATGCGGCGCCACAAACGAAACGGGCTCCGCGATGCGGAGCCCGTTTGCTGCCAGCCGGCCAGCGCGTCGCGGGACGCGCGTGGTGGACTTAGCTGCCGTATACGTCGAAGTCGAAGTACTTCTTTTCGATCTTCTTGTACGTACCGTCCTTGATCATGTCGGCGATTGCCTTGTCGACCTTCGCCTTCAGATCGGTGTCTTCCTTGCGCATGCCGATGCCCGCACCGCTGCCGAGGATCTTCGGATCGACCAGATCCTTGCCGACGAACTCGAAGCCCGCGCCGCGCGACGTCTTCAGGAAGCCGATCTCAGCTTGCACGGCATCTTGCAGCGCCGTGTCCAGACGGCCCGACAGCAGGTCGGCATAGACCTGATCCTGGTTCTGATACGGCACGACCTTCGCGCCCTTCGGCTCCCAGTAGGTCTTGGCGTAGGTTTCCTGGATCGTGCCCTGTTCGACGCCGATCGACTTGCCCTTCAGCGAATCGGCGGTCGGCAGGATGCCCGAACCCTTCTTCGCCACGAGGCGCGTCGGCGTGTTGAACAGCTTCGACGAGAACGCGATCTGCTCGGCACGCTGCGGCGTCATCGACATCGAGGACAGCACGCCGTCGAACTTCTTCGCCTTCAGGGCGGGGATCATGCCGTCAAAATCGTTCTCGATCCACACGCACTTGGCATCCATGCGCTTGCAGATTTCATTGCCGATGTCGATGTCGAAGCCAACGAGCTTGCCGTCTGCGCCTTTCGACTCGAACGGGGGGTAGCTGGCGTCAACGCCAAAACGGACCGTCGACCAATCTTTAGCGTGTGCGCCAATCGAGACGGTGGCAAGCAGGGCAACCGTCAAAACCGCTAGCAGTTTTTTCACTGTTTTACTCCTCGGTGTAGTTCAAATTCGCCCGCCTGCGGTTGTGCCGCTGCGGGACGCCCGGCGCGACTCACGACCGGGTCTGGGTTCAAACTGCCGGCCGGGGCGGCCAGCAGCGCGCGCCAAGCTTATCAGTTCAAAAACATTGGATAGTCAGTGAAACACCGGATGGCGTGCGAGGACAGATTCTAATGCACAAATGCCGCGGCGATCCGGTACTCGCTCATGGGTTTCCCATTGCGCGCCCGGTGCCGACCGCGCCGCACCAGAGTTCGCCGTTGTCCATCAGTTCCGTATCGCGCTCGCTCATGCCCGCGCAGGCGCGGCGAGGCGGCGGCTGGTATCCATGGGTCCGTTAAAGATTGCGCAAAAATCGCCGTTATATGCGGATGGGAAGATTTGCCGATTTTCGCTGACAAACGGTTTTTCGGACTCGCGCGGTTCCGACAACGAAAAATTAACGCTTTGGCGCTATCATCGGTAGCTCCTCACGATTGCCACTGATATCAGCGTAACGGGTCTATCAGTCTGAAGCAGGTCGTCGGGCACGACGTCGGCGGATCAATTCCGCTGCGCGTTTGTGTTCGTTCGGAAGGCCTTTTGCTAAACGGTGTTGTCTATGCACACGATGTCAATGGCTGACGCAACACGCTGCTGTACACGGTGGTTTCAGCGGCGCATCGTTGGCGCTTTCGCGTCGGCACGCGTGCATCTTCTGCGTCGCCGCCGCCTTTCCCGCAGCCTTTCCCGCGGCCTCTTGCCATTTCTGTTTGCGGTGGTTTGCAGCTTCGGTTTCGGGTCGGCGGCGGCGATGGCTGGCGAGAGAGTGCTGCGCGTGCTCGCCTGGCCCGGCTATGCGGATGCCGACGTGGTGAAGGCGTTCGAGCAGCGCTACCAGGCGAAAGTGGAAGTCACGCTGGTCGATTCCGACGAGGCGCTGTGGGCGCAGATGCATGCGAGCGCGACGCCGCCGTTCGACGTGCTCGCCGCCAACACGGCGGAAGTCCGTCGTTATACGCAGGCCAAGCTGCTGGCCCCGCTCGATCTGGCCAGCCTGCCGAACACAAGGAAACAATTGCCGCGCTTTCAGGCGCTGAAGTCGATCGAAGGGATCACGTCGGACGGCAAGGTGTACGCGATCCCATTCACGTATTCGTCGATGGGGCTCATCTACGATCGCAAGCAGATTCCCGTCGCGCCGCGCTCGATGCGCGAGTTGTGGAACCCGCGCTATCGCGGCAAGGTGCTCGACTTCAACAGCGCGCAGCATAATTTCTCGTTCACGGCGTTAGCGCTCGGCTATCCCCATCCGTTTCAACTCGACGCCGCGCAGATTCGCGTGATCGCACGCAAGCTCGTTGAGCTGCGCCGCAACCTGCTGACCTATTACACGTTGCCCGAGGAGGCAACCGCGTTCTTCATTCAGCACAAGGTCGCGCTGATGTTCGGCAACTACGGCACCCAGCAGGTCGAACTGCTGCGCCGCGCGGGCGCCGACGTCGGCTACGTGATTCCCGATGAAGGCGCGCTCGCGTGGCTCGATTGCTGGTCGATGACGCGGGCGGCGACCGATCAGCCGCTCGCGCTTGCGTGGATCAACTACATGCTCGAACCGGGCGTGAGCGCATTGCTGACGCAGCGTCAGGGACTCGCCAACACGCTGACGGCGCCCGTGGAAAGCAGCGACGACGCGCGCATCGTATGGATCGGGCCGGTGGAAAACATTCAACGGCGCGAACAGCTATGGACCCGCATCGTGTCCGGCGACCGGTCGGAGCTGTTCTGATGATCCGGCCAGGCTTGACCTTCAAGTTGTCGGTGCTGCTCGCGTGCATCGGCGTGCTCGCATCGGGCGCGACCGGCTATTACGCGTATCACGCCAACCGCGCGTTGCTCGTGGACGAAGCCGGGCACAGCTTGCTGACGTCGACGGAACTGCTGGGGCAGCGCTTCGCCGCGTCGATCGACGATGTCAGCGCCGACGCGCTGGTGCTGGCGACCATGCCGTCCACGGCGAACGTCGCGCAAACCGACGACGGGTTCGGCGCAAACGTGGCGCGTGACCGGCTCGCGCAGGTGTATTCGAACTTCATGGTGCATCACCCCGAATACCTGCAAGTCCGTCTGATCACCCGTCAGCATCATGGGCTCGAGCTGATCCGTTTCGATCGCGACGCGGATGGTCTCGTGCGCGTCGAAGGCGACAAGCTGCAGGAAAAAGGCCAGTTCGCGTATGTGTTCGATACGCTGACGTTTTCGCCCGGACGCATCTACACATCGCCGATTTCGATCAACCACGAGTACGGCACCCATGCCGCCGCGGGCAAACCGACGCTGCGGCTCGGCACGCCAGTGGCCGATGCCAATGGGGCCGTGGTGGGCGTCGTCGTGATCGACGCCGATCTGGCCGGTATGCTCAAACGCCTGCAAAGCGATTTGCCGAGCGACTATCACGTCTATCTCACCAACGAATGGGGCGATTTTCTGGTCCATCCCGACGCGTCGAAGACGTTCGGCTTCGACCGGGGCCGGCGCGTGCTGATGCAGGACAGCTTCTCCGCGACGAGGCCGCTCTTCGAGCAGAGGCAAAGCGAAGTGATGGTGAATGGCCTCACGGGGCCGACGCAGGCCGCCGGTCAGGTGCTCGCTTTCGTGCGCCGGCCCTTTTGCGGCCCCGAGGGCAATCGCTTTATCGTGCTCGGTCTCGCCAAGCCGCTCGACCATGTGTTGTCGGGCGCGCATCGGCTCGGCTACAGCATCATCCGCATGGTGCTGATCTTCAGCGGGCTCGCCGTGCTGCTGGCGATTCTGTTCGCGCGTGCGCTGACCAAGCCGCTGCATCTGCTCGCGCATGCCGCGACGCACCTGTTCGCCGAACACGCGATGCACACGCTGCCGCTCAAACGCACCGACGAGATCGGCGTGCTCGCGCGCTGCTTTGATCGCCTGCGCCGCGAAATCAAGGCGCAAATGGATGTGCTGCATGACAAGCAGCACGAGCTTGCGCATCTCGCCACGCACGACGTGTTGACCGGATTGCCGAATCGCATGCTGTTCATGCAGAAGCTCGAAAGCGCGATCGACGAAGCGACCCGGCGTCGGGAAGGGCTTGCCGTGTTGTTCGTCGATCTCGACGGCTTCAAGCAGATCAACGACCAGTTCGGCCACTCGGTCGGCGACAAGGTGCTCGTCGCGGTGGCGCGCCAGCTCAAGCAGGTGCTCTGTTCAGCGGACATGGTGGCGCGCCTCGGCGGCGACGAGTTCATCGTGCTGATCGAGGGGCCGCGCGTTGCGGAAGCTGCGCCCGCGATCGCGGCGCGCATCATGGAGGCGTTGAACGAAACGCTGCGGGTGGATGGGCACGGCATGTCGGTGGGCGCGAGCATCGGCATCAGCCTGTTCCCGGACGACAGCGGCACCGCTGAAGAACTGCTGCTCAATGCCGACGCCGCGATGTACGCGGCCAAGTCCGGTGGACGTTGCGCGTATCTGCGCTATCAGGATGTGCTCGACGCGCGTTTGCGCGAACGCGATGAGCAGCTCGAGCAGGCCCGGTCCGCACGAGCGCGGATTGGCGAAGGCACGACGCAAGGGCGCGAGGCCGAGCCGACCGCCTGACGCGCGTGGTACGCCGGGAGTGCCGGCGTACCTTCACTCGCGCCGAACGCTCAGCCCGACACGACAACAAGTCACTGTGACTCGGCGATCGCAGCCCGTGCGCCGTCGAACCGGACGAGCCGGCGCGCGTGTCGTGGTCGAAGTAATCGACCCGACGGACTGCGCGCCTCGTCAGCACCCACCCATCAAACGATCCGTTCCCCGCTGCGATAAGTTGCGCGCGGCACCGGCAGGGTATCGAGCATCGTCACGCGCACGAAGTCCGCGCGCAGCCTCGTTTCGATCGCGCCGCGATCGTGCAGCCCGGCCGTGCACGCCGGCGTGGCGGAGACCGTCGCCATCGCACGCGGCAGTGTCCAGCCGGCCTTGTCGACCAGTTCGAACACGGCGGTCAGCAGGCTAGACGGCACATAATCCGACGACAGGATGTCGAGCAGGTCGGCTTGCGCCAGTTCGAGCGCCGACACGTTGCCCGAATGCGAGCCGCCGCGCACGATATTCGGCGCTCCCATGATGGTCGAAATGCCGTGCTCGCGTGCGGCTTCGGCGGCAATGCGGGTAGTGGGGAACTCGGCGAGAACGATGCCTTCGGCCTTGGCCTGTTCGATGTGCTCGATCAGCGTGTCATCGTGGCTCGCCACGGGAATGCCGAGCCGGCTGCAGCGCGCGACGATCTCGCGACGATGCGCATCGGCGTAACGCTCCTGTTCAACCGATAGTTCCGCCAGCGCGTTCGCGATATGTTCGTCGCTCAGCTTGCCGTTGCGTTCCTGGAAGCGGCGCCATTGCTCGCGGTCGTGCCATTGGCGCTGACCGGGCGTGTGATCCATCACCGAGGCGAGCCGCAGCAATGGATGCGTGCACAGCGAGTCGAACACGTCGACCACGTCGGCGGTGGCGACCTCACAGCGCAGATGCAGAAAGTGTTCGGCGCGCAGCAGCTTGCGCTCGGAAAAGCGCCGCAGCGATTCGGCACATTGCGTTTGCAGATCGCGACCGCGCAACCCCACGTTCGAGCGTGAACCGATGGCGAGCGCGTCGAACACGGTGGTGATGCCGGCCGCGGCGACTTGCGCATCGTGAATCACGAAGGCGGCATCGGTGTTCCATTGCACCCCCGGACGCGGCGCCAGGTGCTTCTCGAGATTGTCCGTATGCAATTCGATGAGGCCGGGCAACAGATAGTCGCCGTCCCAATCCTGCGCGTCGGGCACCGCGGTCGTGCCACGCGCGATGTCGCGAATCATGCCGTCTTCGACGCGCAGCACGCCGGTGAAAACTTCGTCTCGCGTCACGATACGAGCGTTCCTGATCAACATCGACTTGCTCCGTTTCATGCGGGCCTGGGTGGTGTTGCCGTGTTTGCGTGGTCGGGTACCGCGGTTCGCTGGTTCATTCTAGTGCCGTTTCATGGCGGGCATCTGATCAGTGACGCATTGGCGGACGCAGTCCGCTGATCACGACCGGCCATCCACGCGCGCTGCGTGGCGGAGCAAGGTGAGGCGAAAGTGGCGCTCATCGAAACTCCTGTTGATTCGGCGAGTGGACATTTGACCATCTATTCATCTAAACGTCTAGACGTTTACAGCTATGCTTGTCCAGTGTGCTCGCGCGCCGCTACCATTTCACATTTCCATCATCGCTTGCGCACTACAATGCACGTGAGAGCGGATAGGTGAACCGAAGGGAATGACAGCACCATGACATCGAACGATAACGCGACGCCGGGCACGATGCTCGAACGCGGCGCGGGTGTTGCCGTCTGGCGGCAGATCGAGCAGATTCTGGCGGCCGAGATCGCGGCCAGCGGTTTCGGCGAAGAAGGACGTTTGCCGAGCGAGGGCGAACTGGCCAGGCGCTTCGACGTGAACCGGCATACCGTGCGCCGCGCGATGCTGGGCCTCGCTGCGTCGGGCCTCGTCAGCGTCGAGCAGGGGCGCGGCACCTTCGTGCAACCCGGCGCGATCGACTATACGATCGGCCGCCGTACGCGCTTCACCGAGAATCTGCGCCAGCAGCATCACGCGGCGGCGGGCACCGTGCTGTCGGCGGTGCGCGCGAAGGCCGAGCCGGGCGTCGCGAAGGCGCTGGGCCTGCGGGCCGGCGCGACGGTCTACCGGATCGAGTCGCTGCACGAGTCCGACGGCGTGCCGCTCACGTTCGCGCGCAACTGGTATCCGGCGGCGCGCTTTGCCGGGCTGCCCGAGGTGCTGGAGCGCACCGGCAGCATCACGAATGCGATGGCCGAGTTCGGCGTGAACGACTATCTACGCAAGTGGAGCCGTATCGGCAGCGTGCTGCCCGAGCCGGAAGTGGCGCGGCGTTTGAACATCAACCGCCAGCAGCCGGTGCTGTGGGTCGAAAATGTCGATGTGGATCTGCAGGGCACGCCGGTCAAATATGGCTTCACGCACTTCGCGGCGGATCGTGTGCAGTTGCTGGTGGAGCACGACCTGTGAGCGGCGTGGCATGGAGCAGGGATGCGCGTTTCGCCGTGTATTACGCGCCGTCGCGTGAGTCGGCATGGTGGCGCGCCGGTTCGACATGGCTTGGCCGCGATGCGCAAAGCGGCGAACGCTGCGAGCCGCCGCAACCGGAAGGCCTCGCGCGTGCGCTCACGGAACTGACCGAAGCGCCACGCCGCTATGGCTGGCACGGTACGCTGGTCGCGCCATTTCGGCTCGCCGCTGGCGTGACGCCAGACGACGTGCTGGCTGCCACGCGCGCATGGGCGCTCACGCAACCCAGCTTTGCGTTGTGCGTGGAAGCTGCCACGCTCGGCGATTTCGTCGCGCTGCGTCCCGCCGATCAGCAAGGCGAAGCGCGCATTCGCGCGGTTGCGAGCCGCGCGTTGTGCTCGCTTTGCGCATTGCGTGCGCGGCCGTCGCCCGCCGAGCTGGCGAGCCGGCTCGCGGCGCCGCTCAGCGAACGCCAGCGTGCGCTGCTGGTCGAATGGGGTTATCCGTACGTGTTCGACGAATTCCGTTTTCACATGACGCTGTCCGGTTCACTGGACGACCCCAGCGAACGCGCAGCGCTGCTTGCGTGGTGGCGGCTGCGAACGCCCGAGCTCGGGCCGTTGAGCGTCGACCAGGCCGCGCTCTTCGTCGAGCCGGCGCCGGGTGAGCCGTTCGTGTTGTGGCAGCGTACGCCGTTCCAGAACTGCGAGGTGAAATAGCAAATGGCAGGTCGCTTGATCTATGTAATGGGGCCGTCCGGCGCGGGCAAGGACTCGCTGCTGGCGTTCGCGCGCAAGCGCCTGATGGGCGAGCCGATCCTGTTTGCGCATCGCTACATCACGCGGCCGAGCGGCCACGGCGAAGTCCATGTCGCGCTGAGCGTCGAAGAGTTCGCCGCGCGTTCGGTGCTCGGTCTGTTTGCGCTCGAGTGGTCGAGTCACTCGCTGCGCTATGGCATCGGCGTGGAACTCGACGTATGGCTGGCGCGCGGTTGCACGGTGGTCGTCAACGGCTCGCGTCAGCATGTGCAGCATACGCTGGCGCGTTATCCGTTCGCGGAAGTGGTGCATGTGGACGCAGCGCCCCACATTCTCGAAGCGCGGCTCGGCGCGCGGGCGCGTGAATCGGCGGAGCAGGTTGCGGCGCGGCTTGCGCGGCGCGCGCCGTTTGCATTGCCCGACGGCGTGCGCTGTATGACCATCGACAATTCTGGCCGGCTCGAAGAAGCGGGGCGTGCGCTCGTTGCCATTCTCACGTCGCGCGCCGGCGTTCTGTAACACCACGTGCGATTCGATGGCCGCCAACCGATGGCTGCCAACGGCTCGCGTGTCGCCTGCTGCAAACACGCCATGAACTGCTGCACGGCTGGCGTGGGCAGCAGATCGCGCCGCGAAACGATGCTGAGATCGTAAGCCGGCAGCACCTCTTCGATTTGCGCGGCGTGCATGCCAAGCGGCGCGACGATTTGCGCGAGCGGCCGGGTCAAGCAGCCGATCGGCTATAGTGCTGGGCTGTTTGCCGCGTATCGTGCGGCATCGATCCATGGAGCCATCGTGATGAACGAAGCCGTGCGTCTGACTGAAGTGTCCGACCTGGAGCCCGCCGCGCAGAGCCTGCGCGAGATTCGCCAGCACATTCACCATCATCCGGAGCTGGCCTACGAGGAACTGCAAACCGCTGCACTGGTGGCGCAGAAGCTGGAGCAGTGGGGCTGGCGGGTCACGCGCGGCGTCGGACGAACGGGCGTGGTGGGTACCCTGAAAGCAGGCGACGGCCAGCGCAGCATCGGCATTCGCGCGGACATGGACGCGCTGCCGATCGTCGAACAAACCGGCCTGCCGTATGCGAGCGGCACGCACGGCAAGATGCACGCTTGCGGCCACGACGGCCACACGACGATGCTGCTCGGCGCCGCGCAACGTCTCGCGGCCACGCGCAATTTTTCGGGCACGGTGCATCTGTACTTCCAGCCCGCCGAGGAGAGCGGCATCGACAGCGGCGCGCTGAAGATGATCAACGACGGCCTGTTCGAGCGCTTTGCGTGCGATGCCGTATTCGGCATGCACAACCATCCTGGCGCGGAGCCGGGCGTGCTGCTGTTTCGCAAAGGACCGTTCATGTCGGCGGGCGACAAGGCGATCATCACGATCGAAGGCGTCGGCGGTCATGCGGCGCGGCCGCATCTGACGGTCGATCCGGTCGTGGTGGCGGCGAGCATCGTGATGGCGTTGCAGACGATCGTCGCGCGTAACGTCGATCCGTCGCAGCCGGCGGTGGTGACGGTCGGCTCGATGCACGCGGGGACGGCGAATAACGTGATTTCAAATAGCGCGACACTGGAACTGAGCGTGCGCTCGTTCAGCCCCGAAGTGCGCGCGCTGCTGAAGAAGCGTATTACCGAGCTCGCCGAATCCCAGGCCGCGAGCTATGGCGGCAAGGCGCTCGTCGAGTACATCGAAGGCTATCCGGTGGTGATTAATTCGGACGCCGAAACGGATTTCGCGGTGGAGGTGGCGCGCGAACTGGTCGGCGACGACAAGGTGGTCGCCCACACCGATATTTTGATGGGCAGCGAAGATTTCGCTTTCATGCTGCAGAAACGGCCGGGCACGTTCCTGCGGATCGGCAACGGCGTGGGCGAGGACGGCTGCATGGTGCACAACCCGCACTACGACTTCAACGACCGCAATCTGCCAATCGGCGCGGCGTTCTGGGCGCGGCTGGTGGAGCGCTATCTGGGCCGATGAAGCGGCGCTGAACGCTGTCTTTTCCGTCAGGCGCCCGCACGCAAACCGTCTCGCAGACCATCTCGCACGCCTTCGCGCGCAGCATCACCCGCGCCGCGCCACCATCTCCGACACGGTTTGCGCGGCGTGCTGCAACGGCTCCAGAAACGCCTTCACCATCTGCCGCGCCGAATTGCGTTGCGCGTTGCCGCTGATGTTCATCGCCGCGATCACGCGTCCCTGGCGATTGCGGATCGGCGCGGACAGCGAAATCAGGCCGCCTTCCAGTTCCTGATCGACGATCGCCCATCCCTGGCGGCGCACCTGCGCGATCAGCTTCTTCAACTCTTCCTTGTCGGTGACGGTGCGCGGCGTGTGTGCGTAGAGCGGCGCCGAACTGAGCGTCGCGTCGAGCGTTTCGTCGTCTAGCGCGGCCAGCAGCACGCGGCCCATCGACGTGCAATACGCCGGCAGACGGCTGCCGATCGACAGGTTGATGGTCATGATCTTGTGGGTCGGCACGCGCAGCACGTAGACGATCTCGGTGCGGTCGAGCACGGCCGCCGAGCAGCTCTCGTGGACCTGCGCCGACAGTTGTTCCATCACCGGCTCGGCGAGATTCCAGAACGGCATCGACGTCAGGTAGGCGAAGCCGAGGTCGAGAATCTTCGGCGTGAGGCGGAACAGGCGCCCCTCGGCCTCCACGTAGCCGAGCGTCTGCAGGGTCAGCAGAATGCGGCGCGCGCCGGCACGCGTGAGGCCGGTTGCGGTGGCGACGTCGGTGAGCGTCTGCTCGGGGCGCGTCGCGTCGAACGCGCGAATGACCGCGAGCCCCCGTGCGAACGACTGCACATACGAGTCGCCCGGTTTGTCCGGGGCCGCCTCGACGCTGGCGGGAACGGCGGAAGACGACGGCAGGGCTTTGCTCATGGGCCTTGAAAGAAGCGTTCGAAGAAGCGCGCACGATGGGCGCGCCAGTTCACGACGCGCGCTGCTGCGCAAAGGCGTGACGATAGCTTAAGCGTTCTGTTTCGCCAACTTGACGCGAATTCGCCAAAAAATCCCAGGGTTTGCGCGGATGCAGGCGGCATCTAAAATTTGTATGATGACCCGATAACATGATCAATCGAGGCATCGATGTTCGACAAGATTCCTGCCCGGGCGTTGAGCGACACTGTCGCGCAGCAGCTGCTCAAGCAGATCGACAAAGGCACCTTCGAGCGCGGCGGCAAGCTGCCGACCGAAGCCGTGCTGGCGCAGCAGTTCGGCGTGAGCCGCACGGTGATTCGCGAGGCGATCTCGCGGCTGAAGAACGAGGGCGTGGTCGAGCCGCGCCAGGGCAGTGGCGTGTTCGTCGCGGCGCACGGCGCGGTGCGGCCGCTGCGGATCGACTACGCCGAAGCGATCGAACCCGGCTCGGTGGTGCAGATTCTCGCGCTGCGTCGGGCGATCGAGGCGGAAGTCGCGTCGGAAGCCGCGATGCGCCGCACCGACGCCGACATGGCGTCAATCGACGCGGCGCTCGCGCGGATCGATCAGGCGGTGGCCGAGGGCGAGGACGGCGTCGCTGAAGACGTCGCGTTTCATCGCGCGATTGCGGTGGCTACCGGCAATCCGTATTTCCTCAAAACGCTCACGTTCCTGAATCAGTACCTGGAAGCAGGCACGGTCGTCACGCGCCGCAACGAAGCGTTGCGCGAGGACTTTTCGCGTCAGGTGCGCGAAGAGCACGCGGCCATTGCCGCCGCGATTCGCGCGGGCGATCCGATGGCGGCGCGCAATGCGGCGCAAACGCATATGTACAACGCCGCGCGGCGGCTCGCGGAAGCAGGTATTTGCTGAGGTTCAGTGGATGGCGCGCGGTTGGGCTGCGGTGTACGCATAGGCTCGACGGGCGCAGCAACGCATAACGAATTCTTAGAGGTCAAGCATGTCGAGAAATATCGGTGTCATCGGTCTTGGTGCAATGGGCCTGGGTGTCGCGCGCTCGTTGTTGCGCGCGGGTTTTCGGGTCCACGCTTGCGATTTGCGCCGCGAGGTGTTGCAGGCGTTCGTCGCCGAAGGCGGCGTGGGTTGCCCAACGCCCGCCGAGCTCGGCGCGCAGTGTGAAGTGGTCGTCACGCTGGTCGTGAACGCCGCGCAAACCGAAGCCGTGCTGTTTGGCGAGCAGGGCGCAATCGCCGCGATGAAGAAGGGCGCTGTCGTGATCGCGAGTGCGACGGTCGCGCCAGACTTCGCGATCGAGCTCGGCAAGCGGATCGAGGCAGCCGGCTTGCGGATGCTCGACGCACCGGTTTCAGGCGGCGCGGCGCGCGCCGCGTCCGGCGAGATGACGATGATGACGTCCGGCCCGGCGGCCGCCTATGCCGCGTGCGAGGACGTGCTGGCCGCGATGGCGGGCAAGGTGTATCGCCTCGGCTCGGCGCATGGTGCGGGGTCGAAGGTGAAGATCATCAACCAGCTGCTGGCCGGCGTGCATATCGCGGTGGCCGCCGAGGCAATGGCGCTCGGTTTGCGCGAAGGCGTCGATCCCGACGCGCTGTACGACGTCATCACGCACAGTGCGGGCAATTCGTGGATGTTCGAGAACCGCGTGCCGCACATTCTCGCGGGCGATTACACGCCGTTGTCGGCGGTCGATATTTTCGTCAAGGATCTGGGGCTCGTGCTCGATACCGCGCGCCGCTCAAAATTTCCGCTGCCGCTCTCCGCGGCCGCGCATCAAATGTTCATGATGGCGTCGACGGCCGGTCACGGCGGTGAAGACGATTCCGCGGTGATCAAGATTTTCCCCGGCATCGACGTGCCGGCGGCGAAATAGGCAGGAGAACTTGATATGACAGTTAGCACGAAGCGTGCACTGCTCGGCTGCATCGCCGATGATTTCACCGGCGCCACGGATCTCGCCAACATGCTGGTGCGCGGCGGCATGCGCACGGTGCAGACTATCGGCGTGCCCCGGTCGAACGAAGCGATTGAGGCCGATGCGCTGGTGGTTGCGCTGAAGTCACGCACGATCCCCGCCGCCGACGCGGTCGCTCAATCGCTCGCCGCGCTCGACTGGCTGCGCGCGCAAGGCTGCCGGCAGTTCTTCTTCAAGTACTGCTCGACTTTCGATTCGACCGACGCGGGCAACATCGGCCAGGTGACGGATGCGTTGCTCGACGCGCTGGGCTGCGCAGGCAACGCCAGCGCTTTTACGATCGCCTGCCCGGCATTTCCCGAGAACGGCCGGACGATCTTTCGCGGCCATCTGTTTGTCGGCGAGATGCTGCTCAACGAGTCGGGGATGGAAAATCATCCGCTCACGCCGATGCGCGATGCGAACCTCGTACGCGTGCTGCAACGTCAGACCGGCTCGAAAGTCGGCCTCGTGCGTTACGACGCGGTGGCGCGAGGCGTCGCGAGCGTGCGCGCAGCGTTCGAAGCGTTGCGCAACGATGGCGTACGCATGGCGATTGCCGACTCGGTATGCGATGCCGATTTGCACGTGCTGGGCGAAGCCTGCGCGGACCTCACGCTGATCACGGGCGGCTCTGGGGTCGCGTTGGGCTTGCCGGCCAACTTCCGCCGCGCGGGCTTGCTCGCGGAGCAGGCCGACGCCGCGCAGTTGCCGCGCGTCGAAGGATTGTCGGTGGTGCTGGCCGGTAGCGCATCGAAAGCGACCAACGCACAGGTGGCGGCATGGTGCGCCACGCGGCCGGCGTTTCGCATCGATCCGCTCGCGGCGGCGCGCGGCGAACCGGTCGTCGAGCAGGCGCTGGCATTCGCGCGGACGTATCTCGAGCGCGCCGAGCCCGTGCTGATCTACGCGACCGCCACGCCCGACGAGGTGAAAGCGGTGCAGCGCGAACTCGGCGTGAACGAAGCTGGGCATCTGGTCGAATCCACCTTGGCATCCATCGCACGCGGCTTGCATGAACGCGGCGTGCGTAAATTCGTGGTGGCCGGCGGCGAGACGTCGGGTGCGGTCGTGCAGGCACTCGACGTGCGCACGCTGCGCATCGGCGCGCAGATCGATCCCGGCGTGCCGGCCACCGCGACGACCGGCGCCGAGCCGCTCGCGCTCGCGCTGAAATCGGGCAACTTCGGTGCGACCGATTTCTTCGCCAAGGCGTTGCGTCATCTCGACGGGGGCGCGCAATGACCGGCGCCCCAGCACTCCATACGACCAATGAAGCGCGCGTGCGCGAGGAAATCTGCGCGATCGGCGCGAGTCTCTACCAGCGCGGCTATACGGTGGGTACTGCCGGCAACATCAGCGCGCGGCTCGACGACGGCTGGCTGATCACGCCGACCGACGCGTGTCTCGGCCGGCTCGATCCCGCCGGGATTGCCAAGGTCGATTTCGACGGCCACGCGGTAGCGGGCGGCAAGCCGTCTAAAACGCTGGCGCTGCATCGCGGCATCTATGCGCGCAACGGCGAAGCGCGCGGCATCGTCCATACGCATTCGACGCATCTGGTCGCGTTGACGCTCGCGGGAGTCTGGAGCGAGACCGATGTATTGCCGCCGCTCACGCCGTACTACGTGATGAAAGTGGGCCACGTCCCGCTGATCCGTTACCGGCGTCCCGGCGATCCGCAGGTGGCTGCGCAGATCGCCGCGCTCGCCGATACCGTTCGCGCGGTGTTGCTCGAACGTCTTGGCCCGGTGGTGTGGGAGCGTTCCGTCGCGCAGGCCGCGTATGCACTCGAAGAACTCGAGGAGACCGCGCGCCTGTGGCTGATGACGAATCCGCGGCCCGCACCGCTCGACGAAGCCGCACTCGAAGAACTGCGCACGGTGTTCGGCGCGCGCTGGTAGCACCCGACACGACAAAGCCGCCCACGGCGGCGCATCAGGCTATTCATGGAAGGAGACATTGCATGAACTCGTATCAGCCCGCAGCCAGCCGTCCCGTTGCCGCGCACGCGGCGCAAGCCGGCGCTGCCGAAGTTGAACGCACCTATAAGAAAGTGTTCTGGCGCATCGTGCCGTTTCTGATGCTGTGCTACGTGGTCGCTTATCTGGACCGCGTGAACGTTGGCTTCGCGAAGCTGCAGATGTCGCAGGATCTCGCGTTCAGCGAGACGGTGTTCGGGCTGGGCGCCGGCGTGTTTTTCATCGGCTACTTTCTGTTCGAGTTGCCGAGCAACATCCTGATGCACAAGCTCGGCGCGCGGATCTGGATTGCGCGGATCATGATCACGTGGGGTGTGCTGTCCGCGGTGTTCGTGTTCGTGAAGACGCCGACGCAGTTCTATCTGTTGCGCTTCCTGCTGGGTCTCGCCGAAGCGGGTTTCTATCCGGGCGTCATCCTGTACCTGACCTACTGGTTCCCGTCGCATCGGCGCGCGAAGATTATCGCGGTGTTCATGTCGGCGATTCCGGTCTCGGGAATCTTCGGCAACCCGCTGTCCGGCTGGATCATGCAGAGCTTCCATAACAGCTCGGGTTTGGCGGGCTGGCAATGGATGTTCCTGATTGAAGCGATTCCCGCGATCGCGATCGGTATTGCGACGATCCTGTATCTCGACAACGGCATCGCCAGCGCAAAGTGGCTGAGCAATACCGAGAAGCGCGTGCTTGCCGATGAAATCGCCGCCGCGCAGCCGCAGGAACAGACCCACAAGCACTCGCTCGGCGCAGTGTTCCGCGATCCGCGCACCTGGTGGATGTCGCTGATCTATTTCGCCTTCGTCACCGGGCAATACGGCCTGACGTTCTGGATGCCGACGCTCGTCAAGTCGACCGGCGTGACCGGCGCGTTCAACATCGGACTGCTGAGCGCGATTCCGTTCCTGTGCGCGATCGTCGTGATGAACGTGATGGGGCATAGCGCCGACAAGCGCCGCGAGCGTCGCTGGCATCTGATCGTGCCGGCGCTGTTCGGCGCGGTCGGCTTCACGGTGGCCGCTTCGTTCGCGGACAACACGATGGTGTCGATCGCGTTTCTGTCATTGGCCGCCGCTGGCGTGCTGACCTGCGCGCCGCTCTTCTGGTCGCTGCCGACCGCATTCATGTCGGGCGCGAGCGCCGCGGCCGGCATCGCCATCATCAATTCGATCGGCAATCTCGCGGGCTTCGCGAGCCCGTACATGATCGGCTATCTGAAAGACCTCACGCACAGCACGCAGACCGGCATGTACGTGCTTGCCGTGATGCTGGTGATCGGCGCGATTGCCACGTGGCTCACGCCGGCGAAGCTGGTCAATCGATAAATCGACGTGGGCGCGCGGCGCACGCATCGATTGCCCGCGCCGCACGCCGGATCACACTGTTTTCAAGGAGTTGCCGCCATGCCTCGTTTCGCCGCCAACCTGACGATGATGTACAACGAGCACGCTTTCCTCGACCGTTTCGCCGCCGCCGCAAAAGACGGCTTTAAAGCGGTCGAGTATCTGTTTCCGTATGATTTCCGCGCTGGCGAGATCAAGGCGCGGCTCGACGCGCATGCTCTGACCCAGGCGCTCTTCAATGCGCCGCCCGGCGACTGGGCCGGCGGCGAGCGCGGCATCGCTTCGCTGCCGGGCCGTGAGGACGAGTTTCGCCGCGGCGTCGAGACTGCGCTCGAATACGCGCGTGTGCTCGGCAATCGCAAGCTGCACGTGATGGCCGGCTTGATCGGCGCGGATCAATCGCGTGCGCGGCATCGCGACGTGTATTTGCAGAATCTCGCGTATGCCGCGCAGGCGGCGCAAGCCGACGAGGTGATGGTCGTGATCGAGCCGATCAATACGCGCGACATGCCCGGCTATTTCCTGACTCGGCAGGACGACGCCCAGGCGATCTGCGCGGAAGTCGGCGCGCCGAATCTCAAGGTGCAGTTCGACTGCTATCACTGTCAGATCGTCGAAGGCGATCTGGCGATGAAGCTCAAACGCGATATGGCCGGCATCGGCCACATACAGATCGCCGGCGTGCCCGAGCGCCATGAACCCGACATCGGCGAATTGAATTACCCGTATCTGTTCGAGCTGATCGACTCACTCGGCTACGACGGCTACATCGGCTGCGAATACCGGCCGCGTGCGGGCACCTCGGCCGGTCTCGGCTGGCTCAAGCCGTATCTGAGCGCTGCCCGCTAACCTCGACACGATGGACGACCGATCATGAAAATACTGATTACCGGCGGCGCGGGTTTTCTCGGCCAGCGTCTCGCACGCGAACTGCTCGCACGCGGCTGCGTCAAAGATCCGCACGGCGCGCCGCAAGCGCTGACCGAACTGGTGTTGCTCGACGTGGTGCGCGCCGGCGACTTCGGCGACCCCCGCGTGCGCACTGAAGTGGGCGACATCGCAGAGCGCAGCGTGCTCGAACGCGTGATCGACGACCGGACGGCGGCGATCTTCCATCTGGCCGCGATCGTGAGCGGGCAGGCCGAAGCGGATTTCGATCTCGGCATGCGCATCAATCTGGATGCGTCGCGCCTGCTGCTGGAGACCTGCCGGCAGCGCGGGCATCGGCCGCGCGTGGTGTTCACGAGTTCGGTCGCGGTCTATGGCGGCGATCTGCCCGACGTCGTGCAGAACGACACCGCGTTGAATCCGCAATCGTCGTATGGCGCGCAGAAGGCGATCGCGGAGTTGCTGCTCAACGATTACACACGGCGCGGTTTCGTCGATGGCCGCGTGCTGCGCCTGCCCACCATCAGCGTGCGGCCGGGGCGGCCGAATGCGGCGGCGTCGTCGTTCGCGAGCGGCATCATCCGCGAGCCGCTGAATGGCGAAACGGCAGTGTGTCCGGTCGCGGGCTCGACGCGTGTGTGGCTGCTGTCGCCGCGCCAGGCGATCGCGGGCCTGATCGCCGGACTCGAACTCGACTCGGCCGCGCTCGGCAACCAGCGCGCGCTAAATCTGCCGGGGATTTCGGTGAGCGTCGACGAGATGATCGCGGCGTTGCGCGAGGTCGCCGGCGATGAGGTCGCGAAGCGCATCGTGCGGGAGCCGGATGCGCGCATCGAAAAGATCGTCGGCAGCTGGCCGGGGCGATGGGATACGACGCGCGCCGAACGGTTGGGCATGAGCGGCGAGCGCAGTTTCGCGGACGTGATCCGCAGCTACATCGCGGACGAGCAGGTTCAGATGCGCTGAAACGCTTCGGCAGGCGATGGCGGTGCCGGTGGTGCGGCGGGGCTGCCCGCCGGTACACCGGCATGCTTGCCGAAGCGTCTGCACGCCCGCCGACCCGCCGACCCGCCGACCCGCC
>NZ_CYGX02000064.1 GCF_900019265.1 Paraburkholderia ribeironis
CCAAATCCGGGGCGGTTCAGTCGAATTGGTGGGGCGCGCAGACGGCCAACTTATGCAGCATGTGAATCGAATTGCCCGGCAGCAATCGCCAAGGTCTATCCAGCTACTAGCGACAGCATATACATTCTGACCGCTCCGATTAAACCACGCGACTTGGTTTATTTGGCCCCGCATACTGATCGAGATTGCATCGCTCAATATTGAATTACATGCCATGTAAGGCATGCAACAAGAATATGCGCCCGTCTGTTCGGTATCTTACCGTCTTGATTTTTGTAGGTCAGTTTAAAAGTTATTGCTTCGCCAACACGACAATGCCTCCGCAGTTGATACCGCGAAAAACTTTGTGACACTGTGATGAATTGTCACGAATCTCTTGCGCAAAAATATACAAACCACGGCTGGCATCATTACCAGTGACAGCTACTGCGCTGAACTCCTTGGCTGGTAGGGCCTTCATGCGATTGCATTATGGATAAATAATATCAATTAACCATTATTAACTATTGTTGCCACGCATTTCTGCTAAAAATATTTAGGCGCGAGAATGTCTGCGACTTTTATCGACGGCTAGTGACCAATCGTTCTTGTGCGCCCAATGACGTGAAGTGTAACAACCGGATGTGCGGTTTTTAAATCTCCAGGTCGCAATTTAAATTCGACAAAATAGGGTGATTAAATGACTACGGTAAACCCGGCTACATTTTTGATTGGTACGGCAACAGGCCTGATCGCACGGCCGCTTGTGCAAGAATTGCTCGATCTGCCAGTGAGCGTGAAGCGTTTTGGTGTTCAAGGGGATGGCATGACGGACGACACGGCAGCGATTCAAGTGGCGCTCAATTCCGGACTTCCCCTGTATTTTCCACCCGGCATTTATTTGTACAGCAATACGCTTACCGCAACCGGTTCGATTGCGGGGGCGGGCTGGACCTCGATTCTCCAGTGCACGACCTCACAAGGTCAAAATGCGTCGATTTACTGGAATAATGCCAGTAATTTTAAAGTTCAAAATCTTCAGTTTTTTTCCCAAAACGCAACTGGATATTACAACAATGAAAACGCCGGCCCGGTAAATCTCGAGGGGTGTAGCGAGTTCGAGGTTTCGGGGTGCAAGATGAATAATTGCGCTGGTCAAGCTGTAATGATGCGCGGATGTACCAATGGGAAGGTTTTCGGAAATACGCTGCTCAATATCTGGCACGATGGCATCCATGCTACTGGAGCAAGCGCGGATATTACAATCACAAATAATGAGGTAATCAACGGTGGAGATGACGCCTTTTCCGTGGTCGGATATCAAGGTAATGGCGTTCGTCCTCGTCGCATTACAATTTCGCACAACAGAGTTACCGGCACCAAGTACGCTCGCGGTATCGCCATTGTAGGTGCCCAGGAAATCGTAGTTATCGGCAACCAGATTTACAATTCTATGGCGGCTGGTATTTACGTTGCCGCAGAAGCCAGTTATTCAACATTTGGCAATAATAATATAAAAATAGCAGATAATATTCTGGATACGTGTGGCATATCTTCCAATATTGGTGCATTTCCCAATCGGCCGAACGGCCCAGCTGGCGCTCCCGCGCTCTACCTGGCCGCAATAAGCGGATTCAACAATTCCAACATAGATGTCGTTAATAACACAATCAGGAACCCTGCAGCGGCCGCAATATATACGCAGCAAAGCGGAGTTCACGCCCAGATCAATATCTCTCAAAACAGGATGGAAAACGTTTGGGATCCAAATAATAAAAATGGCTTTTCACTGACGACGATCAGCGCGACTACGGCATCCCCGACACTCAACTTTAACAATAACCCGGGGGTCGCTGCTGGCATGACTGCCTGGTATTTCAACGGGACGACGAGTGTTCAAATCGGGACAGTTGTATCCGGCGCCGCGTCGACAGTTACGCTGAATCAGAATGCCACGGTTCCAAGCGGCGCGACAGTTGTATTTTCCGGCGTTGGTCTGTTTGGATCGACTATCGCGACGACAGCCAGTGCCGCCAGTGGCGCTACGTCGCTAACATTCGCGACTACTACCGGAGTCACATACAACGACAACTATGGCTTCGGGTCTCCAGGAAACGATACAACAGGCGTCTCAATTGGACAGACTGTCAGCGGCACCAACATTGCCGCCGGAACGTTTGTGATCGGTGTGACGGCTACCATCGTGACCCTCAGCCGAGGTACGACAGGGGCCATAGCCAGTGCCGCCGCCATTACATTCACCCCGATGACATGCATGACGACACAAACGATTACAACCTCTGCAGCGTCACCAGCTGGAACCAACATACTGACGTTCACGCCTTACCCGTCAGCGCGCGGTTGTGCGGTTGGGCAGGGCGTATCCGGAACAAATATCCCGGTCGGCACTTATGTGGCCGCTGTTTCTGGTAATGGAAACGGCCCCACTGTAACCTTGTCTAACAATTTTACTGGCAGTGGCATTGGGAGTGGTGCGTCAATTGTATTCACGGGCACAGGAGGTTTGACTAGCGCGCCGGGAATCACTCTGTACAATACCAAGAATTGCATGGTTTCGAATAATCAGCTATCTGGCATCGCCGGGAATGGTTTTTACATGGACGGCTCCTGCACGGGTTTTACTGAAATCAGTGGCAATATTGGAGAGAATATTGGCTGCTGCAACGCATTTGCCCGCTTGATTACAGTAGGAACACTCACGTCAGGGGTTTCTCTTAAACTGCGTGGAAATTACATGGGCCAACCAATAAATTACCCCCGCGCAATTGATAGCCTCATTGCCTCGCAAGCAAGTAACTGGAACTACACATCATGGGGCGAGGACAACATCGCTCAAAACGGGTTTGTAGGTCTTAATTTGGGGTTGGCTCCCATTGCCCAGACTGTTGGATCATCACCCTGGACTTTCACGAACAATAACTTGAGTGCCGTCAGCATGTCGGTCACTGGAGGTGTTGTATCTGCGATCAGTGTCTCCAGAAACGGACAGCCTGCCTACGCCGCCGGATTGACAGCGGGATTGATCGATCTTAAAGTGGGTGACGCAATGACTGTCACATATAGCTCCGCCCCTACTGTCATGATGATTCCGAGAGTGGGGCAATGAGAGCGCCTCGGCTGTGGGGTTCTCACAGGAAGGGAATTTAATCATTCCCGCAGTAAATTCCCGACCAACACAAAACCGCCTTCGGGCGGTTTTGCATTTTTGACCGTTATTCACGACTTCGAGATTTCGCCGCAAACTCTGCCGGCGAAACGTAATTCAGTGCGCTGTGCGGCCGTTCCTTGTTGTAGCCCCGACGTCACGCCGTGATAACCGCCGGGGCGTGTGCAAGCATCGTGAACCAGTGCTCGTTGAGGCATTCATCGTCATCGCGCAACTCGTTGTTGAACGACTCGATGTCCGCATTCTGCGTGGGCTTGCCGGCCCGAATCAACTTCAGGGTCACCCCGTTTGCATACACCCCGACGATTGTCAGGCACTGCGCGCGGCAAGGCCAGTTGCTCTCGCTCAGTCGTAACGCCGTGGCGCCGACGACAGCGCCGCACGGCCAGTCCGACCTCCAAGTATAGTCGGTGCACGCGCTTGCGATTTGCGTGAACACCCTCGCGCTCCGTCAGCACGTGCAATCGCCGATAGTAAAAGCGCCGACGCTTACGCGCCAGTTTCGCCAGACGCGCCCTCAGTGCTTCATCCTCAGGCTGGCTTCGCTTCGTACTGCAGCACGTTACGGGACAGCCCGACAAGCCAGCAGGCGCGGCGCTCGGAGATGTTGACCTTCTGCCGAATCGCCGCCACTGCTTCACGTTCGGCTGGCGGGCTCAGTGCTTTCCCTTCACAACAACCTTCAACGCTTCCATGTCGAGCATTGCTTCGACCAGCAGCTTCTTCAGCCGTGCGTTCCCGGCTTCCGGGTTTTCTAGCCAACGGGCCTCCGACACTTCCATGCCGCCGAACTTCGCGCGCCAGATGTAGAACGACGCGTCACTGAACCCATGCATCCTGCACAGCTCCTGAACTGGCACGCCGGCCTCGGCTCCCTTCAGTAACCCAACGATCTGTTCGTCCGTGCATCGCTTCTCATGTTCGTCTTCCTGCCAGCCATCTTCCGATGGCTCCGGATTCCCCCCAGACCCCCGTCCCCGCCTCACTCCTTCCCGATCCGCAGCGCGTTCGCATAGCCGGTCAACTCCAGATAGCCCCGACCCGCGTCCTCACCGTTGCGATTCACTCGCACCGCACCTTCCCAATACACCGCACCGGTCGACTGCCGCGAATCGAGCTCCTGATCATCCATCAGCGGAACGAGTTGCCATGTCTGCGCGCCCGTCCTGACTGTCATCGAGACCGGGTACGACGTGTTCGTGCGCGGCGAGCGCCACGTACGAACCGGCGTGAAATCGACCTGATCAGCGCCGAACGCCGTCACCAGACCATCGGCGTGACGAAGCGCAGCATGTGCCCAGATGGCGTGTCCGTCACGACGGCGTATCTTGAACGCCATCAGGGCCGAGCCGTCCGCGAGGTTGGCGCCCAGCCAGTCCCAGCCGACCGCGTTGGCGTCGAGCAACGTGCTTGACCATTCGTGATCCAGCCAGGCCACACCGGTTACCACCGTATCGCCATGCGATGAACTCCCCGCCAGGTTCGGACGCACCACGCTGCCGGTCACGCGCAATTGCGGCTCGCTGTAGTAATAGCTCGCCTGTTCCGGCCGCGGTCCCTTGCGTGAATAGCCGTGCTCGCCCTGGATGAACGGCGCTTGCGTTGGCGTCAGCGCGAGATGCAAAGCGAATCCGTTCGCATCGACGCTGACGTCGTAATGGCCGTCCGCGGCACGGATGATTTTCCATGTGTCGAGTTTGACGTCGGTATTGACCGGCTTCGCATACGCGAGCCCGAAGCCTTGCCGGGCGATGCGCTGGTCGTGCGCAAGGTGTCCGATAGCAGGATCGCTCAACGCGGCGTGCGCGATGATCAGTTGCGAGGGCGCAAAAGCACTCGGATCGGCGGTGTCGTGACCCGTTGCCGAGCGGAAAAAAGTGATCTGAAAACCGAGCGGTTGATTGTCCGGCGTGGCGAGCCAACCCGTCGCGTACCACCACTCGGTACGAAAGCCCGCATGCACGCCACTATCCTGCGGCAAGGTGATCGGGCGCTCAGGGGTGACCGCTGCGAAATCGGCCGGTGTAGCGCCAGGCGTGGCGAAAGCAGACGACGCGGCGAGCAAGCCGACGTAAAGCAAACCGGTGCAAAGCAACCCGCGAAGGCGAGGGCATAACCGTGACCGTAACCGTAGTTCTAGCGAACGTGCTACCTGACTCGACACACCCGGCACCTCGCATGACATCTCACGCGACATAGCCCCGAAGCAAGACGCGATCCTCTCCGACGCAGCGAACCAGACCTGCGTTGCGCGTCCCTGCACGAAGCCACCCGATCGACCCGCCACGTCAAGGCGCGCAGCCGCCTCCCGCATCGACACGCCCGCCAACTCGCGCGTCAACGCTCGCGACAACGCTCGCATCACCAATCCTCCTTCACCGCGCGCACCGCATCCACCGACACCGCGCCGCGTCCGGCGATCACCGCCGTCGAGCAAGACGAAGCCAGCATCACCAGCGCGACGGCGCCCAACACAGTCCAGGGCACGTGCAGCGACATGCTCCAGTGAAACGACTGCGGATTGACGACAAATACGAGAATCAGGCTGATCGCAAATCCAAGCACGAAGCCCACCGCGATGCCACACGCGGTAAGCATGCCACCTTCGAGCGCGAGAATCGCGAGAATCTGTGCGCGGGTCACGCCGACGTGTCGTAGCATGCCGAACTCGCGGGCTCGTGCGAGCGTCTGCGCGGAAAATGTCGCCGCGACGCCAAACAATCCGATCACAATGGCCACCGCCTCGAGCAGATACGTGACCGCAAAGCTTCGATCGAAAATCACCAGCGTGCGCGCACGAATCTCGCCCGGTTGCGACAGATTCAGCGACGCGCCGAACGGCAATGCACGCAGCCCGGCAATCACACTGTCGATGTGCGTCCCCGGTTGAACGGTAATGGCCACATCGGTTGCGCTGGTGTCGCCGGTCAGGCGCCGATAATCGGCGAGCCGTATCTGGATCGCGCCGCTCTGTCGCGCGTAATCGCGCCATACGCCGGCCACAACGAACACATGGCCGCCCCCGCCAAGCGACAAATGCTTGCGCTGACCCGTTCGGTATCCATACAGATCGACCATTGCTTCGGACACCCAAACAGGTGTCTCGTCGCGATGAAGCCCGGATGGCGGCAGTACCGCGCCGGTCATCTGCAGATGCGCCCCTGGATCGGCGGCATCGATTTCGCGGGCGAGCACGGCTACGTCCGGGCGCGCCGGGTCGAGCGTGAGGTGTGAGGTGCGCGCAAACGCAGCGGTTCTGATGCCCGGCACGGCCGCCAGCCGGGCCTGTTCGTCGGGGCGCAAGCCACCGGTCTCGCCGTTGGGCGCGACACGTACGTACAGATCGGCGGAAAGCAGATGAACCAGCCAGTCTTCGACGGACACGCGAAAGCTGGCCACCATGATCGCCATCGCGACGATCAGCGCGAAGCTCGACAGCACGCCGCCCATTGCGATCGACGCGTGGCCCGGCGCATTCGCAAGGCGCGCGAGCGCGAGCGTACTGGCCGCGCCCGCGTGGCGTCGCGCCGCGTACGCACGGCTCGCCGCGCCGAATATCAGCGCGGTGACGCGTGGCATCAACGCGATCCCGCCGACCAGCAGTAGCGCGACGGCGACATAGCCGCCGATCGGCGCATCGAACCAGGGCGGAAGCTGCGTGAGAGCGGCGGCCGCCAGCAGACATATCAACGCGGGCCACGGTGTGGCGAGCCGAGCCAGCGCGCTTTCTTCCGCGCCCGCCTTGAGCGCCGCCGCGGGCCTCGCGCGAGCCGCCTCGAGCGCCGGCGCCAAACTTCCCACGACCGACACAGCGACCCCGAGCGCCAGAAACAATGCGCTTGCCAACGGCTCGAAACCGACCCGCGGCTGTACGCCGGGAAAGTAGCCGCCACCCAGGTCGCTGCCGAAAAAGTGCAGCGCGCCGCTCGCCATCGCGTAGCCCAGCGCGAGCCCGCACAACGAACCGAGCAGCCCCAGCAACGCGCCTTCCAGCAGGATCTGGCGTAACAGCTGGCCGCGCGTCAGTCCGAGCACGCGCAGCATCGCAAACTGCGCGCGACGTCTCACGACACCCAGCGCCTGCGTCGAAAACACCAGGAACGCGCCGGTGAAGAGCGCCACCAGCGCGAGCACATTCATGTTGATCCGATAGGCGCGCGACAGACGATCGGTGCGGCTCTCGGCGTCGCGCGTTGCCGAGACGATCCACTGACTGCCGAGCCGCGCTTGCAGATCACGTTTGAAGCGTTCGCGGTCGACGCCGCGCTCGAGCTGCACGTCGATGCGCGACAGCTTGCCCACCTTGCCGAACCGCCACTGCGCGGCGGCGATGTCCATCACCGCGAGCCTCTGTCCCGGTCGCGTTCTCACGAGGCCGCCCGCGACGCGCAAACGCACGATCGACGTACCGCTTTGCAGCGCCACGTCATCGCCGGTTTTGACGTTGAGCCATTGTTGCGCGGCTGTCGACAGAAACACCGCATCGGAGGCGAGCGTATCGAAAGGTCGTTCCGGCGACGCCACGCCGATCAGATCGGGCGCAATCCGGCTTGCCTTGAACACATCGATGCCGAGGACCGGCAGCGCGGCGCTCTGGCCCGGCACGGTCGCATCGAGCGCAAGCACGGGGCTCGCCAGCGCCACGCCGGGCTCGCTCGACAGACGCGGATAGATCGACTCGTCGAAAGCAGGCTGTGCGCCGCGCACTTGCAGATCGGCTTCGCCCGAGAGGCTGCGGGCCGCCGCCGAGAATTCGTTGAAGGCCGCGCTGTTGATCAGTTGCACCGCGTAACCGAGCGCGACACCGAGCGCGATCGTCGCGATCGCGACCAGCGCGCGTGTGCGATGGCTGCGCCATTCGGCGCCCACTAGCCAGCGTGCAAGAACGCGATGTCCCTGCATGCGTCGCAGTGAGTGGAAATCAGCGCGCATTGTCGGCTGGGCCAGCAGGGGAGCCGCGCGTGAGAGGCTGGCCGGCCAGCGCGGCCTCGGTGGCGCACGCGTGCAAGCCGCCGTCGCTCAGAATCAGGATGCGATCGGCGATGGCTGCCGCCGCTTCCGAGTGCGTCACCATGATCGTGGCCGCGCCGGTCGCCTTGCTTTGTGCGCGGAATAGACCGAGCACATCGTGCGCGGTATGAGGATCGAGGTTGCCCGTGGGTTCGTCGGCGAGGATGAGTTTGGGGCGGTGCACGAGTGCCCGCGCAATCGCCACGCGTTGTAGCTCACCGCCGGAGAGTTGCCGCGGAAAGTCATCGCCGCGGCCACCCAGGCCGACCGCCGCGAGCATCTCGAGCGCACCGGCAACAGGCAACCCGTTGAGCAGCAGTGGCAGCGCCACATTCTGCGCGAGCGTCAGATGAGGCAGCACATGGAAGGCCTGAAACACGAAGCCGAGCTTGCGCCGGCGCAGCTGTGTCGCGGCGTTGTCGTCCAGTTGCGCAACCGGACTGCCGTCGATGATCACGTCTCCGCTATCCGCGCTGTCGAGTCCGGCGATCAGATTGAGCAGCGTCGATTTGCCGACGCCGGAGTCACCCATGATCGCGACGAATTCACCCTGCGCGAGCGTGAAATCGAGGTGCGCGAGCACGATGCGGCCCGCGCCGTAGTGTTTGCTCAGCCCGCGGCATTCGAGTGCGGGACCGACAACTTCGTTACGAAGCGCCATGCGGTATCCGAAAAGTATGGCCGGCTAGCAGCGACGCGCGGCAGATGAAGATAGTGTGCTTCACCGCGTCCGCGTCCGTCTGCAAACCGCCGAAGTATATTCGGCTTCCGCCGGGGCAACCTGGAAACCAGGGCAACTCGCCTGACCATCGGCTACGGTGGTTGCACAGCGGATCAACGTGGCATTTTTCGATGTGCCCGTTAATCTGGAGTGCCGGACCAAAAATTTATTTTGCCGGGCAGCCGGAAAAATTTTTGCTGAAAGAGCAAAATCGGCCTTCGCGCGGCTTCCTGCCCAGCATCATTCGTTCCAGCATCGCGCATCGACCGGGCGTTGCGCGGCAACGGCAACTAATTTCCCCTCAATTGTTAGCTTCTGTTTGCAAAATTCGCAGCCCATATTGGGTGCGGAACGCTTTGTGCAAACGCACATTTTTATGCGTTCTGCAAGCGTGCGCGCGACAACAATGCATTGCCGACGCCATCGGAGCGTTGTTGCGATGCAAAAGTATTCTTATCTTGGTAATCTCCCACCCTCGGTCGTTCGACTGCGGGTAAACGTGTAAGGGAGCGGGTAAGGGACGCGACCGCTTACACGGCAATTTCAGCGAAATCCAGCCTACATAGCCATTTCAATGCTTTCGATTTCGAAGGCGTTGATGCGGCGTTTTTGTATTCAAGTTTTTGACAGAGCACATGCCATTGCCTCTTCTTAGTCTTCTCATCTGGATCCCTATTGTCGCCGGGCTCGTGGTTTTGCGCGCCGGGTCTGACACGGCACGTGGTCGCACCCGTTGGCTCGCGCTAGGCGGCGCGGTGGCGGGTTTCCTGCCGGTGATTCCGCTCGTTGCGAATTTCCGCAACGACGTCGCGTCGATGCAGTTCGTCGAAAACGTGCGCTGGTCGCCCACGTTCGATATCGCATGGCACGTGGGAGTGGACGGGATTTCGCTGTGGCTCGCCGCGCTGACTGCGCTCACCACGATCATCATCGTGATCGCCTCGTGGGAGTCGATCACCGAGCGCACCGCGCAGTACTTCGGCGCGTTCCTGATGTTGTCGGGTTTCATGCAGGGCGTGTTCACGTCGCTCGACGGCATGCTGTTCTTCATCTCGTTCGAAGCGACGCTGATTCCGCTGTATCTGCTGATCGGCACGTGGGGTCATTCGAACCGCTCGTACGCGGCCGTCAAGTTCTTCTTCGTGTCGTTCCTCGGCTCGCTGATGATGCTGATGTCGATGCTCTATCTATACAGCCAGACGCACAGCTTCGACCTCGCGTTGTGGCGTGAAACGCGCCTCGGCACGCTGCCGCAGATCCTGATCTTCCTGGGTTTCCTCGCCGCGTTCGGCGTGAAGGTGCCGATGTGGCCGGTGCATACGTGGCTGCCCGATGTTCACCTCGACGGCCCGACCGGCGCCGCGGTGATGATCGGCATGCTGAAGCTGGGCGGCTACGGTCTGCTGCGTTTCGCGTTGCCGATCGCACCGCAGGCCAGCCATTTCTTCGCGCCGATGATGATCACGCTGTCGCTGATCGCCGTGATCTATGCGAGCCTGCTCGCCCTCGTGCAAACCGACATGCGCCGTCTGCTCGCGTATTCGACGGTGGCGCACATGGGTCTCGTCACGCTCGGGCTGTTCGTGTTCAACCGCATCGGCCAGGCTGGCGCGATCGTGCAAATGCTGTCGTACGGCGTGGTGTCCGGCGCGATGCTGCTATGCACGGGCATGCTCTACGATCGCACCAGGACCGCGTCGATCGCCGAATACGGTGGCGTGGCGAACACCATGCCGCGCTTCGCGGCGTTCGTGATGCTGTTCTCGATGGCCAATATCGGTTTGCCGGGCACGTCGGGTTTCGTCGGCGAGTTCATGGTGCTGATGGGCGCGATCCGCTTCAACTTCTGGATCGGCGCGATCGCCGCTTCCACGCTGATCCTGAGCGCAGCCTACACGCTGTGGATGTACAAGCGCGTGGTCTTCGGTGCCATCGCCAATGTGCGCGTCGCGAAACTGAAGGACCTCGGCAAACGCGAGTTCGTGCTGCTTGGCGCGATGGCGTTGCTGGTGCTGGCGATCGGTCTCGATCCGAAGCCGTTCACCGATGCGATCGATCCGTCGGTCGGCACGCTGCTCGCGCAATCGGAACGCTCGGCCCAACCTGCGGACTCCGCACCGGATGACGGCGGCGCGCATCTGCAGGCAGCGGCGCCCGCAGCGGCCGTCACCGCAACCCGCACGCCGGGCTGATAAAACGATGTGTGGTGCGGATGCAGCATTTGCGCTCGCGGATGCTGCTTCGCTCACGCGTGTTTGCGGCGTCGACTTGAATCCCTGAGCACATCTTGCGCGGCACAGCCAGTCCGGTTGCGCTGCGTTTCAGTGCTTTTTTCAGGGGATTTTTGTGATGCGTCAACTTTTCAGTGCTCTGTAATAGAGCATTGCAAACCTCAGCTTGCGCGCAGGTGTGCGGCAACGTGTCGCACATGTTGCGACGCAATAGATCGTTGCGAAATCGAGGGTTTATCGCGGATCGTCGCGCCCCTAACATGCGAGCGCTTATTAATGGAGAGCGGCCGAATGACGTTCGTTGAAGTCCAAAAAAAGAGGCAATGGATATGAAAGGAAAGACTCTGCGAGGGTCGATGAGTTTCGTTTCCGCCAGCCTCGCGTTGCTGCTTTCGGGTTGCAGCAATTTAGATATCTTGAATCCGAAGGGGAGTGTGGGTCTGGCCGAACGTGAGCTGATTGCCACGTCCACCTGGGCCATGCTGATCGTGGTCGTGCCGGTCATCGCGCTGACGCTGCTGTTCGCATGGCGTTATCGCGCGTCGAATCGCAATGCGGAATATCGTCCGGGATGGGTGCATTCCACCGGTATCGAAATCGCCGTCTGGACGATTCCGACGCTGATCATTCTGTTCCTCGCCGTGTTGACGTGGAAGAGCACGCATGAGCTCGATCCGTATCGTCCGCTCGAGTCGCAGGTCAAGCCGATCAACGTCGAAGTCGTCGCGCTCGACTGGAAGTGGCTGTTCATCTATCCCGACCTTGGCATTGCATCGGTGAACCAGCTGGCGATCCCGGTCGGCACGCCGGTGAACTTCGTGGTCACCTCGGACACGGTGATGAACTCGTTCTTCATTCCGCAACTCGGCGGCCAGATCTACGCGATGGCAGGCATGCAAACGCGTCTGCATCTGATCGCGGATGAAGCCGGTGACTACGCGGGCATGACGGCGAACTTCAGCGGCAAGGGCTTCTCGGACATGAAGTTCCGCACGCTCGCCACGTCGCCCAACGAGTTCAATGCATGGGTCGCGAAAGTACGCGCGTCGTCGGACCGTCTGGACATGGACCGCTATCACGCGGTGTCGGCGCCGAGCGAGAAAGATCCGGTGCGGTACTTCTCGTCGGTCGATCCGAAGCTCTTTCACAACATCATTGCCCGATACAACAACGGGAACGTCCTGGACAACATCACGGACGCTAACTGTAAGCCCAAGGGGTAACGCATGTTCGGAAAACTTACGCTCGATGCGATTCCGTATCACGAGCCAATCATCGTTACGGCGGGCATCTTCATGGTGCTCGGCGCGCTGGGCGTGCTCGGCGCAGTCACGTATTTCGGCAAGTGGCGCTATCTGTGGACCGAGTGGCTGACCTCGGTCGACCACAAGAAAATCGGCGTCATGTACATCATCGTTGCATTCATCATGCTGCTGCGCGGCTTCGCCGACGCGATCATGATGCGTATGCAACTGGCGCTGTCCTACCTGAGCCCCGGCTATCTGCCGCCGCATCACTACGATCAGGTCTTCACGGCGCACGGCGTCATCATGATCTTCTTCATGGCGATGACGTTCATGATCGGCCTGATGAACATCATCGTGCCGCTGCAGATCGGCGCACGCGACGTCGCGTTCCCGTTCATCAACTCGCTGAGCTTCTGGATGACCGCGGTCAGCGCGATCCTGATCAACATCTCGCTGGTGATCGGTGAGTTTGCGCAGACCGGCTGGCTGGCTTATCCGCCGCTGTCCGAATTGCAGTTCAGTCCGGGTGTCGGGGTCGACTATTACCTGTGGAGTCTGCAGATCTCCGGTATCGGGACCTTGCTGACCGGCGTGAACTTCTTCGTGACCATCGTGAAGATGCGCGCCCCGGGCATGTCGTTCATGAAGATGCCGGTGTTTACGTGGACCTCGCTGTGCGCGAACGTGCTGATCATGGCGTCGTTCCCGATCCTGACCGTCACGCTCGCGCTGCTCGGTCTGGACCGTTACCTCGGCATGCACTTCTTCACCAACGAAGCCGGCGGCAACGCCATGTTGTATCTGAACCTGATCTGGGCATGGGGTCACCCTGAGGTGTACATCCTGGTCCTGCCGGCGTTCGGTATCTTCTCGGAAGTCGTCGCGACCTTCGCGAAGAAGCCGCTGTTCGGCTACAAGACGATGGTGTGGGCGAGCTGCGCGATCATGGTGCTGTCGTTCCTCGTGTGGCTGCACCATTTCTTCACGATGGGTTCGGGCGCGGACGTGAACGCGTTCTTCGGTATCGCGACGATGGTGATTGCGATTCCGACCGGCGTCAAAGTCTTCAACTGGCTGTTTACGATCTACAAGGGCCGTCTGCAATTCACCACGCCGGTTCTGTGGACCATCGGCTTCATGATCACCTTCACGATCGGCGGTATGACCGGCGTGATGCTGGCGATTCCGGGCGCGGACTTCATGCTGCACAACAGCCTGTTCCTGATCGCTCACTTCCACAACGTGATCATCGGTGGCGTGCTGTTCGGCTATCTGGCCGGTTTCAACTACTGGTTCCCGAAGGCGTTCGGTTTCAAGCTGAACGAAAAGCTCGGCAAGGCCGCGTTCTGGTTCTGGCAGACCGGCTTCTGGCTCGCGTTCACGCCGCTGTACGTGCTGGGCTTCATGGGCATGACGCGCCGTCTGAACCACTACGACAACCCGGCATGGCATCCGTGGCTGATCGCCGCCGCGTTCGGCGCCGTGCTGATCGCGATCGGTATCGGCTGCCAGTTGCTACAGCTGTATGTCAGCATCCGCGATCGCAAGGAAAACCTCGACCTCACGGGCGATCCGTGGGACGGTCATACGCTGGAATGGGCGACGACCTCGCCGCCGCCGGCGTACAACTTCGCGATCATCCCGACGGTGCGCAAGCTCGATGCGTTCACCGACATGAAGTCGCGCAAGGGCCCGCAAACGCAACCGGTGTATCGCGACATTCACATGCCGTCGAATACGTCCGCGGGTCTGCTGGTGGGTCTGTTCTCGCTGGTGCTCGGCTTTGCAGGCGTGTGGCACATCTGGTGGCTGGCGATCGTCGGCCTGGTTGGTGCGATCGGCACCGTGATCGTCTACAGCTTCATGGACAACGACGGCTATTACATTCCGGCCGACACTGTCGCGCTGACTGAAGAGAAACGCAGCGGCGGTGCTGGTGCCGTGGCCGGTGTCGGCGCGGGCGCCGGTGCGCAGGTCGCGCTGGAGGTGGACTGATGTTACAGAAGACTATTGCGGTCCAACCGCATCTCGCGCCGGACCATGTGCCGTCGCACTCGGTATTCGGCTTCTGGCTGTATCTGATGACCGACTGCATCGTGTTCGCGGCGCTGTTCGCCGTGTTTGCGGTGATGGGTCATCAGTTCGCCGGCGGTCCGAGCGGTAAGGATCTCTTCGAGATTCCGGGCGTCGCGCTCGAAACGACGATGCTGCTGCTCTCCAGTATCACGTACGGCTTCGCGATGCTGGGCGCGCACAAGAATCGCAAGGGCGTGTTGCTGTCGTGGCTCGCCGTGACGTTCGTGCTCGGCCTCGCGTTCCTGGTGCTGGAAATGCGCGAGTTCTCGAACCTGATCGCCGAAGGCGCGGGTCCGGGGCGCAGCGCGTTCCTGTCGTCGTTCTTCACGCTGGTCGGCACGCACGGTCTGCACGTGACGTTCGGGCTGATCTGGATGGTGGTGCTCGCCATTCAGGTGCTGCGTCATCGTGACCTGACCGAACGCGACATGATTCGCCTGACGTGCCTGAGCCTTTTCTGGCACTTTCTGGACGTCGTGTGGATCGGCGTCTTCACCTTTGTCTATCTTGCGAGCGTGATCTAAATGGACCATAGCCATAACGCACACTCGGGTGAAAGTCACGGCAGCATCGGCAGCTATACGGCGGGGTTCGTGCTGTCGGTCATTCTGACTGTCGCGGCATTCGGCCTCGTGATGACGGGGACGTTGACGGGGCAAAGCGCATTGCTCGCGATCGCGGGCCTCGCGTTCGTGCAGATCCTCGTGCACCTGGTGTTCTTCCTGCACATGAACTCGTCGTCGGCGCAACGCTGGAATGTGACGGCGTTCGCATTCACGGCGCTGACCGCTGTGATCGTGATCGGCGGCACGTTGTGGGTGATGCATAACGTCAGCATGAATATGATGTCGCGCTAGGCGCGAGACGTTCTAGCCAGCTCGAAACAAAGCCCCGCAAGATGGAAATCTTGCGGGGCTTTCGTTTTTTCGACAAACGGCGCGCTGCGCCTACAACGGCACCACGTGCAGCGGTTGCGAAGGCGAGTTGCCGAGCGGCACTATCGTCGGTCCGCAACCGGCGTGAACGGGTGGATATTCGCTCCAGCCGCGCCGGATGTAAACCGGCGGCATCATCCCGCCGGGGCATGCCACGGGGCTTTCGCGCGTCAGCCACGCAATGCCGCCGCGCACGGACTGTGATGCCGCGTGGTCGAGTTCGTCGAAGCGGGACAGGTCTTTCAGGATCAGGGTAGTCATGGTGGATCTCCGGCAAGGTTCAATCGGCAATGGGCAATGGGCAATGGGCAATGGGCAATGGGCAATGGGCGCGCCCATGCGTTCCAGTTGCACACACCATGCCACGCGTCGCAAAGCGGCGCGTGGGTCGCTCAATGCACATTCACCGCACACTTACGCGCGAAAAGTGACCGCCGTGGACCAACTCGCGACGCGCCGGTGTCGTTGCGTCGCCGACATCTTTTTTGCCCGCTGAGCCACGCGATCGAACCTCGGCATCGAACGCGGGCATCGGGTGTTGCCCATCAGCGCGTGACGCCGCGCCATCCGCCGAGCAACCCGGCCAGCTCGGCCATGTCTTGAAAGACATGCACCGCGCCCGCGCCATGCAATGCAGTCGCGCTGCTGTGGCCGAGTTCCACCGGGCAATAGCCGAACACGGTGGCGCCAGCCGCGACGCCCGCGGTCGTGCCCGTCACCGTATCCTCGACCACCGCGCAACGTCCCGGGTCCACGCCCAACGCGGCTGCCGCGGCCAGGTACACGTCGGGGAACGGCTTGCTGCGTGGCGTTTCATGACCGCTGAAGATGCGTCCTGCGAAGCAGTCGAGCATGCCGGCCTTGCTCAATTGCAATTCGACCTTGATCCGGTCGGCGCCCGATGCGACCGCGATGCGTCCGTTCAACGTCCGGTGCAGCGCGCGCACCGCGCAGGCCGCGCCGGCAATCGCCCGCAGCTCGCTATCGAGCGCCGTATTGCGACGCTCGCGAAACTGCATCAGCCAGTCGCTGGTGATCGCGAAACCGGTTTGTGCCTCGATCAGCGCGGCTTCGTCCTTGACGGCCTTGCCGACGAAAATGCGCATCGTCTCTTCGACGGTCAAATGCCAGCCTAGCTCACCGAGCATCTCGGTCAGCACGCGGTTGGTGATGGGTTCGGAGTCGACGAGCACGCCGTCGCAGTCAAAGAGTACGGCGTCGAAGGGAAAATCGGCCATCGGGCAGGGTAGGGATCAAGTTCGCGAAACCGCCAAGGATACCGTACCTTCGCTCATTGGCACGCTCGTCGACCCGCTCATCGACACGTTACCGACCCGCCACGCAGCTCGCGCGCCGCGCCGCGAAGGCTATGCGAACGGCCTTCGCGGTTAGCCTGGCAATCGCGTCGACCTCAGTCCTTATACCCGTCGCTGAGTGTCTTCATGAATGCGATGATGTCCTGAATATCCTGATCGGTCATCGCGGGTCGATCCCCGGGCTTGCGGTCGAACGGCGCATCGGCGGAATCGATGTTCGCATGGTACTGAACCGGCAGATCGTTGTACTTCTGCACCTTGCCCGACGCGTCGCGCGGATAGATCTTTTCGGGCGACGTATTGCGCAGATTATAGAAGTCCATCACCTGCCTGAGTTCATGATAGACACCGTTATGGAAGAACACCTTGCGCTCGGCGACATTGCGCAACGTCGGCGTCAGGAACATGCCGCAGTACTGCGTCTGCTGCGCGAGATCGTCGCGAAACGGTCCGCACACGCCCATGTCGAAGAACTTCGGGTCCTTGTTGGCCGGGATGGCTGGATTGCGCGGCACACCGAGTGCTTCGTACTGCGTATCGGTAAAGAGCGGCGGCAGACCGTCGCGGCTCGGCTGGCTCAAATGGCAGCCCGCGCAATTCGCCTTGTCCTTGTCGTTGAAAAGCCGCAGGCCGCGCAGCTCGGCGTGCGTCAGTCGCGCCTTGCCTTCGAGCCAGTAGTCGTACTTGCTGGTGAACGCATGGAACGATTGATCCTCGATCTGATAGCGGCCGACCGCGAACAACGCTTCCGAAATCAGCAGGCTCGGATTATTGACGACCGACGGTCCGAAGATTTTTTTGAACTGGTCCAGGTACTGCGTGTGTAGCAGCTTGCGCGCGACGTCCGCTTCGGTCGCGTTGGCCATCTCCACCGGATTCGTCAACGGACCCAGCGCCTGGATCTGCAGCGTATCGGCGCGGCCGTCCCAGAACAGTCCGCCTTGCGGCACCATCGCGGGAGCGGCAGGCGCGGCAGGCGCGGCAGGCGCGGCAGGCGCGGCGAGCGCGGTCTTTTGCGCGCGCTGCGTGCCGGCGGCTTGCGTCGCGAGTTGCGCCATGTCGACTGGAGCGTCGGTGTCGCCCTGATCGGGACCGATGCTGAACGGCGCCTGGCGATACAGGTAGGCGAGCGAAGGCGGCGGACGATAGCCCGCCTCGGACATACGGGCGCCGCCCAGTTGAACCGGGAACGCGTTGTCCGGCGCGTACGAATGTTGCGGCGAGTGGCATGTCGCGCACGACTGCACGCCGGAAGCCGATAGCGTGCGGTCGAAGAAGATCTGTTTGCCGAGCAGCGCCACGGCGCTCAGTGGCGCTGCTGGCGGCCGCATCAATTGGGCAGGATGGGGATTCGCGCCGGTGATGTCTTCGACGATCGCGCCGACCGCGGGCGGCATCCGCTCCGGGTACACCAGCGCGTACGCGCCCAGCACGACGAGTGCGAGCACGAGGCCGCCCGCGCACCACGCGAGCAGCCGCAGCCACGCGCGGCGGATGATGACGGGACCCGGCTCGTCGCCGGTGGGCGGAGACGGCCGCATGACGGCATCTGAGGGATGATTCATGGCGTTCTCAGGTAATTCGATCGAATGCGGTAAACAGGAAAATCGAGCCAGCGCGCGTTTGCACTGGCTCGATCCCAACTACGGTTTGCGCTGCGTTGCGCGCCGCATTGCGCGTCACATTGCACGGTGCATTGCACGCCGAGTCTGGCGCGTTGCGTCACGCAACGGCATGCGCAAGCGCCGCGCTTCTCACCGCTGCCGCTCAGATGGCCGGAGCTGTCGACAGCTTGATACCGAGGTTCTGATCCAGGTACACCGTCGGCGCATTGCCCGAGCCCGTGAAGTCGAACATGTTCATGATGCTGCCCGCGCTTGCGTCGAATGAACCGCCGCCCAGGCGTTGACCGCCGAGCCAGTTGTCCTCGATGAACTTCACGACGGACGCCTGGGTGATCGGCGTGTCGTCGACGAAGTTGACCTTCGCCCACGGCGACACCAGGATAAACGGCGTGCGCGTACCCGGGCCGCAACGGCCGTTCACCGCGCCGCCGTTCACGCCTTGCGGCTGCACTGCGCCGGTTGCCGTGCACTGACCGGCCGCGCTGAGGTTGTCGCTGCCCGCCACCGTCTTGCCGCCGGCCGATTGCTCCGTGGTGGAGTCGAACGACGAGCTGGTCGGCGCCTTGTAACGATGGTCGTACCAGCCATCCGAATCGTCGTACGCGATGATCACGGCGGTGTTCTTCCAGTCAGGCTGTTGCTGCAGGAAGTTGATCACGTTCGTCACGAACGCCTGTTCGTCGATCGGGTCCGAGTTGCCCGGGTGGCCGTCTTCGACTGCCGGCGCCTTCAGGAAGTTGACCGACGGGAAGTTGCCCGCTTTCACCGCGGCGAAGAAGTCGTCGGTGTCGTACTGGTGGTGAACCGGCGTGGCGGTATTGTCGAGCGGATCGGTCGTGCCGATCACCGCCGTCGACGACGGACGCGTATGCGTGAGGTTCGCCGTGCTCGCGTAGTACTGGAACCATGCGTGGTGCTGTATGTAGTCGGTCTTGGTCGCGTTCAGCACCTGTGAGAAGGTCGAGCGCGCGCAACCGGTCGTGCCGTTTGCGTTGACGGTCTGCAGGTTGAAGCCGCCCATGAAGCCGCCCCACGTGAGGCCCTTCGCGTTGAGCAGGTCGCCGATGTTCTTGTTGTTCGACGACATCGTGCCTGTCACTGTGCTGCCTGCCGCGGTCGTGCAGACGTCGCCCGTCGGGTCGAGGTCGCCGATCATCGTGAAGCCGCCAGCGGAGTCGGGGATCGCGTTGGCCGATGTGCCGCCCGTCACGATCACGCCGTTGTTCTGGCCGGATACCACGGCGAGCGCGCCCGGCGTCGACGGACCATACGTGTCCGTGTACGCGTTCTGGTTCATCGCGAAGTTCTGCGCGTAGTTCCACATTGCCGTGACCGTATTGCCGTCGAAATAGCCGAGCACCTGGCCCTTCGTCGCGAATGCGCCGGTGCTGCCGGCAATGGTCGAGTTCGACGCCGTGAACAACGGGAACGAGTCCATCGCGCCGTTGTTGTATGCAAGCTGTTCGGCGGCGTACGCGTGATTCTGGCTCGCCGTGTTGGCTTGCGAGCGGTCGAGGCGGAACGGCAGCAGGTCGGCGGCCGGCAGGCCGAGACCCGCGATCGTCACGCTGCCGACCGTGCGGCCCGCCGTGTTCGGCGAGGTGGCCAGCGCGTTCGGGTTCGCCGCGATCAGGTTGTTGCTGCTCAGGTTGTTGACCGTCGGGGTGCCGGCTGCGGCGGTGAATTGCGGTTCGCCGACCGGATTGGACGCTTGCGGGTAGGTCGCGAAGTAGTGGTCGAACGAGACGTTCTCGCCGAAGATCACCACCACGTGCTTGATCGGCGTGGCGGTCGCGACGGCGTCCTGGGCGGACACCGCAGCCGTCGCCGTGGATGCCGGCGCGTTCACGCTATTGTTGCCGCACGCCGCAAGCGTCAATAGCGCGGCAAACGGGATGGGTAAGAGGGTTCTACGGAACATCAGACTGGCTCCTGGTTCGACTCGCCGTTCAGCGTTTCCATCGACATGCGTGTGGATGTTCGCTGGGGGTTGTTGTTAGAAATACAGCTCGTGGTCTTACCGCAATAAAGCTGCGCGCATTGGACCATTCGTTGATTAACGTTTCGGGGCGCAAACATTACGTTGGCTCTCGGCTGCCATTCATTTGCATAACGGTTGCTGTCGTTGCGCTGACATCGCGGCGCGTGTGAAGCGCTTTTGCGCAACTGTGCAGCGTGCGTTGCGGCGCGTTTGACCCATACCGTTGGATGGTTTTCTTCAGGAGCAAATCACAGCGACGGATTTTTCGCGCTGCTGCGTTCAAGAAGAGACGGAGTCACTGCGGGAGCGACTGCGGGAGCCGCTCACCCAACCAGGCACGTTGCCATGAAGACGCTCGTGATGATTCTGCTGGCGGTCTCGCTCGCCGGCTGTGTGGTCTACCCGGCGCGGCCGGTCTACTACCGGCCGGCGTTCGTCGTATATTGATTGCGGCCGCAACGGCGCATCGTGCGCTGCGATTCATCGTTGGCGCGCACCGTTCGACCTGGTGCGCGTGCGACGATCCGTGTGAGGTGAGGTCAACGTGAGTTGCATCAGAACGCTCGAAGCTGCGCTGCGGAGCGTCACGCCTTGAGCGAACGCGATCCCGACGCCGAGTTGCTCGAACAGGTCGGCCGGCAGGATCCGGCCGCCGTGCGCTCGCTCGTCGCGCGCAAGCTGCCGCGTCTGCTTGCCTTGGCGATGCGCATGCTCGGCGATCGCATGGAGGCGGAGGACGTGGCGCAGGAAGTGTTCGTGCGGATCTGGAAGCAGGCGTCGCGCTGGCGCGAAGGCGACGCCAGATTCGACACGTGGATGCATCGCGTCGCGCTCAATCTCTGCTACGACCGGCTGCGCGGCCGGCGCGAGGAGCCGCGCGACGAGATGCCCGAAGCGGTCGATCCGGCCGCTCAGCCCGATGCCCAGTTCGAAGCGCGCGCCCGGCACGAACAGGTCCGCGCGGCGCTCGCCGGATTGCCGGCACGGCAACGCGAGGCGCTGGTGCTCACCTACTACCAGGAGATGTCGAACCTCGACGCTGCCGCCTTGATGGGCATCACCGTCGATGCGTTGGAAAGTCTGCTGGCCCGCGCGCGCCGCACGCTGCGCGCCCAACTGGCCGGCAGCGGCCTCACCAGGGACAAGTCATGACGCCCGAAAGATTCCAACAGATCATTCAAGCGTACGGCGCCGATCCGCATCGCTGGCCGCGCGAGGAGCGTGCCGCGGCCGAGGCGTGGGCGCAGTCGCATCGCGCCGCGGCCGACGCCGTGCTGAGCGCCGCGGCCGACCTCGATGCATGGCTCGCCGCCGACCAGCTCGAACCGCCCGGCGCCGCGTTGCAGCAGCGCATCGTCGAGCGCGCGCCGGTGCAGCGACCGACGGCGCGCTGGCGGCTGTGGTGGTCCGGCGCGGCGGTCGCCGGGGTCGGGCTGCTGGGCGGGGTGGCGGGCGCGCTCGCCGTGTCGTTCTTCGTGCTGACGGAGAGCGGGCCGGTTGCGCACGAGTCCTCTTATCTGACTTCGAGTTTTGGCGGAACCTCCGCCGATTGGAGCGGTGAATGAATGGCCGGTCATGGAGAGTCTTGCTGGCGGCGTCCCTGGTGCTCAATGTGTTTTTGCTGGGCGCGATCGTCGGGGGTGCTTATCAATGGTTCGCGGCGCATGGCGCGAACGCGCCGGTGCTGGCGCAACAACGGGCGCTGCGTTTCGCGGCACAGACGTTGCCCGCCGAGCGGCAGCAGGCCTTTATCGACGGCCTGAAGAATGCGCGCCGCGATGGCCGGCAGTTTGCCCGCGAGGGCCGCGAAGGGCGTCGGGAAGTGTTGCGTCTGCTGGCGGCGCCGCAGTTCGATCGCGCGGCACTGGACGCCGCGCTCGCAAGCACGCGCGGGGCCGACAGTAACCTGCGCGCGCAAGTGGAGGGCAGCGTGGCGGATTTCGCTGCGACATTGTCGGCCGACGAGCGAGTCCGGTTCGCCGATAGCCTGAAGTCGCACGGACAGTGGCGCGAACCGCAGCCGGCCGCCAATCCACGGAAGCCGGCAATACCGGGGTTGGGCGCATCGGCGGACGAGTAAGACAACGCGAAGAAATGCGAAAAGACGCGAAAAGATGCAGCCGGCCGCGACGGATTGCGGCGCGGCGGCCGTTTAAAGGCTATCCACTGCCGCAGAGGATGGTATGACTCACTCACCGAATCTGACTGCCGCGGCGATTGCGCTAAACCGCTTCGGCCTCGGCGCGCGTCCCGACGACACACCGCCCACCGATCCGCAAGGCTGGCTGCTCGCGCAGTTCGAGCAGTATGAACCGCTACCCACCGCTTGGGCGAGCCAACCGGGCTCGGTGGCGCTGTCGACCGAGCTGGCGCAGCAGCGCATGCAATTCGAGCAGCAGGCGCGGCAAAAGCCGGAAGAGGGCGCGGCTGGTGGTGCGAGCAGTGGCGTGAGCGGCGATCTGGCGGATGCGCGGAGCATGGCGCTGGCGGGTGCACGAACCCTTGCTCGAGCCAATGCTCAATCCATCTCGCAAGACAATCCTCAAACCAGCCCGCAATCCGCGACACAATCCGCTGCTCAGTCTGCAACTCAATCCGAAAAGCAAATTGCCAGGCATAACGAACGAAAAACCATCCGCGTCGAAATACTCGACATGTACCGTGCATCGGTCAATGCGCGCGTGACGAGCGCCTTGAGCACGCCGACGCCGTTCGTCGAACGGCTGGTGCATTTCTGGGCCAACCACTTCGCGGTTTCCACCGAGAAGCCGGGCGTCGCCGCGCTGGCTGGCTCATTCGAAGCGGAGGCGATCCGCCCACACGTGCTCGGCCGTTTCGAGGACATGCTGGTGGCCGTCGAACGTCATCCGGCCATGCAGCTGTTTCTCGATCAGCCCCGCTCGGTCGGACCGGACAGCGTGGCGGCGATACGCGCGGCGCAGCGCAATCCGGAGCGCAAACGCGGGCTGAACGAGAATCTGGCGCGCGAGATCATGGAGCTGCACACACTCGGCGTGCGCAGCGGCTATAGCCAGGAAGACGTCACCGAATTCGCCCGTGCGCTGACCGGCTGGAGTCTCGCCGGCAATTCAACGAACGCGGCCAATCCGGCTAAGGCGGCCAGCCTCGGCAACATGGGCAACATAGGCAACGCGAACGCGCACGCGATGCAACCGAACGCCGCGCCCGGCACCTTCGTGTTTCGCGCGGCCCTGCACGAGCCAGGTTCGCGCACCATCATGGGACGCAGCTACGACCAGGCAGGTGAACAGCAGGCGCTCGCGATCTTGCATGACCTCGCCCACGCGCCGGCGACGGCGCAGCATATCGGCGTCAAGCTGGCCCGGCACTTCGTCGGCGACAATCCACCGCCTGACGTGAGCGCGCGGCTCGCGAGCGCGTTCGAGCACAGCGGCGGCGATTTGCCCACCGTGTACCGCGCGTTGCTCGACACGCCGCAAGCGTGGTCGGCCACGGCAGTGAAGTTCAAGACGCCATGGGAGTGGGCCATTTCGTCGATGCGCGGACTCGGCTGGCGCGATCCCGGCACGCTGCAGAGCGCGCCCATCCTCACGCAACTCGGTCAGCCGGTGTGGCGGCCGGGCTCGCCCGCCGGCTACGACGACATCGCCGCGAGTTGGGCCGCGCCCGATGCGCTGGTGCGTCGGGTCGAAATGGCGCAGCGCTTCGCCGCGCGGGTGGGTGACCGGCTCGATGCACGCTCGCTCGGCGAGACTCTGCTGGCCGGATCGCTCAGTGCGCCGACGGCCGCCGCCGTGTCGCGAGCGGAGAGTGTATCCACCGCGATCGCGCTGTTGCTGGTCTCGCCGGACTTTCAACGGAGATGAATGCCATGCTGTCACGCCGCCAGTTTCTGAGCGTCGCCGCTGCCGCTGCCGGCGCTGGCGCGCTGCTCGTGTCGCCGCGCATCGCGTTCGCCAGCGTCGCCACCGATCGCCGCTTCGTGTTCGTGATCCAGCGCGGCGCCGCCGACGGTCTGAACATCGTCGTGCCGTATGCCGAACCCGCCTACGCGACATTGCGTGGCGCGCTCGCAATCGACACGTCGAACGCGCCGCGTCTCGACGGCAGCTTCGCGCTGCATCCGGCGCTCGCGCAGACCGCCGCGATGTATGCGAACCACGAGGTGGTATTCGTGCACGCGGTAGCGTCGCCGTATCGCGACCGCTCGCACTTCGATGGGCAGAACGTGCTCGAGACCGGCGGCGCATCGCCGTATCAGATCAGGGACGGCTGGCTCAACCGGCTCGTCGCGCAGTTGCCCGCCACGCGAGAAAACGCGATCGCCTTCGCGCCGACCGTGCCGATGGCGTTGCGCGGCACGGCGGCGGTGAGCTCGTATGCACCCTCGGCACTCCCGCAGGCGCCCGACGATCTGCTCGCGCGGGTCTCGCAGCTCTACGAGCAGGATGCGCAATTGCGGCCGCTATGGGAGTCGGCGATGACCACGCGTGGCCTCGCGGGCGCTGCCGGCGCGCGCCAGGATCCGGCCAGCCTCGGCAAGCTCGCCGCTGGTTTTCTGTCGCGCGAAGACGGTCCACGGATCGCGATGATCGAAACCGGCGGCTGGGACACGCACAGTGCGCAGAACGCGCGCCTCGCCAACCAGTTGAAGGCGCTCGACACGATGCTCGCGGCGTTGCGCGACGGCATGGGTCCAGCATGGAGCAAGACCACCGTGCTGGTCGCGACGGAGTTCGGCAGAACCGCGGCCGCCAACGGCACGGGCGGCACCGATCACGGCACCGGCTCGGTGGCGATGGTGCTGGGCGGTTCGGTGCAAGGTGGACGGGTGATCGCCGATTGGCCTGGTCTTGCGCCGCACGACTTGTATGAAGCGCGTGATCTGAAACCGACTACGTCGCTCGATGCGTTGATCGCGGGTGCGGCGAGTGAAAGTCTCGGACTCGATCCTCAGCGCACGGCGGCGGCGCTGTTTGGACAGGCGAGGGCGGCGCGGCCGTTGACGGGTATCGTGCGTGGCTGATTGTGGTCGATGAGTGGCTGATGAGTGGCTGATGAGTGGCTGATGAGTGGCTGATGAGTGGCTGATGAGTGGCTGATGAGTGGCTGATGAGATGGCCGATGAGTGGCTGATGAGATGGCCGATGAGTGGCCGATGAGTGGCCGATGAGTGGCCGATGAGTGGCCGATGAGAATCGGCGCGACCGTATGGTTACCCGATCTGAACTCGCCGCCGTGTCACCGATGCGACGTTCGCTTATCCAGCCGGGCAATCTGCAGGCGCACCGCTTTGAGGCGCATGCATCGCGTGCACGGACAACTCACCGACGCGATGATACCGACGGCCGTAGTAAATCAGTGCGTCACCGGCGCCTTGAGTATGCGCGGCCTTCACCGCGCAGAAAAACACCGTGTGCGTGCCGACTTCGGTGACCGATTCGATCTCGCAGTCCAGCGACGCCAGCGCGCCATCCAGCACCGGTGCGCCGGTCACGAGGCTGGTCCATTGCGCGGCGGCGAAGCGCTCGTCGAGCGGTAGCGCGTTGGTTGCGAAGTGCGCCGCGAGCGCCTGCTGCTCCGCGCTCAGCACGTTGACGCAAAGCTTGCCGTTGGCGCGAAAGGCCGCGTTGTTGCGGCTGCTGCGATTGATGCAGACGAGCAGCGTAGGCGGCTCGTCCGTCACGCCGCAGACCGCCGATGCGGTGCAGCCGGCGCGACCCGCGACGCCGTCGCTCGTGATGATGTTGACGGCCGCACCGAGTCCGGCCATGGCATCGCGGAAGCTGCGCTTGTCAAGCATGTGAGCCTCTGTTGAAAATGTTGCGCGCTGGACGGTACGCAGGGTACGTGCGAAACGTGCAGCCCGCGCGGCAGGCATGGCATGCTGCGCGAGAATCGACCGCGCGCATGTGACCTCAACCACGCCCATCGTCCGTTACAGCCGTGGCGCAAGCCGGCGCACGAAAGCGTGCCGCAGTGTGTGTCACCGGCAGACGCGCATGACCGAACAGCTTTTCGCGCAGCGTGCCGTCGCGATACGCGCGCTTGTACGCGCCGCGTTCCTGCAGGATCGGTACCACCAGCTCGATGAAATCCTCAAAGCACTCCGGCGCGACGGTGCGCGACAGATTGAAACCGTCCACGCCGGTTGCCTCGGTCCATGCAATCAGTTCGTCCGCGATCCGTTCGGCCGAACCAACCAGCGGCGTCTGCCGGCTGCCCAGTTGCATCTGTTCGAGCAATTTGCGTTTGGTCCACTGCGGACCCGCGGCGCGCGTCATCGCTTCGACGTTCGATACGATCGCCTGGCTCTTGCCGGTTTCGATCGGTTCGTCGAGATCGTAGCGAGCGAAGTCGATGCCGAGCGACGCCGCCGCATGCACGAGCGCCGCCTCGGAACTGACGTAACGCCGGTAGTCCTCGTACTTGTCTTGCGCCTCGCGATCCGTGCGGCCAGTGATGACTGTCTGGCCGAGCAGCACCTTGATATCGTCCGCGCGGCGACCGCCCGCGACGGCGTGCGCGCGAATATCGTCGACGATTGCTTTGACCGCTGGCTTCGCCTGGCCGTTGACGAACACGCACTCGGCGTGCGCGGCGGCGAACTGCTTGCCGCGCGTGGACGAGCCGGCCTGATAGAGCACCGGCGTGCGTTGCGGCGACGGCTCGCTCAGATGCATCGCGTCCACCCGATACTGCTTGCCGCGATGATGGATGACATGAACCTTCGCCGCGTCCGCGTAGATGCGCTGCGCCTTGTCACGCAGCACCGCGTCGTCTTGCCAGCTGCACTCCCACAGTTTGTAGACCAGTTCCATATATTCGTCGGCGAGGTCGTAGCGATCGTCGTGTGCCATCTGGCCGGTCAGACCGATCGCACGCGATGCGCTGTCCAGGTAGCCGGTGACGATGTTCCAGCCGACCCGCCCGCGCGTCAGATGATCGAGCGTCGACATGCGCCGTGCGAACAGATAGGGTTGCTCGACCGAGAGATTGGACGTGACGCCGAACGACAGATGACGCGTTACCGCGGCCATTGCCGGAATCAGCAGCGTCGGGTCGTTGACCGGCACCTGCACGGCGCCGCGAATCGCCGCGTCGGGATTGCCACCGTAGACGTCGTAGACACCCACCACGTCGGCGAAAAAGATGCCGTCGAACAGACCCGCTTCCAGCGTGCGCGCGTAGTCGGTCCAGTACTGCAGGTCCGTGTAACGCGTGGACTGGTCGCGCGGATGAGTCCACATGCCTTGCTGGATGTGACCGACGCAGTTCATGTCAAATGCGTTGAGAACGATTTCCTTCGGCATGGTGTGTTCCGGCTGAAATGAACGAATGCTGGCGGCTGACGTCTAGCTGCAGTCTGCCCGCATGGTCGGACAGCAGCTGTAGGCCTGAAGCTGTCCGTTTAATATAGTGGACAAAAAATCACTATGCAAGACGTTGTTGCCCATTGTCGTGCGCGCTCTGGTTCTCTTCTAACGGGCTTGACGAGCATAGCGGCCTGCGCGGCGCGCGCCGATCGCGGGATTGCGTCGATATAATTTCGCGGTGCTCACTTTATCCATGATGATCCAGCCATGTCCGATTCCGCTGCTATCGATCTGACCCAGGCGATTTCCGCGCGTGTGAAGACCGAGCGCGAAGCGCGCAACTGGTCGCTGAGCGAGCTGGCGGAGCGCTCGGGCGTCTCGAAGGCGATGATCAGCAAGATCGAGCGCGGCGAGGCGAGTCCCACCGCGACGGTGCTCGGTCGCCTGTCGGGCGCGTTCGGGCTGACCTTGTCGACGCTGCTGGCGCTCGCCGAGCAGACCGGCGAGCGGCTCGTGCGTCAGGCGGACCAGGCAGTCTGGCAGGACCCCGAAACGGGTTATACGCGGCGGCGGATTTCACCACCGACGGGCGGCGTGCTGGAGTTGCTCGAGATCGAGTTGCCGGCGGGCGTGAAGGTGCCTTATCCGCCGGATGCATTCGTGTTTCAGCATCAGCAGATCTGGGTAACGCAAGGGGTGTTGACGTTTCGTGAGGGCAGCCAGACCTACCGGCTTGAAGCGGGGGATTGTCTGCAGCTCGGCGCGCCGGTCGAGTGCGAGTTCTTCAATGCGGGCGACGAGGTTTGCCGCTATGTCGTCGGCCTCGTGCGACGCTGAGGATTCCAGATACCAGGAATATGCCGGAAAAAAGCAGGGAAAAGCAAAAAAGCAGTAGAGCAGGCGACACCTCACGCTGACAGTTCACGATTGGTGGCGCCGCCCGTCGTCATTAAACACGACCTTCGCAGGACCTTCGCAGGACCGTCGGCCGCTCAACCTCCACCGCCTCCGCCTTGCACGCCAAGCGTGATCCTGTTGGTTACCGTCTTCACGCCAGCGACTCCTTTGGCAACCTCCGCGGCCTGCTGGATCTGGCCGCCCTCGGGCACCGATCCGGTCAAAGTCACCGCGCCACTGCGTGCCCGCACGAACACGTTCGACACATTGAAGCCCGGCGCCCTGGCCAGCGCGCGCCGTACGTCGCGACCGAGCTTGCGGTCTGCCTGACGCGTCGATTTGGCGGCGGCGGCCGGTGACGCCGCTTCGGCCGGCGACGCCGCTTCAGTTGCCTGGGCATAGGCGCTGGATGCGGTTGCCAGACACAATGCAATACCAAGCGCCTTCACAAGATTGACTGTTTTCACGTTTTCTCCATCCTCGATAAGTTGATGATGTCGCATCGTTACATGTCAAAAACCGCGCGCTTGCGAGCCTGGGTCCTCTCACGAGGAACGCCTGTCCCTGTAGAAGAGTGCCGCTACCGCGCTCCCGGCGCGTTTAAACAATACTCCAGCCAACGCGCTCATGCTGGAAAAACTGCTGCGAAGATTCGTGGTGCGCGGCTCGCGGATGATCGTCGCAACCACTCGTCAACAGTCCGCATTAAAGGCATTACACGTTTCAGACTATAATTTTGCAGCCCGGATCACCCTCGATCCGAGGTCGCGGTTTGTCCTTTCAGATGCAACCGTTTCGCGGGAGCGCGTTCCGTTTTGAGCAAAACCCATCACAGCCCGACCGATCATCCGATCGACGGCCCGAGCGTCGACGAGGCGGCGCGGAGCACGGCTTCATCCGCGCGAGCGCCCGTCGTCGCAACCCGAACCGCGCACGAAGCACATAAGGATGACCGGCACTTCGTCACGTCGCTGGCGCGTGGGCTCGAAGTGCTGGCCTGTTTTCGCTCCGGCGACAAATCGCTGAGCAATCAGGAATTGGCCTTGCGGTGCCGGCTGCCCAAATCGACGGTATCGCGCCTCACTCATACGCTGACGCTGCTCGGCTATCTGATCCATCTGAAAGAGAGCGGCAAGTACCGGCTCGGCACGGCCTCGCTCGCACTGGGCAGCGCGATGCTCGCGCGCCTCGACGTTCGCAAGATCGCGCGGCCCGTGATGCAGGAACTCGCCGACATCTGCCGCGCCACGGTTTCACTGGGCACGCGCGACCGGCTCTCGATGATCTACGTGGAAAACTGCCGGGGCTCGGTGGCGCTCACGCTGACGCTGGAAGTCGGCTCGCGTATTCCGGTGGCAACGTCCGCGATTGGCCGCGCATGGCTCGCGGCGATTCCCGAACACGATCGTCTGAGCTTCATGGAGCAGGTGCGCGAACTCGATCACGTGGCATGGCCGAAAACGCGTCGCGGCATTGAGAAGGCGCTCGACGATTACCGCACGCTCGGTGTGACGACGTCATTCGGCGACTGGCAGAAAGACGTGAACGGCATTGCGCGTGCGTTTCAGCCGGGCGGCGAACTGCCGATCATGGCGATCAACGTGGGCGGACCGTCGTTCAAACTCTCGAAAGAGTTTCTGCTGGAAGAAGTGCGGCCACGCCTGATCGACGTGGTGACGCAACTCGAAGTTGCGCTATCGCATTGAGCGGCGGCGCTCAGAACCATTGCGGCGCCATGCTGAGCGTGGTGTCGTCGAGAGTGCGCAGCGTGGTGAGCATCAATGCGACGCGCGGCAATTCCCAGCGGAAGAACCACTGGCACGCGTGTAGCTTGCCGCGATAGAAGTCCGTGTCCGTATCTGTTTCGCTGCGCGACTCGGCTAGCGCGGCGTTCGCAACGATCGCCTGCCTTAGCCACGTCCACGCAATCACGACATGACCGAATGCTTCGAGAAACGCATTCGCGTTGGCGAGCGCGCGTTCGCTATCGTGCGCCAACGCGGGCAGCAGTGCGTCGACCGTGGCGGCCAGATCGCGCCATGCATGGCCGAGCGCATCCGCATGCGCGTGCAGCGGCGCGTGGCTGCGCGCCGCTTCGATCGTGCGCTGCACTTCGCGCGCCAGCAGCCCGAGCGCGGCGCCCTGTTTCATCACGACCTTGCGGCCCAGCAGATCGATCGCCTGAATGCCGTGCGTGCCTTCGTGGATCATGTTCAGCCGGTTGTCGCGATAGAACTGTTCGACCGGATACTCGCGCGTGTAGCCGTAGCCGCCGTGAATCTGGATCGCGAGGCTATTCGCTTCGAGACACCACTGCGACGGCCACGACTTCACCACCGGCGTGAGCAGATCGAGCAGCAGACCCGCCTCGGCGCGCGCCGCGTCGCTCTCGCCGGTGTTCTGTTCGTCGACGAGGCGCGCCGCATACAGGCATAGTGCGTAAGCGCCTTCTACATAAGCCTTCTGCGCAAGCAGCATGCGACGCACGTCGGCGTGTTCGATCAGCGGCACTTGCGGATCGAGCGGATTCTTGTTGTCGGGCTTGCGTCCTTGCGGCCGCACGCGTGCGTATTCGAGCGATGCCAGATAGCCGCGATAGCCGAGCATGACGGCGCCAAGGCCCACGCCGATGCGCGCCTCGTTCATCATGTGGAACATGGAGGCGAGACCGTGGTGCGGTTCGCCGACCAGCTCGCCGATGCACTCGCCATGCTCGCCGAACGACAGCATCGTCGACGTGGTGCCGCGCCACCCCATCTTGTGAATCAGCCCCGTGAGCGCGACATCGTTGCGCGCGCCGAGACTGCCGTCGTCGTTGACATGGAATTTCGGCACCGTGAACAGCGAGATGCCTTTGACGCCCGGCGGCCCGCCGGGAATGCGCGCGAGCACGAGATGCACGATGTTCTCGCTCAGCTCGTGATCGCCGGCTGAAATGAAAATCTTGTTGCCGCGAATCGAATAGGTGCCGTCTTCGTTCGGCGTGGCGCTGGTGACGAGATCGGACAGGCTGGAGCCCGCTTGCGGTTCGGTGAGCGCCATGGTGCCGAAGGCGCGGCCGTCGAACAGCGCCTGCAGGTACTTGCGCTTTTGCGCCGCGCTGCCGAAACGTTCGATAACGTTTGCATTCGCGGTGGTCAGCATCGCGTAGGACGAGGTCGCGATATTGGCGCTCTTGAACAGCGACAGGCACGCAAACGAAATCACCGACGGCAGCTGCATGCCGCCCCACGCATAGTCTTTGCCCGCCGCGAGGAAGCCGGTGGCACGCAACGCATCGAGCGCGTCTTTCACTTCGGCCGGCAGCGTGACCCGTTGACCATCGAATTGCGGTTCGTGCTCGTCGGACAGACGGTTATGCGGCGCGAACCTGTCGACCGCCACCGCATGCGCGGTATCGAGCGCGGCGGTGAAGGTCTCGCGGCTGTGATCGGCATGGCGCGTGCGCCGCGTGAGCATCTCGGCCTCGAGCACTTCGAAGAGCTGAAATTCCAGGTCACGTGGGTTGATGATCAGCGCATCTTGCATGAAAGAAGACCCATCCAGAGTTAAGCCGCTATGCAGAACGACCAGGAAGCCGACCACGCGACGCGCAGCGGAACCACGCTCGCGCGAATCGGCGCAGCCCGATTGAAATTGCGCCATGCGGGTTAGCCCCAATGAACCACACGGCGCCGATGCGTGTCAGTTTATAACGAAAGTGAATGAGCGTGCTTTTATTTACACGCTCAAGTTCGGCACGTATGATGGTCGAACAATATGGAATACGAAGCTGCATAGCAGAACACTCTGGAGGAGCGCGCATGTCTGTGAAAGACCTGTTTCAACTGGACGGCAAGATTGCATTGATCACCGGCGGCTCGCGCGGCCTCGGCCTGCAAATGGCCGAAGCGCTCGGCGAGATGGGCTGTCGTGTCGCGATCACCGCGCGCAAGGCCGACGAACTCGCCGAAGCGAAAACGCATCTGCAAAGTCGCGGCATCGAGGTGCTGACGATCGTGAACGACTTGCAGCGCTTCGAGGGCATCCCCGGTCTGGTCGACGAAGTGCTGGGTCTGGACGGCCGCATCGACATCCTCGTGAACAATGCGGGCGCAACGTGGGGCGCGCCGGCCGAAGACTATCCGGACGACGCCTGGCACAAGGTGATGAATCTGAACGTCAATGCGCCGTTTTTCCTCGCACGCGAAGTCGGCAAGCGCAGCATGATTCCGCGACGCGCGGGCAAGATCGTCAATATCGCGTCGGTGGCCGGACTGAAGGGCTCACCACCCGGCATGAACACGATTGCGTACAACACGTCGAAGGCCGCAGCGATCAACTTCACGCGGGCGCTGGCGGCGGAGTGGGGCAAGTACAACATCAACGTCAACGCGATCTGTCCGGGCTTTTTCCCGTCGAAGATGTCGGCAGGACTCCTCGACAAACTCGAAGGCGCGATCATCTCGCGCACGCCGTTGCAGCGTCTGGGCGGCGACGAAGATCTCAAGGGTCCGGTGGTGTTTCTCGCAAGCGAAGCGTCGCGCCACATCACCGGCCAGTATTTCGCGGTGGATGGCGGGTCGATCATCGTCTGATTCGACGCATGCCGTTGCGAAGCGCGGCGCGATCGGCACCGTGCGCGAGCGCCGCGCTTACATAGAAAAGCAGCAACCATCTTGCATGGGAGACGCCGTATGGATTTCCAGCACTCGGACAAGGTCAAGAGTTTGCAGCAGCGCCTGAACGCTTTCATGAACGAGCACGTCTATCCGGCCGAGGCGGTTTTCGACGCGCAGATGGACGCCGCGCGTGAGTCCGGCAATCGCTGGCAACCGGCGCCGGTGATCGAGCAACTGAAAGAGCAGGCGAAGGCCGCTGGTCTGTGGAACCTGTTTCTGCCCGAGTCGAAATACGGAGCGGGCCTCACTAACCTCGAATACGCGCCGCTCTGCGAAATCATGGGGCGCTCGCATATCGGCGCGGAACCGTTCAACTGCTCGGCGCCGGATACCGGCAACATGGAAACGCTGGTGCGTTATGCGACGCCCGAGCAGCAACAGCAATGGCTGCTGCCGCTGCTCGACGGCACGATCCGCTCGGCGTTCGCAATGACGGAGCCGGCGGTGGCATCGTCCGATGCGACCAACATCGAGGCGCGCATCGTGCGCGACGGCGATCATTACGTGCTGAACGGCCGCAAATGGTGGACCTCGGGCGCGAACGATCCGCGCTGCAAAATCCTGATCTTCATGGGCAAGTCCGACCTGGATCATCCAAACCGGCATCAGCAGCAGTCGATGATTCTGGTGCCGATGGACACGCCCGGCGTCAAGGTGCTGCGCCATCTGCCGGTATTCGGCTACGACGACGCTCCGCACGGCCACGCCGAAATCGCTTTCGAGAACGTGCGCGTGCCGGCGAGCAACATGCTGCTCGGCGAAGGACGTGGCTTCGAGATCGCGCAGGGCCGGCTCGGACCGGGGCGTATCCATCACTGCATGCGCCTGATCGGCCGCGCCGAGCGGGCACTCGAGGCGATGTGCCGCCGCTCGCTCGACCGCGTCGCGTTCGGCAAGCCGCTCGCGGAGCAGGGCGTGACGCGCGAGCGGATCGCCAACGCGCGCATCATGATCGACCAGACGCGCTTTCTGGTGCTCAACGCCGCGTACAAGATGGATACGGTCGGCAACAAGGACGCGCGCCAGGAAATCGCGATGATCAAGGTCGCCGCGCCAGCCATGGCGTGCCAGGTGATCGATTGGGCGATGCAGGTGCACGGCGGCGGCGCGGTCAGCGACGACTTCGGCCTCGCGCGTGCCTATGCGAGCTCGCGCACGCTGCGTTTCGCCGACGGCCCCGACGAGGTGCATCGCAACGCGATCGCCAGCATGGAACTTGGACGACATCTCGGGCGCTGAACACGTCCATCGGATCCGTCGGGCCGATCAGGTCCATCAGCGTCGCGCTACGCCGCAAGCCACGCGCGTTCGCCACGCGGCGCACGTAAATTGAAGCGCGGCGGCAGTGAAACGCGCACAGACAAGCAGGAGACGCCTATGAACGAACGCCATCATCCGCATTGGCCGCCGCAAGTACCGTTGCATCTGACGCTGCCGCAGACCAACATTTTCTATAACGCCGAAGTCTCGGCGGCGCGCTTTCCTGACAAGCCATTTATCGTCTTCTACGACACGCCGGTGTCGTTCGCCGAATTCAAAAACGAGGCCGAGCGGATCGCGGGCTTTCTGCAGCAGGAGTGCCGCGTCAAGGCGGGCGACCGCGTGCTGCTCTACATGCAGAACAGTCCGCAATGGATCATCGCGTACTACGGCATTCTGCGAGCCAACGCGGTCGTGGTGCCGGTCAATCCGATGAACATGAGCGCCGAACTCGCGCACTATGTCGAGGATAGCGGCGCGACCACGATCATCGCGCCGCAATGCCTGTTCGCGAATGTCGAGCCGCTGATCGGCAGCGGGCCGGGCCAGGGTCTCGAGCACGCGATCGTCGCGACGTATAGCGATTATCTGAAGCGGCCGTCGCCGATCGCCGTGCCCGAATTCATCGCGGCGCCGCGCAAGACGTTCGACCTCGACGGTGTCACGTCGTGGCAAGCGGTGCTCGACCGGCATCTCCAACCCGGCCCGCTCACCGCGGGTGCCGACGATCTGTGCGTGATGCCCTACACGTCCGGCACCACCGGCAGACCGAAGGGCTGCATGCACACCCATCGCAGCGTGATGAGCACGCTGCTCGGCGGTTGCGTGTGGTTCGTGGCGCCAGCGGACGGCGTCCATCTGTCGGTGTTGCCGTTTTTTCACGTGACCGGCATGCAGGGCGGCATGAACAGCGCGGTCTACACCGGCGCGACGATCGTCGTGCTGCCGCGCTGGGATCGCGACGCGGCTGCGCTATGCATGCAGAAATATCGCGTCACCGCATGGCAATCGATCTCGACGATGATGGTCGACTTTCTGTCGAACCCGAAGCTCGGCGACTACGACCTGTCCAGTCTGATTGGTGCACGCGGCGGTGGCGCGGCGATGCCGGACGCGATCGCGCGCAAGCTCAAGGCGTTGACCGGGCTCGATTATGTCGAAGGCTACGGGATGTCGGAGACGATCGCCGGCACGCATATCAACCCACCACATCGGCCGAAACCGCAGTGCCTGGGAATCCCCGTGTTCGATGTCGATTCGCGGGTGATCGACCCGGTCACGCTGCAGGAAGTGGCGCAAGGCGAAACCGGCGAAATCGTCGTCAACGCGCCGCAGGTGATGCAGGGATACTGGCGCAATCCGCAGGCGACCGAAGAGGCGTTCATCGAACTGGACGGCAAGCGTTTTCTGCGCACCGGCGACCTCGGTCATGTCGACGAAGACGGTTATTTCTTCATGACCGATCGCCTCAAGCGCATGATCAATGCGTCGGGCTACAAGGTCTGGCCGGCCGAGGTCGAGGCGCTGATGTACCGCCATCCGGCGATTCACGAAGTGTGCGTGATCGGCGTGAAGGACGAGAAGCGCGGCGAGACCGTGAAGGCGCTGGTGGTGCTGAGCGCGGCGCATGCGGGCACGACCAGCGCGCAGGAGATCATCGACTGGGCGCATGAGCAGATGGCGTCGTACAAGGCGCCGCGCATCGTCGAGTTCGTCGCGTCGCTGCCGAAGTCCGGCAGCGGCAAGATCCTGTGGCGCAAGTTGCAGGAAGAGGACGCAGCGCGCACGGCAGCGGCCGCTGGCGGCAAGCCCGGCAATCCCGGCAACACCGGCAACACCGGCAACACCGGCAACACCGGCAACACCGGCAACACCGGCAACACCGGCAACGGCAGCAATGGAGGCGCGGCGCAATGACAGGGTTTGAAGCGTTGCTGGACGAACCGTTCGTCTGCATCACCGACGCGCTGCGCCGCTTTGCGAAAGAGCGCGGCGAGCATCCGGCACTGATCTGTGACGATGAGGTCGTGACTTACGCGGCGCTCGATGCGCGCGTCGATCGTTTTGCCGCGGCGTTGCAACGCGACGGCATTCAGCCGCGCGAGGCGATTGCGTTGTGCGCGAGCGCGTCGGTGGACTATGCGGTCGCGTTTCTCGGCGGCTTGCGCGCGGGGGCGGCGGTCGCGCCGTCGTCGAGCGCGCCGAGCCTCGTCGGCATGATCGGCAACTCGGGGGCGCGGCTGTTGTTCATCGATGCCGAGGTCCAGCGTTTGCTCGAACCGGTCGCCGTGGACATCGGCGCGGTGCCGATCGCGCTCGACGCGCACGCGGGCAGCACCGCGCTCGACACGTGGCTCGGGCCGCACGGCACGACGCCCGAGCCGGTGACGATCGAGCCGGCGTGGCCGTTCAACATCATCTATTCATCCGGCACCACCGGCACGCCGAAAGGCATCGTGCAGTCGCACGGTATGCGCTGGGCCTACGCGGTACGCAGCATGCAGCGCGGCTATGGACCCGACGCGACGACGCTGATTGCCACGCCGCTGTATTCGAACACGACGCTCGTGAGCTTCATGCCGACCCTGACGTTCGGCGGCACGGTCGTACTGATGGCGAAGTTCGACACCACGCGTTATCTGCAACTGGCGCAGCGGTATCGCGTCACGCACACGATGCTCGTACCGGTCCAGTATCAGCGGCTGATGGCGCATCCTGAGTTCGACCGCTACGACCTGTCCAGCTTCCAGGCCAAGTTCTGCACCAGCGCGCCGTTCGCGGCGAGCCTCAAGGCCGACGTGGTGCGCCGCTGGCCCGGCAAGCTGACCGAATACTACGGCATGACCGAAGGCGGCGGCTCGTGCCAGCTGGAGGCCGACGCATGGCCGACCAAGCTGCATTCGGTCGGCCGGCCGATGGAAGGGCACGACATCCGTCTGATCGACGAACACGGCAACGAGGTGGCGGCGGGCGAGGTCGGCGAAGTAGTCGGCCATTCACCCGCGATGATGACCGGCTACTACCGTCAGCCCGACAAGACTGCGGAGGCGCAGTGGTACGACCCGAGCGGCAAGCGCTTCATTCGCACAGGCGACATGGGCCGCTTCGACGACGACGGCTTTCTGACGCTGCTCGATCGCAAGAAAGACATGATCATTTCAGGCGGCTTCAACGTGTATCCGAGCGATCTCGAGGCCGAAGTGAGTCAGCATCCGGACGTCGCGGAGGTAGCCGTGGTCGGCGTGCCGTTGGAGCAATGGGGCGAGACGCCCGTTGCATTCGTGGTGTGTCGTGCGCATGCGCGGATCGACGCCATCAGCTTGCTCGAATGGGTCAACGCGCGGCTCGGCAAGATGCAGCGGCTCTCGGCGCTGAGCTTGGTCGACAGCCTGCCGCGCAGTGCGATCGGCAAGGTATTGAAACGCGAATTGCGCGAGCGGTTTTATCCGGCGGCGCGCTAGCGCGGGCCATCGGCGCGCAGTCGCATCGTGCATGCGTGCATGCGTGCATGCGTGCATCTGCATCGTGCGTCGCGCATCGTGCGTCGCGCATCGTGCGTCGCGCATCACAATCAGCATCGGCTGATATCGACTGTCCGCAACGAAACGAACGCGCAAGAGGACAACGCATGGACAATTTCGCAGGTAAGGTCGCGGTGATCACTGGTGCGGGCTCCGGCTTCGGCCGGGAGTTCGCGAGGCTCGGCGCACAGCTTGGCATGCGGCTCGTGCTGGCCGACGTGCAACAGGACGCGCTCGACGCGACCTTCGCCGAAGTGAGCGCGGGCGGCGCGCAGGCAATCACGCGCCGCGTGGACGTGGCGAACGGCGACGAGGTCGACGCGCTCGCGCGGGCTACGCTCGATGCGTTCGGCAGCGTGCATCTCGTGTTCAACAATGCGGGGGTGGGCGGCGCCGGCGGGCTCGTGTGGGAGAACACGGAGCGCGACTGGCAATGGCTGCTCGGCGTCAATCTGTGGGGTGTGATCCACGGCGTGCGCGCGTTCACGCCGCTGATGCTGGAGGCGGCGCGCCGCGATGCCGGCTATCGGGCGCACATCGTCAATACGGCGTCGATGGCGGGCCTGCTCAATCCACCGATGATGGGCCCTTATAACGTGTCCAAGCACGCGGTGGTATCGCTGACGGAATCGTTGTACCAGGATCTCTCGCTGGTCACGCGGCAGGTGGCGTGCTCGGTGCTCTGTCCGTACTTCGTGCCGACTGGCATTGCCAACGCGCATCGCAACAGGCCGTCCGAACTCGCCAACGAAACGCCGCCAACGTTGTCGCAACGCGTGTCGCGCGCTCTGAGCGAGAAGGCGGTGAATTCGGGGAAAGTCAGCGCGCAACAAGTCGCGGCGATGGTGTTCGATGCGATCCGTGAAGAGCGGTTCTATGTCTTCTCGCATCCGCACGCGCTCGGCGCGGTCAAAACGCGGGCGGAAGATATCGTGACGCCGCGCAATCCCACCGATCCGTTCGCTGAACGGCCGCACGTGCGCGAGCAGATCGTCGATGCGTTGAAGGGGTAAATGAAGCGGTGAAGAGCAGGGCGAGGAGCAGGCCGGCTTCGCTTCAGGCGCCAAACTTCAACCTTCAAAACGAAAAGGCGCGGTTCATAGCCGAACCGCGCCTTTCCGTATCCACTCAAAAAACCATCACTTCGCCGCGGTAAGCGTATTCAACGTCGCGGCCTTCAACTGTCCACCCTGAACGACCGCCGCCAGCGGATTGCCGATCACGAAGCCGCCGCGCTCATCGACGCCCGTCACGCTTTGCGGATTGTTCTGCGGCGGCAACGCCTTCACGGCCTTATCGAACTGATTGCGGATCGCGGTCGCGTCGCTGGTGCTGCCGGCCAGTTTCATCGCAAGCGCCGTCGCATAGACCGCCGTGTAGTTCAGCGACACTTCCTGGCTTGGATCACGCCCGCCATGACTCTTGCGGAACCGTTCGACGAAGGCCTTCGCATTCGGCGTGTCATCGTTGGCGAGCGGCAGCACACCGACCGCGCCGTTCAGCGGCGCGTAGCCGCTGGTGACCTTGGCCACTTCGTCGAGCTTGGCCTGATCCATCACGATGAAGCCGCCCTTGAAGCCCAACTCGCGCGCCTGCTGCGCGACGAGGCCGGTCGGCTCGGACGGTCCGCCAATGAACATCACATCAGGCTTGGCCGCGAGCACGCGGCTCACGCCGCTGTAGAAATCGGTGGCGCGGTTATACGACATCGCGTTGTCGGCGACGATCATGCCGCCGGCCGCTTCCCATGCAGGCTTGAACGCGGCGACCCAGACCTTGCCGTAGTCGGTATCGGTGGCGGCCAGCGCGACCTTCTTGCCGTAGGTCGCCATTTCATACTTGATGAACGCGCTCAGATACGATGTGAACGCGGGCGGAATTCGCACGGTCAATTTGTTACCACGCTCGCTGATCTGCGGGACGCTGGTGTAGGACAGCAACAGGAGCTTCTGCTGTTCGTTGCTGGTCTGCACCGCGAAGCCGCCGCCCGAGTGCGGCACGAGCACCACGGTGGCCTGCTGCTCTTGCGCAAGACGCCGTGCGTTGATCGCCGTTTCGCTGGGGTTGTACTTGTCGTCGAGCGGGACGATTTCGAACCTGATCTTCTTGCCAGCGACCTCGATGCCTGCCTGATTGACGTCGGCGGCCGCCATCTGCATGCCGTCGAGCACTTCCTGACCGTACTTCGCCGCGCCGCCGCTCAGGGGCCCGGAAAAGCCGATGTGCACTACCTGCTGCGCCATCGCGGTGCCGGCGCTCATCAGCGTGGTCGTGGCGACTGCCGCAATCAGCGCGGCGCGGCCGCGCAAGCGTTTGATCGTCATATAGTTCTCCCTGGAAAAATTGCGATGTGCCGGCGCTCGCCACGCGGCACTGTATGGAACGCGTCAGCCGCCGACATACGCGCGGCGGATCGCTTCGTTATTCATCAGGCTCGCGTGATCGCCTTCGAGCACGATGCGGCCGTTCTCGATCACGTACGCGCGGTGCGCGATCTTCAACGCCGCGAACGCGTTCTGCTCCGCGAGCAGCACAGTCGTCCCGGCCCGATTGATCTGCTGGATCACCTCGAACACCTGCTTGACCACCAGCGGCGCGAGACCGAGCGACGGCTCGTCGAGCAGCAGCACCTTGGGGCGGGCCATCATCGCGCGGCCGATCGCGACCATCTGCTGCTGGCCGCCGGACAGCGCGCCGGCCGCGTGATCCTTGCGTTCGGCCAGCAGCGGAAAGAGGGCGAACACCTGCTCGAGGTTGCGCTGGTTGCCGGCCTTGTCGCCGCGATGCACATAAGCGCCGAGCGTGAGATTCTTCAGTACCGACATGCCGGGAAACAGCTTGCGCCCCTCGGGACATTGGATCACGCCGCTGCGCACGATCTGCGCGGGCGTCATGCCGAGCAGCTCACGAGTGCCGAAGCGCAGGCTGCCGCTCGCCGTGCGGCGCAAGCCGCTCGTCGCCAGAAAGATCGAGCTCTTGCCCGCGCCATTGGCGCCGAGCAGCACGACCAGTTCGCCGTCGTCGGCGTGCAGGTTGATGCCGTCCAGCGCGCGGAAGCTGCCGTAATCGAGCGCGAGGTTATCAAACTTCAGCATGCTCGCTCCCGAGATATGCGTCGATCACAGCCGGATTCGCACGAATTTCGGCAGGCGTGCCCTTGGCGATTTTCCGGCCGTAGTTCAGCACCATGATGCGATCCGCCAGCTTCATGATCATGTTCATCTTGTGTTCGACGAGGCACACCGTGACGCCGTGTTTCACCAGCTTGCGGATCAGTTCGGCAAGGCCTTCGGTCTCCTCCGGATTCACGCCGCCCGCCGGTTCGTCGAGCAGCATCAGGCTCGGTTCGGTGGCGAGCGCGAGGGCGACGGCCGCCCGCTTGCGCTCCTCCTGCGAGATGTCGCCGGCCATCCGTGCGGCGATCGCCGACAGGCCGACGAAGTCGAGCGCCTCGCGCGCCTTGTCGCGGCAGATGCGTTCCTCGCGCTGCAGACGCGACGAATGCAGGAGCACGTCCCACAATCCTGAGTGCGTGCGCAGGCGGTGGCCGACGATCAGGTTGTCCAGCACGCTGGCCCGATCGAACAGTGCGGTGGACTGAAACGTGCGCGCGACGCCGAGGCGCGCCATCTGATCGGCGCCCAGCTTCGTCACGTCGCGGCCTTTGAAACAGATGCGTCCCGAGCTCGGCAGATGAGTGCCGCTGATCAGATTGAAGAAGGTGGTCTTGCCCGCGCCGTTCGGTCCGATGATCGCATTGATCTTGCCGGCTTCGATGCGCGTGCTGACGTCGTCGACCGCGACGAGGCCGCCGAAGCGTTTGCTGAGCGAGTCGATTTCAAGCATGACGGTCTCCATGCGCGGGTTGCGACTGGCGCGCGCCGACGCCGCCGGTCGACGCCGGCCTGTGCGCGCGCCGCACCTTGAGCGCCTGATACAGGCCGACGATCCCGTTGGGCAGGAAGATCACCAGCAGGATCAGGATCGGCCCGAACACGACGAAGCGGTACGCCTGCAGAAACTGCAGATACTGCGTGAGCCACGGCACGATCAGTGCGCCGAGCAGCGGACCGGCGAGCGTGCCGAGGCCGCCGACCAGCATGTACATGGTCATGTCGAACGTGTGTTCGACGCCCGCGAGGTCGGGGCCGAGAAAGCGCACGGCGCCCGCATACAGTCCGCCCGCAAGCCCCGCATACACGACCGACAGCACGAAGGCCAGCACCTTGTTGCGCATCAGGTTGATGCCGAGCGATTGCGCGAGTCCGTCGCTGTTGCGGATCGCCATGAAGGTTCGGCCGAGCAGCGAATCGACGATACGCTGCATCAGCCATACGCCGAGCACGAGGAACGCGAACACGAGGTAATAGAGCGCGCGGGGATTCTCGAACGAAACGAAGCCGAAACCCGCCGGCGCCGGAATGCCGATGATGTCCGCCACGCCATGCGTGAGACCCTCCCATTTCTCGATCACGAGGAACATGATGTAGCCCACGCACAGCGTGAAGATCGAAAAGTAATGGCCGCGCAGACGCAGCGACACGAGGCCCACCAGCGCGCCAAGCACCGCGACGACGAGGCCCGATGCGATGAACGCGAGCCAGAACGGCACCTGATGATCGACCGTCAGAATGCCGACCGTGTACGCGCCGACCGCCATGAAACCGCCGTGCGCGAGATTGAACTGGCCCGTGTAGCCGGTGATCAGGTTCAGCCCGACGGTGGCCAGCGCGAAGATGTACGCGGTGGACATCACGGTCAGCATGTAGTCGTTGGTGGCGACGAAAGGAAACCCCAGCCCGAGCACGAACAGCAACGTCCAGCCCGGCTTGCCCTCGAGTAGTTTCATGATGCGCGCAGTTCCCTGGTGAAGAGCCCCTGAGGACGAACCGACAGGATCACCACCAGCAGCACGAACGCGATGATGTCCTTGTAGTCGGTCGAGATGTAGAACGCGCCGAAGCTCTCCGCCATGCCGATGATCAGCCCGCCGGCGATCGCACCCGGCACGCTGCCCATGCCGCCGAGAATGATGATCACGAAGGCCTTCAGGATCACCAGCTGGCCCATCGCCGGATAGACGAGGTTGATCGGCGCGTAGAGCGTGGCGGCCACCGCGGCGAGCAGCCCCGAGATGCCGAAGGTGAGCATGGTCACCCGGTTCGCGTCGATGCCCATCAGCGACGCGCCTTCGCGGTCCTGCGCCATCGCGATGATGCTCGAGCCGATCACCGTGAATTTGAGGAACAGTTGCAGCAGCACCACCAGCGCAAACGCGGCACCGATGATCAGCAGGCGTTGCAACGGCGCGCTCACGCCGCCCAGCTCGACGATGCCCGCATAAGGCGTGGGCATGCGATGAAAGTCGGCGCCCCAGATCGCTTGCGCGCCGGCTTCGAGAAAGAGCAGAAGGCCGATCGCGGCGATCATCGGATGCAGCTCGGACGACTTGCGCAGCGGATGAAACACCAGCCGCTCGGCGAGGATCGCGAGCAGCGCGACCGCGAGGCCGGAGCCGACCATCGCGAGCCAGTAGTTCAGGCCGAGCCGGCTCATCAGGTAGAACGACACGAACGCGCCGACCATGTAGAACGCGCCGTGCGCAAAATTCGGCACCGCGAGAATGCCGTACACCAGCGTGAGACCGAGCGCGACGAGGCTGTAAATGCCGCCCAGCGTCAGCCCGTTGAGGACCTGCTGCAAGAACATATCCACGCTTTGACACCCTCCAACTGGACACACGGCGTGAGCGCGGCCCTGGCATCCAGGGATGCAGCGCCAGGCGCCTGATTTGTGGACGGAACAACAGCCGCTCTTCAAGCTTCAAACCACACGACGGCTGCCGACGGTTGAAAACACGCCATCGGGCGCAGACTGCTAAACGCGAGGTGGGATGGTGCGGGACAAATTTGGCACGGGCGTTCGCTTTGCGTCAATAGGTTTTTGCATTCGATCGTTCTGCATTGCAGATTATTAGGGAAGTCACTGAGGCGGCTCGAAGAACCGGCCATGGCCCGCGATGCGCGTTGCAAGAGCGTGGCCAGAGGCGCGCCGATGGATCGTTTGCAATGACTGGCAAGTCGGCTTGACATCGCTTTGCACGCACCAGTAACCTGCAATGCAGAAATCACCGCCCGCCACCGGACGACGTTCCACAGGTCCGCGTAAAGACATCGCAAGGTGGCGGCTTCCCGCCGTGTCCGCGCTCTCATCGAGGTCCCTCATGAACTCCGCACTCGACATTCCCAGCGTTCGTCAGACGGTGTCGCCCGAAGAATGGCAGGTCCGCGTCGACCTCGCCGCCGCGTATCGGTTGGTCGCGTTGTTCGGTTGGGACGACCTGGTGTTCACGCATATTTCGGCGCGCGTGCCGGGCCGCGAGCATGAGTTTCTGATCAATCCGTACGGGCTGTTCTTCGAGGAAATCACCGCATCGAGTCTCGTCAAGGTGGACCACCAGGGGCACCCGGTCATGCCGACGCAGTTCGATGTGAATCCCGCCGGCTTCGTGATTCATAGCGCCGTGCACGCCGCGCGGCCCGACGTCAATTGCGTGCTGCACACGCATACGGCCTATGGCGTCGCCGTCGCCGCGCAACAGGACGGCTTGCTGCCGCTGTCGCAGCAAGCGGGCTTCGTGCTCACCAGCCTCGCGTATCACGACTATGAGGGCGTCGCGTTGCGTGATGCCGAGAAGGCCACGCTCGTCACCGATCTCGGCAGCGCCAATTTCATGATGCTGCGCAATCATGGTCTGCTGACCTGCGGTCGTTCGGTAGCCCAGGCATTCGAGGCGATGTATCTGTTCGAAACCTCATGCCGGATCCAGATTCTCGCGCAGGCGGGCGGCAAGCTGATCGAGGTGTCGCAATCCATCCTCGCGACGATGGACGAGCAGGCGCGCGAAGTGACCAGGGGCAAGGGCGCCGCGCTGGTGTGGCCGGGCTTGCTGCGTCGGCTGACGCGGCACAATCCCGGCTTTGACCAGTAGAAGCCGGCCACGGCGCGTGCGTTCTGGGGCGTTCTCCGGGTTCTCCGGGTTTTCCGTATGACGCCGCTTGCCGCACGCCGCTTGCGCGGCGCGCCAGCGCTGTTGCGCGCGGCCACGGCTAGAACGTATGGCGGATGCCGACATTCACGCCAGCCGTGGTGCCCACCGGCAGGTTCAGTGCGTTGTTGACCGAGAGGCCGGTGCGCATGCCGCCGTGATTCGTCACGAAGCCGACCTGCCCATACGTGACGGTGGCCTTCGACAGCGAATACGCGAACCCCGTCGATGCCAGCACCGAATTGTTCGACGAGTCGTTCGCGTCGCGCGTGACCCACACGCCCGCGTCGACGTTCAATGCCGGTGTGATGCGATAGCTGGCGCCACCCGAATACACGCGATTGTTGAACGAGCCCGCGACCTTGTACTGCACGTACGAGGCTTTCACGGTCAGGTCGTTGAACACGTAGCTCGCGCCGAGCGCGCGGCCGTTGAATTCGACCACGCTTGGCACCGGGATCGACGCGGCGCTGCCACCGGCGTTGCCGCTATATAGCGCGGCATCCATCGTCAAGGAGCCGAGGTGGTAGCGCAGGCTCGCCGAGTACTGGCGGCCCGCCTGGAAATTGCCGGCGGCACCGCCGAGCGCCAGCAGCGCGCTGGCCTGCAGCCCGGCGATTTCAGGCGACGTGTACGAAATAGCGTTGGGATTGAACAGGCCCGTCACGAAGACGTTGTTCAGATAGGTGACGAGACCGCTGCCGAAGTACGACATATCGCGCGGGTCGACGTCGTACACCGCAAGGAAGAACGGCGAGTGCTGCAAGCCGGCCTTGAGCGTGCCGAAGCGGCTGGCCACGCCGACCCAGGCCTCGCGGCCGAACAGGTTGCCGTTCGAATTGCCGAACGCACCGTTGGCGATGCTGACGCCGCTCTCGAGCCCGAAGATCGCCCGCATGCCGCCGCCGAGGTCTTCGGCGCCACGCATGCCGAAGAATGAACCGGACAGGCCGCCGTCGGTGAACGCGTAGCGATGGCCGGCGTTCTGGCCGGTCGTCGGGTCAAGCGCCTTGCTGGTGTAGAGCAGCGACCCGTCGACGATCCCGTACAGCGTGACGCTGCTTTGCGCGTTGGCGTTCTGGGTCGTACCCAGTGCACACGCGCCCATGAGTCCGAGTATGGCTGCGACCCGATTGCGATAACTTGCCGGCATGCTGTGTGTCTCCTTTTTTTTGAATCGAGTGAACTGGCGAAGTAAGGCTGGTGCTGCGCGGTTCTGGCGATCTGTGGCGCGGCGGTGCGATTTCAATGGGCGACCGCGAGCCCTCGTTATTTGTTAAGGAATGCCAGGCATCTGGTCTGCTGGTGCGCGCTGCGGTTGATTGCGCCCGGATCCGTAGCCTCGTGAGCGTGGGGCGGGTCGACTCTAGAAAGCGCTCATCGAATACTTATTGCGCATAGGATGCACGCGCAATTTGGCACGACCGTTCGCTCCGTGTCAACGGGAAAAGTCACCTTTAGGACTGCAATGCAGGCGCAAATAGGGAAAATACCTGGCGCTAATCCGGCGCGTCATTTTTGAGATAAGTGCTTGTAATTGCGAGAAATAATTTGCTTGATGGGGTTGAATGAAAAAACTCGGTGCCGGTTTTTTGTTCTGCATTGCAGAATACGCAGTGAACGAACAGGCTGGCGACAGATGGCTCGATCATTCGACACGTTCACTGAAGCTCACGGCCGATCCGTGTCCGATGGCGCGACTGTAACGTGACACCAGTCTGCGCAATTTGCCTGTAAGCTCTTTCAGGCGAGCCGTGCGGAACAGGGCGCGCGACTCGTTATGCTGAAAGAAGATTCGCAGACAGGCTTGCACGCCCATTGCCAACTTTCTGGAGGAATATCAGTTATGAAGAGCTTCGCCATTAAACGAATCATGCTGGGGGTTTCGGTCGTCGCGATGGTCGCTGGCAGCATTCCACTAGCCATCGCGCAAGATGCAAACGAGACCACAGCCGCCCCGTCCGGCACGAGCGCTGCGAAGCCGACCAAGGCCGAGCGCAAGGCGGCACGCAAGGAGGCCCGCGCGAAGAAGAATGCTGAGCTGAAGAAGCTCGAAGAGGCGGGCTATCAGCCGTCCCGCAACGATCCGAACTATCCGACCGATATACAGAACGCGCAGAAGAAGGCTGGGATCGGTGCACCCGCGAGCCAGTAAGCGGCCAGTAAGTGGGTGGTAAGCGGTGAGGCGGACGTCCGGTGCACTGCAGCCTGGTTCAACGGACGCCGGACGTCCTCGCCAGCATCTCGACAAACATGCCGATGAACGCACTGGTGCGTGTCGGCATCTGTCACTGCCGCGGATATGGCGGGTCGATATCCGCCGCCGATGCGTCACGGCCGCGGATATAGCGGATCGATATCCGCGGCCGATGTGTCGTAGCCGGGCGATTCACGCGCCGACGTGATCCGGCTTACGAGGTGATCGCAAAGGCGATCGTGCCTATCAATCCTCGTCCCACCCATGGCGCTCGCGCCATTCGCGTTCATGCTCGTGATGACGCCACTTTCGCTCGCGCCACTCGCGCCGTTCGTACCAGTCGCGCTCGCGCGGGTCTGCGGCGTAGCCATAGGTAACGACCGGCTCGGGCGCATAAACGACTGGCGGCGGCGCCTCGTAGACCGGTTGCGCCGGTACGAACACCGGCCCCGGAATGCCGATGCCGATACCCACATCCACGTGGGCGGACGCCATCGAGGACGCCGCCAGCATCGCGCCGCCGACTACCACCGCCAATACGGTCTTATGCATGATTTTTCTGTCGCCCGGTGTAAGAGGCGATCGCAGTGAAGATGCCGCGTAGTGTAGGCAGCGCGGCGGCGTGCAGGTGCAAGAAGGATGCGATTTCGGTAACACCGAGTAACGGTGCACGGCCTTAAGGTTGCCATAACGATTACTGTGCACCATGGGCGGTTTCGCACGGACGGTTGCGCCCATGCGCGTATAGTGCGGCGCTGCTGTCGGCCGGAAGCGGGAAGCGGCTGCGCCGCGTCGTTTTTTGCCGAGAGGCCTGATAGGCCCCTGGGTCCATGGGCCCATCGGCCCATCTGCCCATCTGCCCAATGACTCGACAGGCAGCCGCAATGGAGCGGGAGTAATGACTTTTTCAACCGAGATCTGGGCGCTTGCCCGTCTATGGTGCATGTCGCCGATACTGGGCGCAATGGCGCTCTGGTATCTGTCGCGCGCCGACCGTTTGGTCGATGCGGTACGCGGCCGCCACCTGTGATCGACGACTTTCACGCCAACGCGCAAGACCGCCGCCGCCCCCGCGTCGCACGCTCCCGCCCAGCATGAGTTTGCGCCGGCGCGCGGCCGCATCCTGAGCCGTCCCGTCTCACCGACCCGGGTTTTTTCGCCGCGCGAGCGCCACTTGCTCTGACGCGACATCCAGCCCAACTCGCCCGCCTGCCGCCAAACCCTTACCCCACCGGGCTTCTGCCGCCCGCGACCGGCCCGTTGACAGCCCAGGTGTCGCATTTCCTCATGTGGTTGTCGCAAATAGTCGGCAACCCGCACTTTTTTCTGGCAACTATGTATGCACAGCGCGGACGGACGTCCGCCACGTCAGGAGAGTATTCAATGAATTCCCCGAAAGTCGTGGTCGAAGGGCTGTGCAAGGTGTTCGGCACCAACCCGCAACAGGCGATCGCCATGCTGGCCAGCGGTGCAACCAAAGAGGACGTGTTTGCGCGCACCGGCCAGATTGTCGGCGTGCACGACGTATCGTTCGAAGTCAGGGAAGGCGAAATCTTCGTGCTGATGGGCCTGTCGGGCTCCGGCAAGTCGACGCTGATACGCCTGATCAATCGGCTCGTCGAACCGACGGCCGGCAAGGTGCTGATCGACGGCCGCGACGTGGCCAGCGTGCCGCGCTCGGAACTGACCGCGCTGCGCCGCAAGGACATGAGCATGGTGTTCCAGTCGTTCGCGCTGATGCCGCAGCGCACGGTGCTGTCCAACGCGGCCTTCGGTCTCGAAGTGGCGGGCGTCGGCCGCAAGGAGCGCGAGAAGCGCGCGATGACGGTGCTCGAGCAGGTCGGCCTCGCGCCATTCGCCGAAAAGCTGCCCGCCCAGCTCTCCGGTGGCATGCAGCAGCGCGTCGGGCTCGCTCGCGCGCTGGCGGTCAATCCATCGCTGATGATCATGGACGAGGCGTTCTCCGCGCTCGACCCGCTCAAGCGCAAGGAAATGCAGAACGTGCTGCTGGAGCTGCAACGCGAACAGCAGCGCACCATCCTGTTCGTGTCGCACGATCTGGAAGAGGCGATGCGCATCGGCACGCGCATCGCGATCATGGAAGGCGGCCGGGTGGTGCAGATCGGCACGCCACAGGAAATCATCACGAACCCCGCCGACGATTACGTGCGCGCATTCTTCGAAGGTATCGACACGAGCCGCTATCTGACCGCCGGCGATCTGATGCAGACGGACGCCGTACCGTTGATGCAGCATTCGCCGCAGATCGATGCGTCGAGCGTCGCCGCCACGCTGAACGGCAGCGCCGAATACGCGTTCGTGCTCGACAGCGAGCGCAAGATTCGCGGCTTCGTGTGCCGCGACGCGCAGGGCAGCGCATCGCCGCAGCTCAATCAGATCGAATGCATCCGCCGCAGCACGCCGCTCGACGACGTCGTCGAACGCGTGGTGGCGAGCCATGCGCCCTTGCCAGTCGTCGAAGCGGACGGCTCCTACTGCGGTTCGGTCAACAAGACGAACGTGCTGAACGTTCTCACGCGCCATCGAGGTTCCCATGTCTGAAATCATTCCACTTGGCGCCTGGGTCGATCACGGCGTTCACTATCTGCTTGATCACGACGCCCGCACGTTCGACGCGATCGGCAAGGTAATCGAGAGTTTTGCCGCAGTGGTCGAGCACGGCCTGCAGGCCATCCCGATGTGGGCGCTGATGGCGCTCTTCGTCGGTGTCGGGTTGTGGCGCGTAGGCTGGCGCTTCGCGCTGTTCACGCTGGCGGCGATGCTGCTGATCTACAGCACCGGTTTCTGGGATCAGATGGTGATCACGCTCGGCCTGACGCTATCGTCGACGGTGATCAGCCTGCTGCTCGGCGTGCCGCTCGGCATCTGGATGGCGAAGAGCCGCACGGTCGAGACGGTCGTGCGCCCGGTGCTCGATCTGATGCAGACCATGCCCGCGTTCGTCTACCTGATTCCGGCCGCGATGCTGTTCGGCCTTGGCCGCGTGCCGGGCATCCTCTCGACGGTGATCTTCGCGATGCCGCCCGCGGTACGTCTGACGGCACTCGGCATCAAGCAGGTGAACCGCGAGATCGTCGAAGCGGGCCAGGCGTTCGGCTGCACGCCGTGGCAACTGCTCTACAAGGTGCAGTTTCCGAATGCGCTGCCGTCGATCATGACCGGCGTGAACCAGACCATCATGATGGCGCTCTCGATGGTGATCATTGCGTCGATGGTGGGCGCGGGCGGTTTGGGCAACGACGTGCTGGCCAGCATCCAGCGGCTCGATATCGGGCTCGGCTTCGAAAGCGGCCTGTCGGTGGTGATGCTCGCGATCATTCTCGACCGCATCACGGAGAGCTTCGGCCGCGCGCCGGGCATGGCGCGGGCGCCGTTGCTGTCAGGCTTGCGCAGCGTGCTGAAGGTGCGCCGCGCGCCGGCGGCGCAGCACGGCTGAGCCGCCCATGAAGCGCGACGCGATCGTCCAGGTTGATGCCCACGCGGATTCGCCGTTGTCCCGGCTCGCGCACGTCGGCTTCCTGACGCTGCCGAACTTTTCGATGATCGCCTTCACCAGCGCGGTCGAGGTGCTGCGCATGGCCAACTACGTGGGCCGCGCGCAGCACTACCGCTGGTCGGTGATCACGCCGGACGGCGTGCCCGCGCGTGCCAGCAACGGCATCACGGTGAAGCCGACCGCGACGCTCGCCGAAACCGGCCTGCCGGATGCGCTGTTCGTATGCGCCGGCTGGCATGTGCGCGACTACGTGGACGACAGGGTCGTTGCGTTGCTGCGCGAGGTGGCCGAGCAAGGCATTCCGCTCGGCGGCATCTGCACGGGTCCGTATGCGCTGCTCGCCGCGGGCCTGCTCGACGGCTATCGCGCCACCGTGCATTGGGAAGACATGTCGCCGCTGCACAAGAGCTATCCGCATGTGCGTTTCGCCGACGAGCTATTCGTGATCGACCGCGACCGGATGACCTGCACCGGCGGCACCGCGCCGCTCGATCTGATGCTGAACCTGGTCGGCATGCGGCTGGGCCAGGCGGTGGCGGCGCAGGTGTCCGAGCAGTTCGTCGTCGAGCGGATTCGCGGCTCGACCGACTATCAGCACATTCCGGTCGACGCGCGGGTCGGCTTCTCGCGCGCCGAACTGATCGAAGTGGTGCGGCTCATGGAGGCGAATATAGAGGAGCCCTTATCGCTCGACGAACTCGCGCGGCTCGTGAATCTGTCGCAACGTCATTTGCAGCGCATGTTCAAGATGTTCCTGAGCGTATCGCCGACGCACTACTACCTGACACTGCGATTGCGGCGCGCACGTGAGCTGTTGCGCAATACGGATGCATCGATCGCGCGGGTGACGACCGTGTGCGGATTTCATTCGCCGTGCCATTTCAGCAAGGCTTATCGCGCGCAGTTCGGCCATGCGCCGAGTGTCGAGCGGCGCTTGTCCGCGTAAAGCGCCTTTGTCCGCGTGACGCGGCTATTAACTGACTCATCACCCCGAGGAAACGCCATGAAACGTTTGTGGGCTGCGTCGCTGTGCGCGCTGTCTGTGTCGTCCGCCTTTGCCGCGGAACCGGCCGCGTGCCGGAACGTGCGTTTCGCCGATGTCGGCTGGACCGATATCGCGGCGACCACCGGTCTTGCATCGACGGTGCTCGAAGGACTCGGCTACAAGCCGAGCAAAACGATCGCATCAGTGCCGATCACGTTCGCCGGCGTGAAGAGCAAGCAGATCGACGTGTTCCTCGGCTACTGGTCGCCGACCATGGACCCGATGATCGATCCGTTCCGCAAGGGCGGCCAGCTGAGCGTGCTGCCCACGCCCAACCTGACCGGCGCGAAATACACGCTGGCGGTGCCCGACTACGCGTATCAGGCGGGGATCAAAACCTTCACCGATATCGCGAAGAATTACGACAAGCTCGACGGCAAGATCTACGGGATCGAGCCGGGCAACGACGGCAATGCGCTGATCAAGAAGATGATCGACAGCAATCAGTTCGGGCTCGGCAAGTTCAGGCTGGTGGAGTCGAGCGAGGCGGGCATGCTGGTCGAGGTGAACCGCGCGATCCGCGAGAAGAAGCCGATCGTGTTTCTCGGCTGGGAGCCGCATCCGATGAACGTGCAGATGAAGATCGACTATCTGGCGGGCGGCGATGCGGTATTCGGCCCGAACTACGGCGAAGCGAAAGTGCTGACGGTCACGCCGAACGATTACTCGACGCGCTGTCCGAACGTCGCGAAGCTGGTGTCGAACCTGCAGTTCACGACCGACATCGAGAACCATGTGATGCTGCCGATCATGAACAAGAGCGATCCGAACAAGGCTGCGCGCGAGTGGCTGAAGCAAAATCCCGCCGTGCTCGACAAGTGGCTGGCTGGAGTGAAGACGTTCGACGGCAAGGATGGCTTGCCGGCGGTGAAGGCCTACGTCGCGGGGCAGTGACAGGCAGCGCTTCGGTTCGTTTCGGTTCGGTGCCGCTTCGGCGGCGCGAGCGGGGCAGGGCGAGGGCGGGTTAGACAGCCGCCCTGGGGAGAGCGCCTTGGCGAAACCTGTCTAGCGAAGACCACCCACGCGCCTCCATACCCGCCGGATCAGATCGCCTGCGCCCGCCCTGGAAACGTCTCGTCGTAGCCACAGGCGTCTTCCACTTCTGCCGCGGTGCCGCGCTGTTCGCGATACATCATTGGCGGCAGGCCAAACTGCTTGCGGAATTCGCGGCCCAGATGCGACGCGTCGGAAAAACCACAACTCGACGCAATGTCCGCGACAGTCTTGTCCGAACTCGTCAGCAGCCACGCGGCGGTGCGCAAACGCACCTGCTTCGCGTAGGCCTGCGGCGCCTTGCCGGTTTGCGCCTTGAAGAGCCGTTCGAGCTGACGCGGCGAGAGGTCGAGCTTGCCCGCCAGTTCGTCGAGCGACAACGACCGCCCCACGTGTTGCTCCATCAGCAGGATCGCGCGCTTGACCTTCGGATGCGCGGCGGGCGCGAGCCCCGGCGGATGCGGCTGTGGCGCGTTGCCTTTCTGCATGTCGTCGACCAGCAGAATGCGCAGCGCCTTCTGCACGGTGGCGGTTTCGAAGTGACGCAGCAAGATCGCCGCGGCCACGTCGATCGACGCGCGGCCACCGGAACAGGTGATGCGCCGCCGGTCGATCACGAACAGCCGGTCGGCGACCAGCGCTTGTTCGTTGACCGACGGAAAGCGCTCGATGAAATCCCAGTAGTGAAACCAGCTCACGCAGATGCGGTGACCTTCGAGCACGCCTGCGCGCATCAGCGAGAACACGCCGGTGCACATGCCGACCAGCGTCGCGTCGGTGGCGGCGGCGCGGCGGATGAATGCGAGCGTCGCATCGCTGGCGGCGGGCCCTGAATGCAGCAGGCCGCCGACTACCACCACGTAGTCGAACGGCTCGGCGGTGTCGAAGGTTTCCCATGGCGTGATCTGGATGCCGCAACTCGCACGCACCGGCGCGAGGGTTTCCCCCAGGACGCTCCACGAGCAGCGCACCGGTTTGCTGAAGTCGCCTTCATCGGCGGACAGGCGCAGCAGATCGACGAAACCGGAGAACGCCGTGAGCGTGAAGTTCGGCAACAGGATGATGCCGAAGCGGATGCGTTGCTTCGAGGTGCCGTGGATCGATTGAAGGGCAAGCGGTTCAGCGGAATTCATGCAGGCGGACAACAAGGGAAAGAGTGGAATCGAGCATAACACCGGGGATCGAGGGCGCTTCGGCGGCACTTCATAGGCGTCACTCATCTGCGTCACTTATCTGCGTCACTCATCTGCGTCACCGCCCCCATGCCAGCATCGCCAGCCGCAACCTGGGCGCCTGTCGCAAATGCGTCGGAAGTCATCGCAAATACGCCGCAGCGCTTTGCCGGCCGGCCGCTTGACGCCACTATCCCATTGCCATGCCGTTTTTATTCTATCGATCCCGCTCGACGTGCGGTGCAATAGCATCACATTCAACCCGGCATCGCAACGCACAAGGCAAGCCATGAACGTCAGCGTCTTCGATCTCTTCAAGATCGGTATCGGTCCTTCGAGCTCGCACACAGTCGGCCCGATGATCGCCGCATGCCGCTTCGCGTCGCATATCGAAGACGCCAATCTGCTCGGCTTCGTGCGGCGCGTGAAGATCGAGCTGTTCGGCTCGCTCGGCGCGACCGGCAAAGGGCACGGCACCGACAAGGCGGTGCTGCTCGGGCTCGAAGGCAATCTGCCCGAGCTGATCGACCCGGACCTGATCGAGCCGCGTTTGCGGGCGATCCGCGAGACGAAGCAACTGGCGCTGCTCGGCAAGCATCCAGTCGGCTTCGACGAGCGTGAGCACCTCGGTTTCTTCCGCAAGCTGATGCCGGGCGCACCGGGCTCGGGCATCGTGCATCCGAACGGCATGCGTTTTCAGGCATTCGACGAAAACGGGCAGCTGCTGGTGGAGAAAGAGTATTACTCGATCGGCGGCGGCTTCGTGGTCAATCGCGAAGGCGATCGCGTGAACGGTGTGCGCGCGAGCGCCGATGTGCCGTACCCGTTCCGTACCGGCGAGGACCTGATGCGCGTGTGCCGCGAATCCGGCTTGTCGATTGCCCAGCTGACGCTGCGCAACGAATGCGCGACGCGCAGCGAATCTGAAGTGCGCGAAGGGCTGCTGGCGATCTGGCGCACGATGGCCGCCTGCGTCGAACGCGGCTGCAAGGTGCACGGCGAGTTGCCCGGCCCGATGCACGTGAAGCGCCGAGCCGCCGATCTGTACACGCAATTGCGTGCGCGCTCGGAAGAGTCGCTGCGCGATCCGCTGTCGATGCTCGACTGGGTCAACCTGTACGCAATGGCCGTCAACGAGGAAAACGCGGCCGGCGGACGGGTCGTCACCGCGCCGACCAACGGCGCGGCCGGCGTGATTCCCGCGGTGCTGCATTACTACGTGAAGTTCATGCATGCATCGAGCGACGCGGGCATCGTCGACTTCATGCTGACCGCCGCCGCGATCGGCATCATCTACAAGGAGACCGCGTCGATCTCCGGTGCCGAGGTCGGCTGCCAGGGCGAGGTGGGCGTGGCCTGCTCGATGGCTGCCGCAGCACTCGCCGCTGTGATGGGCGGCACGCCGACCCAGGTCGAGAACGCCGCTGAAATCGGCATGGAGCACAACCTTGGCATGACCTGCGATCCGGTCGGCGGGCTCGTGCAGATTCCCTGCATCGAACGCAACGCGATGGGCGCGATCAAGGCGATCAACGCGGCGCGCATGGCGATGAAGGGCGACGGCCAGCACTATGTGTCGCTCGACAACGTGATCAAGACGATGCGCGAGACCGGCGCCGACATGAAGACGAAATACAAGGAGACGTCGCGCGGCGGCCTGGCCGTGAACGTCATCGAATGTTGAACCCGCTACGAAGCACCCACAAAGACAGCACGAACGAGGACCCACGATGAGCCGCTATTCGATATTCAGCCTGTTGCGCAACGGGATGTCGTATCACGAAAACTGGGAGCGACAATGGAAGAGCCCCGAGCCCAAGGGTGAATACGACGTCGTGATCGTCGGCGGCGGCGGGCATGGTCTCGCCACCGCGTATTACCTCGCGAAAGAACACGGCGTGCGCAATGTCGCCGTGCTGGAGAAGGGCTGGATCGGCGGTGGCAATACGGCGCGCAATACGACCATCGTGCGCTCGAACTACCTGTGGGACGAATCGGCCGCGCTCTACGAGAAGGCGATGAAGCTGTGGGAAGGGCTCTCGCAGGATCTCAACTACAACGTGATGTTCAGCCAGCGCGGCGTAATGAACCTCGCGCACACGCTGCAGGACGTGCGCGACACCGAGCGCCGCGTGAATGCGAACCGCCTGAACGGCGTCGACGCCGAGTTCCTCACGCCCGCGCAGATCAAGGAGCTCGAACCCACTATCAATCTGAACAGCCGCTATCCGGTGCTCGGCGCATCGATCCAGCGGCGCGGCGGCGTGGCCCGGCACGACGCGGTGGCCTGGGGCTTCGCACGCGGCGCGGACCAGGCGGGCGTCGATATCGTGCAGAACTGCCAGGTCACGGGGATTCGCCGCAACGGCAGCCAGGTGATCGGCGTCGACACCACGAAGGGGTTCATCAAGGCGAAGAAGGTCGCGGTGGTGACGGCGGGCAACACCTCGACGCTCGCCGACATGGCCGGCGTGCGTCTGCCGCTGGAAAGCCATCCGTTGCAGGCGTTGGTGTCCGAGCCGATCAAGCCGGTCGTCAATACCGTCGTGATGTCGAATGCGGTGCACGCGTACATCAGCCAGTCCGACAAGGGCGACCTGGTGATCGGCGCGGGCGTCGATCAGTACACGGGGTTCGGGCAGCGCGGCAGCTTCCACATCATCGAAGGCACGCTCGAGGCGATCGTCGAAATGTTCCCGGTGTTCTCGCGTGTGCGGATGAACCGCCAGTGGGGCGGCATCGTGGATGTGTCGCCGGATGCGTGCCCGATCATCAGCAAGACCGACGTGAAGGGCCTGTACTTCAATTGCGGCTGGGGCACCGGCGGCTTCAAGGCGACGCCGGGGTCGGGCTGGGTCTTCGCGCACACCATCGCGAAGGACGAACCGCATCCACTGAACGCGCCGTTCTCGCTGGATCGTTTCTACACCGGCCACCTGATCGACGAGCACGGCGCCGCCGCGGTTGCCCACTAATGCTGGGCGTCGCGATGGATTGCATGGAACCGGACCACGGCGCTCAGGCGCCAACCAACACGTTGTATGGGAGAACCAGATGCTGCTGATCGAATGCCCGTGGTGCGGACCGCGCGCCGAAACCGAATTTTCCTGCGGCGGCGAAGCGGACATTGTCCGTCCGCTCGACAGCGACAAACTCACCGACAAGGAATGGGGCGACTACCTGTTCATGCGCAAGAACCCGCGCGGCGTGCACCACGAGCAGTGGCTGCATACGCAGGGCTGCCGCCGCTGGTTCAAGGCGCGGCGCGACACGGTGAGCTACGAGATCCAGGGCTACGAGACGTTCGAGCGTCCGCTGCTCTCAACGGACAACACCGACGCCGGGGCACAAGGTAAAGCACAAGAGGGCAAAGCATCATGAGCCAGAAAGACCGACTCGCGAACGGCGGGCGCATCAATCGCGCGATCGCGCTGAGTTTCACGTTCAACGGCGTCAAATATCAGGGCTATCAGGGCGACACGCTGGCTTCCGCGCTGCTCGCCAATGGCGTGCACTTCGTCGCGCGCAGCTGGAAGTACCACCGGCCGCGCGGTATCGTGACGGCGGGCGTCGAGGAGCCGAATGCAGTCGTGCAACTCGAAACCGGCGCGTACACCGTGCCGAACGCGCGTGCGACCGAAGTAGAGCTGTATCAGGGACTCGTCGCCACCAGCGTGAACGCGAAGCCCAGCATCGAGAAAGACCGCATGGCGATCAACCAGAAGTTCGCGCGCTTCATTCCGGCCGGCTTCTACTACAAGACCTTCATGTGGCCGCGCAAATTCTGGCCGAAGTACGAGGAAGTGATCCGCGACGCGGCCGGTCTCGGCAAGGCGCCGGAGCAGCTCGACGCGGACCGCTACGACAAGTGCTTTGCGCATTGCGACGTGCTGGTGGTCGGCGGCGGCCCGACCGGAATCGCGGCCGCGCATGCGGCGGCGCTCTCCGGCGCACGTGTGACGCTGGTCGACGATCAGCCCGAACTCGGCGGCTCGTTGCTGTCGTGCCGTGCGGAGATCGACGGCAAGCCCGCGCTGCAATGGGTGCAGAAGATCGAAGACGAATTGCGGCAGATGCCCGACGTGAAGATCCTGTGCCGCAGCACCGCGTTCGGCTACCAGGACCACAACCTCGTGACGGTCACGCAGCGGCTCACCGAGCATCTGCCGGTTTCGCAACGCAAGGGCACGCGCGAGCTGATGTGGAAGATCCGCGCGAAACGCGTGATTCTCGCGACCGGTGCACATGAACGGCCGATCGTGTTCGGCAACAATGATCTGCCCGGTGTGATGCTGGCCTCGGCGGTGTCGACCTATCTGCATCGCTATGCGGTGCTGCCGGGGCGCAACGCGGTGGTGTTCACCAACAACGACGACGGCTATCAATGCGCGCTCGACCTGAAGGCGGCCGGCGCACAAGTCACGGTGATCGATCCGCGCGCAGGCGAATCGAAGGGCACGCTGCCCGCGCTCGCCCGACGCTATGGCGTCAAGGTGATGAACGGCGCGGTCGTCACGGCGGCGCACGGCAAGCTGCGCGTCGCGGCGGTCGACGTGGCGTCGTATACGAACGGACAGGTCGGGGCGCAGCAGGGCGAACTGCCATGCGATCTGCTCGCGATGTCCGGTGGCTGGAGCCCGGTGCTGCATCTGTTCGCGCAATCGGGCGGCAAGGCGCACTGGCATGACGACAAGGCCTGCTTCGTGCCGGGCAAGGCGATGCAGGCGGAGACGAGCGTCGGCGCGTGCGCGGGCGACTTCACGCTCGCCCGGGGCATCCGCTTCGCAGTCGATGCCGGCGTCGAGGCGGCGCGTGCGGCGGGCCATATCGTCGCGCGGCCGAATCCGGTGCAGGTGGCCGAGCTGACCGAGGCGAAGATCGAGCCGCTGTGGCTGGTGGGCGGACGCCAGCTGGCCACGCGCGGGCCGAAGCAGTTCGTCGACTTCCAGAATGATGTGTCGGCCGCGGATATCTTTCTTGCCGCACGCGAAGGCTTCGAGTCGGTCGAGCACGTGAAGCGCTACACGGCGATGGGCTTCGGCACCGATCAGGGCAAGCTCGGCAACATCAACGGCATGGCGATTCTCGCGCAGGCGCTCGGCAAGACGATTCCGGAGACCGGCACCACGACCTTCCGGCCGAACTACACGCCGGTTACGTTCGGCACCTTCGCCGGCCGCGAGCTGGGCGAGTTTCTCGACCCGGTGCGCAAGACCGCGGTGCACGAATGGCACGTCGAAAACGGCGCGGCGTTCGAGGACGTAGGCAACTGGAAGCGCCCGTGGTATTACCCGAAGGCGGGCGAGGACATGCATGCGGCGGTCGCACGCGAATCGCTCGCGGTGCGCACGAGCGTCGGCATCCTCGACGCGTCGACGCTCGGCAAGATCGACATCCAGGGCCCCGACTCCGCGAAGCTGCTGAACTGGGTCTATACGAATCCATGGACCAAGCTGGAAGTCGGCAAGTGCCGCTATGGTCTGATGCTCGACGAAAACGGCATGATCTTCGACGACGGCGTGACCGTGCGGCTCGCCGATCAGCACTACATGATGACGACCACCACCGGCGGCGCGGCGCGCGTGCTGACGTGGCTCGAACGCTGGCTGCAAACGGAGTGGCCGGATATGCGCGTGCGGCTCGCGTCGGTCACGGATCACTGGGCCACGTTTGCGGTGGTCGGCCCGAACAGCCGCAAGGTGCTGCAGAAGGTCTGTCACGACATCGACTTCGCGAATGCGGCGTTCCCGTTCATGAGCTATCGCGATGGCACGGTGGCCGGCGCGGCGTCACGCGTGATGCGCATCAGCTTCTCCGGCGAACTCGCTTATGAAGTGAACGTGCCGGCCAACGTTGGGCGCGCGGTCTGGGAAGCGCTGATGGCCGCGGGCGCGGAATTCGACATCACGCCGTATGGCACCGAAACGATGCACGTACTGCGCGCGGAAAAGGGCTACATCATCGTCGGCCAGGATACGGATGGCTCGATGACGCCATACGACCTCGGCATGGGCGGGCTCGTCGCGAAGTCGAAGGACTTTCTCGGCAAGCGCTCGCTGACGCGTTCGGACACCGCGAAGGCCGGCCGCAAGCAACTGGTCGGGCTGCTGGCGGACGATCCGTCGTTCGTGATACCGGAAGGCTCGCAGATCGTCGCCGGGCCGTTCCAGGGCGAGACCGCGCCGATGCTCGGCCACGTCACGTCGAGCTACTACAGCCCGATCCTGAAACGCTCGATCGCGATGGCGGTGGTGAAGGGCGGTCTCGACAAGATGGGCGAGACGGTCACGATCCCGCTTGCGAGCGGCAAGCAGATTGCAGCCAAAGTCACCAGCTCGGTGTTCTATGACAGCGAAGGAGCACGTCAACATGTGGAATGAAACAGGCGGCACGGTGTCGACCGTGGATCGCAAGACCGGTGCATCAACGGGCGTGTGGCAGGAATCTCCGCTCGCGGGTGTCAACGCGCTGCTGAAGAAGCATCAGGCGACGACGTCCAGCGCATTCAGGCTGAGCGAGCGCCCCTTTCTGGAACTCGTGAACGTGCGCGGCGATACGCGCGATGCGGCGTTCATGCAGGCGGTGCAGGACGTGATCGGCTGCCGGCCGCCGGAGAAGGCGAACACGGTGGCGCGCGGCAATGGCTACGACATGATGTGGCTCGGTCCGGACGAGTGGCTGGTATGCTCGGCCACCGCGCACGACGCCGCACACACCGCGCCGCTGCAGGCGAAGCTCGGCGCGGCGTTCACCGGCCTGTTCGCGTCGGCGGTCGATATCGGCAGCGGCTATACGGTGCTCGAAATCAGCGGCACGCGCACGCGTGAGGTGCTGGCACGTGGTTGTCCACTTGATCTGCACCCCAAACTATTTGGCGACGGACAGTGCGCGCAGAGCCACTATTTCAAGGCCTCGATCACCTTGCTGGCGACCGGTGCGGACAGCTTCGACATTGTCGTGCGCCGCAGCTTCGCGGACTACTTCGTCAAGATCATGCTCGACGCGGCCGAGCCACTGATGTCGTAACGCGCGGGCGAGCGATGGCTGCGCGCGCATCGCGCGCAGCTCATCCGGTCCGCTCATCCGACTCGTGTCCCCACTGACTGCCATGACGTCGACCCGTCTCGCCACCGCGCGCCTCACCGAGCGCGCGTTCCACGAGGGCGACGCCGATGCCGCGCTCGCGTTGCTCGATCAGAGCATCGTGCTACGGCACCGGCGCATCGCGCTGATCCGCTATCTGCTCGCGCAACAACTCGGCGCGCCGCTGCAGGCGCGGCATCACGCCTACGTCGAGAAAATCGCCGCACGCCTGAGTGCGGAGACGCTCGCGCGCATCGCCAGCGCCGCGCGGGCGCGGTTGCGGCCGTAGGCGCCGTGAGTGGTTCATCGCCAAAGCGCGCATGATCAGGTTCCGCTGCCGGCGAACGCCGTCAGGATCTGATATGCGGCATTCACCCGTGCTTCGATCGGGAAGTTCCGGTTGCCGAGAATCACGATCCCGACGCGCCGTGCCGGAACGAACGCGACATAAGCGCTGAAGCCGTTGGTCGAGCCGGTCTTGTTGATCCAGACGTCTTGCGCTGGCGGCAGCGGTGGTTTGATTTCGGTGGCAGGCATCGCGTCGAGCGCCATCGCGGGCGCGTTGCCCACCTGCAATGTCTTCAACGCGACCGGATACGGATATTGTTCCCAGATCAGGTCCTGGGTCAGCGCGCCTGCCTTGAAATAGCCGGTGTGCGTGGCCGTGATCGCGCGCTGGAGCTTCTGGTCGAGTGGCAGCAGGTTCATGTTCGCTTCGACGAAGCGGAGCATGTCGGCGGCATTGGTCTTGACGCCATATGCCTCGGACGATAACACGCCTGCCGCCATGCGAATCGGCGCGCCGTCTTTCGTATAGCCTTGCGCATAGTCGGGCATTTTCGCGGGTGGCACGTCGATGTAGCTGCTCGTCATGCCGAGCGCGAAAAACACGCGCTGCTGCATCAACGCGGTGAAGTCCCGGCCCATCGCCTTCGCGGTGATCAAGCCGAGCGTGCCAATGCCGGGATTGCTATAAGTCCGGTAGGTGCCGGGCGTGTGGGCGGGCTGCCACGCCTCGAAATATTGCATCAGCTGGTCGTTGTCGTGGATGTTCTCGGGTACCTGTAACGGCAGCCCGCCAGGTGTGTGCGTGCCGAGATTCAGAAGGCTCAGGTTGCCGAACGGACGACCTTGCAGCGCCGGCAGGTACTTCTCCGTACGGTCCGGCAACGACAGCGCGCCGCTCTCTTGTGCATACGCGGCCAGCGTCGCGGTAAAGGTCTTGCTGACGGAACCGAGCTCGAACAACGTGTCACGCGTGACCGGCTTGCGGGTTGCCGTCGAGCTCACGCCATAGTCGAACACGTAGGACTCGCCGCCGACAATGACGCCGACCGCCATCCCGGCAATGTGGTATTTCTCCATCATGGGTTGGATGGCCGCATCGACGATGGGCCGGATCCGGTCTTGCGCGTTGCCGGCGGCATGGCCGACCGACGGGTTCGCGCACAACCCGAACATCACGGACACGATGGGGCTGATCGCTCGGAAGTTCATGGGCAACGTTTCCTTGAATGTCGGTCGACGGGTTCGTCGAGGTCGGACTATCCGGCTTTTGTCGACCGCTGACAATCGAGGATAAGTTGCGCGAGGGTAAAGAAAATCTTGTGGCCGTGTTTCGCCGTTGATGGTTGATGCGAAACGGCTCCACTGCCAGTCCCTTCAATTCGAGCCCCCCGCGTCGCTACGCCACTGCCTGACCGAGTAGTCAAGCGCGGAAGGCTAGCCGCCATTTTCTAGTAGCCGATGGTGAAGCGCGCCCGCTCATGCGCCGGCTTCTCGAGTTCGTCGACCAGAGCGATGGCGTAGTCTTCGAAGGAGACCCAGTTCTTGCCCTGTTCGTCCACGATGAGGTCATCGCCGCCAAGGCGGAACTTACCGGTGCGAACGCCGGGCTCGATCAACATGGGCGGGCTGAAATACGTCCAGTTGATGTCGGACGCTCTCAAGGCAGCGAAAGCCTTCGTATGCGATGTTGCAATCGGAACCAGTTCCTTCGGCCAGTGACCGGACTCGAGCACTCTCACGCCCGGCGAGAACCACAGCGAACCGGCTCCGCCCACCATGATCAGGCGGGGAACGCCGGCCTTGCGAACGGCTGCAATCTCTCGCTCGGTAACGCTCGCCAACTGATCCGTGTAGTTCACGTCGGAGAAAAACCGGGGATCATCCTTCGGTGGACCAAAGGCGCTGACGACGGCATCCGCGCCGGCGACGATCTGCGCAATCCGGTCGACGCTGGCAAGGTCGTCGCGAACACAATTGATGCTTTTCGGAAGCTTGTCGGGGTTGCGAGCCACTGCCGTAACCTGGTGTGCGCGGCTGATGAGTTCGCTGAGGATGGTACGGCCCGCTTGCCCGGCTGCGGCCAAGACAACGATCTTCATAGTTGGTACTCCTGTTTAATTGACATCTGTTGGATTGCCGGGCTCTTGTGTCACCCGACGTTACGGTGAATTCGGGACTACTCCGCCAGGTCTGCTTTCTCCAGCGCGGGATAATCGACATATCCGGCCGCACCGCCGCCATAGAAGGTCGAACGGTCGTAAGGGTTCAACTGGGCGCCGAGCTTCAGACGCACCGGCAGGTCGGGATTGGCGATGAACAGCCGCCCGAATGCGATGGCATCGGCGCGACCGGAACGGATCGCTTGCTCGGCGGTGTCCTGGGTGAATCCGCCGGCGAGGATCAGAGTTCTGGGCCAAAAGGAACGCAGCTGATCGACGGCGCTTGGCGAACCGATCTGCATTCCGCCGCCACCACGCGCCTCGATCAGGCTCACATAGGCGATCCCGAGCTTGTCCAGACGGGGGAGAAGGTAGCCGTAAAGACCGATCGGATCGGAGTCGCCGACATCGTTGTAGGTGGCGAAGGGCGACAGGCGAACACCGACGCGGTCCGGTCCCCAGATCCCGATGACGGCCTCCACCACCTCCAGAAGCAGGCGAGCACGGTTCTCCACCGATCCGCCGTAGATGTCGGCTCGCTTGTTCGAGCGGTCGTGCAGGAACTGCTCCAGCAGATAGCCGTTGGCGCCGTGCACCTCGACACCGTCGAAACCAGCGGTCATCGCTTTGCGCGCGCCTTCGCGGTATGCCTCGACGATGCCGGGAATCTCGTCGAGCTCCAGAGCGCGCGGCGTCTCATAGGGCACCTGCTTCCATTCCGGCGTCAGCGAGACCTCGGTCGTGATCGCGATGGCCGATGGGCCGACCGGCAGCACACCGCCCGGCTGGAAACTCGAATGGGACGAACGCCCGACATGCCACAACTGCAGGAAGACGACGCCGCCCTTGGCATGTATCGCGTCGGTGACCTTCTTCCAGCCCTCGATCTGCTCGGCCGAGTGGATGCCCGGCGTCGATGGATAACCCTGACCGTAGGGGGTGACCTGTGTGGCCTCGGTGACGATGAAGCCGCCCCGGGTAGCGCGTTGGCCGTAATACCCCGGAGCGAGTTCGTTCGGGACATTGCCCATGCCGGCGCGCATGCGTGTCAGGGGCGGCATGACCACGCGATGGTTCAGCCTGTAGCGGCCGAGCTGAAGGGGAGAAAGCAGCGATGGTGACGGCATTCGGTAGATCCTTGGTAACCAGACAAGGTACCCATGGCCGTGAGGCCGAGGGGCTCAGCGTTCAGCGAGGTCAGTCCGACCTCGTCTTTTTTAATATGACCGGTCGTCTTAAATAAGTCAAGTGTGATTGCCGGTCGCGCAGAACGTGCCGGGTTACCTCGTCGGGCTAAGAGGTTAGTTCGCGAGCACGCGCATGGAACGGACAGTGATGGCCCTGGCTAGTCATGAGCCGCTCAGCGGGCGAGCTGAGAATTTTTTCGACGAGCCCTGAGGGGTGGCCCTGTTGGCCAACACGGAAGCGCGGGTTCTTGCCAGGCCAAGGAGGCCGGCCTTGACAGTCTCCCTCATGAACACCACAATGCAAGACGACCGGTCACATTTATGAGCACCAGAAAATGGAATCGCAAACCACAACGGCTCGACGTGGGCCAAAGCCAAGGCCGCACACCCGCGGCAACCTGATCCAAGCCGGACTGCGGATGCTTCATGAAGCGGGCTACGCCGCAACGGGAATCAAGGAGATCGTTGATGCGGCCGACGTTCCCAAGGGCTCCTTTTATAACCACTTCGAAAGCAAGGAAGCTTTTGGCAAGGAAGTGGTCGACTTCTATTTCGGCCAGGGCCTTGTCGAACTTCGCGCGCTCTTCGAGAACCACGACATGCCGCCGCTCGATCGGTTGCGCACCTATTTCGACCAGAGAATCCGGGGCTATCAGGCGACCGGCTATGCGCGCGGCTGCTTGTTGGGCAACCTGAGCCTGGAAGTGGCCGATCACAGTGTGCCCATCCGCGATAGCCTCGCTACGCATTTCAGGACCTGGAGCAGACTGTTCGAAGTGTGCATCGCCGAGGCGCAGAAAACGGGAGCCATCGGCAATCGGCTACCTGCGTCGATGCTTGCCCAGTTTGTTCTCAACAGCTGGGAAGGCGCGCTTCTGCGTATGCGGGTCGACAGGAGTGACGCGCCGCTGAAGGAATTTGTCGATGTGATGTTCAGTTCGCTGCTCGTTTGAGCACCAAAGGAAATGCCGATGAACTTGCAGAAGATGACCGGACTGGAGTTACTGCGCGCTGTGGTGGCGGGGCAGTTGTCGCCCTCGGCGATGGCGAGGACCGTGCCGATGACCTTCGTGGACGTCGATTTCGGGCGCGTGAAGATAACTGCGCGGGCCGATGAGCGACACCTCAATCCGATGGGCGGGGTCCATGGCGGCTTCGCGGCTACGGTACTCGATTCCGTGACGGGCTGTGCAGTGCATTCGACGCTGGAGGCTGGCGTCGGCTATGGCACCATCGATCTGCAGGTGAAGATGCTCCGGCCCGTGCCGCGCGACCAGGAGCTGGTTGCCGAGGGCAGCACCGTCCACGTCTCCCGTAACATCGCCACATCGGAGGGCACGCTGAAGTCGGCCGACGGGAAGCTGCTTGCGACTGCAACGGCGACCTGTTTTCTGAAAAAGCCGTGACAGTCCGTGCGCTGGTTCGGCCTTTTGAACCGGCGGAAGAGAGACCATCCTGGAGTGGGCTATGTCTCTCGTCAAAGTACTCGCGGCTTGCTGCGGCAGTCCATCATCCTCTTTTCCGCGCCGCGACACGTCTCGCGTCATCTTGCGCCCGGACCTTGCCATAGCCTGCCGTGCGGCTCTTCACATGATCGATGAACGCGCGCAGCTTCGGCATGATCTGCCGATGGCCCGGAAAGTAGAGGAACACGCCCGGTATCACAGGCGCGTATGCCTCCAGCACGTGTACCAGTTTTCCCGCACGCACCCCTTCAGCGACCATCGGCTCAGGTAGCTGGGCAAGGCCTACGCCTTCTATCGCCGCGCCAAGCATGGTCGGAAAGTCATGGGCGATGAGAGGCCCGGATACGGCGATCTCGATCGCGTGACCGTTGTCGTTGAATGACCATGGCGCGAGCGCGCCGCTGGATTGCCGCCATCGCAGGCATGCGTGTTGGCGTAGATCGTCTGTGTGCATGGGCCGGCAGCGCTCTGCGAAGTAGCCAGGGCTACCCACGACGATGAACCGAAACGGTGGCGTCAACGGCACCGCGACCATGTCGGCGGGAACGAACTGACCCAGCCGGATGCCGGCGTCGAATCCTTCCGCTCCGATATCGATCAGCTCCTTGCTCGTGGCGATCTCCACTTCGATCTCGGGATAGGCCTGGCAGAAGGATGCGATCAGTGGTTCCAGCAGGATCGGGACAACAGCGCGCGGCACCGAGAGGCGCAACAATCCGGCGGGCCGCTGGCCGAGTCCGCGCGCAACCTCGCCGGCGGCAACAAGTTCTTCGAAGGCAGGCTTTGCACGCGACAGGAACCGTTCGCCAGCTTCCGTCAAGCCGACACTACGCGTGGTGCGTATGAAGAGCGCTGCGCCAAGGCGCGTTTCGAGTACACGCACCGCCTGACTGATGGCTGACGGCGTCACCCCGAGTTCCGCGGCTGCCTTGCGAAAACTGCGATGCCGGGCAACGCACAGGAACGCCTCCACGCCATCGAGCGCGCCCTGCCTGACTGTGAAGTTCTGCTTCATAGCCCGTCAACATTGTGGTGAATAGTCACTCGCGCGAGACGATGGTACACCTAACACCTGCAGATCAGGAGTGGGGGACCTTGCTATGACTGATCTACTTGATGGCCTGCGCGAACACGAACGCGCGACCTGTCTGACCGGCCACGAAGTCCCGCATTCACCGGAGAACCGCTGATGAACACCCCCGCTGTTTCCGCTGGCATCGCCCCGCCGCGCTCTGCGGGGCGCAGCCTGCTTTGGATCGCGCCGCTGACGGTCCTGTGGATCGGGTTGATCTACTGGCAGCCGATTATCCCGGCGAGCGGCTTTCAAACCACGGCACACCAGCTGGTGGCCCATGCGTTTATCGCGGCCGGTTTGTGGCTCGGCCTCGAAAGCACAAACCTGACGCCGGGCCAACGCCGCGCGACCTGGCTTGCGATCATCATCCCGCACACGCTTTGGTTCGCGCTCGTCTGGAGCGCGGCAATCAACGGCGTGTTTCGCCTGGGCGGCACGCCTCCAACGGCGCCGTGGCTGCCGTTGGCGATCTTCGTGCCGGTGATCATCGGCGCGCCGCTGTTGCTGCGCTCGAAGCGGGTAGGGCAGGTGCTCGATGCGATGCCCGCGAGCTGGCTCATCGCGCTTCAGTTTTACCGGGTATTCGGCAGCTGGGCTATCGCTGCGTGGCTGCATGGGGTCGTGCCCGCCGTGTCCTCCTTGCCGGCGGGAATGGGGGATGTGCTGACCGGCCTGTTCGCCGTGCCGGCGGCAATCGCCGTGGCGAGCGGCACAGCTCAAGGTCGAAAGGCGGCGATCGCGTGGAACATCTTCGGCCTCGCCGATTTCGCTGTCGCGATTACCTTGGGGATGATCACCGCGCCCGGCCGGTTCCAGTTGATCGTTCCGGGTGGGCCGAGCATTGATGCCGGCGCTTATCCGTATGTGCTGACCCCTGCTTTCGTGGTGCCAGGCTCGATCCTGCTGCACGCGCTGTCGCTGCGTCAGCTGATCCGGCGACGCGCCGGATGATCTCCTTCCTTATCGTCAATACGCCGGACAACACCTGCCAGGAGGCAACATGTCACCGACTCTTCTCTTCCAGTTGCATCTTGTTCTGGGCTATGTCGCCTGGCTGCTTTGCTTCGGCGTGTACATCTGGCCCAGGCTCAAGTCGATGGAGCCATTCGAAGCGCAACGTGCGATTGCCACCTTGCACAGCTTCCGTTTCTTCGGTCTCGTCTTCATCCTGCCGGGCGTCGTGAGTCCCCAGCTGCCTGCCAGCTTCGCCGTGTTCGCCGCATACGGCGACTTCGCAACAGGAGTGCTGGCGATGCTGGCGCTGCTCACAGCACGCGTGCGCCCGCTCTTCTGGTTGTTCGTCGTAGCCTTCAATCTTGTGGGCGTGATCGACCTCATCCTCGACTACTACCACGCTACCTTGGCCGATCTTCCTGCGCGTGCGGGAGAACTGGGCGCCACGTACGCGATTCCGATCATCTACGTGCCTGTGCTGATGATTACGCATGTGGCCGCCTTCTATCTGCTGCTGCGCCGTCAGCCCAAGGCGCTCCGAACTATCAACCGTTCGGTGAGCCACGACATCTCCAACGCGTAGCAGCCGGCGGCATTCCGACCTGACGTCACTCACGCGCCTGCCGACGCCTCAGGCCGTGAGGACGTCAAGCCTTGGTGCCGTATGCGCTGTACCGATGCAGCCGACCGCCAAGCAAACCTAACCCGTCACCGTCCCGCGCCTTCTCGACGCCACCCCGTTCGCGACAAAGTAAGGCGTATCAACCCGCGCCAACGCTTCACGTCCGCGAATCCGGTCCGCGATCTTCTCGGCCAGCATGATGGTCGGCGCGTTCAGATTGCCGGTGGTGATGCGCGGCATGATCGACGCATCGACCACGCGCAACGCTTCGATGCCGTGCACGCGGCCTTCGTTGTCGACCACGGCCATGTCGTCGTAGCCCATCTTGCACGAGCACGACGGATGAAACGCCGTTTCCGCACGCGCACGCACGAACGTGTCGAGCTGTTCGTCGGTGGTCAGCTCGGCGCCGGGATTCAGCTCGCGGCCGCGATAGCGATCGAGCGCCGGCTGACGCATGATCTCGCGCGTGATGCGGATACCGTCGCGGAACTCGCGCCAGTCGAGCGGATCGGCCATGTAGTTGAACAGGATGCTGGGGTGCGCATTGGGATCGCGCGACGTGAGCTTCACGCGGCCGCGGCTCGGCGAACGCATCGAGCCGACGTGCGCCTGGAAGCCATGCATCCTGATCGCATTCGAGCCGTTGTAATTGATCGCGACGGGCAGGAAGTGATACTGGAGATTCGGCCACGCGTCGTCGTCGCGCGTGCGGATGAAGCCGCCCGCTTCGAACTGGTTGCTCGCGCCGATACCCGTGCCGTTCAGCATCCATTCGAGTCCGATCGCGGGCTGGTTCCACCATTGCAATGCAGGGTAGAGCGAGACTGGTTCCTTGCACTCGTACTGGATGTACATCTCCAGGTGGTCCTGAAGGTTTTCGCCGACACCGGGCAGGTCGTGAACCAGCGGCACATCGAGTTCGCGCAGCCACGTCGAGCGGCCCACGCCGGAGCGTTGCAGCAATTGCGGCGACGCGATCGCGCCGCTGCACACCAGCACCTCGCGGCGCGCGTGCGCGCTCATCGGCGCACCGTCATGCAGATACGCGACGCCAATGGCGCGCTTGCCGGCGAACAGCACGCGGTCGGTCACCGCATGCGTGACGATCGTCAGATTCGGGCGCGTCTTCGCGCGATCCAGGTAGCCGCGTGCCGTGCTCGCGCGTCGGCCGTTGGCCGTCACCGTGCGATCCATCGGACCGAAGCCTTCCTGCTGATAGCCGTTCAGATCGTCGGTGCGCGCAAAGCCTTCCTGCACGCCGGCCTCGACCATCGCGGCGAAAAGCGGATTGTTGCCGGGCTTGCTCGTCGTCACATGCACGGGACCGTCGCCGCCGTGATACGCGTTCGCACCGATGTCGCGCGTCTCCGCCTTGCGGAAATACGGCAGGCAGTCCAGATAGGTCCAGTTTTCCAGCCCTGGCTGCGCGGCCCAGCCGTCGTAATCGAGCGCATTGCCGCGGATGTAGCACATGCCGTTGATCAGCGACGATCCGCCGAGTCCCTTGCCACGCCCGCATTCCATGCGGCGGTGGTTCATATGCGGCTCGGGGTCCGTCTCGTACGCCCAGTTGTAGCGGCGGCCTTGCAGCGGATAGGCGAGCGCCGCGGGCATCTGCGTGCGGAAGTCGAAGCGGTAGTCGGGGCCGCCCGCTTCGAGCAGCAGCACAGTCACGTCCGCGTCTTCGCTCAGGCGCGACGCGAGCACGTTGCCGGCCGAACCCGCACCCACGATGATGTAGTCGTATTCGTTCGAGGCCATCGCCGTTGCTCCCAGCAACTTAGAACACCGGTTGGTACGGGCCGAGTTCGACCTGCACGGACTTGATGCGCGTGTAGTGTTCGAGCGTAGTAATGCCATTCTCGCGGCCGACGCCCGATTGCTTGTAGCCGCCCACCGGCATCTCGGCGGGCGATTCGCCCCACGTATTAATCCAGCAGATGCCGGCTTCCAGACGATGAATCACGCGATGCGCGCGAGACAGATTCTCGGTGACGACACCAGCGGCGAGCCCGTAAGCGCTGCGGTTGGCACGCGCGATCGCTTCGTCTTCGTCGTCGAATACGAGGATGCTCATCACCGGGCCGAAGATTTCTTCACGCACGATGCGCATGTCGTCATCGCAGCCGCTGAACACGGTCGGTTCGACATATTGGCCGCGGCTGAAATGCCCCTCGGTAAGACGCTGGCCGCCCGCGATCAGCCGCGCGCCTTCCTGCACGCCGCTTTCGATGTAGCCAAGCACCTTTTGCAATTGAGCGGCGCTTGCGAGCGGGCCGAAGTTGGTATCGGGATCGCTCGGCGCGCCCACACGAATGCGTTTGACCCGCTCAAGCAGCAGCGTTTCGAATCGCTCCAGTACGCCGCGCTGCACGAAAACCCGCGTGCCATTGGTGCAGACCTGGCCCGCGCTGAAGAAGTTGGCGCTCATCGCAATGTCGGCGGCGCGTTCGAGGTTGGCGTCGTCGAATACGATGAGCGGCGACTTGCCGCCGAGTTCCATCGTCACTTCCTTCAGCGACGACGCGCCGGCCAGCGACATGACCTTCTTGCCCGTCTCGACACCGCCCGTAAACGAAATCTTCGCGATGTCGGGATGCGTGGCGAGCAGCGCGCCGACCCGGCCATCACCGTGCACGACGTTGAAGACGCCCGCCGGCACGCCGGCCTCCGTATAAATCTCGGCCAGCCTCGACGCCGACAGCGGCGTGACTTCGCTCGGCTTGAAGATCATCGCGTTGCCCGCCGCGAGCGCCGGGGCCGACTTCCAGCACGCGATCTGGATCGGGTAGTTCCATGCGCCGATGCCCGCGCAGACGCCGAGCGGCTCGCGGCGCGTATACACGAACGACGACGGCCGCAGCGGAATCTGCTGTCCTTCGATCGCGGTGGCCAACCCCGCGTAGTACTCGATCACGTCCGCGCCGGTGACGATGTCCACCGCGCGGGTTTCCGCAATCGGCTTGCCGGTGTCGCGCGTTTCGAGCGCGGCGAGTTCGTCGTTGCGCTCGCGCAGAAGCTCGACCGCGCGGCGCAGAACGCGCGAGCGCTGCATCGCCGTCAACGCGGCCCACTCGCGTTGCCCGGCTTGCGCTGCTTGCACCGCGCGCTCGATGTCGGCCGCCGAGGCCTGCTGAACGCTCGCGAGCGTTTCGCCGGTGGCGGGGTCGAAGGTGTCGAAGCTTTCTCCACCGGTCGCGTCGACATAGCCGCCGCCGATGTAAGGACGTTGCGTTGCGAATACCGCCATGACCTGCTCCTCAGTAAAAAGCCGCCCGGCTAGTTGCGCGCCGTCAGCACCAGATCGATATAGTCGTTCGCGATGCGCAGCGCGGCCTTGGTGTCGAACGGTTCGCCCGCGAGCGCGCCGCGCAGCCACAAGCCGTCGATCAGCGCCGCGAGCCCGCTCGCCGCCCGGCGCGCCGCCGCACGCGGCAGGGCCTTCGAAAAATCCGCGCACAGGTTCGAGTTCAGGCGGCGCGTGTTCACGTATTGCAGCCGCCGCAACGATGGCTTGTGCATGCTCTCGGACCAGAACGCGAGCCACGTTTTCATCACCGGGCCGCTGGTCTGCGCGGCGTCGAAATTGGCGGCTACGACCGCGCGCAGCTTCGAGCGCGGATCCGCCTTGGCCGCGCGGCGCCGGCTCGACGTGGCTTGCCATAGATCGCGCAGCACGTGGCGCATGGTGGCTTCGAGCAAGCCATCCTTGTCGCCGAAATAGTGGCTGACGATGCCGGTGGAAATGCTCGCGCGCTGCGCGACCGATGCCAGCGTCGCGCCGGCGAGGCCGGTCTGGTCGATGGTGAGCAAGGTGGCGTCGATCAGCTGCGCGCGACGGATTTCGCGCATTCCGAGTTTGGGCATGGTGCGGGCGTTGGCTGTGAACGGCGGCCGTGGACAGGTGAATTCGAGAGACCATCGTAGTTTTTTTATATTGAACGGTCAATCAATAAAAACGGCGCTGTCGGTTCCAGCCAAACTCATGTCGCGTTCGCTACATGTCCTTGTTTCAGGGGGCGCTACGCTCGTTGAACGGCGTGCCGTGCAGAATCGCACAGACGGTCACGCCGCTCACGAGACATGGAGACAGACAATGAGCAGCAATCGCGGCGTCGTGTATCTGGGGCAGGGCAAGGTGGAAGTGCAGTCGATCGACTATCCGAAGATGGTCGATCCGCGTGGCCGGTCGATCGGTCACGGCGTGATCCTGAAAGTGGTGAGCACGAATATTTGCGGCTCCGATCAGCATATGGTGCGTGGCCGCACGACCGCCGAGGTCGGCCTCGTGCTGGGGCACGAGATTACCGGCGAAGTGATCGAGGTGGGCCGCGACGTCGAGACGCTACAGATCGGCGACCTCGTCTCGGTGCCGTTCAACGTCGCATGCGGGCGCTGTCCGACCTGCAAGTCGCAGCATACTGGCGTGTGCCTGAACGTGAACCCGTCGCGTGCAGGCGGCGCGTATGGCTACGTCGACATGGGCGGCTGGATCGGCGGCCAGGCCGAGTACGTGATGGTGCCGTACGCGGATTTCAATCTGCTGAAATTCCCCGATCGCGCGCAGGCGATGTCGAAGATCCGCGACCTCACGTGTCTGTCCGACATTCTGCCGACCGGCTATCACGGTGCGGTGATGGCAGGCGTGAAGCCCGGCGCGACCGCGTATATCGCGGGCGCGGGACCGGTGGGCATGGCTGCGGCCGCTTCGGCGCGTTTGCTGGGCGCGGCCTGCACGATCGTCGGCGACATGAACGAAGCGCGCCTCGCGCATGCGCGCAAGATGGGTTTCGAGACCGTCGACCTGTCGAAGGACGCGTCGCTCGCCGAGCAGATCGAACAGATTCTCGGCAAGCCCGAAGTGGATTGCGCGGTGGACTGCGTCGGTTTCGAAGCGCATGGTCACGGCAGCAGCGGCTCGCATGAGGAAGCCCCGGCAACGGTCCTCAACTCGCTGATGGAAATCACGCGTGCGGTCGGTGCGATCGGCATTCCGGGCCTCTATGTCACCGACGACCCAGGCGCGGTCGATGCCGCCGCGCGCAAAGGCAGCCTGAGCATCCGCTTCGGACTCGGCTGGGCCAAGTCGCACTCATTCCATACCGGGCAGACGCCGGTGATGAAGTACAACCACAATCTGATGCAGGCGATCTTGTGGGACCGGTTGCCGATTGCGGATATCGTCAACGTGACGGTCGTCTCGCTCGATGATGCGCCTGAAGGTTATCGGCAATTCGATGGCGGCGCGCCAAGGAAATTTGTGATCGACCCGCATGGGTTGCTGAAGGCGGCCTGATGGTGGACTGACGCGTGGCTCATGCATGGGCCACGCTGTCTACGCGGCGCACGACATACGCGCTGAGCGGATCTCCGTTCAGCGCGTTGTTTTTTGCGCGGTCTTCGCACAGGGACGCGCGGCGCGGATTGTGCCAGTCATTGAGTGGGACTAGAGAGGCCGCGACTCAAGCGGCCAGCACAGGCGCTGCAGCTAGCGATGGCGCCTGCTTGCGCCGCTCACGCGTTGGCGCGGTGCCGAACGCATCGCGATAGCTCTTCGAAAAGTGGCAAGCCGACTGGAAGCCGCACGCCATCGTGATATGCATGATCGACATGTCGGTCTGCAGCAGCAGTTCGCGTGCGCGCCGCAGACGCAGCGTCAGGTAGTAATGCGTCGGCGTCATCCCCAGATGCTCGCGGAACAGGCGTTGTAGCTGCCGTTGCGACATGCCGGCGAGGCGCGCCAGTTCTTCGCGTGACAGCGGCTCTTCGATGTTGTTCTCCATCAGCGAGATCACTTCGAACAGCGACTTGTTGGCCGAACCGAGCCGCGCGACCAATGGCATCTTCTGTTGCGCGCTGGTGTCGCGCACATGTTCGACGATGAACTGCTCGGCGATCTGCGTGACGCGTGCGGTGCCGACGCGCGGCCCGATCAGGTTCAGCATCATGTCGAGCGGCGCGACGCCGCCGGTGCAGGTCACGCGATCGCGATCGATCACGAACAGTTCTTTCAGAAAACGCGTGTCGGGGAACTCCTCCTTCAACGCCGACATGTTCTCCCAGTGAATCGCGCACGCATAACCGGCCAGCAAGCCCGCGCGTGCGAGCGCATAGGTGCCCGTGCACAGACTGCCAAGCACACAGCCCATGCGCGCGAAACGGCGCAACGCGGAGAGATGGGCAGGGGTGGTCGCGTGCTGCACGTCGATGCCGCCGACCACGAACACGATGTCCGGCTGGCCGACGCATTCGACGGGACCGGTGTCCACCGACAGGCCGTTGCTCGCGGCGACCGGACCACCGTCGGGACTCACGATCGACCAGCGGTAAAGCGGCTGCCCCGTCAGATAGTTCGCCATGCGCAGCACTTCGATCGCATTGGTGAACGCGATCATCGTGAAGTTGGGGACCGGCATGAATGCGAAGTGCGACAACGATGCCGTGCGATCGGTGGACATGGGAGGAGTGATTCCTTCGAATCTGTGACGTCGCGTCGCCGTGGGGAATGGCGACACTGCAATTTTGAGTACTAGCGCAACTAGCATGCCATCAGGCTAAACCCTCGGTTGCGGGGCGACTGCATTGCGGTATCGCCAGACAAACGGCACCAGAACGGCGCCGCTCACGTGCTCAGACGCCCCCGAACAGCGCACCACGATCGAGCGCAGTGCAGTAAGCGCGTGACACATGACGGGTCATCGTGAACCGGTTGTAACGGAGACATGTAACTGTTGCGCACGGCAGGTCTACGCCGACTTGTCGAAAAAGGACGGTTATGGCGGAAAAGGCAAAGAACGCGTCTGAATTCATAAATCGACATGCGGGGCGAACGTCAAGAATAGACCCCATGCAAGCCGGTGCAGGCAGTGTCCAAGCGCCTTTGCCGGCCTTCCGTCAACGACCCCACGGACCTTCCATGTCGAATCCGAATCCTTTCTTCGAAGACTCGCTGGCCAGCCGCGATGCGGCAGTGCGCGGCGCCATTTTGAAAGAGCTCGAGCGTCAGCAGTCGCAAGTCGAACTGATCGCGTCGGAAAACATCGTGTCGCGCTCGGTGCTCGAAGCGCAAGGCTCAGTGCTGACCAACAAGTATGCGGAAGGGTATCCGGGCAAGCGTTACTACGGCGGTTGCGAATACGTCGACGTAGTCGAGGCGCTGGCGCTCGATCGCATCAAGCAGTTGTTCAACGCGAAGTTCGCCAACGTGCAGCCGCATTCCGGCGCGCAGGCGAACGGCGCAGTGATGCTCGCGCTGGCCAAGCCGGGCGACACGGTGCTCGGCATGTCGCTCGACGCGGGCGGCCACCTGACCCACGGCGCGCGGCCGGCGCTGTCGGGCAAGTGGTTCAACGCGGTGCAATACGGCGTGAACCGCGACACCCTGCTGATCGATTACGAGCAGATCGAAGAACTCGCGCAGCAGCACAAACCCGCGTTGCTGATCGCCGGCTTCTCCGCGTATCCGCGTGCGCTGGACTTCGCGCGGCTGCGCGCGATCGCCGACGGCGTCGGCGCAAAGCTGATGGTCGATATGGCGCATATCGCCGGCGTGATTGCGGCCGGGCGCCATGCGAATCCGGTCGAGCATGCGCATGTGGTCACGTCGACCACGCACAAGACCTTGCGCGGTCCGCGCGGCGGCTTTGTCCTGACGAATGACGAGGAGATCGCCAAGAAGATCAACTCGGCGGTGTTTCCCGGCTTGCAGGGCGGCCCGTTGATGCATGTGATCGCCGGCAAGGCAGTCGCGTTCGGCGAGGCGCTGCAACCCGGCTTCCGGACTTACATCGACGGCGTGCTCGCGAATGCGCAGGCGCTCGGCGAAGTGCTGAAGGCGGGCGGCCTCGATCTGGTGACGGGCGGCACCGACAACCATCTGCTGTTGGTCGATCTGCGGCCCAAGGGGCTCAAGGGCAATCAGGTCGAACAGGCGCTGGAGCGCGCGGGCATCACCTGCAACAAGAACGGCATTCCGTTCGACACCGAAAAGCCCACCATCACGTCCGGCATTCGCCTCGGCACACCGGCCGGCACGACGCGCGGCTTCGGCGTGAACGAGTTCCGCGAGATCGGCCGGCTGATCGTCGAGGTGCTCGACGCGCTGCGCGATCAACCCGAAGGCCATGCCGCCACCGAACAACACGTGCGCCGCGAGATTTTCGCGCTGTGCGAGCGCTTCCCCATCTACTGATAACGCCTGGAGCGAACGATGAGCAATCTGCACGACAACAGCATCATCATCGATGGCCTGAACATTTCGAAGTTCGAGCGTTCGGTGTTCGAGGACATGCGCAAGGGCGGCGTGACCGCGGTGAACTGCACGGTCTCGGTCTGGGAGAGCTTCCAGAAGACCGTCGACAACATCGCCGAAATGAAGCAGCAGATCCGCGAGTACGGCGAGATCCTCACGCTCGTGCGCACCACCGAAGACATCTTGCGCGCAAAGAAGGAGAACAAGACTGGCATCATCTTCGGCTTTCAGAACGCGCATGCGTTTGAAGACAACCTCGGCTATATCGAGGCGTTCAAGGATCTCGGCGTGAACGTGGTGCAGCTTTGCTACAACACGCAGAACCTCGTCGGCACCGGCTGCTACGAGCGCGACGGCGGTCTCTCGGGTTACGGCCGCGAAGTGATACAGGAGATGAACCGCGTCGGCATCATGGTCGATCTCTCGCATGTGGGCGGCAAGACTTCTTCCGAAGCGATCGCGGCATCGAAGAAGCCGGTGTGCTACTCGCATTGCTGCCCGTCGGGACTGAAAGAGCATCCACGCAACAAGAGCGACGAGCAACTCAAGGAGATCGCCGACGCGGGCGGTTTCGTCGGCGTGACGATGTTCGCGCCGTTCCTGAAGCGCGGCCCGGACGCGACGGTCGACGACTATCTCGAAGCGATCGACTACGTGGTGAATCTGATCGGCGAAGACCAGGTAGGGATCGGCACGGACTTCACGCAAGGCTACAGCACCGAGTTCTTCGACTGGATCACGCACGACAAGGGCCGCTATCGCCAACTGACGAACTTCGGCAAGGTCGTCAATCCCGAGGGTATCCGCACGATCGGCGAGTTTCCGAACCTGACGGCCGCGATGGAGCGCGCCGGCTGGAGCGAGACGCGCATCCGCAAGATCATGGGCGAGAACTGGGTACGCGTGTTCGGTGAAGTCTGGAACGTCTGAGTTTTGCGCCACCCGATCGCACTCACAACAACGGAGTCTGCACATGCAACCCCAACTGCCTATCGACGTCGACCCTGACACCGGCGTCTGGACCACCGACGCGCTGCCGATGCTGTACGTGCCGCGCCACTTCTTCACGAACAACCACGTCGCCGTCGAGGAGGCGCTCGGCCTCGATACGTATGCGCAGATTCTCTACAAGGCCGGCTACAAGTCCGCGTACTTCTGGTGCGACAAGGAAGCCAAACAGCACGGCATCGCCGGCATGGCGGTGTTCGAGCATTACCTGAAGCGTCTGTCGCAACGCGGCTGGGGCATCTTCACGATTACCGAAGCCGATCCGTCGAGCTCGCACGCGCGCATCGAACTGCATCACTCGTCGTTCGTGCTCGCGCAGCCGGGCAAGGTCGGCAAGCTCTGCTACATGTTCGCGGGCTGGTTCGCGGGCGCGATGGACTGGGTCAACGACACCGCGCCGGACGGCGCGCGCAAAGGCCCGCCGTCGCATTCGAAAGAAGCGCGCTGCGCGGCCGAAGGCCACCCGCACTGCGTGTTCGAAGTGTCACCGCTCGCGTCATGACGGCCGCGGCGACGAAACGTTAGCAGATACACGAGCAAACCAAACCCGCAAGCCAACAGGCAAGCCTGCAAGCAAGCCCACAAGCAGGCACCCAGGCAAGCACGGTAGGGCGCAAGCCGCCCATCCATTCCGAGGTCGATCGCGATGCGTTACCCGAACCTTTTCAAACCTCTCACGCTGAACAAGCTGACCTTGCGCAACCGCATCGTCAGCACCGCGCACGCGGAGGTCTATGCGGAACCGGGCGGCCTGCCCGGCGACCGCTATATCCGTTACTACGAAGAGAAGGCCAAGGGCGGTGTCGGGCTTGCCGTATGCGGCGGGTCGAGCCCGGTGTCGATCGACAGCCCGCAAGGCTGGTGGAAATCGGTCAACCTGTCGACCGACCGCATCATCGATCCGCTCGCGCGGCTTGCCGAAGCGATGCACAGGCACGGCGCGAAGATCATGATTCAGGCCACCCACATGGGACGCCGCTCGGCGTTTCATGGCGAGCACTGGCCGCATCTGATGTCGCCGTCGGGCGTGCGCGAACCGGTGCATCGCGGCAACGCGAAGATCATCGAGGTCGAAGAGATCCGCCGCATCATCGACGACTTCGCGGCCGCCGCGAAGCGGGTCAAGGATGCGGGCATGGATGGCATCGAGATTTCGGCTGCGCATCAACATCTGATCGATCAGTTCTGGAGTCCGCGCACCAACTTCCGCACCGACGAATGGGGCGGCTCGCTCGAAAACCGTCTGCGCTTCGGCACCGAAGTATTGCAGGCGGTGCGCGCCGCGGTCGGCGCGGATTTCTGCATCGGCCTGCGCATGTGCGGCGACGAGTTCCATGAAGACGGGCTCGATCACGAGCAGTTGAAGGAGATCGCCCAGGCGATGAGCGAAACCGGCCTGATCGATTACCTCGGCGTGATCGGCTCAGGCGCCGATACGCACAACACGCTCGCCAACTGCATGCCGCCGATGGCGCTGCCGCCCGAGCCGTTCGTGCATCTCGCGGCCGGCATCAAGTCGGTGGTGAAGCTGCCGGTCATGCACGCGCAAAGCATTCGCGACGCGGGCCAGGCCGAACGTCTGCTGGCGAGCGGCATGGTCGATCTGGTCGGCATGACGCGCGCCCAGATTGCCGATCCGCATATGGTCATCAAGATCCGCGACGGCCGCGAGGACGAGATCAAGCAGTGCGTCGGCGCGAATTATTGCATCGACCGCCAGTACAACGGGCTCGACGTGCTATGCGTGCAGAACGCCGCGACCTCACGCGAAGCCACCATGCCGCATGTGATTGAGAAGACGCGTGGGCCCAGGCGCAAGGTCGTCGTGGTCGGCGCGGGTCCGGCCGGACTCGAGGCTGCCCGCGTCGCGAAGTCGCGCGGTCACGACGTGGTGCTGTTCGAGAAGAACGACTACGTGGGCGGCCAGATCATGCTCGCCGCGAAAGCGCCGCAGCGTGAACAGATGGCGGGCATCGTGCGCTGGTTCGACATGGAGACCAAGCGCCTCGGTGTCGACCGGCGTCTGGGTGTGGCCGCCGACCGGCAAACCATCATGGCCGAGAAGCCGGATATCGTCGTGCTCGCGACGGGCGGCTCGTCGTTCACGTCGCAAGTCGCCGCGTGGGGCGTCGCGGACGGTCTCGCGGTGAGCGCGTGGGACGTGCTGTCCGGCAAGGTGGAACCGGGCAAGAACGTGCTCGTGTACGACGGCGTCAGCACGCACGCCGGCGCCGGGGTCGCCGATTTCATGGCGAGCCGCGGCTCGAACGTCGAAATCGTGACGCCCGACGTGAAGGTCGCCGACGACGTCGGCGGCACCACGTTCCCGATTTTCTACCGGCGTCTGTACGCGCAGGGCGTGATCCACACGCCAAACTACTGGCTCGACAAGGTCTACGAGGAAGACGGCAAGAAGATCGCCGTGATTCGCAACGAGTACACCGAAGAGCAGGAAGAGCGCGCGGTCGATCAGGTGGTGATCGAAAACGGTAGTACCCCGAACGATCAGCTTTACTGGACGCTCAAGCCGGAGTCGGTCAACCGTGGCCAGGTGGACGTGCACAAGCTGTTCGCGTCCGAGCCGCAGCCGTCGCTTGGCGAAGAACTCGGTAACGGCCGCTTCCTGCTGTTCCGGGTCGGCGATTGCATTTCGATGCACAACATTCACGGCGCGATCTACGACGCGCTGCGTCTTTGCAAGGATTTCTGACGATGAGCCCCGTGTTTGTCATCACCGTCCTGCTGTGGATGTCGATCGCCGGTCTCGTGTTCGCGCTCGCCAGACGCGCCGCCTACTGGCGCGAAGGGCGCGCCACCGCGACAGGCGCGTATGGCTGGACCAATCTGCTGTCGATTCCGAAGCGCTACTTCGTCGACCTGCATCACGTGGTGGCGCGCGACCCGTATATCGCGAGAACCCACGTCGCCACCGCGGGCGGAGCGATCCTCGCGATGGCGCTGGTGTTCGTCAACTACGGTCTGGCGATTTACTCGCCGTGGCTCGACAGGCTGATCCTGCTCGCCGCGCTCGTGATGCTGGTGGGCGCGGTGTTCGTCTGGCGTCGTCGGCATGGCGCGAAGGCGGTGCCGGCGCGGCTTTCGCGTGGCCCGTGGGATCATCTGCCGCTGCTGCTCGGATCGTTCGCGCTCGGCCTCGTGCTGTTCGTCGTGCTGCCCGCCACAGCGATGTCCGGCGCGCTTGCCGTCGTCGTCGCGCTGCTGATCGGCGCGGGTGCGTTCACGATGACGTTCGGCGCGGCACGTGGCGGTCCGATGAAGCACGCGCTCGCCGGGCTGCTGCACCTCGCGTTTCATCCGCGGCAGGAGCGCTTTGCCGGACGGCACAACGCCGGTCACGACAGCGGCCACGACAGTGACCACAACGCCGACGTGGTCCCGCCCACCGCCTTGAAGGCACCGCTGCTCGATGCGAAAGAGTACGGCGTCGGCAAGCCGGTCGAATTCCGCTGGAACCAGTTGCTCAGTTTCGACGCGTGCGTGCAGTGCGGCAAGTGCGAAGCGGCCTGTCCCGCGTTCGCCGCCGGTCAGCCGCTCAATCCGAAGAAGCTGATTCAGGATCTGGTCACCGGCATGGTGGGCGGCACCGATGCCGGTTACGCGGGCAGCCCGACGCCCGGCATCGAGATCGGCAAGCATGCCGGTGCGCCCGGCAAGCCGCTGATTTCCAGCCTGATCGAAGCGGACACGCTGTGGTCCTGCACGACCTGCCGCGCTTGCGTGCAGGAGTGCCCGATGCTGATCGAGCATGTCGACGCGATCGTTGACATGCGCCGCAATCAGACGCTGGTCGAAGGCCGCGTGCCGGGCAAGGGGCCGCTCACGCTCGCGAATCTGCGCGAGACCGGCAGCTCGAACGGCTACGACATCGGCGCGCGCTATGACTGGGCGGTTGATCTGCAGGTGCAGGTCGCGCAACCGGGACGCCACGTCGACGTGCTGCTGATCGCCGGCGAAGGCGCGTTCGACATGCGCTATCAGCGTACGCTGCGCGCGCTGGTGAAGGTGCTGAACCGCGCGGGCATCGATTACGCGGTGCTGGGCGGTGTCGAAACCGATACGGGCGACACGGCGCGGCGTCTCGGCGACGAAGCGACCTTCCAGCAGCTCGCGCACCAGTTGATCGGCACGCTCGCGCGGTATTCGTTCAGCAAGATCGTCACTGCCGATCCGCACGTGCTGCATAGCCTGCGCAACGAGTATCGCGCGCTGGGCGGCTTTTACGAAGTGCAGCATCACACCGCGTTGATCGAGCAACTGGTCGCGAGCGGCAAGCTGTCGCCACGTGCGGTCGCCGCGTTCACGGAGCGCAAGATCACCTATCACGACCCGTGCTATCTGGGCCGCTATAACGGCGAGACGGAAGCGCCGCGGCGGCTCTTGAAGAGCATCGGCATCAAGGTGGTCGAGATGGAGCGCAACGGCATGCGCGGGCGCTGCTGCGGCGGCGGGGGCGGCGCACCGTTGACCGATATCCCGGGCAAGCGGCGCATTCCCGACATCCGCATCGACGACGCCCGGGCAACCGGCGCGGAGATCGTCGCGGTAGGTTGCCCGAATTGCACGGCGATGCTCGAAGGCGTAGTGGGGCCGCGTCCCGAAGTGCTGGACGTCGCCGAACTGGTTGCAGCGGCGCTGGAGTAACGCGATGAACACGCTCAAACGAATCGATCCGCGTCGTCCGTTCACGCTGACGGCGCAAGGACTCAAGCGCATCACACTCGGTGTCACCGCGGCCGCGGGTGCGATGACCTACAACGTGCCCGGCGCCGCGCATCGTGAACAGCCGAAGTCGCGCCGCACCACGGCCACGCCGCAACGCACGTTGCTGGTGGCCGCGCACGCTGAGCGCGGCGCGCTCGACGATCACGCCCGTCAGACCCTGGCCGGCGCCGCGCTGATCGCGGACGCGAGCACTGAAGTCGTGCTGCTCGTGTTCGGCGAATTCAACGATGACTGCGCCGCGCTCGGCGCCGACAAACTGATCGTGTTGCCGATGTTCGAGCGCCGCACGTTCGCACCGCTCGATGAACTGAACGCGCTGGCCGCGTGCGCGGCGGCCTATGCGCCGGCGCACGTGTTCCTGCCCGACAACGCCACCGGCGACGGCGATCTCGGCCGCCGTTACGCGGCCGCTGTCGATGCCAGCGTCGCGACACACGTGGTCGAAATCGATGCGGCGCATGTGGCGGCTTATATCCATGCGAATACGGCGCTGGCGTCGCGCGCACTGCCGCACGTGGTGCTGCTCGCGCCGAATGCGGTCGATCCGAAGTTGCCGTTCGTCGGTGCGGGCGAGCGGGTCGAGTGGCGTTTCGACGGCGTAGCCGCTGGGGCGTCAGGTGTGATCCGCGATCTCGGCATCGAGGAAATCGACGCGGCGCAACTGGCGCTCGAAGAGGCCGACTTCATCGTCTCGGCGGGCAACGGTGTGAGCGACGTGCCGGCGTTCGAGCGGCTCGCGGCCACGTTGGGCGCGGCGATCGGCGCGAGCCGCGTCGCCGTCGACGACGGCAAGTTCACGCGCGACAAGCAGATCGGCGCGACCGGCAAGACCGTCGAAGCGAGCGTCTACATCGCGTTCGGCATTTCCGGCGCGGTCCAGCATTTGCAAGGCATCAAGGATTGCCGGCACGTGATCGCCGTAAATCTCGACGCCAGCGCGCCGATCGCGAAGCGCGCGAACCTGACCGTGATCGCGGACGCCCAGGAAACCATCGCGGCGCTCGACGAAGCAGCGGCCGCGGCGCGCACGGCACGCGGCACCGGTGCTGCATTGCTCAACTCGACCGCGGTTGCGGATGGAGCGCTCGCATGAAGATCGCTGTTCTCGTTTCGGTAGGCCGCCATCCTGTGAGCGGCACGGCACGCTACAGCCGCAACGATGCGGCCGCGTTGACGATGGCGCTGTCGCTCGCCAAAGAGCATGGCGCGACGCTCGACGTGCTGCACGCCGGCGATCCGTCGAATCCGGCATTGAAAGAGTATCTGGCGCTCGGCGCGCGCTCGGTCGAAGTGCTGGAGATTTCAGCCGAGCCACACATGCAGGTCGATGCCGCGCCGCTGCTTGCCGCGCGTCTGCGAGGCTACGACCTCGTGTTGACCGGCACACGCGCGGAAGGCGCGTTCGACAGCGGCATGCTGCCGTATCGCGTCGCCCATGCGCTGGAGGTGCCGCTCGTCGGCGCCGCCGTGGACCTGAGCTTGCGCGATGCTTGCGCGCAAGTCCGGCAATTCATGCCGAAGGGCGTGCGCCGCCGGGTCGAAGTCCGGCTGCCGGCGCTGATCGCCGTGCATCCGCTCGCCGATGCCGCGCCGACCTACGCGTATGCACGACTGCGCGAAGGCGTGGTGCACGTGGTGCGCGTAGCGGCCGCGCCAGCGGGAGCCGGCTCGCGCACGCTCAACCCCGACGAGCTCGCGTGGACCAGCCGCCCCGCGACCGCGAAGCCGGTGCGCCTCGCCGCCGCCGAGAAGCGCTCCGGCCATGCCCGCATGCTGTCGGCGACGACGACCGAGAGCCGCGGCGGCAGCGTCGTAATTGAAGGGAGTTCCGTCGAAAAAGCACAAGTGATTCTCGCGTATTTGCGCGAGCATCAACTCGTGGATTACTGAATTCCGGTTCGGGCCAGCATGCGTCCAGGAGGGCCTGGCGCGGCGCCAGACGTGACATCCAACGGAGCACACAATGAAAATTTCGGCAGACGTTCGGGCGATGATCGAACGCCGCAAAAAGAACTACTCGCTGGAAGCGCCGTTCTATACGAGCGAGGCGATCTTCGCGCTCGACATGGACGCCATCTTCCGTCAGCACTGGATTCAGGTCGCGGTGGAGCCGGACGTGCCGGAGCCGGGCGACTACATCACGGTGGAGATCGGCCTCGATTCGATTCTGATCGTGCGCGACGACGACATGCAGGTGCGGGCGTTCCACAATGTCTGCCGCCATCGCGGCGCGCGCCTGTGCAATGGCGACAAAGGCTCGCTCGGCAATATCGTCTGCCCGTATCACAGCTGGACGTACAACCTGACCGGCGAGCTGATGTTCGCCGAACACATGGGCGATCAGTTCGAGCGCTGCAAGCATAGCCTGAAGGCCGTGCACGTCGAGAACCTCGCGGGGCTGATCTTCATTTGCCTTGCTGAGCATCCGCCAACCGATTTCGCCGTGATGCGCGCCGCGATGGAGCCGTATCTGCTGCCGCACGATCTGGCCAGCTGCAAGATCGCGGCGTCGATCGACATTGTCGAAGAGGGCAACTGGAAGCTCACGATGGAGAATAATCGCGAGTGCTATCACTGCGTCGCGAACCATCCCGAGCTGACGATTTCACTGTACGAATACGGCTTCGGCTATCAACGCTCGCCCGCCAACGAAGAAGGCATGGCCGCGTTCGAAGCGACCGTCGCGCGCCGCGCCGCGCAGTGGGAAGCGATGCAGCTTCCATCGGCGGAGATCGAGCGGCTCGCCGACCTGGTCACCGGTTTTCGCACGCAGCGCCTGCCACTCGATCGCGACGGCGAATCGCAGACGCTCGACGCGAAGGTCGCCTCGAAGAAGCTGCTCGGCGGTTTCCAGCAGGCCGATCTCGGCGGTCTGTCGTTCTGGACCCAGCCGAATTCGTGGCATCACTTCATGAGCGACCACATCGTCAGCTTCTCGGTGATTCCGCTGTCGGCGGGCAAGACGCTGGTGCGCACCAAGTGGCTCGTGCATAAGGACGCCCGCGAAGGCATCGACTACGACGTCGACAATCTGACCGCCGTATGGCGCGCGACCAACGATCAGGACCGCACGCTCGTCGAATACTCGCAGCGTGGCGCGAATAGCAGCGCGTATGAACCGGGACCGTATTCGCCATTCACCGAAGGGCTCGTCGAGAAATTCTGCGAGTGGTACATCGGCCGTCTTGCGGATTGCGGCGATGCACCTCACACCAATGACGCTGGCGCCTGCGCGCCGGATTCGCACGGCGAAAAAGTCGTGTCCTTCGTGCGTTGAGCGCGAAACCGCAACGAGGAGCGGAGAAAACCATGATGCGTGATCAGGCGACGTTTCAGCTCAGCACCGAGCCCGACCCTCAGCGCACAGCGAGTCGTGTCACGCAGCCGCGCTTCTGGGACGCGTTGCCCGCGCGCTGGAACAGCGACGCCGACGACACGCTGGTGTGCTGCCACATTCGTCAGGAAACGCACGACGTGAAGAGCTTTTTCTTCCGCGCGCCGTCCGAGCGGGCGTTCGTGTTCGAGCCGGGGCAATTCATCACGCTGGAGCTGGAGATAGACGGCGAGTCGATCAATCGCTGCTATACGATTTCGTCGCCGCCCACCCGGCCGCATACGATCTCGATCACCGTGAAGCGCGTGCCGGGCGGCAAGGTATCGAACTGGCTGCACGACAATCTGCAGGCGGGCTCGCAGGTTCGCGTGCTGGGACCGTCCGGCGAGTTCACCTGCGCGCGGCATCCGGCGCGCAAGTTCCTGTTTCTGTCGGCGGGCTCGGGCATCACGCCGCTGATGTCGATGAGCCGCGCGCATCACGAACTCGGTGAAGACAGCGACATCGTGTTCGTGCACAGCGCCCGTACTCCGGACGACATCATCTTCGCACGTGAGCTCGATCTGATCGCATCGAATCAGGTGCGCTTTCGCGCGGCGTTCGTTTGCGAGCGCGTCGGCGCCCGTACGAACTGGCCGGGCGTGACCGGCTTTCTGAGTTTGCCGCTGCTCAAGCTGATTGCACCGGATTTTCTGGAGCGCGAGATTTTCACCTGCGGGCCCGCGCCGTATATGCAGGCCGTGCGCAACCTGCTGGCCGAGGGCGGGTTCGATCGCCGCCACTATCACGAGGAAAGCTTTTCGTTCGAGACGGTCAGCGAAGTGGCCGCGCCAGTGACCACGCTGCACGTCGCGGATGCGGCGCAGCATGCGAGCGCGCCTGTCACGGCGAACGGTTCCGGCGATTCCGGCGATTCCGGCGACGAGCGTGCCGAAGCCGCGGGATTCGAACCCGCACCGACGGAAGTCGAAATAGAAACGCGTTTCAAGGTGAGCTTCACCAAAAGCAATCGCGAGATCGAATGCGGCAGCGGCCAGCATGTGCTCGATGCGGCAAAGAAAGCGGGCGTGCGGCTGCCGGCGTCGTGTACGCAAGGCATGTGCGGCACCTGCAAGGTCAAGCTGGTATCCGGTGAAGTCGCGATGAAACACGCGGGCGGCATTCGTCAGCGCGAGATCGACCAGGGCATGGTGCTGCTGTGCTGCAGTAAGCCACTGAGCGACCTCGTGGTGGACAAGTAGCACGAAGTGCGCTGTATGAAGTGATGCGGGAAGCCATGTGGAAAGCGGCGACCAAAGTCGCAGGCAGACAACTGGATGTCGCAAAACAACGCTACCTGGCAATTCTGGTTAGCGATTCTAAATACTCAATGGGTTGGTTGACGGCAAACGGGAGAACGGCGATGGGATTGATCAGAAAGATATTCGTGGCAAGCGCGGTGTGTACGGTACTGGCGGCTGGCAGCGCAGGGGTGGCGGCCGATTCCAAACCGACCATCAAGATCGGCTACGTGGAAGGCTGGGACGATAGCGTCGCGACCTCCAACGTGGCTGCGCGCGTGATCGAAAAGCGCCTCGGCTATCAGGTGCAACTGGTGCCGGTCGCAGCCGGCGTAATGTGGCAGGGCGTGGCGCGCGGCGACCTCGACGCGACGCTTTCCGCGTGGCTGCCAGTCACGCACGGTGCGTATTGGAACAACTTCAAGGAGAAGGTCATCGACCTCGGGCCGAACTTCAACGACGCGAAGATCGGCCTGATCGTGCCGGACAACGCGGATGTGACGAGCGTCGGTGATCTGCAGGCGAAGAAGGCGGAGTTCGGCGCACGCATTGTCGGTATCGATGCCGGCGCGGGCGTGATGCAGAAAACCAGCGAAGCGATCAAGGCATATGGGCTCGACTATCAGCTGATGCCGAGTTCGGGCAGCGCGATGACCGCGGAGCTGGCGCGCTCGGAAGCGGCGAGCAAGCCGATCATCGTGACCGGCTGGAAGCCGCACTGGATGTTCGCGAAGTACAAGCTCAAGTTCCTCGACGATCCGAAGAAGGTGTTCGGTGAAGCGGAGCATGTGGATAGCATCGTGAACCCCGAGCTCGAGAAGAAGGCGCCGCCGGTCGTCGCGTTCCTGAAGAAGTTCCAGTGGAAGCCGGGCGAGATCGATAGCGTGATGCTGGCGACCCAGAATGGCGAAAAGCCGACCGCCGCCGCCGATGCGTGGATCAGCGCGCACAGCGACCGCGTGGATAGCTGGGTGAAGTGATTACGCGGGTGCACGGATTGCCGCGCTGTTGAGGCGGCCACTCGATAAGCAGAAACGCCGCTTTTCAGCGGCGTTTTTGCTTGATGCGGTTTCTGCTTGTTGCGTCCTGCTTATTGCGGCGCGTTCATCGCAGCATGCTCACTGCAGCACGACGGTACGATCCCCATTGATGAACACCCGCCGCTCGACGAATGCCTTGACCGCCCGCGCGAGCGTGATGCATTCGACGTCGCGTCCGGTGGCGAGTAGCCGCTCGGGGCTGTACGAATGATCGACGCGCTCCACTGCCTGCTCGATGATCGGACCTTCGTCGAGATCGTCGGTCACGAAATGGGCGGTTGCGCCAATCAGTTTGACACCGCGCGCATGCGCCTGGTGATAGGGCTTCGCGCCCTTGAAGCCAGGCAGGAACGAATGATGGATGTTGATCGCGCGCCCGACTAGCGCACGGCTCGTCTCACCGGACAGAATCTGCATGTAGCGCGCCAGAATCATCAGCTCGGCGCCCGACGTCTCGAACAGATCGAGCAGACGCGCTTCCTGTTGCGGCTTGGTATCGGCCGTGACCGGCAAATAGTGGAAGGGCAGGCCGTGCTGCTGCGCGAGCGGTTCGAGATCGCGATGATTCGAGCCAATCCCGACGATGTCCATCTTCAGTTCGCCCATGCGCCAGCGGAACAGCAGATCCGCAAGACAGTGTTCGAGCTTCGAGACCATGATCAGAACCTTCGGCCGTTTGGCGACTTCGTGCATCGCCCATGTCATCTGGAAGCGCTCGGCAATCGGCGCGAATTCGCGCTCGAGCGCGGCGACGTGCAGCGCGTCGCGCTGATCGACGCCGTGAAAGACGCAGCGCACGAAGAAGCGCTCGCTGAGGTCGTCGTCGAACACCGTCAGTTCGTCGATATAGCAATGATGCCGATCGAGAAAGCCGACGACGGCGGCGACCTGGCCGGCCGCGCTCGGACACGCGACGGTGAGGACCAGTTGAGCGGGACGGGAATCGGCGGACATGCGCTCTCCAGATAGACGATAGGGCGGCGCCGCGGAGCGCGGCATCCATCGCCGCAGTAGAGCAAATCGGCGCGCTACGCGGATAGAAGCTAAACGCCGTCGCGCTGGAACGGAAGCGTCAGGCGCTCAGTCGGCGTCGAGCCCGCATTCGCCGAGCAGCCACCGGCGAAACGCGGCGACTGCGGGTGTCGCCGCACGTTGCGTGACGAGCAGATAGCCGCGTGCGGTAACGACCGGCGTGTCCTCGAACAGTTCGACCAGTTGGCCGGTTGCGAGCAGTTCGTCGACGAGCGGAGCCCAGCCGAGCGCCACGCCCTGGCCGATGATCGCCGCGTGAGTCATGAGAGCGAAGCTGTTGAACGTGATGCCGCGATGCGCGGCCGGTGCGTGCTCGCCATGCGCGGCGAACCAGTCGGCCCATGACAGCCAGCGCGCCGGCTGGGTCGGTTCGAGATGCAGCAGCGGCAGCTTGAGCAGATCGGACGGCGTGTGCAACGCCGGATGCGCCGCGAGAAAGGCCGGACTGCAGACTGGCGTGACGCGTTCCGCAAACAGCTTGAGCGCGCCACGTGCGGTCCAGTCCGCGTGCTCATCGCCGAACGCAATCGCGACGTCCGCCTGATCGTGCGAAGGATCGAACACGTTCTGCGACGTGATGATTTTCACATCGACATCGGGCATCAGCGCCTTGAACTGCGACAGGCGCGGCATCAGCCAATAGGTGGCGAAGCCGAAGTCGGTCGACAGCGTGAGGGTTTGCGGCGTGCGGCGCGCACGGATTTCGGCGGTGGCCGCGCGGATCGTGTCGAGCGCGCTGTGCACCGCTTCGAAGAGACGCACGCCGTCTTCGGTCAGCGTGACGCCGCGATGGCCCCGTTCGAACAGGGGTACGCCGAGCGCTTCTTCGAGTTGCACGACGCGCTGACTGACGGCGGGTTGTGTCGAACCCAGCTCGCGTGCGGCCGCCGTGAAGCTGGCGAGGCGCGCCGCGGATTCGAACATCGTCAGCGCCTGCATTGGCGGCAAGCGATCCTGCCTCGACATAAGCCCCCCTTATTGGCACATAACGATTTGCCGTCTTCACAGCGACAAATTGGACGGCAATAGTCATCCTCATGACGCGCTCGCCTGCCTGGCTGCGCGCTTGCATCAACAGCCGCATCACACCTGCACCGACACCCGCAATTCTATTCGAGGCGCGTTCCATGCTTGAAACCGGAAAAAATATTCTGATCCTGATGGCCGACCAGATGACCCCATTCGCGCTCGCCGCCTACGGACATCCCGTGACGAAGACGCCGCATCTCGATCGTCTGGCGAAACAGGGTGTGGTGTTCGAATCGGCGTATTGCGCGAGTCCGCTGTGTGCGCCGTCGCGCTTTTCCTTGCTGTCGGGCAAGCTGCCGTCGGCGATCGGCGCGTACGACAATGCAGCGGAATTTCCGTCGCAAACGCTGACCTTCGCGCATTATCTGCGCGCCGCGGGCTATCGCACCGTGCTGTCTGGCAAGATGCACTTCTGCGGCGCGGACCAGTTGCACGGTTTCGAAGAGCGGCTCACGACCGACATCTATCCCGCCGATTTCGGCTGGACGCCCAACTGGGACGATGCGAAAGCGCGGCCGACGTGGTATCACAACATGAGTTCGGTGATCGACGCGGGCCCTTGCGTGCGAACCAACCAGCTCGACTTCGACGACGAAGTCACCTTCACCACGCGCCAGAAGTTGTTCGACATCGCACGCGAGCGTCATGCGGGCAAAGATGTGCGGCCGTTCTGCATGGTGGCCTCGTTGACGCATCCGCACGACCCGTATGCGATCTCGCAAAAGTACTGGGACATGGTGAGCGACGAAGAGATCGACATGCCTGCGTATCGCGATCCGCTCGACGCCGCCGACCCGCACTCGCAACGTTTGCGGCACGTCTGCGACATCGACCGCACGCCGCCCACCGACCAGCAGATCCGCAATGCGCGCCGTGCTTACTACGGCGCGATTGCCTACGTCGACGACCAGTTCGGCGCGATCCTCGAGGCACTGGAACAGTCCGGGCTCGCGCAGGAAACGGTGATCGTCGTCACCTCCGATCACGGCGAGATGCTCGGCGAGCGCGGCCTCTGGTACAAGATGACGTTCTTTGAAGGCGGCTGCCGCGTCCCGCTGATCGTGCATGCGCCGCAGCAGTTCGACGCGCATCGCGTGCAGGCGTCGGTGTCGCATCTCGATCTGCTGCCGACGCTCGTCGAACTGGCGCGCGGCACACCGCCGTCCGTCTGGCCAGACACGCCCGACGGCCGAAGCCTCATGCCGCATCTGCTCGGCACGCCGGGCGGTCACGACGAAGCGCTCGGCGAGTACCTCGCGGAAGGTGCGATTGCGCCGATCGTGATGCTGCGGCGCGGGAGCTTCAAATTCATTCATACGCCGGCCGACCCGGATCAGCTCTATGACGTGCAGGCCGACCCGCTGGAGCGCGAGAACCTCGCCGCGCGCAGCGAATACGCATCAGACGTCGCGGCGTTGCGCGACGAGATCGCGCAACGCTGGAATCTTGCCGCACTGCACGATCAGGTGCTGCAAAGCCAGCGGCGGCGGCGTTTCCATTTCAACGCGACCACCCAAGGCAAGGTCGCGTCATGGGACTGGCAACCGCGCGTCGACGCGAGCCAGCGCTACATGCGCAACCACATCGACCTCGACACGCTCGAAGCGATGGCGCGCTTTCCCGCCGTCACCCGTTGACGCCGATGCCGACCCTCACGCCCACTTTCCACCCACCCACAGGAAGCCGACATGACGATGAACACGCTCTTCAAACAGGCGCTATCCGGCGCCGCGATACTGTGCGCGACGGCGAGTTTCGCAGCGCCCGCCGAGCCTCAGTCGTGCCTGCAAGTCAACATGGCGGGGCCGGGCTGGACCGACATCGACGCCACCAATGCAATGACCGGCGTGCTGTTGAAGGCGCTCGGCTACCAGCAGCGCGTGGCGAATCTGTCGGTGCCGATCACCTATCAGGGGATGAAGAAAGGGCAGGTCGACGTGTTTCTCGGCAACTGGATGCCGGCTCAGGCGCCAATTGTCAAACCGTTCGAGGACGAGAAGTCGATCGAAGTCGTGCACCCGAATCTGAGCAATGCGAAGTTTACGCTCGCGGTGCCCGACTACGTGGCGGCCGCCGGCGTCCATTCGTTCGCGGATCTGGCGAAGTACGCCGACAGGTTCGACGGCAGGATCTATGGCATCGAGCCGGGCGCACCCGCCAACCAGAACATCCGGAAGATGGTCGACGACAAGGCATTCGGACTCGGCAACTGGAAGCTCGTCGAATCGAGCGAGACCGGCATGCTCACGCAAGTGGAGCGCGCGGTGCGCGACAAGCAGTGGATCGTGTTCCTCGCGTGGGAGCCGCATCTGATGAACACGAAGTTCAAGCTGACCTATCTCGACGGCGGCGACAAATACTTCGGGCCCAACTACGGCGGTGCCACGGTCAACACCGTCGCGCGCAGCGGCTTCGCCGCGCAGTGTCCGAACGTCGGCCGCCTGTTCAGGCAACTCACGTTCAATGTCGATCTGGAAAACGGCGTGATTGCCCAGGTGCTGGACAAGAAGACCAGTGTCGATGTGGCAGCGACCGAAGCCTTGAAGCATCACCCCGACTTGTTGAAGACGTGGCTCGACGGCGTGAACACCGCGACTGGCGCGAACGGCTTGCTAGCGGTGCAAACCGCGCTTGGCGTGAAATAACAATTGGATTCCTCACTATCGAGCCGACGCACGTGCAAGGTCGCTGTACGACAAATTCATGTCGTTTCTGCTCGATTCGTCGTAAATGTGGACCCGTATTCTTGACCCGTCGATGCGGACGCTGTAGGTGAGAGCGCATCGACGCGAGTCTCATTCGTTGCAGTCCATCTTAGCCGTTTCGAACAGCCCGTCATGCGAGCCATGCCGCGCGTCTCTCGACGATGCGCAGCAGGCAGCGCTTTATTTAACGAAATACGCAGGCAAGAGCAGGGGGAGAATCAGATGAAGAAGAACAATGCCGTCGGCCTTTCCGGACTCGCCGTAGCAGCCAGTGCCGTTTTCGCGCCGGCCGCCGCGCAAGCGCAAAGCAGCGTTACGCTGTATGGCATCGTGGACGCCGGCATCACGTACGTCAGCAACGCGGGCGGCTCTCACCAGGTCAAATTCGACGACGGTATTTCGTACGGCAACCGGATCGGCTTCAAGGGTGTCGAAGATCTCGGCGGCGGCCTGCAGGCAGTTTTCGTGCTCGAATCGGGCTTTCATTTGAGCAACGGACAACTTGGTTTCGGTGGCGCTCTGTTCGGACGGCAGGCCTATGTGGGACTGAAGAACGCGTGGGGCACGCTGTCGCTCGGCAATCAGCTCGACATGACCGAAGAGTTCGTCTACCTGTACAACATCTCCGCATGGGCAAGCGGCTATGCAATCCATCAGGGCGACTTCGACCGGATGAACGGCGACCGGCTGCCCAATTCGATCAAGTTTCTGTCGAACGATTTCTCGGGCGTGACGTTCGGCGGCATGTATTCATTCGGCAATACCGCCGGCAATTTTCATGAGAAGAGCGCGTGGAGCGTGGGCGCGCACTATGAACACGGCGCGTTCAACATGGGCGCGGCCTATACGCAGTTGAACAATCCGTTCGGCATCTATGCGTTCGACCCGTTCGCAATGATCGGCGTGCATACGTTCCTCGGCCAGCCCACCGTTTCGGTCGATCCGGCGACGGGCGCGATCACGAGTCTGTACAGCTCATCGCCGTTCCCGGTCGACCGGCAAGGCGCGTTCGGAATCGGCGCGGCCTATACGATCGACAAGGTGATGCTGAGCGGCAACTTCACCTACACGACCATCAAGGGCCTCGGGCAAACGTCGCACATGCAGGTCTATGAAGGCGGGGCGTCGTACACATTCACACCTGCGCTATTCCTGTATGGCGGCTATCAGCACACGCGCTTCGAAGGCAATCATTGGAACCAGGGCTCGCTCGGACTGCATTACCTGCTGTCCAAACGCACCGACGTGTATATCTCCGGCGACTATCTGCGCGCATCCGATGGCGTGAACGCGGTGATCGGCTACAGCTTCACGCCGTCGAGTTCGACCACTCAGGCCGACGTGCGCATCGGGATGCGGCATTCGTTCTGATCAGCGTGTCGCGTCGCTTGCGGCAAGCCGCTTCCTGAGCGTGTCGATCAGCGCGCGCACTTTCGCCGGCGGATGACTGGTGGGCGGAAACACGGCCTGAATGCCGGCAGCTGCGCTCGCCCATTCGGGCATCAGGCGGATCAGCCTGCCGGCCGCGACATCGCCGTCAACCGAAAAGTCCGTCAACAGACCGAAGCCGCCGGCCGCGAGCGTCGCGGCGCGGCAGGCGTCGGCAGTGTTCGCCAGCAACGCGTTTTCGCAGCGCACGCTGGCGGTTTCGCCGTCGGCGCGGCGCAGCTCGAGCGTCAGTGGGCGCGGCAATACCGTCAATGCGCAGAAGGGCAGCGCCGGCAAGTCAGCCGGCGTGCTCGGCTTGCCCCACGTGTCGACGAACGCCGGACTCGCAACGATCCACTTGACGAAACTGCCGAGCTTCACTGCCCGGTAGTTGGAATCCGCGAGCCGGCCCAGGCGGATCGCGACATCGATGCCTTCGGCAATCAGATCCACGTATTGGTCGCTGCATAGCAACTCGACGTCGAGCTGCGGATGCGTGCGGCGCAGTTCGACCAGAGCGGGCGCGACGACGAGCGCGCCGTAATCGATCGGCGAGCTGACGCGCAACATGCCGCGTACCGGCGCGGTTTCACCGCTGAGCGCATTCAGCGCGTCTTCGGTGGCGCGCAGGATCTTCACGCTCGCGTCATAGAACGCGCGGCCCGCTTCGGTGACACCGAGCCGCCGCGTGGTGCGCACCAGCAGGCTCGCGCCGACCTCGGCTTCGAGCCGCTGCATGTGCGTGCTGACCATGGTTTTAGCGAGTCCCAGCCGCGCGGCGGCGGCGGTCAGCGAGCCCGCATCGACGACGGCGACGAAGATCGCCAGACGGTTCAGGTTGACATCGCGTACGTCGGCCATGGTCGATTGTCCATCTTCGATTGAATGTGTTTCCCGGATTATCAGGCTTCTGCGCGATCACGCGGGCGCCTATTCTGAGCGCATGCCTGTTCAAACTCCGGAGCGTGACATGCCTGCTGCCAAACCTGCCCAGCCCATCCGACTGTTCACGACCCTGCTGTCCGGGCACGGGCATCGGGTCAAGCTGTTTCTGACGCTGCTCGACCTGCCGTTCGAGGTCGTAGAGCTGGACATGAAAGCGGGCGAGAACCGCAAGCCGGACTATCTGGCGCTCAACCCGTTCGGCCAGGTGCCGACGATCCAGGACGGGGACGTGACGCTGTTCGATTCGAACGCGATTCTCGTCTATCTGGCCAGGCGTTACGGCGACCCATCGTGGCTGCCGGAAGACCCGCAGGGCGCGGCCGCGGTGCAGCGGTGGCTATCGCTCGCCGCCGGTCAGATCGCTTATGGGCCGTGCGCGGCGCGGCTTGTGACCGTGTTCGGCGCGCCGCTGGATCATCAGGGCGCGAAGAACATCGCCGTCAAACTGTTCGACGTGATCGAGCAGGAGCTGGCGCACAAGCCGTTCGCGGCCGGCGATCATGTGACGATCGCCGATATTGCCGCGCATACGTATATCGCCCATGCGCCGGAAGGGGGCGTGTCGCTGCAAGCGTATCCGAACATTCGTGCGTGGCTGCGGCGCGTCGAGGCGTTGCCGCGTTTCATCGCGATGCCCGCGACCAAGGCGGGCCTGGTTGCCGCGTGAAGAGCGGCTTGCGTCGAGTTGGAGCTGATCATGTCTACCTTTATTCCACTGGATGGCTGGGGTATCGAGGCTTCACCGTTTCATGCGGGCGAGCAGGCCGCCCAGCAGCGCGCCGGCGTGAGCAGCCAGGCGGAGTCGGTGGGGCGTCGCGGGATTCGCCGCTACATGCCGGAGCAGCATCGGCAGTTCTTCGCCGCGCAACCGTTCATGATGTTCGGCGGCGTCGATGCGAGCGGCCAGCCGTGGGTATCGCTGCGCGCGAGCAAGCCGGGCTTCGTGTCGGCGCCCGATGCGCAAACGCTGCGCATCGAAGGCGGTGTGCTGCCCGGCGATCCGCTCGCGGGCGGCTGGCAAACCGGTTCGATGATCGGCGGACTCGGTCTGCAACCGCAGACCCGGCGTCGTAACCGGGTCAACGGTGTGGTGAAGTCGGTGCAGGGCAACACGTTGGAGGTCGACGTGACGCAGAGCTTCGGCAACTGCGCGAAGTACATCCAGAGCCGGACGCCGAGCTTCGTCGCGCAACGCGCGAGCTTGCCTTCGACGTCAGTGGAAATCGCGACCCAGCTCAGCGACGAGGACATAGCGCTATTGTCCCGCGCTGACACGTTCTTTATCGCGAGCGCGAACCTTGAAGAAGAAGCGGGGCTCGCGCGTGGGGTTGACGTCTCGCATCGCGGCGGTGCGCCGGGCTTCGTCCGCGTCGATGATGTGAACACACTGACGACCCCCGACTATAGCGGCAATCGCTTGTTCAACACGATCGGCAATCTGCTGCATGACCCGCGTGCCGGTTTGTTGTTCATCGACTTCGCGACGGGTGACCTGGTGTATCTCGCGGTGCGGGCGGAAGTCGTGTGGGACGGCGCTGAACTCGCGGCATTCGACGGCGCGCAACGACTCGTGCGCTTTCATGTCAGCGAAGTGCGGCGCAGTCGGGCGGCGTTGCCGTTCCGGTGGACCGAGCCTGAGTTGGCGCCGCAGTTCGCGTCGATGGTTCGTGAAGGAGCTGTCGCGGCGGCAGCAAGTAATCGGACCGGTCGCTGAGATAAGCGGCGGTCCAGCTCGTTGTCGCGCCGGCTTCCCTTGCCGTCCATTGCCAGCGCGCATGGTGCAATCCATATCGACGCGGTCGGCAACGGTTCGATTTCGGAACAGTTCACCAGGCTACCTCGTCATGACTGGGCGGCTTTTGCATCTTCGCTCGGTGTGACGGCGCGCAATGTCAAGCGCCTGGACGATCTGGAGAGTGTGCTGAGCGAAGCGTCGCAACACGACGGTCCATTCCTGATCGATGTGAAGACGGGAGTTTTTCCGGCGCCGAACCGGTACTATATGGCAGCCGCAGCTTAGACCGTGAAAACAGAACGATGTGGCTCAATTGACCAGGAAAGCCGGTCCTGCCGGCGCGACGCCGTTTCCAATACTTCAAAAAATAGAGAGAACAAACAATGAGCATGCAAACGACCATGCCCGCAAAGCCTCGCGCTGCGCTCGGCATCGCTGCGACTATCCTTCTTGCTTTCACACTCATTGCCAGCGGCTTCGTGACCGTCGGGCCAGGCCAACGTGGTGTACTCATGACATGGGGTGCTGTTCAGGCCGGGGTACTCGAACCTGGCTTGCACTTGAAGATTCCGTTTGCCCAGTCGGTCGTGAAAATGGATGTGCAGGTCCAAAACTCCCAGGATGCGGAAACGGCCGCGAGTCTTGATCTGCAGGATGTGACGACCACCGTGGCGACGAACTGGCACATTCTGCCGGCCGACGCAGAGTGGGTCTATCAGCACATCGGAAACGAATCTGCTCTCGTCGCCAAGATCATCAAGCCGGCAATCAGCAACTCGGTGAAAGCGGTGACTGCCCATTACAACGCCGAAGATCTGATTACCCATCGCGATCAGGTGCGTGCGCAGATCGAGGCGCAAATCACCGAAGAACTCAAGCCATACCGGCTCGTCGTCGATTCGGTGAACATCACAGACTTCCACTTCAGCACGCAGTTCGCGCAGGCCATCGAGCAAAAGCAGGTCGCCCAGCAGCGCGCACAGCAAGCGCAATACGAGTTGCAGAAAGCCAAGGTGCTTGCCGATCAGAGGATAGTCGAGGCACACGCGCAGGCGGAAGCGCAAAAACTGCTCCAGCAGACGATAACGCCTGAGATCATCCAGCAGCAAGCGGTCGCCAAGTGGGATGGCCACTTACCGGAAGTACTGGGAAGTACTGGAGTCACGCCAATGCTCGGAAATCTTGGCATAGGAAAGGCAGATCGATAGGAAAAGCAATGGCTGGCGGACGAGACACGGCAATGACTGACGACCCGCCAATAGCGCTTTGACCGGGACGACAAAAAACAACGACCAGTCATAACGGAAAACGGGAACGACACTTCGATAAGCAAACGCCACAATCTGCGCCAACGTAAGAAACTTCATCTCGGGCGAGGGCGGAACTGGCATCTGTTCATGTGGGGCTGCTCGTCGATGCGTGGTATGGGCATGACCAGGAAAACAGATGCGCCGGGAAACGACCTTCTCTCCGTGCCGGACCTACCGATATGCACTCTGGCGCGAGTTCGGCGGGCTGCTGGACGACAGCCGCTATGTGATGTTCATCGGCCTGAACCCCAGCACTGCGGATGAAACGAACGATGACCCGACCATCCGGCGCTGCATTGGCTATGCGAAGGCATGGGGCTATAACGCACTGTGCGTGACTAACCTCTTTGCGTTCCGGGCAACCGATCCGACGGTCATGCTGAATGCTGACGACCCTGTCGGCCCGGATAACGACAGCCATCTGGTGAAGCTCGCGGGCGGCGCGGATATGATCGTTGCGGCATGGGGTAACGATGGTAGTCACCGGGAACGTGACCGGATTGTGCGCGAGCTGCTGCCGGGACTGCATTGCCTGGCGCTTACCAGGGCCGGCCAACCGGCGCATCCGTTGTACCTGAAAGGGAGCTTGCGGCCAAAGCCGCTATGACGGAAAAAGGACCAGGGAAAGCGAGGTCAGGCCGCGTGACATGTATTAGCGGGAATTCGATCTGACAGGTCGTCGGAGCGGATAAAGACGAGGCTATCAATGATGAATAAGTTTCTCCCTGGCGAGTTCCAGTGAATCGAGGAAGGGTGCGCTGACGCGCGACCTGTCAAAGTGCTACGTCTGTCGCCAGCGAATCCCAAGGGGCGCTCAGCCGGTTGCCTTCCCGCACGATCAGTCCAGCCGCTTCCAGCGCCGTGACGTCTTCGTGGACACGCTTATAGTCACGGTCCAGTGTCTTGGCGAGAGCGTTAATACTTTCCGCACCTTCGCGATGCAGATGACGCAGCAGTTCCAAACGCTTGGGCGTGAGTGCTGCCGTCAGTTCTTCCCACGTGAAGAATGTGACGTGCCGCTCCTTGACCTCATCGCCTGCCTCTGCGCGTTTCCAGGCGTTGACGAAGCGGTCGCCCATATCGCGCACGGTGCCTACATGCACATTCAGTTTGTTCATTTCCCGCTCCTTTCGAGTAAAGTCAGCCACCATCTTTTCGACAGTCGTGAAGGTGTAGGGCTCTTCGCGGTCCCGATAGTGACGGTGGTCTCCCTTACCCCGCTCATTGTCGTAACCGACAATTCGCTCGCCATCCCGACCATAGAACAGGCTGTACTTCAGGCCGTGGAGTCTCTCGTCGTCCGGCTCCGGCAACCGCCAGATTCGCATTTCGAGAATCCCGCCGTCCGGGTAAGTCGCCTGGTCCTCAAACAGTAAGGTCGCTTTCTTTTTCATATGGCGTACCATGCCATACCCCATGTATGGCGTCAAGTGCCATACGTTAGACAGGGATTTGCGCTTGGTCGCCTGATAGTCGGGAGCTCGACTGGGAGGCAGTATGCGACGGGAATTGAAGTTGCGGATTCCCCTCGAAGACATCGACAGGTTGCGTCAGGCAACGACCGCGTCCGTCGGTCGCGGGCCGCCTACCCGGGAGCCTGCGTTTGCGCCTGCGTGGCCTGTCGTCGCCGTCCGATCGCGATCGCGCGTTTCACCGTTTCGCTTTCCCGCACTTCCGCCACGACAAATTCAACAAATGCCGCGACGCGTGGCGGCAGATGCCTGCGAGCGGGGTAGTAGACGCAGATGTCGCTGCGCCGCTCGGCGCATCCCGGCAGCACCTGCTTCAGTCTGCCGGCGTCGATCAACGGCGCCGCGTGATGTGCGCCCAACAGGGCGATGCCACAGCCCGCGACGGCGAGTTCGGTCAAGGCCTCGGTGTCCGTCACGACGAGCCGGGAGCGAGGCTGAAGCACGATCTCCCTCGTGCGCACCTGAAACTTCCACGTCTGGATTCGTCCGCTATTCGGTGAGCGAAATGAAATCAGCTCGTGGTGCTCCAGCTCTTCGACGGACGAGGGCTCCCCATGCCGCTCGAGGTATGCCGGTGCCGCGCACAGAATCAACGTCAGCGGCGCGAGCGTTCGCGCGACCACACTCGAATTTGTATCCTTAAGCTGACCAATCGCGCAGTCATAGCCCTCTGAAATCAGGTCCACGCGGCGATTCTCGAAACGCAGATCGAGTTCGATCTGCGGAAAGCGCTCCCTGAATCGGCCCAGCACGGGCAGCAGCGCAACGCGACTGAAGGCGATCGGCAACGACACTTTCACGGGTCCGCTCGGCTGCGTCTCGTCGGATGACAACGTCGCGATCGCGTCCTCGATTTGCTGTGCAGGCTGCCGTATCTGCGCGTAGAGCCGCCGCCCTTGCTCGGTGACCGACAGCTGCCGCGTGCTGCGCTGGAACAGCCGGCAGCCGACCAGCGCCTCCAGCATGCCGACCTGTTTGCTCACCGCGCCGGGCGTGACGCCGAGCTGGCGGCCAGCGGCCGAGAAGTTCGCCAGATCCACCGTCGCGGTAAACGTCTTCAATGCCCTCAAGAGGTCGATCGAGCTGGCTGCGTCCGCTTTCATCTTGCACCTCCGCTCACAACTGTTTCACCACTACATAGCATAGACGGGCACCGCACCGGCGCTGACAATGGCCTCCACTGGGCAACAGTCAGGAGGTCGATCATGGTCCAGCAATCGACGGCGCTCCCGCAGCGCAAGCGCATGCCGCGCGGTCAGCTTCTCATCGACGGCAACTGGCGCGACGCGTCCGACGGATCGATGCTTTCAAGTATTGATCCGACCACCGAAGAGACCGTCACGGAGTTCGCGAAAGCGACTGTGACGGACGCCGACGCGGCGGTCGAAGCCGCACGCAGGGCATTCGAGACGGGCGCCTGGCCGCGCATGCATCATGAAGCGCGGGCAAAAATCCTGTTTCGCGTGGCCGACCTGCTCGAAGAGCGGGTGGAAGAGTTCGCGTTGCGTGAATCGATGGATATGGGCATGCCGTACCGCGATTTCGTCGACGTCATCATGCCCCACTGCGCGGGACTCTTCCGCTTCTTCGGCGGGATCGCGATGCACGCGATGGGAGGCGCCTATCGCACGTCATACGAACCACACATCCGTATCCTGACGCGTCGCGAACCGCTAGGCGTGGTGGCGGCGATCACGCCCTTCAATTTTCCGCTCGCGCTCACCTGCTCGAAAGTCGCGCCGGCACTAGCAGCCGGCAACACCGTCGTGCACAAGCCGGCGTCCGACACGCCACTGACCGCGCTCGCGCTCGCTCAGGTGATGCTCGATGCCGGGGTGCCGGAAGGCGTCTACAACCTGATTACGGGACCCGGCGGATCGCTCGGCGACGCGCTCGTGAAGCATCCGCTCGTCGACAAGATCGCCTTTACCGGTTCCACCGCTGTCGGCCAGACGATCATGCGCAACGGCGCGGACACGCTGAAACACACGACCATGGAGCTCGGCGGCAAGTCGCCGAACATCGTGTTTGCGGATGCCGATGTGGATGCGGCGGTCCAGACCGCCTTCTGGGGTGTGTTCTGGAACAAGGGGGAAGTCTGCGTCGCCGGTTCGCGGCTGCTCGTGGAGCGGCCGGTCTATGACGAGGTCGTCGAAAAGCTGGCGCGAATGGCGCAGGCCGCCGTGCTGGGTGATCCGCTCGATCCGCGCACGCAGGTCGGGCCGATTGCGTCGAGGGCGGAATTCGACAAGGTGCAGCGGTACATCGACGCCGGCAAGTCATCGAAGACCCGCCTCGTAGCCGGTGGCGGCACCCGCAGGATCAACGGCAAGGGACTGTTCATCGAGCCCACGGTGTTCGCAGATGCAACGAGCGATATGGTCATCAGCCGCGAGGAGATTTTCGGACCGGTGCTGCCCGTCATTGCGTTCCAGGGCGAGGAGGAGGCCGTGCGCATCGCGAATGACACGCCGTATGGGCTCGCCTCGGGCATCCAGACCCGCGATCTGGGCCGCGCGTTGCGGCTCGCCGATCGCATCGACGCCGGCACGGTCTGGATCAACACCTGGCACAAGTACCATCCGGGCGGACCCTTCGGCGGCTACAAGATGTCCGGCTACGGACGCGAGCAGGGTGCCGAAGCGCTCGAGAGCTATACGCAATACAAGTCCATCTGGGCAAACATTGCGCAGGCCTGACGATACTGCAGGAGGCTCGACCATGAAAATCGGCATCATCGGTGCGGGAAACGTCGGAACCGGCCTCACAAAGCATTTGGTCGGCAAAGGGCATTCAGTAATGCTGAGTTTCAGTCTCGACATGGAGAAGCTCCGGGCGACGGCGTCGGGGCTGGGTGCGCAGGTCGGCAGCGTCGCCGACGCGGTGCAATTCGCCGATGTCGTGGTGCTGGCGACGCCCTGGACCGCCGCGGCCGACGCGCTCGCGCAGGTCGGCACGCCACCCGGGCGAAAGGTCTTGTGGGACTGTACCAATGCGCTTAAGCCCGACATGAGCGGTCTGCTTGTCGGCACGACGACTTCCGGCGCCGAAGAGATCGCGAAGCTGGCCCCTTGGGCAACGGTGGTCAAGGCGATCCCGCCTTTCGCGGAGTTGTTGCATTCGCCGGAAGTAAAGGTCGGCGGCGAGCGGGTAGCTGTGTTTGTCTGCGGCGACGACGCAAACGCACGGACGGTCGTCGCGCAACTGGTCGGCGACATCGGCGCCGAGCCGATCGACGCCGGGCCCCTCACGCTTGCGCGCTACACTGAACCTGCAGCCATGCTGCTCGTACAACTCGCGTACACATGCGGGTTCGGCGCGAGAATCGGCTTCTCGCTATTGCGCGATACAGCGGGAAACGTGCCTGGTGGCGCGCATTCCTGATCGCGCTGGTGATGCTGGCGATCGCCGGCGAAGGAGAGGGTGAAATGAAAGTGGGTGTATTGGGTTCGGGTGACGTCGGGCGGGCACTGGCGGCAGGGTTTCTCAAGCATGGGCACGAAGCGATGCTGGGTACGCGCACGCCCGGCAAGAACGACGTGCAGGAATGGGCGCGCAATCACGCCGGCGCAAGGACCGGTACGTTCGACGAGGCCGCCCGCTTCGGCGACATCGTGGTGCTGGCGGTCCTTGGCCGCATCGCGGAAAACGTGATCGAGCTTGCGGGAGTGGACAATCTCGCCGGCAAGACCCTGATCGACGCCACCAATCCGCTCGCCGATGAGCCCCCGGTCAACGGCGTGCTCAGATATACGACGGGCGCGAACGAATCAGTGGGCGAGCAGATTCAGGCCCAGATTCCCCGTACGCACGTGGTCAAGGCGTTCAACAGCGTCGGCAATGCGCTGATGGTGGATCCGCAGTTCCCGCAAGGCACGCCGACCATGTTCCTGTGCGGCAACGACGAACAGGCGAAGGAACGTGTTGCCGCGATCATCCGCGAGTTCGGCTGGGAGCCCTACGACTGTGGCAGCATCGTGTCGGCACGCGCGCTCGAACCGCTCTGCATCCTGTGGTGTCTGCCGGGGTTCCTGCGCAACGAATGGCGGCATGCGTTCAAGCTACTGACGAACGAGGGGTGAGCCATGCAGTCATTTACCGTGCCACCGGCAGGCGATCCGGGCTTCACGCTCGAAGAAATGAAGCAATTCGTGATCGAGCATTTCGAAAACTTCGTGAACCGGAAGAAAGCGGAAGTTGCGCGGCAGAACCTGAGCGCCGATTTCCTCGACCATGACGAACCGTCAGGTCCCCAGGTCGGCCCCGAAGCCGCCATTGAGATGATGACGGGGCTTTATAAAACATGGCCGGACCTGCATGTCACCGTCGAAGACATCCTCGCCGAGCGGGACAAGGTGATGGTCAGAAACACCTGGCGCGCGACCGACGCGGCGTCCGGACAGAAGATCGAGTTTCACGGCTTTGTGCTGTGGCGGTTCGCGAATCGCAGGATTGTCGAGAGATGGGCCACGGTGACGGCGCCGCGCGCAGCGTGACAAAAGCTGCAGTGGCGCCGATGTGACAGTGTCGGGTTCGCCGGGTAATGCGACGCCTGTTGATTGCAGCAGCGCGTTCGTTCCGCTCAATTCCGTTGTGCCGGCTTCGCCTATCTGACCACTCCCGGTCTTGCCATGAGTGCAAGTCGCGCTTTGTCTTCATTGAGCGCGACTGCATTTTTTCCGTCTCGACGTCCGCTCGCGGCGGCGCTCCCTCACGCGCTTGCATCTATTGCCAGAGCATCGACACACAGGTGCGGCCGACGAGCCAAGGTGTCGACAGCCCGCATGCCGATCATGCCAATAACTTTCTCACAGTTGGTCACGGGCTGATCCGCCATAGATCATGGGGATCAGCCCATCCCGGCGTCAGCGTTTATCCGCTACGCAGCTTGAACAAGCGCGGTAATTTGATCTGCCGACAGCGCGTTTCGATAGATACGGAACTCGTCGATCGCCCCCTTGAAAAACGGATCGGCAGGATACTGCGAGCGCCCGATCCAGTTCTGCGCAGTCGGACCGACGCGCCACGGCGCGAAGATAACGTCGGTCGCGCTGCCGATCGCGTTGCCGTTCAGATACAACGTGGCCGTGGTGCCGGAAAGCGTGACGGCAACATGCGCCCATTGCCCGGTCGGCAGTGCGGTGTTGCCATTGACATTGCGCGAGCCGTAGCCGCCGTTTGTCGTGATCGAAAAGCACATGATGCCCGCTGAGCTTTTCGGCGTTAAAAACAGATAACGTCCCGTACCTGCGCCGAAATCGAAGATCCGGGCCCACGCGTTGCCGCCGCTCCAGTTGACCCACGCAGCGATCGTGAAATCCGATACATCGGCGACGATGTTGTTGGCCAGGCTGACATAGCCCGTCGATCCGTCGAGCGACACCGCGTTGGCCACTTTGCCCGTCACACGGCTTGCGCCACCGACGAGCGTGCCCGTATGGGCGTTGCCAGTTGCATCGGCAGCGTTCGTGCCGCTCGCTTCATCGAAGGTCAGACAGGTATGCAGTTGCACAGCCGTTACCGCGGCGGCTTCTGCCGAGTTTGCGGTTTCGCCCGTCGACGTTTGCGCGCTTACTACGTAGTACCAGGTGCCTGATGAGGGGCTGTCGGTGTACGTCAACGGATCGGTGATGCTGCTCGCGATGGTCGTGTACGGTCCGCCCGACGCGGCAGCGCGCTTCACGTTGTAGCTCGTGCTGTTTGCGACGCCCCACCATGACAGCACGACTTGCCCCGCGCTCGGGTACGCAGTCAGGCCGGTTGGCGCGGCGGCGGGCGTGACGGCATCGCGCGTGCACGTCAACGTGCCGTAGCCGAGTTGATCGAACCCGCCGCTCGCCGTGCCGTAGTTGCCGCCGCCGCCTTCGGGCTGGATTGCTTGCGCGAACTTCGTCGACCACGGCGCCGCGAGACCTTTGCGATTCACATAGTGGTTGTAGACCAGCGCCCAGCATGGCCGGATCGTGCCTTGAGACGCCGTCGAAAACCCTGGCTGTGTGACATCGACATTCGTATAGGTGACATAGGGCACCGTGAGGAAGGTGCCGTCCGGCTGCACCAGGTTCGCTTTCGCGACATACTCGGCGCCCGCGAGAAAGCGATTGTTGTCGTAGCCGTACAGATCGATGCCCTGATTCCACGCCATCTCGCAGATCGCGCCGCCGAGCGCGATGCCGAGCGTGTTGTGCCCCTGGTCGCGTCCGGTCTCTTGCCATTGGCCGAGATAGCCGGGGTGCAGGTAATAGACCGCTTGCGCGATCGCGCCGTTACCCGCGCCGTCGATGAAGTAGTTGGCCGCCTGATCGAACAGCCTGTGATCGTCGCACAGCACCCCGATGGCCATGATCGATGCCATGTTGCACAGATCCCAGTTGGCCCAGTAATGGGTGATATCCGTGTTGTTGTGGCGGTTGAGGAAGTCGACGTTGATCGGATAGAAGATGTTGATCATCATCGACTGGAAGGCCGCAAAATCCGCGGCTGCCCAGCCCGGATAACTGCGCATGATCTCGCCTGCGTTCGCGAACTCATAGCCGTAGATGCCTGCCGCGAGATCGACGTTGCTATCGCCGCCCAGCCGCTGCAGCGTCGAGGACCAGGCGTTCATGATCTGCACGGCCTTGTCGGCATAAACGGTATCGCCCGATATTTTCCAGCGCAGTGCGCATCCGTAGGCGGCCGCGATGTCGGCATACAGCAAGGGATAGTTTTGCGGGCCGCTGCCGCCGCGATCGACTTCGACCTGCGGTCGCGGCGAGCGCGACAGGTTCGTGTAGCCGTTGGCGATCAGCACCTGCCAGCCGTCGTACCACGGCGATGCCTGAGCGGCGACCTTTTGTGCCATGCGGTCGAAGTCGGCTTGCGTGTGCAGCAGGCCGGGATGGACGAAGGCGCCGCTGATGGAGATGTCCGTTGCGCCGTTGGCGACGTGGGAGAGGGTGATGGTGGATGACGCGTCACGGGCGCTCGCGCGGCTCACTGCTGTCGATGCGGGGCTTGACTCGCCGCCACCACAGGCGGATAGCGCTAGCGCGCCAAGGCTGTGTAAGAAGGTGCGACGGGAGAGGTTTGTGCCTGGATCGTTGCGGCTGTTCATAGCTTTCCTGTTGATCTTGTTGTGCCTGATCGAGATGAAACTGCGTTCGGTTTAATTCGAAATGCAACGGGTGACCGCACCCATGACAGTTGTTATCAGCAAACGTTTGCTAGCCGGAGTACCTCATGGCCGTCGTGACAACGAAAGGGCGATCAAACCTTTCATGTTATCGACCGGAAGTGCGTATTCGCACACTGTGAATCGTGTAGGGGTAATCTGAATTTCATGTAAGGAAAAGCTGGTGTTCAAGCACCGATCCTTTCCGTCTCCTGACTATTGACTACAGGCGCAAAAAGGGGGACCGTATCTCTCTGGCCTTGGGTTCGCTGTTATCTCGATCAGACCAATTATCCGAGGTAACCATGTTGATCTTCCGTGTGGATGAGCCTCGTCCTGGCAATAACAATCTGGCGATCGCGTTGGTGGCACATACGGTGAATGCGTCGCTCGCGATTGCAATGCGCGGCGAAAATTCCTTGAGAAAGATGCTGTTCGAGAGCGTGGGGGCATCCAACGTAGTGATCGCAGACGAGATCATTGCGAACGCGCCCGTCAGCAAGCTTACAACCCGAGTGGAGGTGGCCACATGGAAAGTGGGGGTGGCCACATGAAACCAGCGGCTTCTACACGGTCTCATCCGCATCGCATGCCCTTCCTGCAGGGGCTTTTGCCCGTCAATCCCGCTCAACTGCCGCACGACATCATCGCCGGGATCACACTGGCGGCCCTCGGCATTCCCGAAGTGATGGGATACACGAAGATATCCGGCACGCCCACCGTCACGGGTCTTTATACGATCCTGTTGCCGCTTGTGGCGTTTGCGATTTTGGGCGCCTCGCGTCAGCTGGTGGTCGCAGCGGACTCCGCGACAGCCGCCATCCTCGCTGGTACGCTGACGACTGTAGCCGCATTGGGCAGCAAGGAATACGTCGGCCTCACGAGTACGGTGGCCCTGACGGTTGCCGTGATGCTTGTGATTGCGCGTATCTTTCGCCTGGGTTTTCTGGCCGACTTTCTTTCCCGCAGCGCACTGATCGGCTTCCTGACGGGCGTGGGCGTGCAGGTCGCGGCGGGCGAACTCGCCGGGCTGATCGGGCTCGCGAAGCAGGGGCACGGCCCCGTCATGCAACTGCTGTCCGTGCTCCAACGTGTCGCCGAGGCGAACTATCCGACCACGGTCCTTTCGATTGCCATCCTCGCCGTGATCATCGGGTGCAAGCGCCTCGCGCCGCGCGCACCGGGTGCGCTGATCGCCGTGATCGGCTCCATCGTGGCCAGCGGAGTGTTCAATTTCGCCGGACATGGCATCGCGGTAACGGGCGAAGTGCCAGGCGGACTTCCGTCGCTGTTCGTGCCGCCGCTGCACATGAACGAGATCAACCAGGTGCTGGCGACGGCGGCCTCATGCTTCATCGTCATCATCGCGCAGAGCGCGGCGACGGCGCGTGCATACGCCAACCGCTACAACGAGAAGGGCGACGACAATGCCGACATCATCGGGCTCGCGGCAGCGAACGCAGCGGCGGCGTTGACGGGCACCTTCGTCGTGAACGGCAGTCCGACCAAGACCGAGATGGTCGATGATGCAGGTGGCCGCACCCAGGTCGCCCATCTCACGACGGCCGTGATTGTGCTGCTGGTGCTGCTATTCCTCACGAGGCCGCTCAGCCTTATGCCTGCGGCCGTGCTCTCGGCCATCGTCTTCATGATCGGCGTGAAGCTGATCGACGTGCAGGGTATGGTCGAACTCTATCGCATGCAGAAGGACGAATTCGTCGTTGCGTTGCTCGCAGCGTGCGTGGTCGTGTTCGTCGATGTGATGCACGGTATCCTTGCTGCCGTCGTGCTATCGCTGATCGCGCATGCGCGGCATAGCTACCGCCTGCGCACGCGCGTGTTGACGCGTAGCCCCGCCGGCCACTGGCTCACACATCACGTCGAGCCGGATCTGCTCGCCGCACCCGGCATCGTCGTCTACCGGTTCGAGGCGGACCTGTTCTATGCGAACACAGGGCGCTTCATGGAGGAAGTGTTGAAACTGGCCAACGAGGCAAGCGTTCCGTTGCGCTGGATCGTGATCGACGCATCCGAGATCAACAATATCGACTACACGGCGGGCAAGACGTTGATCCAGCTGGGTGCGGAGCTTGACCGGCGCGGCCTGGGTATCGCCGTGGTCGCGCTTCCGACGGGCGTGCGGCACGAACTCGACAGGTATAAGGCACTGCGGGCGATCCGCGCGCATCGCGAGATCTTTGCGACAGTCGATGCAGCGATGGACGCGCTAGGCGATCTCTCGCCTACCGCGTCTGCATCTGTGCCGGACGCCAAATCGCAATGAAGCAAGGCGAAGTGACGCAAGTCCGCTTGACCTTGAATCGAAAAGGAGTGACACGTGCTCGATTCCACTGCTGCAAAGCGCACTCAAGCCGCTACGGATCGCGCTGATCCGAAGACACTGGCGGCACAAGAAGATCCGTCCACGCTGTTTGCGGGGCGTGGCTCGTTGGCTGCGCGCATCGAGCAGGGCAAGGCGGCGCGCAAAAAGGTGCCCCGCGCGGAGCTGGCGGCCTGCAAGATCGACGATCGCGATCCCATCGAACTGCTCGACGCGTCCAACGCGGGCAGGGTGACGGAGTTGATACCCATCCGCTACGGGCGGATGATCGCGAGTCCGTTCGCGTTCTATCGGGGTGCCGCGCCGCTGATGGCCTATGACCTGTCGAAACTGCCGCATTCCAACGTGAACGTGCAACTGGGCGGCGACGCGCATCTGGCCAATTTCGGACTGTTCGCGAGTCCGGAACGGCGCATTCTTTTCGGACCCAACGACTTCGACGAAACACTGCCGGGCCCCTTTGACTGGGATGTGCGCAGGCTTGCTGCATCGTTCGTGATTGCCGCTCGCGAACGCGGATTTGCGATACGTGGCCAGCGCGGCGTGGTGCGCCGGCTATGCCAGACCTTCCGGCAACGGATCGCCGAATTCAGCGGCATGGACACGCTCGATGTCTGGTACTGCCAGTTCGGGGCGGCGAACATGCTGGCGATCGCCGATTCGACGGAGGAAAGAAGAAAGGAACTGGCTGTCATCGACAAGGCGAGACAGCAGTCGTCGCGCTCCGTGATGACTCACGCAACCGAGCTTGTCAACGGCAAGCTTCGCATCAAGGACGTACCTCCGCTCGTGTACCACATCCCGCTCGAGAGTCCGCATGACCAGAAAAAGTACCACGCGCTGGTACGGCGTTTCTTCGCCGACTACCGGTTGACGCTTCCCGATGACAGGCGCGCACTGTTCGATCGCTATGAACTGGTGGATGTCGCCATTCGCGTCGTGGGCATCGGGTCGGTGGGAACGCGTTGCTACGAGGCGCTCTTCATGGCCGACGGAGAGTGCCCACTGTTCCTTCAACTCAAGGAGGCGCGGCCTTCTGTGCTGGAAGGGTACCTGCCGCCGAGCCGCTATCCAAATCACGGCCAGCGTGTGGTGAACGGGCAGCGTCTGCTGCAGTCGGCCAGCGACATTTTTCTCGGCTGGTCGAAGATGCGTCACACGGGCAATGACTTCTATGTGCGGCAATTGCGCGACATGAAGGGCGCGTTCGACTTCGCCACGTTCGACGTCGAAGATCTCGGCGAATACGCGGTGTCCTGCGCTCACGCGCTGGCCCATTCGATGGCGAAAGCAAGCGATCCTGCGTTGCTCAGTGGATATGTCGGCAAGTCGGATGCATTCGACGAAGCCATCGTGCGATTCGCGCTCGCTTACGCAGAACAAAATGAGGCAGACTGGACGATTTTGAAAGCCGCAGTCAAGGCGGGACGCATCCAGGTCATTCGTGAATGAGGTCAGGCGTGCCGGCCAATCGTATGGAGAGAGGGCGAAATCTATCGCGCCTTCCGCAATCGACATTTGACATAAGATAAATTATCAACAAATAGCGATGTAGTGGCTACACGGTAATGTCCGCTTTTAGCTGCATAGAAATGTCCGCTTTTGATGCCGTCGTATGCTAGCCAGCCGCCGTTTTTCCGGCGCTGGAGACCTTGATGGCTGTGACAGAAGGGA